>JANXYR010000019.1 GCA_025355965.1 Geobacteraceae bacterium
AGCTTTTTGATGTAGGCGCGTAGCTCAGCGGGAGAGCGCTACCCTGACACGGTAGAGGTCGGCGGTTCGACACCGCCCGCGCCTACCATTAATAAAGCAGAGCTGAAGCGAGCAGGATGCAGGCATCGATGTATCGATGCCTTTTCTGTTTGACTTCTAAAGGAAATTTTATGGCAACCATATCTATTACACTTCCGGATAATTCTTCTCGAGAACTGAACGAGGGCGCCTCTGTCTATGATCTGGCCGCCTCTATTGGTGCTGGTCTTGCAAAAGCGGCAATTGCCGGAAAGATCAACGGCCAGCTGGTTGACCTTTCATCCCGGTTGACTGATGCTGACCGTGTTGAAATTGTTACCGAGAAAAGTCCGGAAGCACTTGAAATTATCCGTCATTCAGCTTCACATCTGATGGCTCAGGCCGTTAAAGAACTTTTTCCTCAGGCCAAGGTTACGATCGGTCCTGCCATAGAAACCGGCTTCTATTATGATTTTGATGTGGATAAGCCGTTTACGCCTGACGATCTGGAGCGTATTGAAGCAAAGATGCTGCTGCTGGCTTCTGCCGATCAAAAAATTGAGCGCCACGAATATTCAAGCGTCGATGCGATCAGTATGTTTGAAGCCATGGGGGAGCCGTATAAAACTGAATTGATTACTGATCTTGGTGTCGAGCGCGTTTCTGTATATAGCCAAGGTACATTTGCTGATCTTTGTCGCGGCCCGCATCTTCCATCCACAGCTCGGATTAAAGCTTTTAAGCTTCTCTCAATTGCAGGTGCTTACTGGCGTGGTAACGAAAAAAACCGCATGCTTCAGCGCATTTACGGGACAGCCTTTGTTGATAAAAAAGAGCTGGAAGCGTATCTGAACCGTCTGGAAGAGGCAAAACGACGTGACCATCGTAAAATAGGCAGGGAGTTGGACTTGTTTTCGTTTTCGGACGAAGTCGGCGCCGGATTCCCGATCTGGCATCCCAAAGGTGCCATGTTGCGCACTGTTCTGGAAGATTTTGAGCGCAAAGAGCATTTAAAGCGGGATTACGATATCGTTGTCGGTCCGCAGATTCTTAAGAGCGAGCTTTGGCAACGTTCCGGGCATTACGAAAATTACCGTGAAAACATGTATTTCACCGAAGTGGATGAACAGAGTTACGGTATAAAACCGATGAACTGTCTCTCTCACATGATGATCTACAAGTCCCAGCTCCGAAGCTATCGTGATCTGCCGCTCCGTTTTTTTGAACTCGGAACGGTGCATCGTCACGAACGTGCTGGAGTACTTCACGGTCTTATGCGAGTACGTTGCTTTACACAGGATGATGCCCACATTCTTTGCACTCCTGAACAGCTTGATGCCGAAATTAAAGGAGTTATCTCCTTTGTCAACGATGTGATGGCCATTTTCGGTTTTGAGTATGAGATGGAACTTTCGACCCGTCCGGAAAAATCAATAGGATCCGATTCCGATTGGGAACAGGCAACGGGGGCGTTATTGTCTGCCCTCAAGGACTCCGGCCGCCCATACGAGATAAATGAGGGTGATGGCGCGTTTTACGGGCCTAAAATAGATATAAAACTGCGCGATTGTCTTGACAGGAGATGGCAATGTGCTACTATCCAGTGCGATTTTACCCTGCCAGAGCGTTTTGATCTGACTTATGTGGCACCTGATGGTGAACGCAAACGCCCCATCATGGTGCATCGTGTCATCCTCGGTTCGATTGAGCGTTTCATCGGTGTTCTTATTGAACATTTTGCCGGTAGTTTCCCGCTCTGGATTTCTCCTGTTCAAGCGGTTGTCGTCACGGTGACTGATAGCCAGATCCCGTACGCTCAGGATGTTTACCGTCAGTTGCGCAATGCCGGCATACGTGTTGAACGTGATGTCCGCAATGAAAAATTGAGCTTCAAGATTCGCGAGGCCCAGCTTCAGAAGATCCCCTATATGCTTGTTATCGGGGATAAAGAGGTTGAACAGGGCACGGTTACACCACGCTATAGGGATGGGAAGAACCTGCCTGCCATGAAACCTGAAGAGTTTGTAGATTTTGTGACCAAGGAATGTAAAGACTATAAATAGCTGTAAATGAGATAGTAGCGAAGAATAAACTGCTGTCAGGAGGTGTCGCCATAGCAAAACCGACCGTCAATATTAATCAGGCCATCAGGGTTTCAGAAGTTCGCGTAATTGGTGCATTAGGAGAGGCGCTTGGTGTGCTTTCGCTTTCAGAAGCACTTGCCATGGCCGAACAGCAGCAGCTGGATCTTGTTGAGGTTTCGCCAACAGCTGTTCCGCCTGTCTGTAGAATTATGGACTATGGTAAGTTCAAATATCAGCAGAGCAAGAAGCTGCAGGAAGCAAAAAAGAAACAGGTTCACGTACTTTTGAAGGAAATTAAACTACGGCCCAAGACGGATAGCCATGACCTTGAATTTAAAATAAATAACGTTAAGCGTTTTCTTGAAGAGGGCAATAAAGCCAAAATTACGCTTGTATTTCGTGGTCGTGAGATCACCCATATGGATGTTGGCCGGGCAGTGATTGAAAGAGTTGCTAAAGAGTTACAGGATGTTTGCGTAATAGAGAATCAGCCTCGTGTTGAGGGGCGAAACATGTACATGATTGTTGCACCAAAACCAAAGAAATAGAGCATATTTATTATTGCCTGCAGAGGTAAGCTTTTATAACTAAGAAGGAGTTTCTCATGCCAAAAATTAAAACCAATCGTGGCGCTGCCAAGCGTTTCAAAAAAACAGCATCCGGACGAATCAAGTGTGGATGTGCTTTCACCAGTCATATTCTGACCCCTATGTCCCGTAAGCGTAAGCGTAATTTACGTGGTGGTTCCATGGTTGCAGCTGTTGACCAGAAGAATATTGCTCGTTTAATTCCTTACAAGTAAATAATGTCCCTTATTTAGTATAGGGGGATGCATAATGCCAAGAACCATGAGGAAATTGTCTCCCCTTGTGGATCTGGCCAATTCAGCAACGAAGGAGTAGTGACGTATGGCACGTGTAAAAAGAGGATTTAAAGCGAGACGCAGACGTAACAAGGTATTGAAACTGGCTAAAGGTTATCGTGGCGCACGCAGCAAGTTGTTTCGTAGTGCGACAGAAGCGGTAGACCGTGCTTTAAATTATGCCTTCCGCGATCGACGCGTCAAAAAACGTGATTTCCGCAGCCTATGGATTGTCCGTATCAATGCGGCTTCACGTATCAACGGTTTGTCCTACAGTAAGTTCATTTTTGGCCTTAAAAAGGCCAATGTCCAGATTGATAGAAAAGTTCTGGCTGACATTGCTGTGACTGATCCAAATGGTTTTGCACAGATTGCAGTGCTTGCAATGGCCGGTATTTAGGCCTTTTGTAAGTCTATTTTGGAAAAGGGAATGGGACTGGTTCCCATTCCCTTTTTTGTACATTGCACGAGCTGACATAAAAATATGTTTCGAAGGTAATCAAATATGCGGGAACAACTTGAGCAATTGAGGAATGGCGCCCTGCAGGCAATTGCCACAGCGTCCTCAGTAGAGCAACTTCAGGATATACGTATTAGCCTGCTTGGTCGCAAGGGTGAATTAACGGCTCTGATGAAGGGGCTTGGTTCACTGTCTGCAGCGGAGCGGCCAATGGTCGGACAGTTAGTTAACACGGTTCGTGATGAAATTGAATCGGCACTTGGCGTAGCAATCGAGTCAGCAAATGAAAAGATTATTGCTACTCGTATTCAGTCGGAGCGGATTGACATCTCTCTTCCCGGACGTCGCCCGCTGAAAGGTACCAAGCATCCGGTCTCACTTGTTATTGAAGAGATCTGTTCTATTTTCGCAGGACTTGGATTTGCGGTAGCTGAGGGGCCAGAAATTGAGCATGACTGGTACAATTTCGAGGCGCTCAACTTTCCCCCCGAACATCCTGCTCGAGATATGCAGGATACCTTCTTTGTTGAAAACGACATGCTGTTGCGGACTCATACCTCACCGGTACAGATTCGCACCATGCTCAAACAGAAGCCTCCGGTTCGCATAATAGCTCCGGGAACCGTATATCGATGCGATTCTGATGCCACACACTCCCCGATGTTCCATCAGATTGAAGGGTTAATGGTTGACACCAAAGTGACTTTTGGCGACCTTAAAGGTATCCTCACGGTCTTTACAAACCAACTTTTCGGACAAAAAACCGGTGTGCGCTTGCGCCCCAGTTATTTTCCTTTTACGGAGCCATCGGCAGAGGTTGATATTGCCTGTGTCATCTGTGGCGGTAAGGGGTGTCGTGTTTGTAAAAACAGTGGTTGGCTTGAAATCCTTGGTGCCGGTATGGTTGATCCGGAAGTTTATCGCCACGTTCAGTATGATGCAGAAAATATCTCAGGTTTCGCCTTTGGAATGGGGATTGAGCGCATTGCAATGTTAAAGTACGGTATTTCCGACATGCGCCTCCTATTTGAAAATGACGTACGTTTTCTTCGGCAGTTCTAAATAAAATACTTTTCATGGTGCAATGATATGAACGTTACGTACAATTGGCTAAAAGAATTTGTAGATTTTGATGCGACACCTGACGAGCTTGCGGCGCTGCTGACTATGCTTGGACTTGAAGTGGAGTCCATGGTGAAGCTTGGTGACGGTTTGGATGATGTTGTGGTCGCGCTGGTTGAGGAAAAACGTCAGCATCCCAATGCAGATAAACTCTCATTATGCCGGGTGAATAACGGTAAAGAGCTTCTGGATGTCGTCTGCGGTGCTCAGAACTTCAGTCAGGGCGACACTGTTGTCTTAGCTCAGATTGGAGCCGTACTTCCCGGTGATTTTAAAATCAAAAGATCAAAAATTCGCGGTGAAGAGTCGTGTGGGATGCTTTGCTCTGACAAAGAGCTTGGTTTGGCAGAAGAGAGCGCCGGAATTATTGTGCTGCCTCCAGGCATCGCAACACTTGGTACGCCTGTTTTTAAAGCACTTGGCCTCAAAGATACCCTCTTTGAGATCGGCCTGACTCCCAACCGTTCAGATTGTCTGAGTGTAATAGGCATTGCTCGGGATATAGCCGCTAAGCTGGGCTTGAAGGTGAAGCTTCCTCATTCAACTCTTGTAGAAAGCTCCGAAAAGGCCGATTCCGTTATTGGAGTGACAATAAAAAACCCTGAACTATGTCCACGCTACGCCGCTCGCTATATCTCTGGCTGCACGGTTGCTCCTTCGCCGGAATGGCTGGTCAAACGTCTCAATGCAGTCGGCATACGCTCAATCAACAATATAGTTGACGTCACTAATCTGATCATGATGGAGTTAGGGCAACCTCTGCATGCATTTGATTGTCTGAGACTTTCTGGTAAACGGATTGTTGTACGCACCGCTGAAGAGGGGGAACGGTTTGCTACACTCGACAATCAACTGCGCGTACTGACCTCGTCTGATCTCGTTATTTGTGATGCTGAGCGCCCCGTTGCCCTGGCTGGCATTATGGGGGGATTAAATTCCGAGATTGAGAGTACAACGACCACAATTCTCCTTGAGAGTGCTTTCTTTAAACCGGCCGCTATTCGCAAAACAGCGAAACGTCTCGGACTTCATACCGAGTCATCACATCGCTTTGAGCGAGGCATAGACATTGATGGCGTAACCCGTGCTCTTGACAGAGCAGCTTGCCTGATAGTGGAACTGGCTGGTGGCGTGCAAGCTAAAGGATGTATTGATATATATCCGGGTAAAAGCGATCGGGCAGCAATTACGTTTCGCCCCGAAAAAGCAAATGAACTGATCGGCATCGATTTGGAGCGGGATGCGATTATCGACATTCTTACCCGTCTAGAGTGCCAGATTTCAGGTTGTGCTGATGGGTCTGTGTCTGTTGTACCGCCTTATTACCGGCTTGACATTGAACGTGAAATTGACTTGATTGAAGAGATTGCCCGTTTGAACGGTTATGATAAAATTCCTGCTACCATGCCTATCGCAAGAGTAGTTTCAGACAGGCCAACACGTCATCAGGAAATTGAAAAGAGGGTAAGGGATCTACTTGTTAATAATGGCATGACCGAAATTATTAACTTTAGCTTTACTGCTCCTGACTCTGCTCGCAAGTTGCTGCTGGGCGATGATGACCCGAGACACGCCGCTATTAAATTGGCTAACCCACTAGTTGATGAGCAGTCAGTGATGCGTACCACCTTGTTGCCCGGTCTTCTGGAGACGACTGCCAGAAATATGAACTTCCGCTCACTTGATCTTAAACTTTTTGAAATCAGGCGTGTTTACCTTCCATGTGAGGGGGAGGATATGCCTCGCGAACCGCTATGTATTGTTGGTGCCATAACTGGAACCCGTGATGGCGATGGATGGAGTCGTCCAAACGAACTGGTTGATTTTTTTGATGCAAAGGGGATTGTTGAGACAGTACTGGATTTTCTTGATGTTGGAGGCGTCTCTTGGGTAACTGAAAATCAGGAATCTTACTATCACCCTGGCAAATCGTGCAGAATTTTTTCTGGTCGCGAATGCATAGGGTCTGTTGGAGAGTTACACCCATTAGTCCAGAAAAACTTTGAAATTGAAAAACCTGTTTTCTGCTTCGAACTCGATTTTGAAAAACTTGTGAAACTATCACGAACCAAAAAAACGATAACGGCTCCTTCCCGTTTCCCCGACAGCACCCGTGATGTTGCCATGCTGATTCCGGAAGAACTTGCTGCTTCCAAGATAATTGATTGTATCAGGACAGAAAAATCAAATGAAATTGAGCACGTCCAAATTTTCGATGTATACCGCGGAAAAGGTGTCCCGGAGGGATATAAAAGCATTGCAGTGCGTATAAGATACAGATCCATTGAGCGTACACTTGCTGAAGAAGAGATTGCCACGCTACATAATAAAATTATTGCCAACCTGACAGATAAATTAAAGGTAACAGTACGATAAAATTTATTGCGTAATAGATGTCCCTGTGTTATAAAATTTTTCCTTTTGAATCAGTGCATTAACCGGTAAAGATTGAGGTAAATATGACAAAAGCAGACATAGTTGAACGTATTCATCAGCGTGTTGGTTTCTCGAAAAAAGAATCAGCCGAAATGGTTGAAACAGTTTTTGGGCTTTTAAAGTTAACATTAGAAGCCGGCGAAAAGATCAAAATTGCAGGTTTTGGTAATTTTGTAGTGAAGCAGAAGGCAGACCGTCGCGGACGTAATCCTCAAACCGGCGAAACTATTACAATAAATGCTCGGAGAATCCTGACATTTAAGCCAAGCCAGGTTCTTAAAAATGCAATTAATGCCGAAGTTAAATAAGTTGTAGTCAGCCTAAATCTGTTATGGCTTCTATATTAAGCGAAAAATTATTTTATAAAATAGGTGAAGTAGCAGAAGTTGCCGGCGTCAAAACTTCTGTATTACGCTTTTGGGAGTCTGAATTCTCATTTCTCAAACCGGTAAAAAGCAGTTCTGGGCAGCGATTGTATTCAAAAGATGAAGTTGACCTTATTTTGCAGGTTAAAAGTTTATTATATAACGAGAAATTTACAATTGAGGGTGTAAAAAAACGTATAACATCTAAAGGGAAGCTGATTAAAACAGAAGATCTTTTAGATACTGTGGGCGCTTCAGACTACAGTGTAGTCTTAAAGATAGTTCGTAATGAACTTAGAGTGTTACGAGATTTAATGTAAAAATGTATTATCGGTGCGTAGCGCAGCCTGGTAGCGCACTAGACTGGGGGTCTAGTGGTCGCAAGTTCAAATCTTGTCGCACCGACCAAATATAGCGGGTTCACAGACTTTCTGTGAACCCTTTTTACTGCCATTATTCCAGACAATTCTATACATTTCTGGAGTGTTTTTACTCCCCCTGAGCTGATCAATAATCTGCTAGCATAACCCGCCGAAGTTCTGTTTCAAGCACTTTCATGCGATAAGGCTTACGGATGAAACCAGAAGGATTTTGCCCAGTGAGACGTTCATTCAGTTCTCTATTATTGAAGCCACTTGAAAGGATTATCTTGATGTCAGGCCTTATAAGGTAAATTTCTTTCATGGCAGTTATTCCATCCATGTTCGGCATAGTCAGATCCATAAGAACGATATCAATCTCATCAGCTTGTTTACGAAATTTAGCTACGGCATCAATGCCGTCACACGCGGAAATTACCGTTAAGCCACAGAGTTGGACCATCTTAGTACAGATTTTCAGGACCGATTTTTCGTCATCTACCACAAGTGCTACGCCAGAAAGCGACTTCTCCTGATTTGTACTTTTTTCTGGTGGGGAAGCAGCCGGTTCTGGAAGCATAACAGGTAGTACTGATACTGTGATCGGTAACAATACTCTGAAAGTTGATCCTTTGCCCGGTGTACTCTGCACAAAAAGTGCCCCGCAGTGTGTTCCTATTATCCCCATTACCGCTGACATTCCCAACCCACGCCCGGTAAATTTTGTCGTATAGAATGGCTCAAAGAGACGTTGGAGTACTTCTTCATTCATACCGCAGCCGTTGTCGCTAACTTCCAAAAAAACAAAGAGCCCTGGTTCCGGTTTTTTGTCCAACAGACTGTCGTGCAGACAGTTTGTGTCGCAGTCCTGAACGCCTGTAGTAATTTTAATAACGCCTGGTTGCTGTTCAATGGACTCGGCTGCATTGGTAATCAGATTCATGACAATTTGCTGAATATGCGCTTCATCGGCTATTACGTTTGGAAGTTCCGGGTAGAGGTCCAGTTTCATTGAAACGGCTGTTGTTGCTGCCGTTCTCAACATGTCAACATTTTCTATAACAAGTTTGTTAAGGTTCAATTCCTTTTTGGTTAACAATCCCTTGCCTAGATAAGTCAGCATTAAGTTTGTAAGTTGAGCCGCATGCTTGCCTGAGATCAGAGCGTTGGCTATATATTTTTGCGGATCTGAATCTGGGTTTAGTTTCATTGAGGCAAGTTCAATATTACCTATAATGGACTGCAACAGGTTATTAAAGTCGTGGGCAATACCGCCTGCCATAACCCCCAGACTCTCAAACTTTTGGGTTTGGAACATCTGACGTTCAAGAGCCAAGCGCTCTTCATGAAGGCATTTGATTTCCTCACTCCGTTGCTGTAACGCATTAGCCAGATTATTGACCGCACGTGTTGCCCTGCCGGCTTCATCATCGCATATTACCTCAATCCGTGATGTGAAATCACCTTCCTGCATCGCATTTATCCCATGCAGGAGTGTGTTGAAAGAACGTGTTACCTGACGCAGAACCATAAAACAGAGCATGGAAACTGACAGCCAAAAGGCGACAGCCACGCTGGTGGAGATCATTATAACACGCAGAATAGTCTTTGACAGGTCTGCTGTTCCGCGCTCTATGCGCACTGTGCCGAGTGCCGGTGCGGAGGCGTCCAGGCCACTGGAAATTGAAGATTCAACAGAGTTAAGCGTGGGGTTTGATATCACTTTTATTGATTGACTGATCACCTCTGTTGGGTTGGATGGGTTAGATGGATGGACATCAGCCATCACTCTGCCGTCTGGTGCGATAATTGTAACCGCATGTATTTCCGGAGCCTGTGCAGCCTGCTTAGCTAAATATCGCAGCATCTCAAGGTTTTCGGCATAAAGAGGGAGTCGGACAGAGTCGGCTAGCTGCTTAACTCGCAGCTGAAGTTGCTCGGTTGCTTGGCGGCGCGTTTTATGGATTTCAGTGAAAATGTACAGAGTGCTCAGCAGACAGGATATCAGGAATGTCAGTATGGTAAATATAAGGAAAAGCTTGAATTGAAAGCTGGTACGGAAGTGTGACCAACGATTGTTTAGTGACATGGTCTATTCCTCACAGAGTCGATAGTTTGTTAGTCATGCCCACAAATAAACTATTTCTTGGAAACCTTTAAAAAATAACTATCATGACCTGTCGTTTAATGCAATTGGAAAACATCTTAATTAAAGAAGGGACTCGGCGTTTATTTAGCTGTACCTGACGAACCATGCAGAACATATACTCAAAGCCAAGAGATGGCCTGTTTGCTGCCAAAAGGGGCCCATATGGTCCTGAAATTCAAAGCCCAAGGTTTTCGGATAAATGCCGGTTTTACTATTTATTTGTGCGCACTGCATGCCGTGTGAAGGCTCTAAAAAACCGTCGCAACGCCATTTCTTGCACTTTCATGAATAACTTATTGATATTCAAGAACTGTCAGATTATGTTGTTCATACTCGAGCATTGTATATATTACAATGTTACAGAAAAATAGCGTCGGAGTAGAATAAATGAAGATAATATGTCCTAGCTGTAAATGGTCCGCTGATGTGCCTTATAAAAAGGTTCCTGCTGATGGGGGAAAAGGAACTTGTCCAAAGTGTCAGGCCAAATTTAAAGTGAAAAGAGAAGTTGCGCCGAATTCTGTTTTAGATACATCTATTCCACCATCCCCTACTCAAATAGACACAGAACATTGTCAGTTATGTGGAGAAGAAATCCTCTCAGATGCAAAGAAATGTAAACACTGTTTCAGTGCGCCTGAAGAAATAGTTAAAGAAATTCACGAGAAAAAGCCAATTACCAAAATTTGTGAAAATTGCAACGGCTCTGGTCAAGTGAACTTGCAGCAAGGTTACTTTAACGTAAAGAAGGCTTGTCAATACTGCAACGGCACCGGTGAAGCCGTGGATGGTCCAGGTTCCAACCTTTTTGGAAAAGACAGCAACGAGAGCACTAAAACGAAGGATCAAACATTTTATAATAACTTTAATGATTTACAAAGTTCCACTTCTTCATTAGACCCTAATCGGGCATTGTTAAATAAATTTATGGATATTCTCAAAACGCGCAATTCTTAATGTGACTCATACAAAACTTATAAAAAGAATTAAGATTATTAATTATGTTTGTAAATCAGACTTTATCCATCCGATCCGTCTCTTCCATGTTCTATTGTATTTCCGATGTTGCTATTTTTTGTTGTATGGAGAAAAGCAAGTATGAACTTGGGATCGATCTCGCTACCTTACCGCCGCTACGCCTTGGGTCTTCTCTTGGCGGTGAACCTGCTTAACTACATTGATCGGCAGGTGCTATTCGCTGTGTTCCCGCTGATCAAGATAGATCTACATCTCTCCGACACGGCGCTGGGGTTTCTAGGTAGTGCTTTCATGTTCAGCTACCTGCTCTTTGCGCCGCTCTTCGGTTGGCTGGGTGACCACTGGAGCCGGACCAGACTTGCTGCCGGAGGCCTCGTAGTCTGGAGCATGGCTACGGCACTGGCCGGTTTTGTCCCCGGTTACAGGACCCTGTTGGCTGCCCGTGCTACAGTCGGGGTCGGTGAGGCGAGTTTTGGTACGGTGTCACCAGGGTTAATCTCAGATTTTTTTCCGAAGGAGCGCCGTGGTCAGATTCTTTCCTGGTTCTATGTTGCTATTCCGGTGGGCAGTGCACTGGGCTATCTTCTCGGCGGTGTGCTGGGGCAGCGTTATGGCTGGCATGCCGCTTTTTTGCTGGTAGGTGTGCCGGGTCTGTTGTTGGCAATTCCACTTGCACTGCTGCGCACTCCTCCTCGTGGCGGCGATGATGCCCCTCACCCGGACTTTAACCACCCTCTCCCGGAAGGAGAGGGGAAAGACTACTCAGCGCTGTTCAGAAATCGCGCGTTTGTTTGCAATACGCTCGCAATGGCGGCGATGACCTTTGCCATCGGAGGGCTAGCCCAATGGCTTCCGTCTTTTCTGCACCGCGTCCATTCACTTGATGTGGCAAAGGGGAATACGCTTTTTGGTGCGACCACAGTAATTGCTGGGATACTTGGCACTATGGCTGGCGGCTGGCTTGGAGACTACTGGCAAAAAAGAAGCGGCAAAGGATATCTGTTGGTCTCCGGCTGGGGGTTTCTGGTCGGCACACCGTTTGCTGTCTGGGCCATCCTTGCCACCAGCTTGACCTCTTGTATGAGCGCAATTTTTATCGCCGAGTTTTTTCTCTTTTTCAATACCGGTCCGCTTAACACCGTCATAATAAACGTAACCAAACCGGCTGTCCGTGCCATGGCTTTTGCGATCAACATTTTCTTTATTCACGCCCTGGGGGATGCCGTTTCCCCCTCCATTATCGGCTGGTTTTCAGATCGGTGGGATCTGCGCAGCGCCTTGCTGATAACCCCTTTTGCCATGGTTTTGGCCGGTCTGCTCTGCTTTGTCTGCGGCAGGTTCGTGGTGAAGGATATGGCTCAAGCGGAAGAAGGGTGATAATCACGAAACATCCTTAATAGGAAAGGATATATCGTTGGGTAAACAAAGGGCCGGACAAATGATCCGGCCCTGCTGTTTTATTGGTGCGCACTGCTGGGTTCGAACTGCCGTGTGAAGGCAGTGCTCTCCCGCTGAGCTAAGCGCGCTTTTGTAGGATGGATTAGATAACAAAACCAGGCGGTGATGTCAACCGTGAAAGCTGTTTCTGACAGCATATACAACAATATTCAGTGTCGTTAGGGCTTTGTCAAGCCGACGTCCTCCAGAAAATCCTTGGCGTTGTCTCCCCGCAGATTTTCCGCCAGTCCAATCAAGCCGTCGGTCAGATATCTGGCGTTATATCCTTTCGTACGTGGATACGCCATGGCGATGGACGAGCGGTCCTTGTGGGGGCAGGCGGTGACGATGATCTTGTTTTTAGGTAGCTCGTCAAGGCGCTTGGGCAGTTCATTCAGCGGAATGAACAAGCCTAACCCCATGCGCCATGCCCTGGTTTCTTCCGGGAAACGGATGTCAACCAGCACCGCCTTTTTTTCTGTCAGCAGAGTAATCAATTTTTTGCTGTCGATTTTCATATCAGCGCGGGTATCGTAGTCGAATTTTGTGAGGAAGGTGTCAAAAGCCGATTCCTGAGCCATGACCGGAAAACTAATACAGTGCAGGGCTGAAAGTACGCACGCAGAAATAACAATATTTCTGCATTATTCGGTTTCTCCTTTTGATCGATGTGTCAGCTCTCTCATGGAGTGGTGGCAGAGAAGCTACTGTTCCAGAACTAAAATGTTAGTTACCATTTGTCTCTTCGTCTATGATCCGCCCGTCGCTGACCTGAAAAATTCTGTCAAACCCCTTTACCATTCGGTGATCGTGGGTAACGACCAGAATTGCCGAGTGATTTTCAACGGCTAATTTTTTTAATAGATCCATTACGTTTTTACCATTTTCGGTATCGAGAGCAGCAGTCGGTTCATCGGCGAGAATCACTTTGGGTTTGTTTGCCAAAGCCCTCGCTATGGCAACTCGCTGCGCCTCTCCGCCGGAAAGGGCTGTGGGATAGTTGTTCAGGCGATGTCCAAGATTAAGTGAAGTGAGGAGTTCGGTAGCCCGGTTTTTGGCCTCAGACCTTGACATATTATTAATCTCCAGAGCCACCATGACGTTCTCTATAGCGCTCAGGAAAGGAATCAGATTGTGGGCTTGGAAGATAAAACCGAGTTTTTCACGTCTCAGCCGTTTCAGGTCAAGGCCTGGTGTCCAACCTTCATCGGCGACTACAGCACCATCAATAACAACCTTCCCATGAGTCGGCTCGTTAATCAGGCCGATGGAGGTAAGCAGGGTTGTCTTTCCGGACCCAGAAGGGCCGAGGATGGCAACCAGTTCCCCAGGTTTGACCTGAAACGTGGCATCGGCAATGGCTATTACCGCCGTATCGCCTTTACCGTAGATTTTAGTTAGTTGTGCTACTTCTATTGCATACATGGATTTATCCACCCAACGCCTCCGCCGGCTCGACCTTGAGCGCTTTTCTAATCCCAACAAAACTCGAAATCATGCAGATTGCTATAACGATTACAAAGAGCATCTGCAGGTCAAACGGTTCCAGAACAATACGACGGGGAAATTTATCATAGGTTAAAAGGATCAATACGTAGCCAATGCCGTAGGCAATCACTCCCATCAGAAGCGACTGCTGAAGGATCATGCCAACAATCACCCGGTTCTGTGAACCGATCAACTTCAGTGTCGCAATAACCTTGATCTTATCGAGGGTCGAAGTGTAGATAATCAGGGAGATAATGACCGCCGAGATAACCAGCAGGATGATCCTGAACAATCCCAACTGCATCCGCGCTTTTTCAATCATTCCTTTGGTAAGAATCTTCGTCTGCTCTTCGACCGAGATCGGCCGGAAATGATTCCAGCGCCTGATCCGTTCCTGCACCTCTTTCAAGTCCGCACCTGGTGCCAAGCGGGCCACAATTGTGTTCACCGTATGGGTCGTTTCAGTGATACCTGCGATGTTCTGTTTCAGGAATTTGGCTTGAGCCGGGGATAGGGTTTGGATGCCTGACAGATTTGCACCAATCCGTTCCCGGTCGTTCCTGATGGCGTCGTTGTCCTTTTTGAACTGGATGTCCTGGGCATCGGCAAGACTCACGAACGCCGCAGGATCGCCACCCGATGAGACCACTTTGCCGGTGATGCCGACCACCGTATAGTCGTGGAGCCCCAAGCGGATCTTTTCGCCAATCGCCATTTTCATTCCTTTGGCAACCACCATTTCGTAATGCTTCTGGCGGATGTTCCTGCCGGCAAGAATCTCCGGCGGGCCGCCGAAACCGTCCAGGTCATAGCCGATGAGGAAAAAACGGAATTGAGCGCCCATCCGCTCAATCTGGATAGTTTGAAAGGAGAGCGGTGATGCCTCCGCCACACCAGGCACCGCTTTTATGCGATACTTGATATCCTCCGGAATTCGTGAACTCTCGGCAAAGGGGCCGTTGGTATCCTGCTGCACCACCCAGATATCCGCTTTTGTGAAATTGAGAACGGCCAAAGCATCGGCAAAGAGCCCCCGGTAGATGCCACCCATACTCATGACTACTCCAAGAAGGAGACCCAACCCGATGGAAGTAAGGATGAATCTGCCCCGATGATAACGTATGTCACGGATGGCGAGATTCATGGTGTAACCTGTACCTTCATGCCTTCCTGGAATTTTGCCATCTCAGGTGGTGGTGCTATTGCTACTCGTTCGCTGCCATCGAGACCAGTAACTATTTCGGTAAAGTTGCGCCGATCCATAATGCCGACTGTAACTTCCTTGAAGGTGAGTTTCCCGTTTTTCACCACCCACACGCCACGCTTTTTCTCCTTTGCTACAATAGAGGCAGAGGGAAGTGAAGGGGTATCTTTCTTGATTCCTGTGACAATATAGACATCAGACTGCTCACCCAAACGGAAATTTTTCAGCGGCTCATTAAATGCGATATCGACTTCCAACTCTTCTGTTACCCGGTCACTCTGATGCCCCAGACGGGCAACCTGACCGGGGAGTTGCTCGTTGGGTGAGGAACGAAGTGTAATCAGCGTTTTCTTGCCGACAGATACGCCCTGTAACTGCGATTCGTCAACATTAGCCTTGACCCAAACGGTTCGGGGATCTGCCAGAGTAAAGATCGACATACCAGGTGAAACGGTGGCACCCTTTTCCAGGTCACGGGTGATAATGATCCCATCCTGGGGTGCGTAGATAAGCGTATCTGCAACCTTGCTCTTGGCAAAACCGAGAGCGGCACTGCTGGCACGCTGCTCCATGTGCACCGCGTCAACAGTTGCTTTGCTGCGGGCAACTTCTTCTCTGGCAACCTGGCAGGTGGTATCATATTGCTCTGCCTCCAATTTGGAGACCATGTTCTTTTCTGACAGAGTCTTGAAGCGTTGGGCATTTTTCTCTGCTAACGCCAGATTTGACTTTGCCTTTTGGAGGTTTGCCTGTTCAATAATGAGACTGGCCGCTGACTTGTTCAGGCCGGCCTCGGACTGTTGTTCCTGATGGCGGAAGTCATCATTTTCCAGCCTGGCGAGGAGTTGCCCCCGTTTCACCAGATCACCCTGATCGGCGAATAGTTCAACGATTCTGCCGGTGATCTTGCTGGAAACGCCAACCACTACTTTTGCCTCAACAGTCCCATTGCCGTAAACCTGGGCGGTGAGATCACGTTTTTTAATACCCACGACCTTTACCTTGAACGGTGCAAAGAGTGTCATTTTGAGTGCTATCCCACCGAACACAAGAACAACTAGCCAAAGCAGATATTTTTTCTTTTTTGCCAAACTTTTCAACAGATTCATGCATCACTCCTTAACGGTGATTCTTACTGTTTGCCTACAGCTCTGTACAGTCGCGCCAGAGCTGTATAATAATCGTATCTCGCCTGAATGTTGGATGTTTGGGCATCAAGGGCCTGAGATTGTGCATCAGTGACTTCGATAATACTGCCAACCCCTTCCTGGTAGCGCCCCTCCGCCAGCGATTTGCTTTCATTGGCTGCCGCAACTTCCTTTTCGGTTGAGACCATGCGGGCGAATGCCTCGTTTCCGCCAAACCAGGCAGATTCGACTTCCTTGATGATTTGTAGTTTGAGGTTATTTTGTCTGGCTTCAATGGAGTTGATTGTTGCAGTGGCTTCTCGCACCTGCTCAATCGATGAAAAACCGGAAAAGAGTGGTACCGTCAGATTTACGCCAACTCCCCATACATTGCCGGTTGGAGGAAAGTCCCGGTCGGCGTAGCCTACGCTTGCTACGCCGGATAAAATCGGCAGATAGCTGCTTTTAGCTGATCTGAGGTTGCCGGATGCAGCCGACTTCAGTGCTGCAAATTGATGCAATTCAGCGCGGTTACGCACTGCAGCCAGTTGTGATGTGCTTCGCTCCGGTAAAGGGAGTGGCAAGGTTGGTGGTTCAACAAGAGTACGTTCCCCCAATGATGTCATTCCCATGGAGTTGGCAAGTTCGCTCCGGGCAATCTCCCGGTTATTTTCTGCCCGAATCAAAGTTGTCTTTGCAGTATAAAAAGCAGCTTCAGCCCTTGCTACATCGACTTTAGCCTTTATCCCCTGATTGAAGAATTCCTGCGCCTGCCGAAAAATATCTTCTCGTGCCTTGAGAGCTCCCCCAACGGCAATGATTTGTTTTTCAGTTGCGAGAAGCAGATAGAAGGCACTCCTGACGCGCAAAGTTAAATCCTGCCGAGTCACCGTGAGGGCCTTGTCGGCTGCTTCACGATTGCCTCGGGCCGTATCGCCAGCCGCAGAGGTGCGACCGAAATCGTAGATGGTCTGTTTCAGATAAAGAGCTTCGGTATTTACTTCCATTTGCCTGATACTCTCCTGAGCTGTGAGGAAAGACCGACCCTTGCTCCAGTCGGCAGCAAAGCTGATTTGTGGATAGTAGTTAGCAAAGGCCTGGCCGGTTCTAGCCTCTGCACCGAGGAGGTTTTCCTTAGCTTCCACAATTTGAGGGTGATTTTTTAAAGCTATGGCAACCGCCTCATCAAGAGTCAGCAATTCAGCAGCGTAGCTGTGTGCGGCTATCAGTACAGACAGTACCAAGAAGACAAGTGTTACTCTCATATTTTTTCCCATTCTCGTAATATCTATTAAAATCCCTGCCACATAAACCACCCACCTGCCAGAGCTACGACCAAGCCGCTGATACGTTTAGCCCAGGTGGAAAAATTGACTACCCCACGTGCTTTGACAAACCCCTCGACAAATCCGGTGAAAGTACCCGCAAAAAGCATCAGCAGGCAGTGACCAATTGCATAGCAGAACAGGAGTGTGATGCCATACAGCACCTGTCCCTTGCCTGCCACCAGCGTCAGCAGCACAACCAGAACCGGTGTGGCACAGGGAGATGACACTACGCCGAAGAAAAGCCCAAGAAGGAAGGCTCCGACAAGGCCGCCCCGCTTTGGTTTGAAGTCGCGCCTGATCGGCAGGCGGATTTCATACAGTCCCATCAACTGACCGCCCATGACCAGTGCAATGCCTCCGGCGATCAGATACCACGGCCCACCAAGGGTGCCGAACATGGTGCCGAGTAATCCGGCCGCAGCGCCAAAGGCGGTGAAGGTCAGGGATAGCCCGAGGATAAAGACCAGCGAGTAACGGAAGGCCTTTCCCCGATCACCATCGCTGTAGCCCCCCACGAAGCCGACCACCAGAGGGATGGTAGCCAGCACGCAGGGAGAAGCTGAGGAGAGTACCCCGGCCAGGAAAACTGCTCCGAAGGCAATTAATGGATAAAGGGTGATTATCTGTTCGATGTTATCAAGAAAGGTCATTTCAGGCCCAGCGCCTTCAGCTCTTTCAATATATCCGACTTTTCCATGAAGCCCATGTGGCGCTTTATTTCCTTGCCTTTGGCATCAAAAAATATCTGGGTTGGAATCATCTGAATGCGATACTCCTGCGCAAGGGCCTCTGCTGCCCAGACATCGGTAAAGAGGACATTAGCCTTGCCTTTCAATTCACGGTTCAGCTCTTCGAGGAGTGGAGCCATTTTTTTGCAGGGGATGCAGGTGCGGGCGCCAAAGTCGGCCACCGTGGGTTTGCCGGATGTAAGGGCAGCGCGGATGGCAACCCCGTTGGAGGAAGGGAGTTCTGCATGGGCAACAGCTGCAATCATGGAAAGAATAAGAGCGGCAAATAAACGCATTACAGTACCTCCTTGATTTCTGCTACAGAAGCACTTTTGCCGGAAAATTGAACCACACCGTCAACCACAAGGGCTGGCGTACTCATGACACCGTAAGTCATTATTTTCTGGATCTCTTCAACCTTAATAATCTCGGCAGTTTTGCCACTTTCTTCCACCGCTTTCTTTACGTTTTCGTAAAGGGTGTTACATTTTGCACAGCCGGTGCCCAATACTTCGATTTTCATGATTACTTCTCCCCGTTTTTATGAGTTTTCTGCATCAAGCAGTGTTTTTATTTCTTTCGAGCAGCATCTGTTCTGCGGGGAAAGCTCTTTGCAGCGCCCCTGCGTACAGGCCCCTGTTATCCGGCGTATGTCGTCCATGCTTCTGGCGCCGCTTTGAATTGCGTCTAAAATTGACCGTTTGCTGATGCCACTGCACCAGCAGACGATCTCGTCCAAAGGTGCTTCAAGGATGTTTTCGGTATAATGACTCTTCACTGGCGCCCCTTTGTCGCAAGTTTTTTTTGATGTATTAATTTTATGAGTGCCCATGTCCACAGCAAGCCGCTTGTCGTTCAACGTGGTTCAATTCCTTGATAAGCGGACCGCCGTTACAGGTGGTGGAACAGTCAAGCTGGATAGTAGTATGGGTAATATGAAAAACATGCTCCAGTTCATGTTCAATAGTGTGCAGTAGTAGGCTACGTTCTCCGTCATATTCAGGTTGAATCTCCACATGAGCAGACAGGGCAAAGATGTGCGAGCAGACCGACCAGATATTGAGGTGGTGGACATCAGCCACGCCTTCGATGCTACGAATGTGCGCCGCTACCTGTTCTACCGACAGGCCACGCGGGACACCCTCCATCAGGATGTGGACCGCTTCCCGCAGCACCCTCCCGGCGCCGGCCAGTATCAGCAGGCCAATAGCGATGGAAATGATCGGATCAGCCTGATACCACCCGGTGTAGCGCATCAGGATTGCGCCGACAATTACTCCCACCGAGGCCGCCGCATCTCCTAATACATGCAGGAAAGCGCTGCGAACGTTAAGGTCGTCGTGCACATGGCCGTGAAGTCCCTTGGCCGCCAGCAGGTTGGCAATCAATCCCAATACGGCAATGACCAACATCGGCGTTGTCTGCACCGCTTCCGGTGAAATCAGCCGCTTGCTCCCCTCGTAGAGAATGCCGATTGCCATCAGAAAAACCGTCAGGCCATTGATCAGCGATGCCAAAACCTCGGCCCGGTGCCAGCCATAAGAATGGAGCTCGTTTGGTGGTTGGGCGGCCAGCTTGATTGCCGCCAGTGACAGCACAAGAGCAAAAAGGTCCAGAAAAACATGCCCCGCGTCCGACAGAAGCGCCAGGGAATTGGACCAGATACCGCCAACTATCTCGGCCACCAGGGTAATGGCGGTCAGGACGATGGCAAAAATCAGACGTCTGGATATGGTCCCGTCAATCGATGTCATGGTGTGTCTACTCGGATGTTGCTACAGTTGCAGCTGCATGAACAGCTCATGCCCCTGGCTTTGCCGAAAGCTTCCTGTCCTTCCCGGAGTGTCAGCCAGGAGATCAGGATCGCTCCAATGGCATCCAGGCTGGCGATGCCGGTCAGTTCATAGCCGAGACTGGAGATCATGAGGACCAGTGACAGGTAAAGGCATGCCTTGGAACATGCGGCATCCGCCAGAATGGCGGGTGAATTGAGTGCCGTGCCGACCTTGGTTTTCTGTCGGATCAAATACCACATGAAGGACATTGACAGCAGCGAGATGACGATGCCCCACAATGTTGTCTCCGGTTTGTGTTGCCCGTAAAGGTTGATACCGGCGGTGAGCACCAGGCCGGCGGACAGGACATAGAACGCTACACCGGTAATCCGGAGGGCACGCTGCTCGAATTCGTCCCGTGTTTCTCCCTCATTTGCTTTGATCCTGCGCAGCATATGCCAGACGCCGATCGCCGAAATTACTTCGATAAATGAATCCACACCGAAGCCGAACAAAGCCAGGGTTTCATCGGAGGCTCCCAGCCAGACAGAGGCTCCACCTTCAACAAGATTGTAGAATATTGTGAACAGAGCCAGAAAATTTGCGCGGATGTAGAGTTTCTCTTTCATTTTAGGAGATGCCCTTTCAGAGGATTGCGTTAAAAAGATAGCCGACTAGTGTTATCGCTACAGCGACTACCCCAAAAAATACCGCTAAAAGCCGGTTTTTCAGCACGTTCTTCAAAATAATCGCCTCCGGGAGAGACAGTGCCGTGACCGCCATCATAAACGCCAATACAGTGCCAATCGCCATCCCTTTCTCCATCAGGGCTTGGACAATCGGGATGATCCCGGCGGCGTTGGAATAGAGCGGCACACCAATCAATACGGCCAGGGGCACGGCTAACAGGTTGTCTCTATCGGCATAGCGGACCAGAAAATCCTGTGGTGCATAGCCGTGGATAAAGGCTCCCAGGCCAACCCCAACCACTACATAAGGCAAGATCTTCTTCAGTAGCTCGAACGTATAATTCCGAGCATATTCAAGCTTCTGCCGGAAGGTTTGCTTTATTATTTTGGCGCTGCCGACCTGCATTTCCCAAACGTAGTCCTGAACGTACTTCTCCATCTTCAGCTTGCCGATGATAATACCGGAGATAATCGCCACCAGCAGGCCGGTGCCGATGTAGATCAGGGCTATTTTCCAGCCGAACAGTCCCCAGAGCATGGTCAGCGCGACTTCGTTAACCATCGGAGATGAGATCAGAAACGAAAAGGTAACGCCCAACGGTACACCGGACTCGACAAAACCGATGAAGAGCGGTACCGCCGAGCAGGAGCAGAAAGGGGTTACGATGCCAAGCAGTGCGGCCAGGATGTTTCCTACATATTCCCGCTTATGGGAAAGTAATCGTTTGGTCTTTTCCGGCGGGAAAGATGCACGGATGACCGCCACAACGAAGATTATTGTCGTCAGCAGAAAGAAAATTTTGGTCGTGTCATAAAGGAAGAAGTTGAGAGCTTCACCAAGATGGGTTCCTGGCTTAAGGCCAAAAAGGTCAAAAGTAATATAATCGGCAGTTTGTTTTAGCATGTCAGTTCCATGATAAATTGATTAGCAACTAATCTTTTTGAGACACATTTATGCTGCGAGGAGCAGCTTGTGACGATCGGTAATTTCCTGGGTCATAATCATGGCAGTCAGATCGACTATCTCAAAAATCTCGGAATGTTTGACAGCGTAGAAAATCTTGACCCCCACTTTGCGACGAAAAAGTATACCGGATGAAACCATCAGATTCAGATGGCGTGAAGTGTTGGACTGCTCCTCGCAGATGGCGGTGAATATCTCGCAGACACAGCGTTCACCGTTACGAAGAAAATCGATGATCTTGAGACGGGTTGGTTGGCCAAGGGTTTTCAGGATTTCTGCTTGGAAATGTTTTTTGTCCATGGATACACCTCACTATATGATTATGTAATCATATAGTGGGTAAACTAGGAATGTCAAGCTGGTAAATTTAAATTTAGTTGGTCAAGCAGATGTCAGACTGCGGGTAATCCGAAACGAGTGGTGAGAATGTCTATAAAAAAGTTTATTGGTGAGTCCGGTTGTTGTTGGCAATCACTATGAATAATCATGGTTCTTTTGCGGCAATGTTTGAAGTTATCAATACGGTGCTCGCGCATCAGGCCAGAATCAACCTCGTTCTGAAGCAGTTCACGAGATAGAAAGGACACCCCGCGACCCTCACGCGTCAGTTGAATAATCATGTGAAGATCATCAAGAACGACGAAGCTTTTGAAATCTGAAAGTTCTCTGCCGATCGCTCGTAGATTGTCTTCCAAAAGCTTTCTTGCACAACAACTCTCTTTTCGGACAAAAATGTTTTGCGCAAACAGAGCATCAGGGCTGATGTTGCCGGTAGGTATTTCAAGTGCTGGTGAACTGGCAAAGATCATCTCGTCGCCTGACACGGCAACAGTCGACAAATCAGAAAAATCAAAGCATTCACAGTGTTCTACTACTGCCAGATCATACATGCCATCCCGGAACGCCTCGACAATATTAACTGGATCATCGAACATGAAGGATAAATCTGCCAGGTCATTATATTCCATCATGAATTCACGCATGATTGTTGGCAGGTGGACAACTCCGAAGGTGGGTGTGCAGATAAACGAAATGCTTTTGTTTTCCCGCATCGACTTTAAGCCGGAGAGCAATTCTCGCTCGATCTCCAGAAGCTTTACGGCTTTTTCAAATACCAGCTTACCCGGTTTTGTTGGGAGCAACGTCTGTCCAGAGCGGTCAAGAAGCGGATAGCCATATTGCTCTTCGATAAACTTGATGCGGCGTGAAACGGCAGGCTGGGTGACGCAGAGCGTTTCGGCGGCCTTCGAAATGCTTCCTGTATTTACAACTTCCACTAATGTTCTTAGATATAGAGATTCCATATATAACAGTATCCTCCTATTTACATCTGCTATTTACTCATGACAAACATTCAATTTTCTTTTACATGAAAACCGGTACATATGACAGCAGATTCATTACTACTCTTGTTCAGTCGGGATAAAGACCCGACAAAAGGAGAACTCAAGTATGCTGAAAAAACCGGTATTTTCTAACAGTTGCAAAGCGGTAGTGGCAGGTTCGGCAATTTTGGTAGCAAAGGCAAAATCCAGCCTTACGCCCTGTATGAAGACTGGAAGTTTGCCCACCTTCTGGGCAATAATGACCAGAAAATCAAGCAGTACGGTGTTGGTGTCAACTATTATATTTCTGGAGATCAGCGTATCCGTTTGACTGCTGAATATCTGAATACAAAATTTGACATAGCAACTCTACTACCAGTGGGTGGGGTTTCTGGCTCAATAAGCAACAATCCGACACTGTACAAAGACTTTGATACTTTCCGTATGATGCTGCAAATTGTATTCTAGGGATCAATCAGGGTGCCGGGAGCTTGCCCAGGCATCCAACTCTAACCAGTTAAGGAGAATGATCCCTATGAACCGAATTTCTGCCTTTTCTGCCTTCACCCTGATTTTGTTTGCCACCGGCATCTGCCAGGCCGATTCACTGGTGATAACCTACCGTTCCGGTAAAACCCAGACAGTTGTTCTGGATGAACCGAGCGTGGGGATAAATTCCTGGCAGTTTGTTGGTGGGACCATTACGCAGCAACAGTCAAAAAAGATGGATGAAACAGTGGTGCCACCTGCACAGGAGCAGGTTCAAAAAGAACAAGTGAAAGAAGACAAGAAACTGATTGAAAAAGCACCTGAGAGAAAGTCCGGTGTCCGTGTCAAGTGGAACGCCAAGCCGATTCCTGATTAACAAAAAAACGTTTCTGGTAAACAGCGATGCTATGCCAATTTGTTGTTTGGATTTGCCAAACTTTCATTTTACTTTTTCATGAATAAACTGATAATATGCGTCAACAATGATCAGGCGACTGATCGCACTAAAAGGAGAACATCTATCTATGAAAAAAATCATCATTATGTTGGTCCTGTCCACGATTCTTGCCACCACCGCATTTGCTTCTGATGGCAAAGTTGTTTCCGTAGCTGATGGAGCAGCCGTTGTCGAAATGGGCGCAAATGCCGACCTGAAAAAAGGTGCCGGCGTCAAGCTGAACGGTAAAGCCGGCAAGGTTACTGCCGTAGAAGGCACCAAAGTCACCATCAAGGCTGGTAATGCTGCCGAACTGAAGGCCGGCGATAAAGTCAAGGTTGACAAAGCTGCTTCCATGCAGGGCTGCTAAATAAATACTGGGCGGGGTCGATTGATCGGCCCCGCCTACCCACCAGGCATGATCTCTTTACTAATAAGTATTCCAATGGGACCGATGACTAACTCCAAATCAAAAACTCCTGCAGCACTCTACTATTTTTTAGCACAATCCTTTCGTTACCCCGAGCAGACATGGCTATGTGAGCCATATTTTGATATTCTTGACAGCATTGTAAAGAATCTTGAACTAAACAATAATGCCATCGGATTGCGCAAAAGTTACTGCGCGAACCCGGAAGGGCTTGAAATATTACAGATTGAGTATACCAGACTGTTTATAAACGCTCCACCGGCAGTGATTGCCCCTCCATACAGTTCGATTTATCTTGATCAGGAAGGGAACCTGTACGGTCCATCAGCTGTCTGGGTAAAGAAGTTCTACCAGCAACATGGGTTTGAATTGTCAGGCGGAGGTGATATTCCTGACCATCTCGTGCTTGAACTTGACTTTATTGCGCTGTTGATTGATGAAGGTCAGGACAACGAAGC
The DNA here is from genome assembly GCA_025355965.1 of Geobacteraceae bacterium. Taxonomy (GTDB): domain Bacteria; phylum Desulfobacterota; class Desulfuromonadia; order Geobacterales; family Pseudopelobacteraceae; genus JACRCG01. Next base: position 24,712 of record JANXYR010000019.1, read on the forward strand.
AGAACAATTTTTAAACGAACATTTCCGGAAGTGGTTCCCACTTTTTAAGGAACGGGTTCTGAACGGATCGACAAACAAGTTTTATTCCACATTACTCACATTGGTTGATTTCTTTACCAGGGAGGAAGCGTAACATGGCATTTCAGATGACCCGAAGAAATTTCCTGCAGGCATCAGCTTCTGCAGCGTTAACCACAGCGTTGTCAGGTTGGTTGGCTTCAGGGTCACGGGCGCAGTCCGGTTTTGTTAAAAAGCCTTTTACCGCCCCCGGCAGTTTTGGCGACACTACGACTGTTACCGGAGGCGTGTGCGAAATGTGTTTCTGGCGCTGCCAGCTTGTCGGCAAGCTGCGTGATGGCAAACTGGTGAAGCTGGAAGGCAACCCCAAAAGCGTAGACAACGGTGCAAGTATCTGTGCGCGCGGCAATGCAGGAGTTAAGCTGCTGTACGATCAGGACCGCCTCAAATTTCCACTGAAAAACGTCGGTAAGCGTGGCGCACCGGTATGGAAGAGGATTTCATGGGATGAAGCCCTTGATGAGTGCGCAACCCGTCTGCAGAGTGTTATTAAAAATAATGGCCCACAAGGCATTGCCATCTTTCCCCACGGCGCCTCAGCCACCTATCCGATGAATTACTTCGAACATGTTGTTGGTACTCCAAACAATTCGGAAGCCTCATTTTTTCAATGCCGCGGACCCCGTGATATAGCCTACATAAACACTTTTGGCGTTGAGGCGGCTGAAAGCGTGGATATGCCGAATGCAAAGGCGATTTTGCTGATTGGCACTCATATCGGCGAAAATATCCACGTTTCCCACGTGAAACAATATCTGAAGGGGCTTGAAAACGGTGCCAAGCTGGTTGTAGTTGATCCCCGTTTTTCATCCTCGGCAGCGAAAGCCGATATCTGGGTACAGATCAAACCTGGTACTGATAGCGCCTTTCTGCTGGCTATTATGAATTATTTGGTCAGGCAAGGTGTCTACGACAAAGCGTATGTGCAAAAAAACGGTGAGGGATTCGACAAATTTGCCAAAGCCATCGCCCATGCCGAACTTGAGTGGGCAGCGAAGATTTGTGATGTGCCTGCCGCACAGATCAAGGAAGTTGCCGATCTTCTCGCCAAAAATGCCCCTCATGTTTCTATCCATCCCGGTCGCCACGTTACCTGGTATGGCAATGATTTTCAGCGCGAGCGAGCGCTGGCCTGTCTGACCGGTCTGCTCGGGGCCATTGGTGTCAAGGGAGGTTTTGTAAGGGCTAAGGGACCCAAACTGGGTAAGGTAGCTTGGCTGGATATCGGTGTTGAGCATGCTGAACAGTTTGCCCTGCATAAAATGGCCGAAAAACACAAGTTCTCGCCTCCCGGTACGCCGACTCAGATACTGAGGGATGCAGCTATTTCCGGCAAGCCGTATCCAATCAAGGCCTGTATCACCTGGGGACAGAACCCGATCCAGACCATTCCAGGTCAGCAGGAAACCATAAAGATGTTGCAGCAGATGGATTTTGTAATGGTGGTTGATGTCATGCCGACTGATATTACCATGTATGCCGATATTCTGCTGCCGGAGCTTTCCTATCTGGAACGGTACGATATTGTAAAAACCGGCGTTCAGTGGGACTTCAACGATAAGCATCAGCAGTATATCGCCCCACGAATGCCGCTGGTGCCGCAGGTATCGGCAGACCATCAGCGCAAAGATTCGGTCTGGATAACCAACGAACTGGCAAAGCGGTTGGGACACACTAAAGAGATCCCGGCTCCATCTGCAGAAGCGATGGTAGACAAGATTTTGGCCGGTGCAAATCTTACACTTGCACAAATAAAGAAGGAAGACGGCATTCACCTTCAGCCCGGTTTAAACCCTTATGGTGCGGTCTATCCGGTCAAATTTTTCAATGAAGACCTTGCTGAAGCTGGCTATCCTGGCGCGCCGAGCTATTCTCCAGTTCCGGAGCCGCCACAGGGTTTTGCCCGACTGGTATACGGCAGAGTGCCGGTTCATACCTTTAATCGTACAATGAATAATGTCTGGCTGAACGCTGAAATGCCAGAGAATCCAATCTGGTTGAGCCAGGAAACTGCACAGAAACTTGGTCTCAAAAGTGGTGACAGGGTCAGACTGGTCAACCAGGATGGAGTTGTCTCGGCAACAGCCGGAATCCTCAAGGTTACCGAGGGCATCCGTAAAGACACTATTTTTACGGCACACGGCTACGGCACAAAAAATCCTGCCATGACAAATGCTGTGAATAAAGGTTTTGATGATCAGGCCTTGATAACTAATCCGGCGGTTGATCCGGAAACCGGCGCGCATGGGATGCGTACCAGCTTTGTGCGGATCATGAAAGATGACAAGATACTCAATATTCCGGCCTGAACAGCTCGGACAACATTACGATGAGAAATTTTGAACTATAGATGGAGAGATAATTATGAGTCAATACGGCATGGTTATAGATCTGAACAGGTGTGTCGGTTGCCACGCCTGCAGTGTCGCTTGCAGGGCTGAATGGGATGTCCCTGTCGGCGTAGATAGTTCAAAGCGGAAACAGCGCAGAAGTTGGGTTGAGCGCTTGGGACCTGACGCAACTCCTCATGGTCTGGCTGCAACCTATTATGTTGGTCTGTGCAACCATTGTGACAATCCGGTTTGTGTGGAAAGTTGCCCGGCTGACAAGGTGTCGGTAATTTTCAGTGATCCCAAAACAGGTCAGAAAAAAACTTTGAGCGTCGCCGCTACGTGGAAAGACCCGTTTAACGGTACGGTGCAAATTGACAAAGTACGTTGTATTGGTTGTGGAGCCTGCGCTGACAGCTGCCCCTATACGGCACGGTATGTCTTTGAAGAAAACGGCACACCCAAAGCGGACAAATGCACGCTCTGTGTTGAACGAACCGCTGTTGGTCTTGAACCCGCCTGCGTCCATACCTGCCTTGCCAGGGCTCGTATTTACGGCGATCTTAACGATAAAAAATCTGATATAGCCCAATACGTAGGCAAAGGGGCCATCAGGCTGGAGAGCGCCAAGGTAAAGATTGGCCCAAATGTTCGTTATTATGGCAATAAAAAAGATATAAGCCTCCTTACCAAAAACTCTACGCCTACGATTCTGGCCGAAGTTAACTATCGTCGTATCTTCATAGCGAGGATGTTGCGGTCGTCACTGAAATCCTTAAATAATTTAAAAACAATCTAATAAATGTAGCGCAGAGATATATTTATGTATCCCTCCTCCATGTGGTGCCGGCGGACAACCTCCGCCGGCCTTTTTTGCCCGATATCTTATACCCTCGGTTGTCAGACCTTTGTAATCGTGATAAAGGTGGGCAACACCGTCAAAACAGACTCATTTTAAAAAGGTTTACGAGTAAAAATGGGAACGATTCGTCAAACTCGCCGCAGCTTCATCGCTACGCTGGTTGCCCTGCCGCTTCTACTGGCCGGGCTATGGCGGTTTCTGACACCTAAAGGGGTGAAGAAACCGACACTGCTACAGGTAGCGATGGTTGATATCCCGGTGGGGGGGGCGCTTGTTTTTCGTCAGGAGCGGATTGCAATTATGCGTGAAGGTAGTTCATTCATCGCGCTGAGTCTGGTCTGTACCCACCTTGGTTGCACCGTTTCGGTTACCTCGGAGGGGATGGTATGCCCCTGCCACGGCAGCCGTTTTGACCGTCTGGGCAAGGTGCTTACCGGTCCGGCTGACAAGTCGCTACCACGTCTGGCAGTCGAACAGCAAGGTACTGATCTTGTCGTGCAGGGATAAGAAGGAGCACTGGTGTTCAAAGACTTTCTAAAACATCTCTTTCCCAGAGTGGTGCTACAGCGGAACCTGCGCATCAGCTATACATTCTGCCTGGGGGGGATGGCCTTCACGGCTCTGCTGCTGTTGGCCCTGTCAGGGTTGCTGCTGATGTTCTACTATCGTCCTGGCGCCACTGAAGCCTACAACTCGATTATTTTTCTGGAAGCTTCTGTACATGGCGGCAAGTATTTGCGCAGTCTGCACCGCATGGCCTCCCACGCTTTGTTAATCATGATCATGCTGCACGCTCTGCGGGTGGTACTGACCGGCGCTTTCGCTCCGCCACGGCAGCGCAACTGGGTTATAGGCGTCTGTCTGCTGGGGTTGGTGGTCTTTGAGGCCTATACCGGTTATCTGCTGCCGATGGATCAACTGGCGCTCTGGGCCACTCAGACAGGCATGACTTTGCTGGAGGCTGCACCGCTGGGCGGGTTTTTTCGCGATATCCTTGTGCCGGACAGCGTGGGTGGCCCTCTGTCGCTGATCCGCTTCTATGTGCTGCACATTGTGCTTCTGCCAGCCGTCACGCTCTGTTTATGTCTGCTGCATTTCTACCTTGTACGAAAACAGAAGGGACTGCTCCCTTACCTATGAAAAGCTACCTTAAAAGTTCACCACATTTTTTCCGCTTGATCAAGCGCTCCTTCTTGTTATGCACGTTCTTGCTCCTGCTGCTTGCTGCGCTGATACCGGCCCCTCTGCAGGAACCGGCCAAGCTTGCGGTAGTGCCAAATCCGGTCAAGTCGGCCTGGTTTTTGCTCTGGATTCAGGAGCTGGTCAGCTATCGGGTCTGGTTGATTTATCCGGTGATGTTGGGCGGAATACTCTTTGTCGTCCTGCCATGGCTGATCGGCAGGGCTCCTGAAAGGGCGGCCTGGTTTGGTCCCAGGCATCGCACAATTGCACTACCTGTGTTGGTTTTGTTTGTGGGGATGTTGCTGCTTACGCTGATTGGACTATTCTTCAGGGGGGAAAATTGGGCCTTAGTCATGCCGTTCTGATAGCTGTGATCCTGCTGACCTGTTCATTTTCGGCGACTGCAGCACCCTCTAATAGTTGCCTGGAGTGCCATCAAACGCACTATGTCGAACAGGGAATCTGTGCCGGTTGCCACCATGGCAATCAGCGCACCAGCCGCAAGGGACTTGCCCACAGTGGCTTGATCAGGGGGCGTTACGCCAGCTTTACCAACAGCCGCTCTGCCGAGGTGTTATCAGGCATACAGCTCGCTGAAAAAGCTGCTTGCCGTCGCTGTCACGTTTTGAACGACACCGGCAATCGGTTGGCCACAAACCTTGACAGCCTGCTATGGACGGCCCAGCCGGAGGCAATTCGCTCGGCGCTGGTTAACCCGGCTCTCTACATGCCAATTTTTCATTTTTCGGAACTGGATCTGAACCGTCTTGTGACGACGGTCCTTGCTGGTGGGCTAAAGGCAGGAAAGGCTCTCAGAGAACCACCAATGGTGGTCCATTTCAGCGCTGCTGAATCAGCGAAACAGAACATCTTTGTTAAGAATTGTGGCAGTTGTCATAAACTGCTGTCAAAACGTGATGGAGGTTTGGGGGTCGGAATTGTGGGACCAAACCTGTCAGGCCTGTTGAGCAAGTTTTATCCGCAAACATTTGAAGACAATAAAACATGGGACGAAGAAAAACTGAAACGCTGGCTGGAAAATCCGCGCGCAGTCAGGAAAAATGCGGTAATGCGACCGGTACCCCTGAAGCCTGAAGAGTGGGACCAACTCTTGAAAACGTTCGCCACATCATAAAACCTTCACGCCAGAGCTGCTTTAATCCCATGCCGGATAAGTTCCGGCGACAACTCTTCATAAACCTGCACCGTCCGCCACCGTCAAGGCGATGACGATGGCGGACGAGGAGGTTGTTTTAACCGCAACATTCTTTGGGCGGTGTGTTATCAGTGGTGTTATTACAGGATGATGCTGTGCCAAGAATGTTCGCCGAAAACTTCTTCATGGCACTCATTGCACCTTTCTCAACCATGTGTCCTGTTTCAATTGCAGCTCGGATTTCCTCGTCATCAATGCCCAACTCCCGTGCTTTCTCTACGTGGTAGGTGAGGCAGGGCTGGCAGTGAGCACCTACCGATGCGCCAATGGCAATAAGTTCCTTTGTTCGTTCGTCCATAGTGAAAATCCTTTCAAAATCCGAATGTCGGTACGATCTAACTAACAACAACTATTACTTTTCATAACACGAATATTATGTTCCTGAAACCATTCATTTATCATGCCTGAGGCGCATCCCATTCCTGCATCTACACTGATCACATTGACCGGACAGTTCCTTGCACAGGCACCACACTCCATGCAGGCATCACAGTCATCTATCCGGGCTTTTCTGCCATCTAATGCAAATACCTGGTGCGGACAAACCTCAATGCATCTGCCACAACCGATGCAAGCAGCTTGGTTTAGTTTAAGTGTGGCTACGTTTTTCAGGTAGCGTAATCCCGTCATTACAAGTTCCTCCTACAAAAATCTACCTATGGTAAGCAAAATAACACTGACTATGATGGCGCTTCCCATGATCGGTATACCGAGCCGCATCTCTTTCTTGACACCTGATCGTGATGTAAATGTAGTACATCCGGTGAAATTAAGGGCATGAAAGGCGCAAATTGCCGGGAGGGCAAGGAATGCGGCAGCAGTTGTTGTCATGCTCCATGTACTGCCGTGAGCACAAAAATAGAAGAGGGTGCTCCACGCGATACCTGCCAGTGTTCCTTTTAATGAAAAGCTTCGGCAAGGAATCCAGGGGAGCAGTATTGGCACTACGACGACACCTGTAAGTACTGCGCCCAGATACGCCAGAACCATTAATATGGCGGCATAATAACCATTTGCCAACAATGTTGTCAGAAAAACAACCGCACTGATAAGAACACTGGACTTCATCGCAAGAATAATCTCTACAGGCACTAACAGCAGTCGCTCGTAAGTCGTGAAGCTTATCTTTCGCATAGCTGGTGTCGTCACCATGCCGTTGTTGAGAAATTCGGGCAGATCATGTGCCCTGATAGCGGAATAACGCACCGAAAATCCAGTGCGTTTTGTTACCTCGTGAGCGCTGACACCGGGTGCGCCAAGAATGGGCAGGAGCAATTGCCTGTGGTTGACCACCTTGTTAAGCGCTGTCTTGTTTATTCTTTTGACCAACTCGTCCGTTCCGAACGTCCCCTTGCCTGCAGCGCACCAAACATTAACGCCAAATGTTTCCAGAACCAGTAACCACACATTGCTGCCGGACAAAACACTCCGAATCAAGTCGTAACTCATCTTGTAATTGGCAGTAACAATTACCGGTGAATCTGGGCTAGGCATACCGATTGCGTAGCAGCCAGGAGGTACAATATAACCCATCCTGTTGATTCCCCAGCGTGCCATACATGCACCAAAATGGTCATTATATGTTAGCGATGTTGATATGTGCGGTACTTTTCCGGCAGGCGTCTCTACCCAGAAGAGAAAACCAGGGACTTTATCAGAGATTTCGCCGCCGGTCATAACCATACGAGGGCCACAGCATGGCGCCATTTCAGTCTCATTGCTCTTACCGCAGCAGCGTTCCGATGGTTTATTTTGAGGTATCTTTATTGAACGGTTGATTTTTTTAAATTGACTGATTTTCACTCTTTTACCTGACTTTTCAATCGGATTCTTCTGTTTTGCTTACAAACAACCGTCGTGCTCATTGTTTTTTTACTGGAAGTATTTTTGCTTAAACCAGAAGGACACATTCACCAAGCCGATCATGACCGGCACCTCCACTAGCGGTCCGATAACTGCAGCAAAAGCCGCTCCGGAATTGAGTCCGAAGACCGCAACTGCTACGGCAATGGCCAGCTCAAAATTGTTACTGGCCGCAGTGAATGCCAAGGTAGTGGTTTTGCTGTGGTCAGCTCCAAGTTTCTTGCCCATCCAGAAAGAGACAACAAACATGATAATGAAGTAGATGCAGAGCGGAATAGCAATACGTACTACGTCAAGAGGAAGTTGGACAATCAGGTTGCCCTTGAGACTGAACATTACAACGATAGTAAAGAGCAGTGCGATTAGTGTTAGCGGGCTGATCTTTGGTACTACCTCGCGGTGATACCGTTTCTTGCCCATAACCTTTACGCCAACCAAGCGGGTCAAGGCACCGGCGATACAGGGGATGCCCAAGTAGATAAAGACACTCTCGGCGATCTGACCAATACTTATGTTCACCTCCATGCCCTTAAGTCCGACCAGCGGTGGCAGTATTGTAATAAAGAACCAGGCATATACACTGTAAAAAAGCACTTGAAAGATACTGTTGAATGCCACCAGACCAGCTGCGTACTCAGTGTTTCCTTTGGCCAGTTCGTTCCAGACAATCACCATGGCGATGCAGCGTGCCAGACCAATCATGATCAATCCCACCAGATACTCCGGCTTATCCGGCAGTAGCAGCGCAGCCAACACAAACATCAGCACCGGTCCAATCAGCCAGTTCTGCACAAGAGACAGTCCCAAAATTTTCTTATTCTGGAATACTTCAGGCATATCCTCGTACTTCACCTTGGCAAAGGGGGGGTACATCATGACAATCAAGCCAATGGCAATTGGAATGTTTGTAGTGCCTATCTGGAAGCTATTTATGAATGATTCCGTGCCGGGAACTAAAAAACCAAGTCCGACACCCATTGCCATAGCGGCAAAAATCCAGAGGGTTAGCCAGCGGTCGAGGAAGGAAAGCTTACGGGAAATGTGTTCATGCATGATTTACCTCACTGAATATAAGTAAGATTAGTATATCCGCTTTTACGGATATAACAAGCTACAATTTACTTAGTGGCAGGTTGGATTATCTTTGTTCTGTTGGATGGCAACCAATGTGTTGTGGTCTGATGTAGCTTCGGGAAGTGTGCTGGCATGTTGTTTGAGGGTTTGTAGCAACTCTTTGCAGATGATACAACTCTCCTGGCTAAGTGTGTAGTACATCCATACCCCTTCACGACGGGTATCAACCCAGCAGCTGTGCTTTAGGTAGGCCAGGTGGCGTGATACGGTAGACTGGGGCAGTTTGAGTGCCTCTATTAGGTCGCAGACGCACAGTTCACCTTCTGCTTGCAGCAGTAGGATGATGCGCAGACGGATCGGGTCTGAGAGTGCTTTGAGGGTTTGGGCGAGATGTTGCATCGGTTAAGTTTATAATGCAGTTGCCAGCCGTGGTCAAGAAAACCGTATAAATCCGAAGGGGATGCCTGGCAGCGGGTATCCCCTTTTTTGCTTCAGTAGCAGGGTGTCGCTTTGCAACACGCGCTACACAAAAATAGATGCTACTTAACGTTGCGTAACCCTTGCGGTTGAGCACATGATATCTCCTCAAACGCTTCTAAAATTGCTTTGACGATGGTTTGATCAGAATGGTATGTTGCGCGATATTAAAAAAATGGTATCTTTTACTAAAACCTGACGTTTGGAGCAGGCAGCGTGCCGATAATACCCTTTTCTATTGAAAATTGTCTGATAGGTAACTTTTTCATGAGCGACCTGATGGCTGTGTTGTTGGTGACAGCTCTTTTCCTGCTTGCCATTTCCATAACAGTCGTGCGCAAGCTGACAAAAGAGCTCCCTCACGGGGTGACCCGCCGCCGCTGGTATTTTCTGGGTGGACTGATCCTGTTGTTCTTCTTTGGTTATTTGGGGTTCTTTGTCCTTAAATATGGAACATTCTACATAGGGTCTGAAATTTTGGTAACAGCGATTTTGTTCTTTGGATCTGTCTTTGTTCTGCTGGTTTGCCTGCTGGCCTACCGTACTACTCAGGAACTAAAGCGTATTTATGTTCTGGAAGTGGAAACTATCACTGATCCGCTGTTGGGGATTTTCAACCGCCGTTACCTCGATCGCAGAATTGAGGAGGAGGTGCTTCGAGCCAAGCGCCACAAGCTAGAGTTATCTCTGCTGATGATAGATATTGATAACTTCAAGCTGGTCAACGATACGTGGGGACATCAGAATGGTGACCTGGTTCTGAAACATCTGACCCAGATGCTGGTGGATACCCTGCGTAATACTGATATTATTGCCCGTTTCGGTGGCGAGGAGTTTGTAGTGCTGTTGCCTCATACGCCTGAATTGGATGCGCTCAAGTTGGCTGAAAAATTACGTATTGTCGTGGCACAAACCCCCTTGCATCGTATCCCTGAGCTTGGCATGACTATTAGTATTGGCAGTACATGTTTTCTGCACGATAACGATAATGCGTACTCTTTGCTGGAACGGGCTGACAAGGCTATGTACTTTGCCAAGCGTGAAGGGCGCAACCGGGTGGTCAGCTATTCCGATTGCGAGCTTGCTGACAAGCCCGGAAGTCACCCCTGATTTAAAGTGACCTGCCAAGTAGCATTCAGACCTCCGAGGTTGCTAAATCCACGGAGGTTTTGTTTTATGAAACTGAAATTATGTATTGACATATTCAACTTTTTATATATATAAATGTATATAAATTACGGAGGGTGATATGTACCGTTTATTAATTACATCTGCGGTTTTGCTGCTTTCGGTCGCTGCTGCCGGGGCTGAAACGCTGAAGTTATCGCTCAAGGATGCGATGAGCATGGCCCTTGAAAGCAACAGCCAGATCAAGGCAGCCCGGTATAGTTCCCAAGCTGTACAACAGGGGGTTGAAAGTGCCAATGCCCGCTATTTACCTGCTGTTTCACTTGAGGAAACTCTGGTGGCATCCAACTCGCCGGTTAACACGTTTATGATGAAGCTTGATGAAGGTCGTTTTACCGCGAATGATTTCGGTATCAGTAACCTGAACAATCCTTCTGCACAGCACGACTTTAAAACCGTACTCTCTGTTCAGCAGCCGTTATTTGTTCCTTCTCTTTCACCGATGAAGGAGTTGGCTGTCAAGGATGCACAAAAATCAGAGCTGGTGCTGGAAGCGGCTCGTCAGGGTACGGCATTTCAGGTTTTTTACACGTATCTTGAAGTACAAAAAGCAGATGCTCAGCTGAAAGTGGCCGATAGTGCGGTTGCCGATGCCAGGGAGAACATGAGATTGGCAACTGTCAGGACATCAATAGGGGTCGGTCTCAGATCGGATGAGCTGCGCTCCCGTACCCACTTGTCGATGGTTGAACAACAGCATATCTCCGCCCGAAACAACCTGAAACTTGCCAAGATGAAACTGGCTCTGTTGATCGGTCTTCCTGAGGACAATATTTATGAAATTTCCGGGTTTCAGGAGAATATTGCGGTTCCAGCCATAAGTGATAAAGTTGTCAGTGAAGCTCTTGAAAACCGTGTCGAGCTCAAGCAGTCTCATGCTGATCTCGAAAAATCAGATGCGGCGCTCAGGCTTGCCAAAAGTGAATATCTGCCAACGGTGGGAGCTTTTGCTTCTTATCAACTGAATGACAAAGATGTTCCGTTTGCTGCGGATAATAAGACCTGGACTGCAGGCGTTTCGCTTAAATGGCAGTTATTTGATGGGTTCCGTACCAACAGCGAACGTAAACGGGCACTTTCCGGTCAATCTGCTGCACGCGAGATGCTGGAATCGGCAACAAAGGATGTAAAGTATCAGCTTAAAGAGAGTTATATCCGGCGGGAAGAAGCGGGTAAACGTCTTGAGGTGACTAGGCACGCGCTGCTGGATGCCGAGGAAACGGTCAGGCTTCTCACCAAACGGTATGAAAATTCATTGGCAACGTTGGTTGAGCTGCTTGACGCCCAGACGGCTCTTAACCAATCCAGGGCTAATCTGGTCGAAACCGAGGCGGGATATGCCCTGGCAGGTGGCCAAGTTTATTATATGACGGGAACATTTGTGAAGGAGATGCTTAAATGATGAATTGCAGGTTGCTTGTAACAATATTGCTGATTGCCGCACTTTCTGCTGTCGGATGCTCAAAGAAGAATGATGCAGAAAAAGCCGAAAACGCTCCGGTGGTGGTAGTCAAGGGTGTGACGCTGGAATCCGTCAAGAATGTTGCCATGCCGGAGTTGCTGGATGTGGTAGGAAGTGTGCGCGCGCGCACCAGTGCTGTCGTCTCTACCCGTATCCCCGGCAGCATCAGTGTGCTCCGTGTTCGCGAAGGTGACCGGGTGAAAAAAGGGCAGGTACTGGCGCAGCTGGATGCCCAGGAAAATCAGGCAAACGCTGCTGTTGCAACCGCTGCTATTGACGAGGCCCGCCGCGGCCTGGATGAAGCACTGTCCCGAAAAAAACTGGCCGATACTACTTTTGATCGCTACCAAAAACTCTACAACGAGCAGGCGGTCAGCCGTCAGGAATTTGATGTCAGGCAGACCGAAAAAGATGTGGCTGTTCAGGGCGCAGCCCGTGCTGAATCAAGATTAAGGCAGGCTCAAGAGGGATCCAAAGCAGCCAGTGCGATGTCGGATTATACCCGAATCATCGCACCGATCTCCGGAATTATTGCCAGCAAACAGGCCGATCTTGGAGCAACAGTTTTCCCGGGTCAGCCGCTGATGACTATTGAGGATGAAGGAACCTATCAGTTAGAACTGGCGTTGCCGGAGGGTGTTGCGACCAAGGTCAAGCCGGGTACCCCGCTACAGGTGACGCTTGATGCCATTGGCAGTACCTTTGCTGCCCGTATCGCAGAGATAGTGCCTACCGCCGATTCCGCAAGCCGCACCTTTACCGCCAAAATTGCCCTGAAACAGAGCGGCTTGAAATCGGGGATGTTCGGCCGTGGTTCGATCAACCTCGGGACAACTGTTAATGGTATTACAGTGTCGAAGAAAGCTGCTGTTGAGCGCGGTGCACTGACCTACGTCTGGACGCTTGACAAGGAAAACATCGCCCGCATGCGAATCGTCAAGGTTGGCAGGCAGACAGGTGATCGGGTGGAAATTCTTTCCGGTCTGTCGGAAGGTGATCGTGTGGTTGTAGCTGGTGTCGAGAAGGTCACCGAAGGGGCAAGGGTGGAGTAGACCATGGAAAACCTCGGTTTTGCCGGAAAAATTGCCCGCTCGTTTATTAATTCCAAGCTGACCCCGCTGATTGTGGGTGCTTCTCTTCTGCTCGGCTTCTTCGCCGTAAAAATGACCCCGCGTGAGGAAGAACCACAGATCGTGGTGCCGATGATAGATATCTATCTTCCGATGCCAGGTTCATCTCCGCAAGAGGTGCAGGAGAGGGTGGTCAAACCTTTTGAGGCCAAATTGTGGGAAATCAAAGGTGTCGAATACGTATATTCCATGAGTCGTCCCGGTGTGGGGATCGTCACGGTCCGCTTTCAGGTTGGACAGCCGATGGAAGATTCGCTGGTCAAGCTTTACAACAAGGTCATGAGCAATCGTTCGCTGCTTCCGCCGGGTGCTTATGAGCCGCTGGTGGTGCCTAAATCCATCGACGATGTCCCGATTATGGCCCTTACACTCTGGTCGGATCGCTACGACCACGGTACGTTGCGAGCGCTTGCACATGAAGTTGCAGACGAACTTAAAAAGAGTCAAAGTACCGCTGAAACTACCATAACCGGTGGTCTCCCAAGACAGTTGCGTGTTACTCTGGACGCGCCACGCCTGGCCGGGTTTGGTCTTTCGCCGCTGCAGGTTGCAGGCGCACTGCAAAAGGGCAATGCATCATTGCCATCCGGCAGTTTTTCAAGTGACAATAAGTCAATGCTTGTACAAACCGGTGGTTTCCTTGAAAACGCTGAATCTGTAAAGCGTGTAGTAATAGGCGTTTATGGCGGAAAACCGGTTTATCTGTCGGACGTAGCCAAAGTAGAGGATGGCCTCAGCGAGCCGGAGGATTATGTATTTTTCGGTATGGGACCAGGGGCCGCACATAAGAAAATATCCGCTAATCCCAAGCAGGATTACGCTGCGGTAACCATCGCCGTTGCCAAGCGGACGGGGTCTAACGCCACCTGGATTGCCGACGACCTTCTGAAAAAAATAGAATTTATGAAGGGTAAGACAATCCCTTCCGATGTTCAGGTAACGATTACCCGCAATTACGGAGAAACAGCTCGGGAAAAGAACAACGAGTTGCTGTTTCACATGTTCTTGGCGGCCATCTCGGTCACGATCCTCATTGCGTTATTTATGGGGTGGCGTGCCGGTGCGGTAGCGGCCATCGCTATCCCGGTGACTTTGGCACTGACCTTGTTGGTGATTTATCTGATCGGCTACACCCTCAATCGAATCACCCTCTTTGCGTTGATTTTCTCGATCGGAATTCTGGTCGACGATGCCATTGTTGTGGTCGAAAACATTCATCGCTTCTTCACCACCAAGTTGATGGAACCATTGGAAGCTGCGATACTAGCGGTTGATGAGGTAGGTAACCCAACCATTCTTGCAACGTTTGCCGTAATCGCCTCTGTTATGCCGATGGGTTTTGTTGGCGGTCTTATGGGTCCATATATGCGCCCGATCCCGGTTGGGGCCAGTACCGCAATGCTGCTTTCCATGTTTATCGCTTTTATTGTTACCCCCTACTTTGCTTTCCGTTTTATGAAGGGGGAATCACATCACGACGCTAATGATGAAATAAAGGTGTCAAAACTGACTACTTTTTATCGCCGCTTGATGGGAACGTTCCTGCACGATGCCAAGATGCGCACTGCGTTCCTGTCAGGTGTGGTGCTGTTGCTACTGGCTTCCTGTTCTCTCATATATTTTCAGGCGGTCACCGTAAAAATGCTTCCGTTTGACAATAAAAACGAGCTGCAAATTATTATTGATGCTCCTGATGGCACGCCACTGGAACAGACCGCCCGTATGACAAAAGAGATTGCGGATGCATTACGCTCTGTCCCGGAAGTAACAGATTTCCAGCAGTATATCGGCACCAGTGCGCCGTTCAATTTCAATGGACTGGTCCGACACTACTATCTGCGTAAAGGGGCCAGTCTGGCCGATATTCAGGTCAACCTGCTTCCCAAGGAAGAGCGCAAAGAACAGTCTCATGCAATTGCCAAACGTATCCGTCCATTAGTCAAGGCGATTGCCGACAAATATGGCGCAAGAGTAAAAGTTGCCGAGATCCCGCCGGGTCCTCCGGTGCTGGCAACACTTGTAGCCGAACTTTATGGTCCTGATGATGCCTCGCGGGCGGGAGTTGCTGCTAAAGTCAAAGCGATCATGGCCAAAACAGAAGGCGTGGTTGATGTAGATTGGTATCGTGAGGAGAACCAGTCCAAACTTACCTTTACTGTTGATCGCGAAAAAGCGGCTCTTTCCGGCGTCGCCGTGGAGGATGTTGCCAAGACTCTGCATATTGCCTTGAATGGCCAGGATGCCGGACTGCTACATCTGCCAAAAGAGAAAGAACCGGTGACCATCAACCTGAGGCTTCCTGCTGGTCAGCGGAGTTCCGCCGCAGCATTGTCATCGATATATGTAACCGGGGCGAAGGGAAACATACCGCTGTCACAGCTTGTGCGTGTCACGACAGGGGATGAGGAGAAAACCCTTTATCGTAAAAACCTCAAGAACGTCGTGTACGTGACAGCTGATGTGGCTGGGCAGATTGAGGCGCCTGTTTATGCAATTTTAAAGATGCAGAAAGAGATCAATGCCATTCCGACGCCGGACGGACAGAAAATCGAAGTGCTTGCGTCACGTATGCCTTGGAGCGAAGAACATGTCGGCATGAAGTGGGACGGCGAGTGGCACATTACCTATGAGGTGTTCCGCGACCTGGGGATTGCTTTTGGGGCTGTCATGGTGTTGATTTATATTCTTGTTGTCGCCTGGTTCCGTGATTTTACTACACCATTGGTTATTATGGCTCCGATCCCGCTGACCCTCATCGGTATCCTGCCTGGCCATGCCATATTTGGGGCGTTCTTTACCGCAACCAGCATGATTGGCTTCATCGCCCTTGCCGGCATCATCGTGCGGAATTCCATTATTCTCATAGACTTTGCTGTATTACGAAGAAATGAAGGGTTGGCGCTGGATGAAGCGATTATTGAAGCTGGGGCAGTGCGCTTTCGTCCAATGTTATTAACCGCAGCGGCGGTAGTTGTGGGAAGTTTTGTTATTCTGTTCGATCCGATCTTCCAAGGGTTGGCAATAGCGATGATGTGTGGCGAGATAGCAGCAACAACACTTTCCCAGATCACAATTCCGATCCTGTATTTTCTTGTTCAACGCAGGAAAGAACCGCGTAAAGTTGAAGTAGTCAACCCGTAAAAAGAGGGGCAACATGTTCTGGTCAAAAAATGCAAAACCTTCACTGGAAGGAATGGAGCTGGCAGAACAGTGCCAGATAGAAGCAGAGGGGCTTTACCGTTCAGGAAAATATCATTGTGCTGAGGCGGTGTTTGAAACTGTGCGGAGGCATTTTGCTGCAGATATACCTGAATCGATAGTTGGCACTGTATCAGGTTTTGGTTTTGGTTCAAATTCAGGATGTATCTGTGGAGCAGTATCAGGTGGAACTGTTGCACTGGGACTGGTTCTGACCGACAAAAAGGAAACTACTCATCTGACCAAGGAGCTGCATACCTGGTTCAGTGAAAAGTACGGTGTAACCTGTTGCAAGATCATTCGTAAGACCCACAAAGGCGCCTGCCCGGTTCTGACCGGCGAGGTAACTGGGAAAATCGCCGAAATGCTGGGCAGGAAATAAACTTAAAATTTAAACCTTACAGGAGATGAACGCATGAAAGAAGAATTCTATATCGAACGCATCATCCGCATAATTGCCGGAGCGTTTATTATGATTACGCTGCTGCTGGCACACTTTCATTCCCCAAACTGGCTCTGGTTCACCGGTTTTGTCGGCTTGAATCTATTCCAGTCCGGCTTCACCCAGTTTTGTCCACTCTTTAACATCCTTGCCAAGATGGGTGTGCCACGTTTCCCGAAGATCACCTGCTGCAAATGAAAGCCCGCATCACGGTCCTCTGTGAAAACTCGGTCGGATCTATCTCCGGCACGATTGGGGAACATGGATTCTCCGCTCTGATTGAGCCGACAGTTGGTGATCCGTTGCTGTTCGACACCGGCCAGGGTTTGACCTTGCTGCACAATGCCCGGCGTATGAACAAGGATCTTTCCCAGGTCAAGCATGTGATTATCTCACACGGTCACTATGACCACGCAGGTGGTTTAAAACCTTTACTTGAGGAGTGTGGACCAAAACTGGTTTATGGTCATCCATCTATTTTTAAATCGCGCTATCGGGTAAAAGACACCGCTGAATATTATCCGATCGGGATACCGGCCAGTCGTGATGATCTGGAAGCGGTAGGAGCAACCTTCGATTTATCGAAAGAGTTCAGAGAAATAGCCCCCGGGATTTACCTGACCGGCGAGGTGCCACGTGTGATAGTCTATGAGACAGGAGACCAAGGGCTGTACTGCGATTGCAATGGTAATGAGCCTGACCATACGCCGGACGATCAGTCGCTGCTGCTCGAAACTGAAAAGGGGCTTGTACTGCTTTTGGGATGCTGCCATGCCGGGCTAATAAATACGTTGGAGCATATTGCCAGCATGACCGGCAGACGCGATATCTATGCCGTTATTGGCGGCACGCACTTAGGATTCTGTGGCCAGGAACAGCTCAGGAATACGATCGCTGCGCTGCGGGGGATGGGTATAAGTAAGCTGGCTGCCAGTCACTGCACCGGTTTTGCCGCTTCAGCGCGGTTGTTGCGTGAATTTCCGAAAGAGTTTCAGATCGCGATGGTTGGATATACATTGGAAGTTTGATTCTATTAGAAATGCTGACTTGCAAAATAATGGCAATTTTTTTCTTTTCACGGACTACATGCTGTAAGCAAGGAAAGTCGCTTTTATGAACGAATTACTACAGGACAAAACAGATAAACTTCGCATGATCCTGGCCGATATGGGTGGGTGTGTGATCGGTTTTTCTGGCGGAGTTGATTCAACGCTTCTTTTTGCAGTGGCGGCTGAGGTGTTGGGGAATGGAGCTCTGGCCGTTACTGCTACTTCACAGACCTATCCGGAGCGTGAATTGAATGAAGCACGAGAACTAGCCGAGCGGATTGGTGGTCAGCACTTGGTAATAGTTTCAGAGGAACTGGATATTACCGAATTTCGAGATAACCCTCGCAACCGTTGCTATTATTGCAAGAAAGAGCTGTTTAGCAAGCTGAGGGCGATTGCAGAAGCGGAAGGTTTATGGAATGTACTGGACGGTACTAACATTGATGATGCATGCGACCATCGGCCTGGACGGATAGCGGCAGAAGAGCTGCAAGTACGTAGCCCACTGGAGGAGGCCGGTTTCACCAAACAGGATATTCGCGATCTTTCACATAAAATGGGATTACCAACTTGGGATAAGCCGGCTTTTGCATGTCTTTCAAGCCGTTTCCCCTATGGCACCTCCATTACCCCTCTTAGGGTCAGTCAAGTTGGTGCTGCCGAGGAATCGCTGCGCGCCTTGGGATTTCGTACGCTTAGGGTGCGCTATCATGGAAGTGTTGCAAGGATTGAACTGGGTGAGGAAGAGTTTGAACGTGCAACCGGAATTCTGCGGGATGAAGTAGTCAGGTTGGTTAAAGCGACCGGGTTTACCTACGTGTCACTTGATTTACAGGGTTATCGAACTGGGGCTATGAACGAAGAAGTTCTCTGACAGCTCAGCAGTGAACAAAAAGCACAAAAAAAACCTATC
>JANXYR010000022.1 GCA_025355965.1 Geobacteraceae bacterium
CGCCAAGGGGCGGGGGGAAGCACTTGATCATGTCCTGCTGTATGGCCCTCCCGGACTTGGCAAGACGACGTTGGCCAATATCATCGCCTGCGAGATGGGGGTCAATATCAAGTCTACCTCCGGGCCGGTTATTGAACGTCCGGGAGACTTGGCCGCCATTCTTACCAATCTTGAACCGCATGACGTCCTCTTTATCGACGAAATTCACCGCATTTCCCATATAGTTGAAGAGATACTTTATCCGGCTATGGAGGATTATCAGCTTGATATCATGATCGGTCAGGGGCCGAGCGCTCGCTCAATCAAGCTGGACCTGCCCCGCTTTACACTGGTGGGTGCCACAACCCGGGCAGGACTACTTTCATCGCCTCTTAGAGATCGCTTCGGGGTTATTTCGCGCCTTGAATTTTACACCTATGAAGAACTTGCCACCATTATCTGCCGTTCTTCCGGTATTCTGGGTATGGAGATTGATCCACGGGGGGCGGCAGAACTTTCTCGTCGCAGCCGTGGAACCCCCCGGATTGCCAACCGCCTGCTGCGCCGAGTGCGTGATTATGCCCAAGTGCGTGCCGATGGTGTCATAACTCTTGAAGTAGTGCGGGAAACGCTCAAGTTGCTTGAAATAGATGAGATGGGATTTGACCAGATGGATCGTATGATCCTGCTGACGATTATTGACAAATTCGGAGGGGGGCCGGTTGGATTGGACACAATTGCCGCAGCCATCAGTGAAGAAAGCGATACCATTGAGGATGTCTACGAGCCATTTCTGATTCAAAACGGATTTATCAACCGCACCCCGCGCGGTAGAGTGGCTACCCGTGCGGCCTATCTGCATTTTGGCCGTATTGTCCCTGAATCACCACAGGCGCATCTTTTTTAACCATGCAGCAGTTTTTTGATTTTCCTATTACCCAGAGCTTCAGTTTTGACAGCTTTGTCCCCTGTGAAGGAAACGCAGCCGCACTACGGTTTGCACTACGGATTACCGATCCTTCTGATTCCGAATGCCTGATTTACCTGTATGGTCCCTCAGGGTCCGGAAAAACCCATCTGCTTCGCTCCATTGCCGGGAGTAATTTCCCCTATCTTTCGCTCCGTGAACCTACTTCACCTGAACAACTTGTATCGACATTTTGCAACGCTAGCGGTTTAGTGGTGGACGACCTGCAGGATATGCCGGATGATCCGGACCTGCGGCGGTCTCTCTGGCAACTGTTTAACGAATTTCATACATCTGGTCGTACGATTGCCATGGCCGGAGCCACCCCGCCGCGTGAACTTGCCAATATGGACGATCATCTGACTTCCAGGTTGTTATGGGGACTGGTAGCCAGGCTCGATACATCTGACGACAACTCCCGCAGAATGATTATCAAGAAGGTGGCCGAGGATCATCAAATAAGGATACCAGATGATGTGGTTGACTATATTCTTGCCACTTCGAGCCGGGAAGTTATAGCTTTAATAACATCTTTTAATCAATTATACCGTTTCTCAATGGCTGAGAAAAGGCGTATAACTTTGCCGCTTGCCCGTGAAGTACGCGAATTGTCTTTAACTGAGCGTATATTATGACCCCATTTAAAAACCGGCTTAAAACCCCTGAAGAAATTGAGCTGGAACACAAATATCAGCAGTTGGCACAGGTTAAGGCTGATCTTCAGCATCGAGAGCAGGATTATAGCCGTCTGAAGTCTGAAATACGAATGTTCGAACAGGTGTATGAGGATATACTTGGCGTCCGTATTGAGACTTTAGAAGACCTTGAATGGCAATTAAATGGCCTTCTAGGTGAAATGATGGCAGAGAAATCGGATGATTCACTAAAACAGTCACCTTCCTATACCCACTTCCAGCATTCAACAGACCTGCTTGATGATGATGAGGCACCTCAGGATGTAGCCAATCTAAGCCTGAAATCTCTATATCGAGGTGTGGCCAAAGCTGTTCACCCTGATCTTGCTGCTGATGAGATCGAGCGTCTGCGCAGACAGGAGTTGATGGCGCTTGCCAATGAAGCGTATCAAACCGGAAATAGACAGGTTCTGATCGACCTCTTAAGTGAATGGGAACAAGCACCGGTATCTTATGGATCAGAGATGGATATCGCACTTGAACTCGTACGTGTTATCCGCCAACTTGCAGCGGTTCAACAAAATATCCATGCAGTTATCCGCCAGACTGAAGAGCTGAAACAGACAGACATATACCATTTCAAGATACGGGTTAATGATGCACTGGCTGATGGAGTCGATCTATTAGCGGAGATGGCTGCTGCCGTTGACCTGGATATAGCTCGAATCCGTCGGCGCCTGTCAACTGTTCGTGGCGAGTCAACCGGCGTTGATGAAGCACTCTTTGAAACGAGAATTGTCCGCTTCCCGGCTGAACAAAACTGCGGGACTCTTTTTGTGCGGAAAATTTCTTCAATCGATTTTAGAGAATGGCAGCGGATCGGGATAGCACGGGGCGCTAAAGAGGTTTTCCTTAATACATCACTGCGACTGGACGTAAAAGTAGACGATAGTGTGGATACAAATTTTTTGAAAGATCTTCAGCCTGGTGATCTTCAATCCCTGTTTCTCTATAATTGCGATGATATAATTATGAACCGGATTATTCATCTGAGCGGACTGCAGGAGTTATATCTCTCCGATACAAAAATTACTGATCATGGGTTGTCTCTGCTGCGTCCCCTGGTGGCACTGCAACGAATATCTATCTACCACACCGCTATTGGTAATGAGGGGATTTTGAATCTGTCTCTATTGCCGGGACTGAAATGGCTTACCTGCAGCGGGACCGATGCCACGGAGGAAGGATTTAATTTGTTCCGGATGGCCATGCCCGGGTGTAAGACAGTTAACTTTAAATGGCGATATTAGTAAAGCAGGGGGAATTATGCTTCAAATAGGTAACTACAATAAGCTCACAATCACCCGGATGACAGCTTCCGGAGCCGTTTTTGCAACTAAAGAAGGAGAAGTTCTTCTCCCTTTGCGACTTGTGCCAACAGGCGCAGAGGTTGGAACAGTCCTCAACGTTTTTGTCTACGTTGATTCTGATGGTCGTTTGACAGCTACTACCAAAAAGCCGCGCGCGGTTGTGGGTGAGTTTGCTCTCCTGAAAGTCAAGGAAGCGACGACTGTAGGCTCTTTCCTTGATTGGGGCTTGGAAAAGGATCTATTGCTGCCGTTTGGGGAGCAGATGGAACCGGTCAGACGCGGGAATCAGGTGCTTGTATGGATTTATCTGCATGACAGCGGTCGGATTGCGGCGTCGGCAAAACTTGAAAAATTTATTAAACCTGTGGATGACACTCTATCGGAAGGAGCTGAGGTCGAACTGCTTGTCTATGCTATCACTGATCTGGGCGCCAAAGTCATTATCAATAACAGTTTCGGCGGGTTGATCTTTCATACGGAGTTGGTTGTCAAGCCCTCCTGTGGAGAGCGTCTGCTCGGATATGTTAAAAAAATAAGGGACGATGGCAAGGTTGACGTGACGCTGCGCAAAGGGGGCGCCACGGACGCGGCAAAAGATCGCGATGTTATCCTGGACGCTCTGGCAGCCAACAAAGGATTTCTTCCTTTAACCGACAAAAGTTCTCCAGATGCCATTGCTACGCTGCTGCGGTTAAGCAAAAAGAGCTTTAAAAAAGCGGTTGGAGGACTTTATAAGGAGGGCGCAATTTCCATACTTCCGGATGGAATCAGGTTGCGAAGCGTACAAACTTTATGAAAGTTAGAATTGTTGGTATTGTCGTAATTATTTTTTCATGCTGTGCCGCCCTTTTTTTATCAGGTTGCAAAAAAGGTGAAGAAAAGCCGGTAGCTGGCTTACAGGTGGTCACAACCCTATTTCCGCTATATGACTTTGCCCGTACTATCGCAGGCGATAAGGCGCAGGTTACCATGCTGCTGCCGCCTGGTATTGAGCCGCATACCTTCGAGCCAAGGCCGGAAGATATGATCAGGATCAGTCGTGCCGGTTTGTTCGTGTATACCAACAAGTACATGGAGCCGTGGGTGGAAAAAATTATCACGGGCATCGAGAGTAAATCTCTGCGGATAGTCAATGCCGGAGAGCGGGTTACCTATCGGGCGGGCGGGGCTAAAGATGAACATGACCACAAGGAAGGTGCGGAGCATGATCAGCACCATGACCATAAAGGAATGGATCCGCATATCTGGCTTGATTTTGCCAATGCAGCTCTTATGGTAGATACAATTCTTGACGGTTTTATCGCCGCTGATCCGGTCAACAGCGGCGTGTATCATCAGAATGCAGAAACTCTGAAAAAACGACTGATCGCGCTAGACCTGCACTACCGGAAAGAACTCTCATCCTGCAGTACAAAAAAACTTCTGCATGGCGGGCATTATACCTTTGGTTATTTGGCTCGTCGCTACAATTTGGAGTACCATGCGCTCAGTGGCATTTCATCAGATTCGGAACCGTCAGCTGAACGCATGGCCGCACTTGTCCGTGAAATCAGATCATCCGGCGCCAAATACCTCTTTGCTGAAGAGCTGTTGTCACCGCGCCTGACTGAAACGCTGGCCAAGGAAGCGGGCGTTGGTGTATTGATGCTTCATGGTGCGCATAATCTGTCCCGGGATGATCAGTCCAAAAATGTTACTTTTTTTGATCTGATGGAGCGCAACCTTCTACAGCTGGAGAAAGGTCTTCAATGTCGGGGGAAATAGTCAGAGCAGAGTTGCTGTCGTGCAGCTATCGTGAAGGGCGGGTGCTGGAGGATATCTCCTTCCGTGTAGAGCGGGGTGACTACGTTGGAATCGTTGGCCCAAACGGTTCCGGCAAGAGCACACTGGTCAAGGCGTTACTCGGACTGGTGACGATCAATAAAGGATCTGCATTGTTGTTTGGCAACCCTGTGTCAAGCTTCAGGGATTGGCATAAAGTCGGCTATCTGCCACAAAGTCTCCATCTGGTTAATCCGGTTTTTCCTGCAACGGTTCATGAAACTGTTGGACTTGGCCTGTTATCCCTGAAGTGTTTTCCAAAACGGTTGAATCGTACTGACAAAGATAAAATAGATATAACTCTTGATGAATTAGGTATCTTAGATTTAGAACATAAACTTATAGGTGAACTATCCGGTGGCCAGTTGCAACGTGTCTTACTTGCTCGAGCTATCGTTAACGATCCTGAACTGCTTGTGCTTGATGAACCTACCGCAGCTCTAGATCCTGAAACAAGAGGTCGGTTTTATAAAATGATAGCTGACATTAATCGCTCGCGGGGAGTCACCGTTCTGCTGGTGACGCATGACAGTGGTTCTATAGGAAAACATGCTTCAAAGATGCTCTACCTCGACAAAAAATTACTTTTTTACGGCAGTTTTGACGAATTCTGCTGCTCACCGGAGATGTCGTCACTATTTGGCGAACACTCACAGCATCTTATGTGTCACCGACATTGATCATGAATTTATTTGAAATACTATCATATGGCTTTATCCAGAGGGCCCTGCTTGCTGGAACCCTTATTGCTCTTCTCTGCTCTGTGCTAGGTGTTTTTCTGGTTTTGCGGCGTTTGTCATTAATCGGTGACGGGCTGGCGCATGTCACATTTGGCAGCACTGCTATCGCCCTGGCGCTCAAGTTCTATTCGGCCATGTCCCTGCTGGTGTCGATGCCGATTGTTCTGCTTGCGTCTCTCGGGATACTAAAGTTAACAGAAAAGGGGCGATTGAGCGGTGATGCCGCAATTGGTCTGGTATCTGCTCTCGGAATTTCTGCCGGAATTATACTGGCAAGTGTGGGTGGAGGGTATAACGTTGATCTGCTCAGTTACCTGTTCGGCAATATTCTTTCGATAAAAAGTGAGGAGGTCGTGATCGCCGGGTTCCTATGTATAGGAGTTATGCTGTTGTTAACACTCTATTATCACGAGCTGTTCGCAATTTCATTCAGTGATGAACTCGCAAAAGTATCAGGCATTCGAACTTCATTCATTAATTCAATTCTGGTGCTGTTGACGGCGCTATCGGTCGTGCTTGCTATGAAACTGGTCGGCATTATGCTGATTTCTTCATTATTGATCGTTCCGGCTGCAGGAGCCCTTCAGCTTGCTCGCGGATTCAAGGTCTGTATCGTCCTGGCCGCTCTTCAGGGGTGCAGTTCGGTGATTATCGGAATTATAATTTCCATCATGTCCAACCTCCCTGCCAGTGCCTCAATCGTCATGGTAAATCTGCTCTTTTTTGCCGCCGCATGTGTAGCCCGCCGAATTATATACCCTAAAAATAGTAACTGAAGTCCTTCATCTCGAACGGCGAATTCTTTAAACACTCAATAAAAACATCTACGATGAACGGGTCGAACTGAGTGTTCTTTTTCTTTACAAGTTCACGCAGTACGGTCTCTTTATCCATCCCGTCCCGATAGGAACGGTTTGATATCATGGCATCGTACGCATCTGCTACAGCTACGATGCGTGCATAAAAAGGGATCTGCTCGCCTTTCAAACCGCTGGGATATCCGGAACCGTCCCAATGCTCGTGGTGGTGAAGGATCGTCGGGCCGATATGACTTATATTATCGATTCCCACGACAAAGAGTGTTCCTTTAAGGGTATGCTCACGAGTTAACGTTTCCTCGCGAAGATTGAGGGTGTCCGGCTTGTTGAGTAGATCTTCAGCAGTATTGTATTTACCGATATCATGCAGCATCGCACCCAGATAAAGATCACGCATCTCTGTGTTGGATAGTTTTAGCTTTAAACCGATGTTCAGGCTGTATTCAGCAACCCTGTGGGCCTGCCCTTGAGAATAGCTGTCTTTTAGTTCCAATGCACCAAGCAGCGCCTGAACAATGCTATCTAATAAATATGGATTCCATAATTCCGGTTGCTTATCTTGGAACAGTATGGCTTTGGAAATTTCCTCTGAAGTTCTGTACCCGGCCAATCTGGCAACTATTGCGAGTCCAAAGTTGATAGCCGTGCCCGGTCCCTGGCTGGTAATGATTGAGCCGTCTGTTACTACTGGTGTGTCTTCATAGATGCCGCCATTTAATTGATCACGATATGAAGGATAGCAGGTGGCTTTTTTGCCACTCAATAGTCCGGCTGTAGCAAGCACAATCGGAGCAGCGCATATGGCCCCAATCAGTTTTTTTTTGGATGCAAATTTACTGAGAATTTTGTGGATGCGTTTATCAGCGTTGAGATTGTCAGTGCCTGGCTGTCCACCTGGCAGAATGATCATGTCAAAATTACTGACATCGACGGCATCTATAGTTGTATCAGGGATGATGTTAATATTGTGGGCACCTTCAACCGGACCGGGAAGAAGTCCTGCCAGAACAACGCCAATTTGCGCCCTGCGAAGTATATCAACTACCGATAAGGCTTCAATTTCTTCAAAACCTTGCGCCAGCGGCATAAGAACTTTTGCCATAATATTTTCTCCCTGTTGAATTAATAGTGTATTAAGACCTTGATTTAAACTGTTACTACCCTGTTTCTACCTTCTCGCTTGGCAGTATAGAGGGCATTATCAACACGGCGTATAAGACTGTCTTCATTATCATCGTTTTGCAGTTGTGATACACCAAAGCTGGCGGTAACTGCGAGTGGCGAAGCACTGCTTGATTGTTGCTCAAAGGTTGAACGTATCCTCTCCGCCAGAGCTGCAGCTGCTTCACTTGTGGTGTTAGGCAGCATAATGATAAACTCCTCGCCACCCCAACGACTGGCAATGTCTTCGACGCGCACCATATCTTTCAGTAGATTGGAGAATTCCTTCAGTACCAGATCGCCGATACTATGACCATAGGTATCATTAATTGTTTTAAAATGATCCAGATCTATACTGATCAACGAAAGTGGATGGCCATGTCGACGTGCCGAACTAAGTGACAGAGCAAAAGTTTCATTAAAAGAACGGCGGTTATGGAGGCCGGTTAATTCGTCCGTACGAGCAAGCTCAAATATGGTTTCAGTGGCTGATTCCAGTTTATGAAGTTTCTCAGCCAGTGTTTCATGCAGGTGGGTCATCCGGCATCCTACATTGACCCTGGCCCGTAACTCAGAGTTATTGAACGGTTTAGTTATAAAGTCATCAGCGCCGGCATCAAGTGCCAATGTCACTGAATTGTCACTCGAACATGAGGTCATTATTATGACATAATGCGGATTATTACCCTCTCTCACCCTTAACCGCCGGACAATCTCAGGACCCTCAATTCCCGGCATCAACCAATCCAGAATAATCAGCATCGGGTGTACAGGATCACACAGGATTCGCCAAGCTTCATCGCCGTCAGCGGCAACTGTGACGGTGTACCCCCATTTGGTAAGAAGTGACTGAAGCATGAGGCGGGAAGGTGCATCGTCTTCAGCTATCAGTATATTCATTAGCCCGCCTTTTCTTTTCGAGATATTCCGTGGCGCTATTGATAAAATATTGTAGCTACATCTACGAAAAGGTCAAGGTTGCCAAGGTTTCTGCGTACAAACTCGTTCAAGTCAAAAATATCAATTTTTTTTTGCTGCCTTTGGTCTCGGCTTGCAATTTGGTCACCAATCCTTACCTTGTCACATTCTGCTCATCATTCATTCTCAATATAGTATCCCGCAGTTCAACAGGATTATAGGGTTTATGTACAAACCTGGTATGCTGATCATTCTGTATGATCTCCTCTACAGAATTGACTCCGTAGC
Organism: Geobacteraceae bacterium; assembly: GCA_025355965.1. Classification (GTDB taxonomy): domain Bacteria; phylum Desulfobacterota; class Desulfuromonadia; order Geobacterales; family Pseudopelobacteraceae; genus JACRCG01. The sequence continues at coordinate 8,698 of JANXYR010000022.1, forward strand.
CGCTACAGATAATAACCGGGATGGTTGGGGCGATTTTGCGCAGTTCGTGATAGGCTTCGATACCGCCCATGACTGGCATTATCAGGTCCAGTATGATGATATCGATCTCGCTGCTCCGCTTGTTGAATATTTCAAGGGCCTCACGGCCATGCTCTGCGGTCAATACAGAAAACCCCATCGAGTTTAATACTTCGATCCCCATGTCACGAAGCGTAAGTTCATCATCAATTAGAAGAATAGTGCCACTGGCTTTTTTAGATGGGACTGGAGTGGCTGCAACGACTTCTTCGTAATCGTATGTTTCCGGTACGTGAAAAAGAATTTTAAAGGTTGTGCCGACTCCCTGTGTGCTGGTCAGGTGCAATATACCTTCATGAGCCTTTACAATGCCTCGTATGGCTGACATACCCAGGCCACGGCCGCTGACTTTGGTGGTGTAGAACGGTTCAAAGATCCGCGTTTTGGTTTCCTCATCCATTCCGCTGCCGGTATCTGTAACCTCAATACAGGCATATTTGCCAGCAAGGATAATAGTACCAAAAGTGTCCGTTTCAGTTTGATCAACCTCAAAAACAATATTTTTCAACACAAGCGTAATGGTGCCGTTAGCTTCGCCGATCGCTTCGGCGGCGTTTATGATCAGGTTCATGACAATCTGTTGTAACTGGCCGGTATCGCCAACTATTTCCGGAACATCAGGTTTCAAATCGAGTTTTATGGTTACATTCTTCCTGATAGCCGCTTGTAGTATCTTAACAACTTCATCAATCAGAAGCCACAGATTGACACTTGTCTGAACAAGTGGACTTTTACCGGCATAGGTGAGCATCTGCCAGCAGAGATCGGCGGCCCGGTTCCCTGCATTTTCTATCAGTTGAAAGGCAGTTTTATATTCCTGTTCCGAACTTAATTCATCCTTGGCCATATAGCAGTAACCCAGAATGACGGTTAGAATATTGTTGAAGTCGTGGGCAATGCCGCTAGCCAGGACGCCGAGACTCTCCAGTTTTTGGGCTTGATAGAACTGCTGCTCAAGTGTTTGGCGCTCCTCTTCAGCCTTTTTGCGATCTGTAATGTCACGATGAAAGCACTGAAGATAAGATTCTCCACCGGAAGTGATAAGGTTTGCCGAGACTTCAAGCGGGAAAATGTGGCCATCTTTATGGTAATGCTCCACTTCAAATGTCAGGGGTTCCCCTGCAAACAGGCGTTGCATCCTATCCGGAACCGAGCGGAAGGTTTCAGGCGTATCAAGATCCTGCAGGTTCATTTTCTCCATTTCCATGGTGCTATAGCCATGCATACGGGCCATTGATTCATTGACTACGATCATTTTGCCATCGGTAGAGAGAATAAAAATTCCGTCACCAGCACCATTGAATAGTTCCCGGTAACGCTCTTTGCTCTCATACAGCATTTTTTGTTCATTAAGTAATAACGTCATCGCCCGGATAATTTTTTGCGTCCCAAACCAGATAAATCCCAAACCAACTAACCAGATAAAGGAAAGGAATAAGGCTTCCTGTAATGTACCCTTGATCAAAGCCTGAGGAATGTGGCGTGCATCAAAAACGTGGGCAATAAACAAACCGGATAATGTGAGGGTCCATAGAACAGCACCGATCAACGCATAGCGGCGCGTTTTAATAATTTCATCGGTATTTTTCAGAGGACTATTGGTATGAGATTTCATGGTATCGCCTCAAACAGAAATTGGGGCAGCAAAAACATAACATCTTGGTGTTGGCAAAGATTACTGAAACGTGTCGGCGTCCTTTAATAACTGCCCCTGGCGGTCTTTGGTTGAGACATTCGGAGCTGTCGCCAACGGCCAGGAGATGTTCAGGTCAGGATCGTCCCAGGCGATGCAGCGCTCATGTTCAGGGGCATAATATTCCGTCGTCAGGTACAGGAACTCGGCAACTTCGGATGTTACGCAGAAGCCATGGGCAAAGCCGGGCGGCAACCACATTTGGCGCTTGTTTTCCGCCGAAAGCAGAGTGCCGAACCATTGTCCAAAACTTGGCGAACTGCGGCGAATGTCAACAGCAACATCGAATACTTCTCCGACAACGACTCGCACTAGTTTCCCCTGAGGTTGTTGAATCTGATAGTGCAGGCCACGCAGGACACCACCGACTGATCGTGAGTGGTTGTGTTGGATAAAGTGAAGGTCCACACCGGTCAGGTCGCGCCAAGTGCGCTCATTGAAACTTTCAAAAAAGAAACCACGATCGTCGCCGAACACTTTCGGCTCCAGAATCAGGATATCGGGAATGGTCGTGGGGATAATCTGCATAAGTGGAACTCCAAAAAAGGTTAACTTAACGATTGCTACTGTTTCTGTGAAACATAGATGCTGCTGCGCCCTTCGGCAAAAGTCAGGTGGTGAACCATCGCATCGCGGGCAGCCTTGGGATCTTTTGCTTTGATTGCTTGCACGATAGCACTGTGGTGATCAAACAGGAGCTGGTGATCTTCCTGGGTCAGGTATAGTGCACGCCATACAGTTTGCTGAAACTCTTTCATGGCATCAAACAGACTCTGCATCAGGTGCAGCCATATGATATTATGGGTGGCGCGGGCAATAACTATATGTAGATTGGCATCAAGATCCTCAGAAGGTTGTTTTATCTCAAGATTATGCTTCATCCCGGCAATAATCTCTTCCATACGGCGGATATCTTCAGGAAGTGCGCGCTCTGCGGCATACCAGGCGGTCCATGATTCCATGGATTTACGGACTTCGATTACATCAAGCGCCCGGTCCTGCTGAACGCGGATCAGCTCACTCAAAGGGTTGGATGAAGATGTCTCCACCAGAGACATGACAACAGTGCCTCCGCCCTGATACGACATAACCAGTCCGGACGAAGCCAGGACGTTCAGTGCTTCACGCACTGACGGGCGCGACACTCCGAACATTTCAGCCAGTTCGCGCTCCGGCGGCAGTTTGTCACCCGGGACAAATTCTCCCGCCAGTATCGAGGAACGAATCTGGCCAGCTATCTGTGTTGAAACTTTTTTCGGTTTTATCGGTTGAAAATTCATGGTTTATTCCAATCAAAAAAGGGTGTCATCGCGGCACCCCTTCTTTTATCGTATTTTTAGCTGTTCTGCAACCAACTCGATATCAATGATCCGTACTCTGGGACAGTATTTCAGTCAGATGCATAATGTACAGCATGGTGATTGTGTTTTAATCCTTGATGTGTGGAGAGTAAAACTGAAATATATATGGGTTTAGTCAACTTGTATTACCATTGTGTGTTTTGAAAAAAGCGGTCAAATATTTTGATATAATCATCGTATAATGCCTGTTGACAAGCGATATGCAGATGAAATAGTGTGACATGTAATGTGGTTATACAAATTCGCATTCATGTTTCCAACCATTAGACATATTCTGCATTTTGTTTGTATTGCTGAAACTCAAGTAAAACTGTTTTTCACTTGATAGAACTGCTGCTGGAGGAGACTTATTATGTACGAGCAATTCAAAACCAAGGCAGAAAGTGTCAACGCCGAGCGGGTATAGAGGTGATCTTTCCGGAAGATCAGACCTGCTGCGGCATGGGAGGTTAGTATTCGCTAAAGCTGTCGAAAATATCAGCGCCGATTCTGCAGCGCAAACTGAAGAACATAAAAGATACCGGCGTTTCGATTGTTGCAATGGACTGCCCCGGCTGCGTCATGCAGATCAGAGGGGGAATGGACCAGGATGGTGCTGCAATAAAGGTTAGGCATACGGTTGAACTTCTGGCGGAGCGATTAATAATTACCTCTCAATAATATTTTTTGTAATCAAACAGGCGACCGAAAGGCCGTCTGTTTGAGCAATATATAGTTATATAACAGTTTCTATATAAATTTGACGTATTCAATTTAACTGTTCATAAAGGAGACAATATACTATCTGCAGCTCAAATTACAGGAGGTAAATGCATGAGAATTAGTACCAGAATTGCAGCAAGTTTAGTAACACTTCTTGCAGTTTCAATGATGGCTGGTTGTAGTAAAACCAGACCACAGGTAAAGAGCGAGACGCCGGTTCCTCAAACCATTCCTGCAGAAGTACAAAAAAAGGACCCCAACAAAGTTCGCGGCAATATCAATGCAGTTGTTGGCAAGAACAGCACCATCTCTGTTAATATCACTGATAAAGATATGATGGTATTCAAGTTCAACAACGAAACAGTTTTTAAGAATGCGTCAAGTTATAAGGACCTGCATGCCGGTGAAAAAGTGGACGTTGTGTTCAAGGCCGTGGGGTCTGAAAACATTGCCACCATGCTTTCCAAAGTTTTGGCTGAACTGCCAAAGGGTGCCAGCGCAATTACGACTGATGAGCTTAAAACTCTACTGTCAAAAAGTCCTGAGGCTGGCAAATACCTGTTATTTGACACCCGCCCTCCGTCACGCTTCAATCAGGCTACAATCCTCAATTCACTCTCGCTGCCAATTACTGAAATGGAAAAACTGGATAAGGAAGGTAAGATTTCTCCCCTTTTACCTAATGATAAAAATACTCTGCTCGTTTTCTGGTGTGGGGGCATTACCTGAGGCATGTCTCCTAAAGCTGCCGGTCTGGCAGTTAAGTATGGCTACACTAATGTAAAAGTTTTTTCCGGTGGAGATCCTGCATGGGCAAAAGCAGAACAGCCCTTTGTCTCTTCAGCCAAATTTGTCAAAGATGACCATATCCTACTGCTGGATCTGCGGACAGCAGATAAATTTGCAGCCGGTCATATTCCTCGTGCCCTGAACCTGCCTGCAGCCAAACTGGACAATGAATATCAGGAGGCCAATTTCCCTGAATATAAGGGTACCCCGATTGTTTTTTACAGCGATAATATGGCTGATACTGACAAGGCCCTGGAACTGATGAGAGACTATGGTTTTACCAAGTGGACTTACTTTCATGGCGGTGTTGCCAAGTGGCAGAAGTTGGGTAACCCGGTAGAAATCGGCCCCAAACCTGCTCCGGCTAAACTCACCTACGTCCGGAAGCTAGCATCACACGAAATCAGCATTCCTGATTTCATAAAGTCGTTAACTAATCCTGATGTTGTGATTCTTGATGCCCGAACTGCCGCTGAATTTGCAGCTGGCAAATTTAAAGGTGCTATCAATATTCCATCAGAAACAATGGAAAAAAGCTTTAACGAGGTGCCAAAGGACAAACCGGTCTATATTCACTGTGGCACCGGAATGCGTGCTGAGATGGCTTATGACATTCTCAAGGGCAAAGGTTACACTAATGTTAAGTTGCTTAAGGCAAATGTTACTTTTACAGGAGACAAGTACAAGATAACGGACTAAACAGACTCCTTGATAGAGATTGGCTTGTAATAATAAAGGCGACCTTTCGGTCGCCTTTATTATTACACTTCGCTTAAAGTGAATTATGGCTTGTAGACTTTTAACAGCGCTTGTGCCATCTCGGCCGGACTGGCAGCTACACTAATGCCACACTCTTCAAGTATTGCCACCTTTTCGGCAGCGGTACCCTTGCCTCCGGAGATGATGGCACCTGCGTGTCCCATGCGTTTTCCGGGAGGAGCGGTGCGACCGGCAATATATGCTGCTACCGGTTTGGTCATGTTTTCCTTGACGAACCTGGCCGCTTCTTCTTCAGAATTACCGCCAATCTCACCAATCATGATGATAGCATCGGTGTTAGGGTCTTCTTCAAAAAGTCGCATTACGTCAAGGTGGTTGGTTCCGTTGACAGGGTCTCCGCCAATGCCGACGCAAGTGGACTGGCCCATACCCAGACAGGTGAGCTGCCAGACCGCTTCGTAGGTCAGGGTGCCGGAGCGTGACACGACGCCGATTCTGCCCGGTTTGTGAATGTAGCCCGGCATGATGCCGATCTTGCATTCACCGGGAGTGATGACACCGGGGCAGTTCGGGCCTACCAGGCGAGTTTTTTTACCGATCATGAAGTGTTTTACCTTGACCATGTCGAGAACCGGAATCCCTTCAGTGATACAGCAAACCATATCAATTCCTGCATCAACGGCTTCCATGATGGAATCGGCTGCGAACGGTGGCGGGACGTAAATAACAGAGGCTGTTGCGCCGGTCTTTTCAACGGCTTCCTTGACTGTGTCGAATACGGGGAAACCGTCAATATAAGTGCCGCCCTTGCCTGGAGTTACGCCGCCAACCATCCGGGTTCCGTAATCTCGGGCCCCTTGAGCATGAAAAAGTCCGGTAGCGCCGGTGATCCCCTGAGTGATTACTCTGGTGTTTTTATCGATCAGAATACTCATTGGTTGGCTCCTTTCACTGCCTGGACAATTTTTTGTGCGGCATCGGCCATGCCGTCTGCGGCAACGATATTCAATCCGCTTTCTGCCAGAATTTCTTTGCCCCGATCCACGTTTGTTCCTTCAAGGCGAACAACCAGTGGTACGCTCAGTGACACCTGGCGTGCTGCTGTTACTACACCGGTAGCGATGATGTCACATTTCATGATGCCGCCGAAAATATTGACCAAAATCCCTTTGACGTTCTTGTCGGAGAGGATGATTTTAAAAGCTTCAGTAACGCGCTCGATAGTTGCTCCGCCCCCAACGTCCAGAAAGTTGGCTGGATCGCCGCCATAATGCTTGATAATGTCCATGGTAGCCATTGCCAGTCCGGCGCCGTTGACTAGGCAGCCGATGTTGCCACTGAGTGAGATGTATGATAGTTCGAACTGAGATGCTTCGATCTCTTTTGGGTCTTCTTCATCGTAGTCACGCATGTCGGCGATTTTTGGATGGCGAAACATGGCGTTATCGTCAAAACCAAATTTTGCGTCCAGAGCCAGTAGGTTGTTTTCGGCAGTTACAACCAACGGATTTATTTCCAGCATTGAGCAGTCGCAGGCCATGAAAGTTGTGTAAAGCCCCTCCAATACGGCAGTGGCCTTGCCTACCAGTTTTCCGGTCAGGCCGAGGCTGAACGCGATGTTGCGGCATTGAAAGGCGGTCAGGCCGATCAATGGATCTACGGTTTCTACAAAGATTTTTTCTGGAGTATTTGCGGCAACCTCTTCGATGTCCATTCCCCCTTCGGTGGAGGCCATAACGGTGACTTTGGATGTTGCCCGGTCGACCAGAAGACTGACATAGAGTTCGTTGGCAATATTACACCCTTTTTCAACCAAAACACGGGTGACCAGTTTTCCCTCGGCACTGGTTTGGTGGGTGCGGAGAACCATACCGAGCATTTCGCGTGATATGTTGCGGACTTCATCCGGGGTGTG
>JANXYR010000025.1 GCA_025355965.1 Geobacteraceae bacterium
GCGGCCTTGCGTCCGGCAACCTTGTCCCCCAGGGCCCGCATCATCTCGGAGGTGGGACCAATAAAGGTAATACCGTTGACCCGGCACTCCTCGGCAAATTCAGCGTTCTCTGCCAGAAAACCGTAGCCGGGATGGATGGCGTCAACATCGGCCTTGATCGCCAGGGCGATGATTTCGTCGATCCCCAGATAGGCATCGATGGGTGCCTTGCCCTTGCCGATCAGATAGGCTTCGTCAGCCTTGTAGCGATGCAGGGAGAGCTTGTCTTCCTCTGAGTAAATTGCCACCGTGCCAATGCCCAGTTCAGTGCAGGCACGGAAGATGCGGATAGCTATCTCGCCGCGGTTGGCAGCCATGACTTTACGGAACTTCTGTTTCTGCATGTAAATCCTCCATCGGATGGATACTGCGTGACTGGTTAGAGTAATTGACACTGAAACTTATTTAGCAATACTAAAAATATTCTTTTATTTTAAACAGTTAGCAGCTATTTACTGGCGGCACTAAAACAGATTGGTTCGGTTTTGTCAATCTGGATTTTGGTGAAGAGATAAATTAGGCATCAGAGCATATACAAGGCACTATTCATAACTGGACTTAAGAATAATTCCATTGCATTACCTCAATATCTTAGCTACTCTTTGCGAAAAGCACTTGAAAAGGTACTTATATGAACGCTATTGCTGCAAACGATCTTAAACGTCACGGCATCTCAGCCGTCGAGCACCTGCTCTCCAATGGACCGGTGCATATCATCAAGCGCAACCGACCGGTCTGCGTTGTCCTGGCTGAGGATGAATACGAGAAACTGACCAGGGCCGCCCAGGCAAACATGTCGGTTCACTCACACACAGTCATGGAATGGTTTGCCCTCCCCGTGTCCGGGACAACCACAAAAGAGGAAATAGACCACCGCCTGAATGCTGATCGGGATTCATGGGACAAGGCATGATCCTCTTTCTCGACGCCAATATCATCATCTACCGGGTTGAAGCGGTTGAGCCGTTTAATCAGCAGGTGCTTGCCAACCTTCAGGAACTGGTTGAAAAAGATCCGAATGTCGGCTTTGCGGTATCCCGCCTGAGCATGATGGAATGTCTGGTAAAACCACTGCGGGATCAGAATACCGCCAACATCGAACGATACCGGGGCTTCTTCGCTTCAGCTGGTTTGCAGATTATTGAAATAAGCTCCCTGGTTATTGAAACAGCAACGTTGTTGAGAGCGCAACATGGCCTGCGCACACCAGATGCTATTCAGGCTGCATCAGCCATGTCAATAAAGAGACCGATAACGTTTCTCACCGGAGACAGGCAGTTCCGGAAGGTGCCGGGGCTGAATGTGCGGTTGATACCGTGACAGGATGAAGAGGTTGTCTGATATGTACAAACAAGGTGATGCATGTCCGCTCTGCGGTGCTGGTCTGCTTTCCGAAAAGGTGGTCGCGGAGCGTTTCAACTATAAGGGGCATTCTCAGATTGTGCCTGATTTCCGTATTCTGGATCTTTTTCCCGAAAGCCTGGGTGTGCTGCCGGGTGTGCCGCGTCCGCTGGCGGTTGCATTGCGTAAAGGCAAGAGGGTTGAAGCGGGGGTGGTGTGTGAGGATGATGAGGGGTATGCGGAGTTCCGGGGACAGGATACTTAACGTTGGCCTGCTGAAACCTCACACCGTGGAGAGGGAACATGGATTTTAAAACAGTCACATCCAATCTATTGTCTGCTTTTGAGCAGGAGCATATAAGCTATGCCCTTATTGGCGGGTTTGCGGTCAGCTTGTTGGGCTATCAACGGGCGACGGTTGATATTGATTTTCTGGTTAACAGCAATGATATGGAAAAGGTACGGCACATTGTTGAAAAAATGGGGTACCGCTGTATTCATGCTTCTGAAAATGTTTCCCAGTTTATCTCCGATGACAAAAAACAGGGGAGTCTGGACTTCTTGCACGCGTTTCGGCCTGCTTCTCTGCAAATGTTGGAACGTGCCGAATTTAAGACTGTTTTCGACGGTAAACAGAAGATACCTGTCATAATGCCGGAAGACCTTATCGGACTGAAAATTCAAGCTCTTAATAACGACCCTTCCCGTGCCTTGCTTGATATGGCTGACATAGAGGCGTTGATGAAAATTTTC
>JANXYR010000034.1 GCA_025355965.1 Geobacteraceae bacterium
CTTCGGCACGCCAGCGATAGCCTATCTCCACGTTGCCATAGCCGGGAATCAGGGGGTAGAGAGAACGGCCATAGAGGAGTCGCAGTTCTGTATCGTATTGACCGTTGCCAAGCGGTAGCGCGTCGGTGGTTTCATACCCACCGGGGATCTTTACCAAAAATTGGCTGGAGACAATGCCAATCTTCTCGCTGTCCACTAGTTTGTAGCGCAGTCCCAGATCAACATCTCCCACTCCATTCCCCTTTGAGCGTATCGAGTTATCTTCGTTTTCCAGCCATTTATATGACAGTGAGTTGATTACGGTCAGATTATCAAACAGGCCGTATTCGAAATAGTTGCTGAGGTTGTAATCCGTGAACTTTCCGTTGTTGGGCGTACCCTTGCGGTTACCGGACGAATCAAAAGTTTCATGCGAATAGTAGTAGTTAAATGCCAGTTTGTCATAGAAAGCGCCCTGTTTGGCGGTCCAGGCGCCGGCGAAAGCGGAAGTGGCTGATGTAACAATCAAAAGAATGAAAACAATGGATAATTGAATACGTTTTTTCATAAAAAAATCCTCTCAAGGAGATGGTAAAGAGGGCGCCGGTACTTGGGCCCCTCTTTACGCAACGAAAATCAATTTAAAAAAATGAATAATGTCTGCTACTTCTGAATCGGTAGCGTTTCTGAATCGGTAGCGTTGAATTTTGCAGTCGCAAGACAAGATTTCTAATTTAGAACAATTACATGCTCGACAGTCTAAACAGTAATACTTCCCCCACAGGTGGACCCGGCACCAGCGGTACAAGCAAAACAATGGTCTCCAATCGAAATTGGTGTCCCTTTTTGGGGAAGTTCCATGAGAGTAGAAATATGTCTTCTGCTACCTTTATGAGGTAACTGAGCGGCAATGTTGAAATCACAATCAAACATATTGCCGTCCCAATTTACGGAAATAAGGGAAGAGCACATCAGCCCGGAAATCGTACAAGGGTTGAACCTTTCTTTCAGTTTCAACAGGTAGTCATCCAGGTTACCTGAACTTTCCAGCCAGTTGCGAAAACGCCCCAGTGGCACGTTGGCAAAAGTAAATAGATTGTTAAACTTAATGCCAAATTTTCTGAGTAATTCTTTTCTGAATCTTTCCTCTGCCTGACCTTGCGGTACCGGCAAAAAAGCTCCTATTGGATTTACGGCTATATCAAGTACCAAGCCACTTCCTTCAATGCCATATCCCATCGAATTAAGGTGCTGCAACATCTCAATACTTTTATCTCCATTTCCTGAACCCCGCATTGTATCGGTCTGTGAGCTGGTTACCGAAGGCAGAGATGCAACAATGGTAACCCGATGATTGCGGTATAATTCTAGAAGTGCACTCGATTCGGGGCGGGCAAGTGCAACCAGATTGGTGCGGATAATCAACTTTGGAGTCAATGGCGCCAGCCCACTGACAAGCCGAGGCAAGTACGGCAATAGCTCAGGAGCGCCACCAGTAATATCAATCGTATCAAAATTAAATCGACCAGCACAGGCAATCACATCTTCTACAGTTTGTATTCCCATTGACTCCGTTCTTGTAGGGCTTGCTTCAAGGTGGCAATGCTTGCATGCGATATCACAGATAAGCCCTACATTTACCTGTAGCCAGGTTGTGTCGTTTTTGGTCAGCTCAAATCCGTGTGAAAGCAAAGTTTCCTGAAAAGTCATTCAATACTCCATTAACTTACATTGAAATTTTTTCTGCGATTTTGCGCATCTGGATGCCATGAGCCAATGAAGCACCACCTCTAATAGCATTGGTGACATGGACAGCTTCGGTCATTTCTTCCAGATTTGACCCTTTTTCAAGGCATGCGTTTGTATAAGCGTCAATACAGTAGGGACACTGAACGGCATGTGCAACCGCCAGAGCGATTAGAGACTTTTCCCTCTCAGTTAATGCCCCTTCCGCAAATACGGCACCATAGTAATCAAAGAACTTCTTAGCCAATCCAGGTGCGTCTTTGCCAATTTCGGGGAATTTTGCCAGGTCAGCGGGGTCATAATAGGTTTCCAAAGTTATATCCTCCTGTGAATATGATTGTTTCAGACTATTATTTCTGAATGGAGCAGCTGTTTGTCAGGCTTCTATGCCAACACTTTATCAAGTATCTCCGCTACTGTATTTACGAATCCAGGGCAACGTGAAGTAAAATAACCTTTACCAGCAGCTTTTTGTATACCATCAGGAGTGCCCATATCAGATTCCAACAGCTCAGAGCATCCGATATGCTTATGACGTGCCTTGAACTCCTTGGTCAGTTCAGTTACGCGCTTAAAGGTTTCAGTATCTGCATGAGAGTCGCTATCAACGGTTTTCCCATACTTCATGCCAATAACCATGTAAGCACCTGTAAGAGCACCACACTCGGAACCCATGCCCATACCACCAGCAAAAGCGGCTGCTACCTTACGAGCCTGCTGAACAGTCATACCCAAAGATGGTGCATAGGTTTCCAAGATAGCCTGAGAACAGTTCATGGATTTAAGAAACTGATTCTTTGCGTACTCAGGCTTGTTATTAGGGCTTTTATCCTTTGTGGCAGCTTCAGTGATCTTGGAAATTCCACCTGTTGCCAAAGTTACACCAGCAGCCACAGAAAGTTTGAGAACATTTCGCCTATTAATGCAGGTACAATTATCTTTACTCTTTTCAGTGCTCATAAGTTGTCTCCAAAAATATTTTGTGCACTCTAGCTATCTTCCACTGGGCAAACTGGAAAGGGAGTCCATGTCGGAACGGCGGTCGAATTCATTCGGAATTTGCGGTGGGCTACGACATCTACAAAAAACGATGAAGGGCATTATTGCCCCTCAGCGTCGGCACAGGTATTTCTACTGTATGACTTTGACCCTTATCTATTTTATTTGGATTTTTTATTACATGGTCATGCAGGCAAGTCAAATAGATAATATCGCTCAGAAAGGTCAATATAATCGCAATATACAATTATTCTTGTGCATTAACACTGGCCTAGACACATATTTTTGACACCGTTAGTAACTTGATATTTGGGGAGATTATAAATCGCGAGCAAAGTCAAATAAAAGGGGGAACACAGTCTTGTGGACTGTGCTCCCAAGAGAATACCTTGTAACCGCCTTTACAAGCTAAAGCGGCCAGCCGATGTCAATCGGCATGGCAGGATCGTTGAACGGTGCATCACGGCGAATCAGGCCGGTAGCAGAGTCATAGAATGTGCTGTAAACGTACCAGGAGTCATAGTTCTTGATGTTGGACCATCCCATCACATCGGCATAGATAAAGCTCAGGGTTGACCGCCAACCGGTACCGCAATAAAAGATAACCGTCTTGTCGGATGTAATCCCTTTAGCAGCCCACATGTCACGTACCTCAGTATAACTGCGCAAGGTATTGTCCGCATCCATGTAGTATGGCTTTGTAGCTTCGTATGCCCAGATACTGCCAGGTATACGGCCTAAGCGAGTAAGTACGGGGTCATTGTAGCCCGTGATCTCTCCGATATACTCTTGATATTTTCGTACATCAACAACCTCAATGCCCGGCTGACGTATTCCATTTGCTCGATAATAATCAGCATAAGCCTTGATCTCGGGCGTCAAGGCCTTGAACTTGGTTTGCGGGTTGATGGTAAATGTCGCTGCTGTCGGTGTGTTGGAAGTGGTTTCAATTGCCCCGCCATTTAAAGTCCAATCGGACATCCCGCCGTTCAAATAGCGCACGTCAACGCCTGCATAGCGCAACGCCCAGTAAATACGGGTGGTATCGCTCCCCTTGCCATACACAATGACGGTGGTTGTATTACTGACTCCCATGGCGGCAAGCCGCGCCTGTAGCATACTGTCCGGCACCAGATCCCAGACGATTTCGTTAGCGTCGGACACCGGGAATGCGTTTGTTGGATTGAGGTAGTCTCTGGCTTCCACGTTGTTGGTATCAAAGTGGATTGCGCCAGGGATGTGCCCGGCGGTGTATGCCGCAGAAGTCGGGCCCCAACTGCATTCAAATATTTTGTAACTGTTGCCGGCCGGAAATGTAGCTGGTGGCGTGCCCCTTGCGATAAGAGATTTCACCCAACCGGCGTACACGACCTGCTTGTAGTTTGCCGCATATTCCATTGGCAGATTGGGAGTGGTGGCAGCCCATTCCTTGATGGAACCGTCATAGTTGGAGCAACGCTGGTATCCCATGAGTCGCATCAGAAAATAGTTGTGCGCACTACGGATACCGGAGGTACAGTAAGCAACTACCTCCTTGTCAGATGTTATTCCCTTTGATTCAAACAGTGCTCTCAAGTTTTTGTAGTCAAGGACGGTACGGTCTGAGCTGTAGTCCCAGGCATAGGGGATATTGACTGCGCCGGTAATGTGTCCGGGCCTTGCTTCTCCATAGAGCTGCCAACCAAGGTACTCCTCATCTGTCCTGGTATCGAGGAGAACAAAATCACTGTCTCCCAGTCGATCCATGATATGGCTTTTCTTTGTGGAAATATCGGTACGCAGGTTTGTTGCAGCCGTAAAAGTAGCAGCGGGAAGCGTGATGGCGGTTGTTTGAGTTGGTCTGCTGTCCGCAGCCCATTTATCCCAGCCACCATTCAAAATGTGTATGTCATTGCAACCAAGATAGTCGAGCATCCAGAAAATACGGCCTGCGGCGCCCCATGAATAGATAGTATCATCGTATATGACAATGGTTGAATCACTCGTTATGCCTGCGGCACCAAGTTGTTGAGTTAAAGTTGCCAGCGGTTTGAGCGCCTTGGCGGTGCCATCACGATAATCCCCCCATTTTACGCTGATGGCGCCTGGAATATGAGATGTTTCATAGACACCCGCAGTTGTTCGTGCGTCAATAATGATCAACTTCGACGCACCCAGACTCGCCTGGAGCGAATCAGCCGATACGAGCAGCCCGGAGTTCGGAAAATCCGTCATCGCCGGTTTAAGTGTGGCAACCGCACTTACCTGAGGGTCAGAGGAACTACTTCCGCATCCCCCAAGCACCAGTGAGACCATAACCAGCATTAGCAGACCGTATAACATTTTCTTCATTTTAATCTCCTCCTGTTTTTGATTTTTCATTCCAAGTTTACTGCAGTATCACGGGGCAGCCGTGATACTTTGAGAACAATCTATCGAAAGGGCCGGATTTTTTCGGTAGATTCCGTTGAGCTGCAATTTACTTGCTGATAACTCAGGGAGATCAATCTTGTAGTCAATCGTGGAAATACCCATCTGGGGAGTAATGTTGATTATAATCTGCCCCTGAAACGGCGGCAGCAAACCAACTTCCATGAGAGTATTCAGAACTTTAGACCTGTCATCCTTGGTGAGAGTTATTTTCACATTATCCTCCTCTACAGCTGAAACTGTTCAGAGCGGGTGACTTATGCGACAAACGTATGGCAATGACCTTTGAACCATTGCCCCTGCCGTGTTGTTTTCCTTGCAGACAGCAGATTGCATACCCTACAAGCAGAGTAAAGCGGCCTGGATGTTCTTCATCAGCCAATCACCAGCGGTCTTCTCGATGAAGTCGTGTTTTTCCGCTCCAATTATATTGTGCTGAGAACTCTATATTGTATTTTACAATTAATCAAATAGATAATAACAATAGTAAAGTTGAAATATATCTGTATTTTAGATATTTAGGCCTCTTGAAACGAAGATTCCGGCGTGGTCAGAGGTCGCAAAGCCGTCTAATTAAGAAAAGGAAGGCATCAACTATGAAAGCTTGGGTGTTGTGATCAGGGGAAAAGTAATGTAGTATCCCACCGAAGTAAGCAGTAGAGTTTGAGGATTTGTTTTGGGAGTTTTCTGAGGTGTATTTACGAACTTAATTATCAAGTGATAAACACAATTAACATTTTACAAAGGAGTCAAATTATGGCGAGTCTTAACAAGGTTATGCTGATCGGAAACTTGGGCAAAGACCCAGAAGTGCGTTTCACAGCTTCCGGCCAGGCTGTAGCAAGTTTTTCCCTTGCTACAAGTGAAAAATTCAAGGGAAAAACCGGCGAGTGGGAAGAGCGGACCGAATGGCACAACATAACTCTCTGGGGCAAACTGGCCGAGATAGCCGGTGAGTATCTCTCCAAAGGAAAGACGATTTATGTTGAGGGGCGTCTGCAGACCCGCAAGTGGCAGGACAAAAGCGGCAATGACCGCTACACTACCGATATTGTCGGAGACAAAATGCAGATGCTTTCACCCAAAGGTGAGAGAAGCGGCGGAGAAACCTCGTCAACTCCAAAAAGCAGCGGTGCTAACTACGAAGAGCCCCCTTTCCAGGATGATGATATTCCGTTCTGAGGATCACCTACCAAAACAATGTAAATTAAAGGCCGGAAATCCAATGATTCCCGGCCTATTTACGTTTACAGCCTTTATGTAACCCACTTTTTGCAATTATTCCTTACAATCGAATTATCTACTTGATAATCATCAACGACAGATAATCCGGAGAATGGGCAGCTATCTGATCAAAATCGGTCATAATATTCTGGCGATGGCTACCAACCCGCTCGACAAAAACGGTCGTTTGTTCTCTCCCGGTTGCACGGAGAAGTTTGATGATTTCAGAATATATTGGTTTTACTTTCAGCAACACAACGGTTTCAAAGGTTGCCAAAGCAGTTTTTATCTGTTCAATCCCGGCTGTAGCGGGTATCACAACCATTTTTTCATCCCCCTCCACCAGTGGGATGGCCGCTTCTGAAGCTGCAGCGTTGATGCTGGATATACCGGGGATAATTTCGATCGGAATCTGCGGCCACTGTTCGCGCAGGATGCGCAGCAGATAGATAAAAGTTGAATAAAACAGCGGGTCACCAATCGTAATGAAAGCAACTGAACGTCCCGCTTCCGCATGTGCCGCGATCAAAGCAGCTGCGCCCTGCCAGGCGGGAAGCAGGCGTGACCTGTCTGAGGTCATTGGGAACTGGTGGACAATTATCTCCTGACGATCCTCGTCGATAAATTCCCGGATTGTGCTAAGCGCCACACTGGCTTCGGACGGATTTGATACCGGAGCAAGGATTACATCGGCACTTCGCAGGATACGCTCAGCCTTCCGAGTAATCAGTTCCGGATCGCCAGGACCGACTCCGACGGCATAAACAGTTGCCACTATTCGCCACCCTTACGGGCCGAAATAACATAGATCGGGTTCTGGGCTTCAAACATCTTGTACTCTGTCAGGTTACGGGTCTTGGCAACATTGATGCAAGTCGCTTCAACCGTAAAACCATGATCTTCAAGAAATTCTACCGCTCTCGTGAGAGTATCCAGAGTCACAGCGTTGACTACCACAACCCCGTCCGGTCGGAGGCGCTGAGAAATGATGTCGATAATCTCGTCCAGTTTGCCACCGGCCCCGCCGATGAAAACGCGATCAGGATCAGGCAGGTCATCCAGACCGTCCGGAGCGTAGGCCTCTATCAATTTAATATTTCGAGCACAGAACTTCTTCAGGTTTTCGTTTATAAAACCGACACACTGTTGGTTCTTTTCTACCGCAAAAATCCGGCCATCCGGCATTAAATTGGAGGCTTCAATAGATACGGAGCAGCTTCCGGCACCGATATCCCAGAGTACCAGATCATCCTGCAGTTGGAGTTTTGCCAGGGTAACAGCACGTACTTCCTGTTTGGTTATTAGTTTTTTTGAGGTGTGAAACTCGTCGTCATCAATGCCGATTAGCGGATAGTGAACAAGGTTTGGCTCATAGGTACGAATCAAAATCAGGATATTCAGCTCGGACGTCTCAATATTTTGTAATCCGCGCATGGTCGTCTTGGTGAATTTTTCGGTCGGCATGCCCAGATCTTCGCATAGCCAAGCTTCGTATCCTTCGGCTCCCCGTTCAATCAGTTCGGTGGCTATGGCAGCCGGTGTGTTGATCTTGTCGGTCAGCACGCAGGCTTTTTCGGCAGCTATGATCTTGTCTATCGCCTGATGCATACCGCGGCCATGGACAGAAACAAAAATGCCGTCGTCCCACGGCTCCTTGATCCGTGCAAAAGCGTACTGCATGCTGGTTACATTGGGGAATATCTCGATGCGTTCTTTGGGGAGGTTGCGCAGCAGGAAGCGTGAAATACCAAAAAAGGTTGGATCACCAGAAGCTAACAGAACCACACGCTTGTCGGTCTGTTTGAGGAACTCCATCAGTTCGGGAAGATCACCCAGTTCTCTTTTTTCGCCCGCGAAATCGGGAAATATTTCCAGGTGCCTCTGATGGCCGATCATGATGTCAGCTGCACCGATAATCTCAAGTGCCCTTGCGGGAAAACCATCCCAGCCAGTGAAACCAGCCCCTATCAGATAGATCGTTTGCTGTGCCATAGTTCGTGCTCCGTATTGGAAGTATGATCTTTTCAGATACGAACTATAGCACCCGGATATTTAAAAATCACCAGATACTTTAATGTTACAACGGTTTTAAAGCACCATATTAATCCGCTCCAGCAAAGCTTCGGCAGTAAATGGTTTCTGCAGATAGTTGATTTCATCTTCCAGAGTTCCGCCCCGCAGACTTGGATTGGTCGGGTAGCCGGAGATAAAGACTACTTTCAGAGATGGTGTTTGTACAACCAGAAGTTCGTACAGTTCCGGGCCATTCATGCCGGGCATGACAACATCTGAAACGAGCAGGTCAATTGGCACGGCGCTGTTTGCAAACAGTTCAATAGCCAGGTGCGGGTCAGCTGCTACGAGGACAGTATAGCCGTAATCTGTTAGCATCTCCTGAACCATTTCCCTTACCATCTCGTTATCTTCAACCAACAGGACCGTGATCTCTCCGGTAGCTTTTCTGTTTGGTCGCGGCGCAGCCTGTGGTGCCATCAGAGGGGCCTGATCGCAAGCCGGGAAAAAAATATTGAATGTTGTTCCTTCTCCTTCATGGCTGGTTACGGATATATGCGCTCCATGCTGTTTGACGATGCCGTAGACAGTAGCCAGCCCCAGTCCTGTTCCATGTCCAACCTGCTTGGTTGTAAAAAATGGTTCAAAAATATGATTTATGACTTCTGCGCTCATGCCGCAGCCGTTATCCCGAAACGATAACAGCACATGTTCACCAGGCACCATACCGGGGTGAATTCTGGCATTTTCACCATCCATAACCATCTTGCAGGTTTCGATTGTAATACGCCCTTGGGATCCATTAAAAGCATCTTGGGCATTGACTGTCATGTTAAGAATGATCTGTTCGATCTGCGTATGGTCTCCCTTGATATAAGAGCCTTCAGGGTCAAGAATAAGGTCAATGCGGATACTTTCGCGGATAGTTCGGCGAAGAATTGTATTAAAGGAGAGTATAACCTCATTGAGATCAACAGCTTCAGCGACTATCGATTTTTGGCGTCCGAAGCTCAGGAGCTGTTGGGTCAGAGCCTTGGCTTTATGGGCGGCTGCAGTAATGCCGGCTAGCTTTGGGGCCAGCGGATCGCCATTTGGTATCGCCGCTGTTGCCATTTCGGCATACCCCATAATCGGAGTCAGCAGGTTGTTGAAATCGTGGGCAATGCCCCCTGCCAGATGGCCAATTGCCTCCATTTTTTGCGCCTGACGAAGTTGCATCTCAAGCTGTTCCCGCTCATTCTCCGCCTGCTTTATGGCACTGATGTCCGAAACTATATGCACCGCGCCAGTAATTTTTCCAGCGGCACTTTTGACAGGATCGACAGTAACTTCGTACCAACATCCACCAATAACGGCCTGAATTGAAGCGCGATGACCGGTTTCCAACATTTTCAGAAAGGGACAGTCTGAGAGTGGAGACAAGTTATGAATGACAATTTCGCAGCACAAACAACCGATAACATGGCCCCGCTGAACTCCAAAGATCCTTTCGGTAGATTTGTTGGCTCGCAACACATTGCGATCAAGATCTATAACAAAAATAGAGCTTTCAACCGCATCAAATGTTGATTGCCACGCCTCTGCCGAGGCTGCCAATTCAATCTGCTGTTCCATCTGGGTCTGGTAGGTGTCCTCAATACCCTTAAACCGCCGCAGGAGCATCAAAGCCAGCAGCCATAGGGCCAGAGAAACCACAAGAGAAAGAACGGTTTGGAATAGAGTGTTGCTACGCCACTGCGCAGTAACTTCGTCCAATCCCATGTTTGCAGTCGCAACTACCGGGAAATGTTCAAGTGAATCGTAAGATATAATGCGGGCATCTGGTGCGAGGAGGGCCTTGCCACCGTCAATATGAAATGTTCCTTTGCTAGCCTTTGGCAGGTGAGTGCGAATCAGGTGTGACTGACTAAAATCTTTTGAAAAGTCAGCTTCTTTGAGCGGTTCGGCCAGAAGCAACACACCATCCTTGCGAACTATGACAATCCGGCCCTGTTGCCCCAGATCTAGTGACCCATAGAAATTGCGGAAGTAGTCCATTTCAAAAGCAGCGGCCACCAAACCTTCAAACTTGCCGCTTACAGAGCGAACGGGGCGCGATATTGTAAAACGCCACTTACCGCTAAGCCTGCTTTTGAAAGGTCGCGACAGATACGGGGTGTCGTCACCTGGGTGGTCACGATGGTGAATGAAATAGTCACGATCAGCTACACTGACCTGTTTAACAGGTGTATCCGGTAAATTGGCAAAGAGAAGGCCATCGCGATTGACTAGAAAAACGGCGCCGATCTGAGGGGTATTACGAGAATGGCGATTGATAAACTCTCGGAGATGCTGGCTATTTTCCTTTTCGATATCACCGTGATCCCTGATGTGATCGATGGTATCCAGAAGGACAGTATCTGCTTCGCTGAAGGCACGTTCGGCATGTTCCCGGAGGGCTCGGGCATAGCCACGAGACTGCAATTCGGCGGCTCTAACGGTCAGGCTGTATTCGGTCACCGACTTCCAGACAGAAAAACCAACCGTCAGGAGAATAAGTGCCGTAACAACAATGCGGATGGCACGTTTAAAAGATCTATAATTTGGCGGTTTAATGGTCTTTACAGCTTTCATTATATGCTCGATAGCAGACGTGACAGATGGGTATTTTTGAGAATAATGCTAATTTATGCTTTTTATCATATATAGATGAAAGAATATATTTAAAAAGAAAGGCCGGGAAAACTTCCCCGGCCTTTCTTTTTAAATATTTGAGAACTCTACCCTTTATTTGATCGCTTGCGGCGGGTAGGATCAAGCTCTTTCTTGCGCAGACGTATTGAAAGCGGCGTTACCTCCACTAATTCGTCGTCCTCGATGAACTCCAACGCCTGCTCCAGCGTCATTAACCGTGGTGGAGTCAGCTTGATGGCGTCGTCCGTGCCGGAGGCGCGAACGTTGGTAAGTTTTTTCCCTTTGCACGGATTGATTTCCAGATCACTATCCTTGTTGTTCTGCCCGATTATCATGCCTCCGTAGACTTCCACCCCGGCGCCAATAAACAGGGTGCCGCGTGGTTGAAGCGCGTCGAGTGAATAGGCGGTGGTTTCGCCATGGTCCATGGCTATCAGGGCGCCGTTTTTGCGGCCCGGGATGTCACCTTTATAAGGAGCATATTCGTGGAACGTGTGGGTCATAACAGCGGTGCCGCGTGTGTCAGTCAGGACTTCGCCGCGCAGACCGATCAAGCCACGTGCCGGTATGATGAACTCTAAACGTACCATCTCGCCCATCGGCGCCATGGCAACCATCTCACCTTTGCGTGGCCCCATCTTTTCGATAATCGCGCCCTGAAATTCCGAGGCAACGTCCACAACCAGATACTCCATAGGCTCCATTTTAACGCCGTCTTTCAGACGGACAATAACCTCTGGTTTGGAAACGGCCAGCTCAAAACCCTCACGGCGCATGGTTTCAATAAGGATTGAAAGGTGCAGTTCGCCACGGCCTGAGACCATGAACGTATCAGGGCTGGCGGTATCATCCACCCGTAGGGAAACATTGGTACGCAACTCTTTTGTAAGTCGCTCGCGGATGTTACGCGATGTAACCCATTTACCTTCACGACCGGCAAAAGGGGATGTGTTGACTATAAAGTTCATTGACAGGGTCGGCTCATCAATTGAAACGTATGGGATTGCGACCGGATTTTCAGCCGAGGCCAGGGTTTCGCCGATGCTGACCTCTTCAAAACCAGCGACGGTGACGATATCGCCTGTTCCGGCTTCTTCAATTTCAACCTGCTTCAGTCCTTCGTAACCGAGCAGTTTGGTGATACGCCCCTTTGTGATTGTTCCGTCCTTCTTAATCATTGCAACAGTTTCGCCGGCCCGCACCTTGCCGTTGAAAATACGACCGGTTGCCATACGCCCGATGTAGTCGTTGTAATCTATGTTTGCAATTAACATCTGAAACGGAGCATTGGCATCGCCTTTGGGAGGGCGGACGTTTGCCTCTACCACCGCGAAGAGCGGCTCCATGCTGTTTGAATCTACATTAATATCCAGCTTGGCGTAGCCCATCTTTGCACTGGTATAAACCACAGGGAAATCAAGCTGATCGTCGGATGCGTTCAGTTCGCAGAAAAGATCGAAGACCATGTTGAGTACTTCGTCAGGGCGACTGCCGGGACGATCGATCTTGTTGATGACGACGATCGGCTTCAGGTTCAGGTCAAGGGACTTTTTCAGTACGAAGCGTGTCTGCGGCATAGGGCCGTCCAGAGCGTCGACGAGTAGCAGTACGGAGTCTACCATTTTAAGAACACGCTCCACTTCGCCGCCGAAGTCGGCGTGGCCGGGGGTGTCAACGATGTTGATCTTGTATTGGCCATGGTGGATCGAGAGGCTCTTGGCCAGAATGGTGATGCCGCGTTCTTTTTCAAGGTCATTAGAGTCCATGACGCGCTCTGTAATGGCTTCATTGGCTCGATAAACTCCGGCGTGCTTAAGCATGGCATCAACAAGTGTGGTTTTACCGTGGTCGACGTGGGCAATAATGGCAATATTTCTGATTCTTTCCTGCATGGGTAAAACTCCTCAATTCCGCAAAATAAAACGACGGGCATTGCTGCCCGTCGAAGATTGCACACTATGTCAGGTTTTTGTTGATTTGACAACTGTTTATACGATAGTCAAGAAAAAACTCTTTTAGCGTATGGAATTAATGCTCATGATACCCCAACACAACCAGCAGGCAACTGCCGTCAGCGATGACGTTGATTCCCTTCTCAATACAGAGTGCAACGGCTTCTGGATGCTCAGCCCCAGGCTGCATCCAGATATTTTTTATCCCTTTTGCTATCGCCAACGGCACCAGCTTCGTAGTCACGGCAGGAGGGGTGATCATGGATATGCTCAAAACGTCTGGTGGCAGGTCGCTGATCGTAGCCGCGCAAGGTATCCCTTCAATTTCCGCTTCGTTTGGGTTGACCGGGACGGTTTTTTTGCCGTTCTGCAGGTAACAACGCAGCACCTTGTTGCCATACTTCTCTCGGTTTACTGATGCGCCGACAACCCCGAAAGCTTCTGCTGCGAGGAACTGCTGGATCTGTTCTTGGATGGTCATGACAAGCTCCTTGTTTTGTGCGGGGCTATTCCCGAATCTGTCCATCCCCATAAACGATGAACTTGGTGGTGGTCAGGTCTTCCAGCCCCATCGGACCGAATGAGTGCAGCTTGGTGGTGGAGATACCTATTTCAGCCCCCAAGCCGAGTTGGCCACCGTCGGCGAAACGGGTTGAAGCGTTGACCATTACGCAGGAAGAGTTGACCTCGCGGATGAATCGCTGGGCCCGACTGTAGTCGCTGGTGATGATCGATTCTGTGTGCAGCGAACAGTAACGGTTGATATGGGCAATCGCGGCATCAATATCGTCAACTACACGGCAGGCCAGAATCAACTCAAGATATTCTGCATACCAATCTTCTTCCGTAGCTGGTTTTGCGATCGGTGCGTAGCTGCAAAAAGTACCATCACCGCGCAGTTCCACTCCTAGCTCTGACAACTTCGCAGCAATTTTGGGGATGAATTCAGCCGCCACATCCTTGTGGATCAGGAGCGTCTCCAGCGCATTGCAAACACCGGGGCGCTGGGTCTTGCTGTTGACTATAATCTGTACTGCTTTTTCAAAATCAGCGGACTGATCGACAAAAATGTGGCATACCCCTTTATAATGCTTGATGACCGGGATGCGCGAGTTCTCAACCACAAAACGGATCAAACTCTCGCCGCCGCGCGGGATGATAAGATCAATTGACTCTTCCTGCTTGAGCATCTCCAGCACACCTTCGCGTTCAGTGAAAGGGATCAGTGACAGAGCGGCCTCCGGGATGTGTAACTCTCTCAGCACGCCCTGCAAAACAGTAGCGATAGCCAGATTGGAGTTAATTGCCTCGGACCCACCACGCAGGACCACGGCATTCCCGGCTTTGAGGCAGAGGGCAGCGGCGTCGGCTGTCACGTTTGGGCGCGACTCGTAGATAATCCCGATCGTGCCGAGCGGGATGCGCATCTTGCCGACCATCAACTCGTTGGGGCGTTTCCACATTTTGGTTACTTCGCCAACAGGATCAGCCAAAGCGGCAATCTCGCGCAATGCGTCGGCAATCGCGCAAATTCGATCTTCATCTAGCATCAGGCGATCCAGCATGGCATTTGACAGCCCCTTTTGGCGTCCAACCAAGAGATCTTTCTGATTTTCCTTGATCAATACCGGCGTTGCCTTTTCAAGGGCAACGGCCATCTTCAAAAGCATATCATTTTTGACAGCCGTTGAAAGTCGTGCCATAGCCAGCGATGCCTGACGGGCATCCTGTGCAATTTTTACAACCTTTTCTGTAATACTCACGATCTCTGCTCCAATAAATAGAATAAAAATATGGCGACTGGGGCAAATCTTACGCAAAAACATGCCTGCCAGCAAGACAATTGACAGACAATTGACATGACTGGTACTCAATGTTACAAGAAACTTCTATGAAGATAATCTTTTCAATACTCAGACAGCTCTGTCACATTCGTATCATACTCTATGCAAGTACGTTTCTGTTGATGGGTTGTACCAGCCAAATCCCCCGTGAAAATCTATGCCTCGCTTTGACCGATAACCCTTCCGAGAATACGGTGAAACTGGTAACAATACCGTTACCGGTAATAGCTTCAAGCCCTAATGAAGGGATCACCAGCGGCGTCTTGACGGCTTTTCTGTTTCATAACAAGCTGGAAGAAGTTACGACCATGCTGGCCCCTCAAGTAAACTACAACGACAATTTTGGTGTTACCGCTTCATTTTACGGTGCGTATTATCCAACTGCCGAGCGGAATATCGAATTCAATCTTTCACAGTCTGAAAAAGTAAACCATGATTATGAGCTGCGTGTCAGAGAAAGTTCGCTGCTCGGCAACAAACTTGAACTGAACGGATTTTTCTTTAAATTGGCTGATGGTTCTTCACGGTTTTTTGGTTTTAATGCCAAAAGTCCACAACAGATGGAAACAAATTATGCCAATGATGAATTAGGTTACAATGTTTCTGCCGGCTACAAGCTTGGAAAACATTTTCAGGTTACCCTTGGCGACCGCTTCCGAGATGTCAGAATCCGTAGGGGAGCTTTTAGTTCCCTGCCTGACATCAAAGATAAATTTTCGTCAGCAACCGTACCGGGCATTGACGGTTTTACTACTCATGCACTGCGCGTTTCTCTCACATACAGTACGCTTGACAATCGGGACACACCAACATTTGGCGGTTATACCCGGATTTCTTTTGAGCCGACAATGAAAGACACCGGGGGGGCTGGGAATTATCGGCATTACGAGATTGAAGCCAAGGGATATATTCCTTTCAGCAATGCCAGGTACATCAGCGTCTTCCGCCTTATGTACAATCAAACCCTCGGCAATGAGGCCCCGTTTCTGGAACAGAGTATCCTGGGGGGCGAATCGACTCTGCGGGGGTACGGTCGCAACCGCTTCATCGATAACAGTTTTATGCTCTGCAATTTAGAAGAACGCATCCGGCTATTCCGCTGGGAGGTGTTTGGTGTGACTGCAGATTGGGAAGTGGCCCCCTTTATCGATTTGGGTGCTGTGATGAAGTCCTTGAACAAAGCTAACGGCTCTAACTTCGAGTTTAACCCTGGCATCGGTTTCCGGGCGATCGTACGTCCAAATATTGTCGGCAGGGTAGATTTGGGTGTCGGTAGTGACGGACCGGCGGTGTTTGTCGGGTTGGGTTATCCGTTTTAAACCATCTGTTTTGAGATTTAATCTCTATTTTGCCCGTTTATCCGGGCGCTCTATCTCAAATTTGTCCAAACGATACTGCAATGTTTTGTAACTCATCCCCAGAAGCGGCGCCGCCTTGCCAATCACCCATTCCGCACGCTCCATCGCTTTAATTATCAATCCTCTTTCCAGCGCCTCAAAATCAATCCCCTCTGCCGGAAGATCAAAATTAATGCCCCCCATAAGTGAACCGCAGGCGGTGATTTCGGTCGGAAGGTCGTCCGGTTCTATATAATTGCTTTCAGCCATCAGGATCGAACGCTCGATCACCGACTCCAGTTGCCGCACATTACCGGGCCAACTGTAGTTCATCAACAGCTTCAGCGCCTGTTTCGAGATACCGGCCATTGTAATTCCCGCCGCCTTGCTGTATTTTTCAAGAAAAAATTCTGCCAGAGTCTTGATGTCACTTCCCCGCTCGCGCAGTGGAGGGAGATTAACGCGGATAACGTTCAGCCGGTAGAACAGATCCTCACGGAAAGTCCCTTTTTTTATCTCCTGTTCGAGCTCTTTGTTGGTTGCCGAGACCAAACGTACGTCCAGAGCGATATTGACTTTGCCACCAACCCTACGGACCTCCTTTTCCTGGATGGCCCGCAGCAGCTTGGCCTGCATGGCTACGTTCATCTCACCGATCTCATCCAAAAAAACCGTGCCGCCGTCTGCCGCTTCGAATATACCGATCTCACGTGCATTGGCACCAGTAAAGCTCCCTTTTTCATGACCAAACAGCTCACTTTCAATCAGTGTGTCCGGAATGGCAGCGCAATTAATGGCAATAAACGGCTTGTCGCGCCGCGGGCTCCCTTCATGGATCGCCCGGGCAATCAGCTCTTTGCCGGTTCCTGATTCGCCCACAATCAAGACAGTTGAATTTGAAGGGGCAATCTTGGCAACGATTCGGAAAACCTCCTTCATTTTGGGATGTTCACCCTGCATATTGGGTATCGTTGCTATTGCTTCTATCCGCTTCTGCAACACCCGGTTTTCGCGCATCAGGCCGATGCGCTCAAAAGCTCGCAGCAGCGTTAGCACCAGATTGTCACGCTCCAGCGGTTTTTCCAGATAATCAAAGGCGCCTTTGCGCATGGCTTCTACGGCTGAATCAACCGAACCGTGGGCCGTCATCATAATAATACATTGCTGCGGGTCATCAGCCAGGACCTTCTCCAGCAAGTCAAGCCCGCTCTGTCCCTGCATTTTGAGGTCGGTCATGATCAGGTCAAACTCGCGCTTTTCCAGCTGCTCCAACGCTTCGCGTACACCGGGTACATCAACGACATCGTATTTTTCTTTTTTCAGGATCAGGTTGAGGATATCCCGCTGCCCTTTTTCGTCATCTACTATCAGTATGCTACCGCTACTTTTCATAGTTCCTCAGTTTTTCAAGTTTCCGTCGGTTGCAGCGGCAACGAAACGGTAATGGTCGTTCCGGTGCCAACGGTGCTTTCAACATCTATTCCCCCACCATGTTCCTTGATGATCCGTTCGGTGATAGCCAGCCCCAGGCCGATACCAACATCCTTGGTTGTAAAATATGGCTGGAATATTTTGCTGATGTCGTCAGGAGATATACCACTCCCTTGATCGGTGAAGGTCAACTTCACCTGATCCTCTTCAAGTTGTGCTCCAAGAGTGATTGTGCCACCATCCGGCATGGCCTGAGAGGCGTTGGTGATAAAATTGAGGATGCAGTTACGAAACAGCTCGCCATCAATCCAGAGTGGCGGCAGATCGACGGGGATCTGCTTGACTACTACAACATGCTGTTCCGATAATCGGTCCTGAAGCACAGGCAGAACCTTGGCGAGCAGTTCCGGATAGACGACCTGCGTCCGGCGCAGTTTGAGTGGCCGCCCATAGTTCATGAAGTTCACCACCATGTAATTTGCGCGGCGTACCTCTTCTTTAATCTTTTCGGTCAATTCTAGCAGTTCGGAGCACTTATCGCCGCAGTTGGGGAGCATTTCGACTTTAAGGTGATCAATCGCCAGGCTGATATAATTAAGCGGATTCCTGATCTCGTGGGCGATGCCGGATGCCAGTTGGCCGACCCGGGAGAGGTGCTCCGCTTCATAAAGGCGCTTTTCCAGCGCTTCCCGCTCACGCAATTTTTCAACCATGTTGTTGAAACCTACAGCCATCTCTCCAATTTCATCGTTGCTTTCCACCGGAATGGTCACCGACAGGTCGCCGGCCGAGACCCGTTTGAAGTCCTCCACCATGTTTTTGATCGGGGTAGTATAGCGCCGGGCGAGAAAGATAATCAAGGCGATGCCGACGGTGAAAACCATGCCGGTCGCGAACAGGCGGCGGATAAAATTGGCACGCTGTATGTCACGTATATTGTCCAGCAGCATATTGATCTGGACATACCCGAGCTGTTCATCCCCAACAATAACCGGAACCACTACTTCATACGGTTTTTGGGAGAGTACCGCGCCACCAATCGGTCGCTGTACCGCGTGAACACCCTTCTCCAGCTTTTTCAGCTCGCGTTTTTTACCGATCTTTTCCGGATCGGAGGAGTCGATAATTTCCCCCTCCGTATTGATGATGTTGATCTCGTTGATACCTTTTTCACGGGCCTTAATCAAATAATCGGTCAGGCGGGATGTCTCCGCATTGGAGGTGAGATCCTCAATGCTCATCTGGATCGCCTTGGATATCTCCTGAGAACTATCCTGAATCTCATTCACCAGAGCGGTCTGGGCATACTGGTTGAGTATGAAGAGAGTCAGCATCGCCAGGACGAGCAGCGAAAGCATTATAATGATCAGTTTGGCATTTAATTTCATGAGTGCCTGGCTATTCTACCATTTCACCGATCAGATCATAATCTGATGAGTCCGTGATCTTGAGCGTGACAATGTCGCCGATGTCAGCAGTTCCTGAAGTGATATAAACCTGCCCGTCGATGTCTGGTGCCTGGCGGGATGACCGCCCTTTGAGAAGCAGCTCTGTCTCCTCACTAAACCCTTCAACAATTACCTGTTCGGTTGTCCCGATCAGTGTGCGGTTATGACGGAAAGAAAGACGCGCTTGGGCACGCATCAGTTTACGGTAGCGTTCCCGCTTGACCCGTTCTGAAACCTGATCCGGCAACTCAGCAGCGGGAGTACCCTCTTCCCTGGAGTAGCAGAACACCCCCAGGCGGTCGAAGCGTGTCTGCTCAACAAAGTTGGTCAGAGTTGTAAAGTCTTCGAGCGTTTCACCCGGAAAACCGACGATCAGCGATGTACGCAGGGCAATACCGGGAATTTCGCTCCGTAGTTTATCTATCAGATCACGTATTTGTTGTTCCGAACTCCTCCGTTTCATCGCCTTCAGTACCGGATCGGAGATGTGCTGAATCGGAATGTCCAGATACTTGCAAATCTTCGGCTCCTCCCGAATCAGGGCGATAAGGCTGTCGGTGATTCCGTCAGGATATGCGTAGAGCAGCCGTATCCAGCGCAGGCCGTCAATTTTGGCCAGCCGTTTGACAAGCATTTCTAGTGTGGTGCCGTCATCCATGTCACTGCCGTAACGGGTGATGTCCTGGGAGATCACATTGATCTCCTTGACCCCACGAGCGACCAATCGCTCCGCTTCGGCCACCAAAGCGTCTACCGGCCTGGAGCGATAGGCCCCGCGCAGTTTGGGGATAATGCAGTAAGAACAGCAGTTGGAACAGCCCTCACCGATCTTGAGGTACGAAAACCAAGCGGGAGACGAGTTCAGGCGAGGTAATGTTTCGTCATAGATAAAATCGGGATCGCCGATATAGCGAAGCTGACCCTCAGTGCCGCTCTTTTCGGCGAGAATCTCGGCGATACGGGGATAATCTCCGGTGCCAATGAATATATCGACCTCAGGCAACTCCTTGGCCAACTCCTCCTGATAGCGCTGCGGCAGGCAGCCGGATACGATCAGGGTATGGCAATGCCCGTCATGCTTGCGCTCAGCCAGGTCGAGGATCGCATCTATACTTTCCTGCTTGGCTTCCTTGATGAATGAGCAAGTGTTGACGATGATAACATCGGCATCCTTCTCATCCATCGTGATCTCGTAATCCTGCTTCGAGAGCACCCCCAGCATAACTTCGGCATCCACAAGATTTTTCGGGCAACCAAGGCTGACCATGTTTACTTTTTGTTTTGCGATTTCGCTCAAAATATCCCTCGTTCTACTCTCTGAAATTAGTAAACTGCATCTCGACATCCAGATCCTTACCCTTCAACAGCTGGATCGCATCCTGCAAATCGTCGCGATTCTTGCCGGTTACCCGCACCTGATCATCTTGGATTTGCGCCTGTACTTTTAGCTTGCTCTCTTTAATGGCATTGGTTATGTCCTTGGCTTTCTCCTTGGAGATCCCCTGCTGGACTGTGATGATCTGGCGGACCATGCCGCCCGAAGCCTGCTCTACCTTGCCGTACTGAAGCGCCTTAATTGAAATATTGCGCTTCATGAATTTGGATTGCAGCACATCCACAACCGCTTTCAATTTGTAGTCGTCGTCTGCCAGGATCTTGACTGAGTCCTTCTCCGGCGTAATCTGGCATTTGGAACCCTTGAAGTCGTAACGCTGGCTAATCTCTTTGATTGCCTGATTCACGGCATTATCAACCTCCTGCATGTCTACTTTTGATACGATGTCGAATGACGGCATAACTAAACCTCCAATATTTACTGTTTTATTACCTCAACCCCTTCCGGGATCTTGAAATTGAATTTTCCGTCGGCTATCCCCTTGTTGACCCGCGCTCTGCTGTAGTCAATCCGGGTCCGGTTGCCACCGGCGTCGTGAACTATCGAGGAAACGATAGGAAAGATGTTTTTGACCTCTCCGGCCGCCCGCATCTGTTCAACAGCTTCAGAGGATACTGTCAGCTGGAGTTTGGTCAGAACCGGGCTTGCTTTTTTCGGAACCAATTCAAGCTGATAGTTACCGTTTTTGTCCTGCGGCTCAGCAGCTAAAGTAACGTCAAAGTCACGTGAGACATGGCCAAGGCCGGTCAGATATGAAAGTGCGATGGAGTTGCCTCCGGCAAACATGGCGGCAACACTGTTAACCAGTACCTGCTTGCTTTCCGGCGTATAAAACCAGACCTGTTTGCCGTTGGAGATGATCTGCTGTTTAGGCTTGGAATAGTTGAAACGGAACATGGCAGTTGCCGATGCGGGGCGCTTCAACAATACTTCGCCACTTCCCTTCTGCTCCCGATTGACAGCAGCTATGGTAGTCTTCTGGGAAAAATCGGCCTGCACGTCCTGCAATCCGGCATATCCTTTCTCAAGGGCTGAGACAACCTCCTTGAGAGAAGCCGGTGTAGATGCAGCGGACAGCGGGATTGCGTAAAACGACACCAGTATGCATATGGTTAATATTCTGAACATTAGTTGATACCTTTCTTATCGCTGCGGGGTGGTTTAGAAACTCTGAAACTACAATTCCTGCTGTTTAGGAGTGCGATACTGCCATATATGAGCGGCCGCCGCAACCGACAACTACCAGCGGCACTGCCCGGTCTGCTTGCATCAGGCCAGTGCGCTAGCATCTGCAACAAATAGCACCCGTCCATCGCCTGTGACCGTTGCACCGCTAAACCCCCGCAGGTGTGAAAGCGGTGAACGGAGGGGGCGGACAAAAATCTCCTGTTGGCCAGAGATGTGGTCAGCGCTAAAAGCAAGTAGAATGCCTCCGACATCACAGACCACAACCGGCAGCAGAGCGTTGTCCTCTTTTGAGGACTCCGTCAGGTGCAGTGCCTGCCGAAGGCTACGAAGACGGAGTTGCTGATCTCCCATTATTATCGTAGAGACGCCTGACTCTTCGCGGATTTCGGAACGTTTTAGCTCCAGGGTCCGCTTGACAACAGTCAGCGGAAACGCGATCTCGAACGGGCCACATTGGACAATCAGGGCATGAATGATCGAGATTGTTATCGGCAGTCGCATGACAAAACAACTCCCCATACCGCTCTGTGACTTGATGGTCAGAACCCCGGCCAGCTCATGCACGGCCTCACGTACAGCATCCATGCCAACACCCCGCCCGGAAATATCCGTAACAGCTGCAGCAGTAGAAAAACCGGGTTTACAGATCAGTTGGTATGCCTCTTCCTGGGTCATCTGTCTGGCCTGTCCGGAAGAGATAAGCCCCTTTTCAACAGCCTTTAGCTTCAGAGATTCCGGGTCCATGCCTCGACCGTCATCGTTAATGATTATTTCAACATGGTCTTTGTCACGGCAGACCGTAAGTGTTATCGTGCTACCGAAAGGTTTACCCGCCATTACCCTTTCATCGGCCGTCTCCAGGCCGTGATCAACAGCATTGCGCAGGATATGGACAATCGGTTCGGTGATTTCTTCCAAAATGCCACGATCCAGTTCGATCTCTTTTCCCTCAAGCTGGAAATGGACCTCTTTTCCCTGCTTACGCGCCAGATCACGCACCAGGCGTGGAAACCGCTCGGATATAAATGAAAACGGCAGCATGCGCGCTTTGAAAACCTCATCGCGCAGATCCCGCAGTAGCGCGGTAAGCTGGTGGAGCGGTTCCCGGCATTCGGTCGCATCAGCCTGGCGGATGGACTCGGCAAGGCGGTAGCGGTTGGTAATCAGCTCTCCGGTGATATTGACCAGATGATCAAGGGTTTCGGTTTTGATGCGGATACTTTTGAAGGAATCGGTTCGCCTGAATTGATGAGTTACTACAGGCGTTTCCGGAGTATTGTCTGCCACTTGTAGCGGCAAATTGGGATCTAAATTCGCGTGCGCTTTATCGGATGGATCAAATGCTGCGAGTCGCTCGATCAGCGCGGTCGTGTCTTCAAGTACGTCGCTCCCAGATTCAATCCCGGAGACCAGACGGGCCAGGGCATCACTCCCTGCCAAAAGAAGGTCTGTCAGAGCGGGGGACAGCCGGAATTCACCACTGCGAATCCTCCCCAGGAGATCCTCCATGGTATGGGCTATCCCAACTATCTGATCATAACCCATAGTCGCAGCCATTCCTTTCATGGAATGGGCATGGCGAAATAGCTCATCAATCGCGGCGGAGTCGTTAGGGGATTCTTCGAGGTGTACAATCAGTTCACTGAATGCGGAGAGATGGCTGCGGGATTCAGAAACGAACAGATCCCGATAGAGGGACATGTCCATTGGTCAATACTCCAGGTTTTCTAGCACTTCGGATACTTTCTCAGGGGTAAACGGTTTCTGGATAAAAGCTTTTGCACCCAGGTCGAGTGATTTCTGGATAACCTGAGCCTGACCGATCGAAGAGCAAACAACAATTTTAGAGTCAGGGCAAACAGTAATAATTGATTCAAGAAGGTCGAGACCGTTAGAGTCAGGCAGAATGATATCCAACATGATAATATCCGGGTGGCTGGCATGCAGGTTTTTCATGGCCTCTATGCCGCTCGCCGCTTCAGCCACCACGATGTACCCCTTTTCGACAAGAATCCCGCGCAGTATTTTGCGCATGAAGAGGGAATCATCGACAATCATCACGGTCCGGCTCATAATTAACCTCCTACCCCTTTAATTTGTTAAGCAGCAGTTCGTTAACTACCGTCGGGTTGGCTTTTCCTTTGCTTGCTTTCATGACCTGACCGACAAAAAAACCGAATACTTTTTCCTTGCCACCACGATACTCTTCTACCTGTCCGGCGTTGGCAGCCATGATTTCGTCGATGATGCCTTCGATGGCACCGCTGTCGGATACCTGGAGCAGTCCCTGCTCTTCGACGATGAGATGTGGCGCTTTGCCGCTCCGCCACATCTCATCAAAAACGGTTTTGGCAATCTTGCCAGAAATAGTGCCGTTGTCGATCAGTTTCAATAGCTCTGCCAATTGCTCAGGGGATACCGGGCATGTTTCAATTGATGTACCACTGTCATTTAACGCCCTAGTGATTTCACCCATAACCCAGTTGCCCACCGCCTTGGCATTGCCACCCGCGGTAACACCAGCTTCAAAGTAATCGGCCAGTGACCGGCTAGCGATCAGTACTTCAGCGTCGCAGAGAGGCAGTCCCATGTCGGCCATGAAGCGTTGCTGCCGCTGTTCCGGTAGCTCTGGCAGTTCTTGTCGCGAGCGCTCTATCCACTCGTTGCTGATAACCAGCGGCACCAGATCCGGATCGGGAAAATAGCGGTAATCGTGGGCCTCTTCCTTGCTGCGCATCGAGCGGGTTTTTCCGCTGTTCGGATCAAAAAGGCGGGTTTCCTGAACGACGGTGCCACCATCCTCGATCAGGTCAATTTGCCGCTCGATCTCATATTCGATAGCCTGTTTGACAAATTTAAATGAATTGACGTTCTTGATCTCAGCCCGAGTGCCCAATTTGTCTGAGCCGACCGGCATAACCGACACGTTGGCGTCGCAGCGGAAACTTCCTTCCTCCATGTTCCCGTCACATATTCCAAGCCAGGTTACGATCTGGTGTAACTGTTTCAAATATACTACAGCCTCGTCAGACGAGCGCAAATCAGGTTCGGAAACTACTTCCAGCAGTGGTGTACAGGCACGGTTCAGGTCAACACCAGAGCCATCACCCGGGCCGGACAGTTCACCATGCACCAGCTTGCCGGCGTCTTCTTCCATGTGGATACGGGTGATGCCGATTCGCTTTGGCTCCTCCCCCTCGACCTTGATATCCAGCCACCCCCACTGACAGATCGGATCTTCAAACTGGCTGATCTGGTACCCTTTGGGGAGATCGGGGTAGAAGTAGTTCTTGCGAGCAAAAATGCTGCGCGGGGTGATGGAACAGTTGGTGGAGAGGCCTGCCTTGATGGCAAATTCCACGACCTTCTTGTTCAGCACCGGCAGAGCACCGGGTAGTCCGAGGCAGACAGGACATGTCTGGGAATTCGGCTCGGCACCGAACTTTGTCGAGCAACCGCAGAATATTTTGGTGTCGGTCAGGAGCTGAACGTGAACTTCAAGACCTATGACAGGTTGGTATTTCATAATATGCTCCGGAAGTTAAATCGTTGCTTTTCTGATGTGCCACTCAGTGGCCTGCTCAAATGCATAGCCTGCCTGCAGAAGTGCCTCTTCGCCGAATGGTTTGCCGATCAATTGCAGACCGATAGGAAGGCCGGTCGTTGAAAAGCCGGCCGGAAGCGACATGGCACAGGTGCCTGCCAGGTTGACCGGGATGGTGAAAATATCGGACAGGTACATCTGCAACGGATCGTTGATCTTTTCGCCGATCTTGAACGCCGGGGTTGGTGCAACCGGTGTCAACATGACATCGACATCTGCAAACGCCCTGATAAAATCATTCATAATCAGGGTGCGCACCTTCTGAGCCTTGACGTAATAGGCGTCATAATAGCCGGACGAAAGTGCGTATGTGCCAAGCATTATGCGGCGCTTGACTTCAGCCCCGAATCCTTCGCTGCGACTTTTTGTGTACATATCCAGCAATCCGTCAGCCTCGGCACGGTGACCGAAACGAACGCCGTCATAGCGTGCCAGATTGGAGCTTGCTTCAGCGGTCGCGATCAGATAGTAGGTTGCAACTGCGTAATCCGTGTGAGGCAACGAAATTTCGACAAATTCCGCACCGAGGCGCCGGTAGGTTTCGATGGCGGCATCCATAGCCACCTGCACATCCGGGTCAAGGCCATCGATGAAGTACTCTTTCGGAAGGCCGATCTTCAGCCCCTTTACACCGTTTTTCAGGGTGGCGCTATAGTTCGGCACCGGCGTGTCAACGCTGGTGGAGTCTTTGGGGTCGTGGCCGGCAATCGCCTCCAGCATGACGGCACAGTCTGCCACGTCTCTGGTTAGAGGCCCGACTTGGTCCAGTGAAGATGCGTAGGCGATTACACCGTAGCGGGAAACCCGGCCATAAGTCGGTTTCAGTCCGACGCAGCCACAGTGCGAAGCTGGCTGGCGGATGGAACCACCGGTGTCCGTCCCAAGTGTCGCGATAGCCTGGCTGGCCGCAACCGCCGCTGCCGATCCACCCGACGACCCACCCGGAATGCGGCTCAAGTCCCAAGGGTTACGGGTTGTGCCGTAGGCGCTTGATTCGTTTGAGGAACCCATGGCAAACTCGTCCTGGTTCAGCTTTCCGAGCAGTACCGCTCCGCGATCCCTCAGTTTTTCCCAGGAGGCCGCACTGTAAGGGGGAATAAAGTTATTCAGAATGCGTGAGCCGCAGGTTGTGAGGATTCCTTCCGTCAGGAAAATATCCTTGATAGCCATCGGGATGCCGGTCATCAGATGGCACTCGCCTCGCGCAATTCTCTGATCTGCGGACTCGGCAGCGACCAGAGCTTTTTCAGGCGTCACTGTGATAAAGGAACCGACCTGCGGTTCAACGGATTCAATGCGCTCAAGCATGGCTGCGGTTGCTTCCACTGAAGAAATTTGCTTCCCCTTCAGTGCATTGTGTAGTTCATGGATGGTCATGTTGAAAATATTCATGATAAATGTATTCCTTGGCTATTCAATAACTTTTGGTACGGCAAAAAAAGAACCTGAACGATCTGGAGCGTTGGCCAAAGCCTTCTCCAGACCGATTGAAGATTTTGTAATATCCTCGCGGAAAGCATTCTCCATCGGTACAGCGTGTGAGGTTGGCACTATTCCTTCCGTATTTACACCGTTCAATTTTTCTACATAGCCAAGGATTGCGTCCATCTGGCCGGCAAACAACTCTTTTTCTCCAAGGTTGAGTTCAAGCCGAGCAAGCCGGGCTACATGCTCGACATCTGCAACTGTTATCTTCATGGCGCTAACTCCAAAAAATCTGATTAATTGCCGCGTGTATATAACATGAAAAACTACCGGTTACAACATTGATCAGATCAATTTAGTTGTCCTGATAATTTTTCACTTGACACGAACTCTCTCTTTCAGTAAGTTACACCTCTTCAAAAAAATCATGGCCTGTAGTCTCTACAGGTTGTAACCGCGGGCGGGGAATTTATGAAAACAGAAGTAGCGAAAGCAGCAGATGTAAAACGTGATTGGTATATTGTTGATGCACAGGATGCTGTTCTGGGCCGCCTTTCAACCCAGATAGCAAATGTTCTGCGCGGTAAAAACAAGGCTCTTTACACACCCAGTGTTGATACCGGTGATTTTGTCATTGTCGTGAACGCTGAAAAGATCGCCCTGACTGGTCGCAAGTTAGCCGACAAAATTTATTACAGCCACTCAGGATACGTTGGTGGGTTGAAAGAAATTTCGGCTGGCAAACTGCTTGAAAAGAAGCCTGAAGAGCTCATCAAGAAAGCTGTCAAAGGGATGCTCCCCAAGAACAAACTTGCACGGGCCATGCTCAGCAAGCTGAAAATCTATGCGGGACCAAGCCATCCACACGCAGCTCAGTTGCCTAAGAACCTGGCACTTTAATATTTCCAAGGAGAAAACGATATGGCAGCAGTTAGTTATTATGGAACAGGCAAACGCAAGACTTCAATTGCTCGTGTTTGGCTTAAGCCCGGTGTTGGTACTTTTACCGTAAATCACAAAACTCTAGATGAATACTTCGGTCGCGAAACCTCCAAAATGGTTGTCCGTCAGCCGTTTGAACTGGTTGAAAAAGTCGGCATTTTTGATGTGTTCGTAACTGTTTCAGGTGGTGGCGATACTGGCCAGGCCGGTGCTATCAAGCACGGCATAACCAAAGCTCTGCTTCTGCATGAGCCGGAACTACGCGGCGTCCTCAAGAAAGCTGGTTTTATCACCCGCGACTCACGCATAAAAGAACGTAAAAAGTACGGCAGGAAAGCAGCACGCGCCCGCTTCCAGTTCTCCAAGCGTTAATAGTTGGAATAGGCCACACTGTTGTATTGCAAGGGGAAATCCGAAAGGGTTTCCCCTTTTTTTTATGCATCCGAAAAATGGTACGAGTCGATGGTAAATAAATATACCCTTTCCGCTGGACGTCCCACTATTTTTTCCATTGTCCATTATAATTCTTCCTGCTATTGTTCTTCAGTGAAGTATTAATGGGGGTCTAGACGAATGATGGATAAATACGTTTCCGATCTTGCTGCACAAATGGGAATTCATAAGTTGAAAATATCAGTGACAGATGGCACAAGATTGGGCTGTAGGGATATGCATCTAATTAACTATTCATCGGGCAACAAGTTGGTCGGCGGACTTATTCATCATTCAGAACTTGAACATTTGCAGAAGGGCATCATAAACCACAAACTGGAAATTCAAATACGATCTGCCCTTGCTAGGCTTAAACGATTGCTGGATTCTCGATTATAAAAGGGGAGCAGACACATCGAAGGCACTTTTGATGGAAGGTCGGCGTAGATAGTCGGCCTTTCCTTTTTGAGTGGCGGCGGTACTTTTCAAGGTGAAACCGGCATAGAGACCAATGCTGGCTTAAATATACAAAACTGATTAACTTACATAGTTTACACTTTTCAAATATCTGAAAGGAGTCATACCCATGTTGAATGTTGCCATCGTAGGAGCCAGCGGCTACACCGGGTTGGAATTGATACGTATCCTCCATTGCCATCCAGAGGTAGCGGTGACCTGCCTGACCTCTGAACAGAGCGCCTGTAAGAATATATCTGATGTGTTCCCGACTTTACGTGGGCGTTGCGATATAGTACTGGAAAACCTGGAGCCGGTACGGATCGCAGAAAAAGCTGATATAGTTTTTACTGCATTACCTCATAAAGCGGCTATGGAGGTTGTACCGACATTTCTTAAGCTGGGTAAAAAGGTCATCGATCTGTCTGCCGATTATCGTCTTTCCGATCCAGCTGTGTATGGTGAATGGTACGAACCACACCTCAATCCTGCCAACCTTAAAAAAGCGGTATATGGACTACCAGAGATAAGGAGAGCCAAGATCAAAGGAGCAAAGCTGGTTGCCAACCCCGGTTGCTATCCAACCAGCATTATCCTTGGTTTGGCTCCGCTATTGAATAAGGGGTTGATAGACTTGACAAGTATCATTGCTGACTCCGCTTCCGGCGTTACCGGCGCCGGACGCGCTGCCAAGGTGGACAGCCTGTATTGCGAGGTTAATGAGGGTTATAAGGCATACGGAACGGGTGGCGTACATCGCCACATTCCCGAAATTGAACAGGAGCTCTCCCTGCTGGCAGGTGAACAGTTAAAAATAACTTTTACTCCACATCTTGTGCCGATGGATAGAGGTATCCTTTCAACGATCTACGCTACCCCAACAAAAGAGATCACCAACGAAATGATCGCCAAGCTATACCAGGAATTTTACGCAGGTGAACCATTCGTTCGAGTCCTCATGAATGGCAACCTTCCTTCTACCGCTTTTGTACGTGGCTCAAACTTCTGTGACATTGTTCCTCTGGTTGATGCGCGTACCGGTCGGATTATAGTCGTTTCGGCTATCGACAACCTCGTAAAGGGTGCTTCCGGCCAAGCCGTACAGAATATGAACCTGGTCTGTGGTTTTCCTGAAACGACCGGATTGGAAGGTCTGGCACTGTTCCCCTGACCTATGCCATTTATACCTACGACAGCAGAAGAAGTACGAAAACGGGGCTGGAGCGAATTAGACGTTATCTTCGTCAGCGGCGATGCCTATATTGATCATCCTGCTTTTGGAGTGCCGCTGTTGGCTCGCTGGCTTGAGTACCACGGTTTTCGGGTCGGCATCATCGCCCAACCTGATTGGCGTTCGAAAGAGCCCTTCATGGCGCTTGGCCGCCCTCGATTGTTTTTTGCCGTTTCGGCTGGTGCCATGGATTCGATGGTCGCCCACTACACACCTGCCCGCAAACTGCGGCACGATGATGCCTACACTCCCGGTAACCGCCACGGCGCCCGCCCCAACCGCGCCACAATGGTTTATACCTCCCGTTTGAAAGAAGCATTCAAGGACGTGCCGATCGTTATTGGAGGCATTGAAGCATCACTACGCCGTTTTACTCACTACGACTTTTGGGAAAACAAGGTACGTCGCTCGATCCTGTTCGATGCCAAAGCGGATCTGCTGATCTACGGTATGGCTGAGCTATCTATACTGGAAGTAGCAAAGCGGATGCGTGATGGAGAGTTGCTGAGAGATATCCGCGATGTGCGGGGCACAGCATATATTACTAGCGAATTTGAAAATAGCAGTTATGCCACAATCCCATCCTATGAGGAAATATCTGCATCCAAAGAAAAATTTGCGGCGGCCTTCCGCCTAGCCTACCTCCAACAGAATCCCTGGTCTGCTCAGGTTGTTGTGCAGCAGCATGGCAACCGAATTCTGGTCTGCAATCCTCCGTCTATCCCTCTGACAGAGGTTGAGATGGACGCAGTCTATGCACTTCCGTTTGAAAAGGGCCCTCATCCGACGTACCTCGAAACTATCCCGGCATGGGATCAGATTAAAAACTCGGTTACCAGTCATCGGGGTTGTTTTGGTGGATGCGCATTCTGTGCTATCACCATGCATCAAGGTAAAACAATCCAGTCGCGCAGTAAAAGTTCCATCCTCGCCGAAATATCAGCTATGACAAGCAAATCGTGGTTTCGCGGTACCGTCAGCGATATCGGCGGACCGACCGCCAACATGTTCGGCCTCGGCTGTAGCAACTCTGACGCAATGAAAAAATGTCAGCGCGAAAGCTGCATATTCCCCAATATATGCCAGAACCTTCGAACTGGTGACAAGCCTGCTACGTCACTGCTGCAGGCAGCTCGTTCTCTGGAGGGTG
The DNA here is from genome assembly GCA_025355965.1 of Geobacteraceae bacterium. GTDB lineage: Bacteria > Desulfobacterota > Desulfuromonadia > Geobacterales > Pseudopelobacteraceae > JACRCG01. The sequence goes on from JANXYR010000034.1 coordinate 30,880, forward strand.
TAAAGCACACAGCTGTTTCATCAGGTGTACGTTACGATCTTCTGGAGAGGCAACCTGCGTACTTCAGTGAGTTGACAGGTCACCATGTCAGTGGTCTTCTCAAAATTGCTCCGGAGCATCTGGTTGACCATGTAACAGATGTAATGCGCAAACCGGGGAAGAAAGCTTTTGAAACATTCCTTGTCCGTTTTCGTGAAGAAAGCCTTCGGTTTGGTAAACATCAATATATCGTGCCGTACCTTATCTCCGGGCACCCAGGGTGTACGTTGGCTGACATGCTTGAACTGGCACTTATCCTGAAAAAAATGGGGATCAAGGTGGAGCAGGTCCAGGATTTCACCCCTACTCCTGGCACTATTGCAACGTGTATGTATTATAGCGGGTTTGATCCGATGACAGGAAAACGGGTATTCACGGCAACAAGTGACCGTGAAAAGGGGTTGCAGAAGTCTTTGTTGCTATGGCACCTGCCAACAGAAAGGGCCAAGGTGATGGAGGCTTTAAGGGCGTTGGGACACGAAAGTGATTCGGGTCTGCTGTGGGGTGCTGAAGCCGGAAGCGTCCAAAGAACCAAAAAATATACCACAAAAAAAGCCCGCTGAGACCAGCAGGCTTTAGATATTTCATTAGATGTCAGCAAAAAACTACTTCTTAACTACGTTAGCAGCCTGAAGACCTTTTGGGCCCTGGGTGATTTCAAAGGTTACTGCATCACCTTCTGCAAGTGATTTAAAACCGTCGCCGCCAATAGCGGAGAAATGAACAAAAACATCTTCGCCGCCTTCCTGCTCGATGAAACCAAACCCTTTTGTGTCGTTAAACCATTTTACTTTTCCGTTTGCCATTTCCTGCCTCCTTTTTTGTCCGGCCTGAGCCTGGACTTCTGGTTACCGCTTAAGTTTCTGGAGTCTGATGCAGGAAAAGCGCAAAGCCTGGTCAAACGTGCTACTTGCAACGTTCTGCAAAAACTTCCGAAACTGCGTGCTTGAGTCGTTTATCACAGCCATAAAGCGGGTGTCAAGACAATTCACATCTAACCCCAATAAACGGGAAAGTGCTTTAACTAAGCTATTTTCTGCCAAAAAAGCGTATAAAATAGCTTTAACTTACTAATTTATGGTGCCTTCAATTCATCATTTTTACTTTGGAGTTTTTTCACAAGTTTGTCATAACCGTTAGCGGTTATAATTTTGTTGAACTGGCTGCGATAGTTTGAGATAAGGCTCACACCTTCAATAACGACATCGTATACCATCCACTTGCCATCATGCTTGAACATGCGGTAATCAAGCGTGAACTCGTCGCGGGCCGCAGTAATGACCTTCGACTTAATCTCTGCATGGTCTTCCTCTAAGATTTCTTTGATATAGACGATTTTCTCATTGTTGTAAGACTCGATCTTCCCGGCATATGAATTTTCAAGTAAAGTAGCGAACAGTTCTGCGAATTGCTTCTTCTCTGCCGCGCTGCGTGTATTCCAATGTTTGCCAAGCGAACGCTTTGCCATCTCTGAATAGTCGAATATTATACTAATAGTTTTCTTCAGGGCTTGGCGCCGCTTCACATCATTTTTTTTCATCTCCTTATCAGCAACAATACGTACAACTTCATCTACGGTCTTTTTAACATCTTCGGTCGGATTTGCACATGCAACCGAAGCAATGAATATCGATGCAGTCAGTACAACTAAAACTCGTTTCAACATGCGATCTCCTCCAGATTTTTTTAATGGCTGTGCGAAGGTTCGTTTGTAGCGTAGTCAAGATTCGCGGCTGCAATGCGATAATTGTAGATTGATTTAAAAAAATCAGCTCGCATGCTTGAATAGGCTTGAAGCGCTTCAAAGATATCTTTGGCCGGTCCCATGCCGAAGTCAAAGTTTGCAACTGCTGTAACTGTCCATTTCTTGGCATTCAGGTACGCACTACGCGTTGCTGTGGCACTGTTTTTGGCCTCTATCAGATCCAGGTAATATTTTTTTACCTGAAGCGGAACATTTGTATCAGCAAACGTCCGAGTGCTGAGCAGGCGGTTGTACTGAGCCCGCTCTCCGGCCACCTTGGCACCGGTAATGCCAAAATCCAGTTTCCAGCGCGCCCCAATGGCAACGCCGGCGTTTAGATGATTGAACTGATCGTTGATGTAGGGATTTTGGACCCGCTCACGTTCGTCTGAATAGGCCCAGGAAAAAAGACCCCCCAGAAAAATATCAGGATAATAGTTGGCCTTGGCCGCTTCAACAAGCGCTGTGCGGGCCTTTAGCCCTTCGGCAATCTGGCGAAACTCGGGGCGGCGGAGGCGAGCGTTTTCTATATATGTCTCCAGAGTAGGAATTTCGACGTCAACAATCACAAGACGCTCAGTTGCGGTCTCCAATTGAGCATCAACCGGCAGGCCAAGTCTCGCTCTCAGAGCGGCCAAAGCAAGAGCCTCCCCTTTCTTTGCTTCCTCAAGATACTTTGTTGCAATTCCGGAAAATGCATCCAGTTTATACAGATCCACTTCATCAACTGAATCTGAGCCCTGATCTAATAATTTACGGGCCTTTTCGCGCGACTTGATCAGAATCTCTTCAATTTCGAGTACCAGTTCCTTCATTTCACGAGCCAGCAACAGGCCGTTATAGTATTCATGAACTTTTAGGACGATCTCGTTGGCTCGCTGCTCCTTGCGGGAGCGATCAACCTCGATGCCATGAGTGGCGGCCTTCATGTTCTCGGATATCTTGCCAAAAGTGTAGAGCGGCTGAATAATGGTCGCATCAGCGCTGGTGAACCAGGTAAGTTCATTGAAACTGAATTTTTTGTCGGTTTTGATGGGATTAAGATCCTGTCGATTAGCAGTCGGTGCCGGCCCAAACAGAGTAGTCATTTCCAATTGAGGAAAACGGTACGACTTTGCTTCATCCAGCTTACTGGCCGCCAGATCGATATCGCTCTGCGCTTCGCCAAGTTCTGGCGGCGCTTTCAGTGCCATGCGAATACAGTCGTCAAGTGTCAGAACAACAGGAGCTACCGGGGTTTCGGCTGCGGTACTTGTTCCGGATACGGCAAAAAACACCAAGACAGCCATGCCTGTACAAAAAAAAGATTTCATCGCTACATTCCTTTAGTAGGTCACTCAACTTTGCCGTGGATAAACTTGCTGACCAGTTCTTCGATATCGATAGCAGACTCGGTCTCACGGATTTTATCATTATTCCTCAACATTTTTTCAGAGCCGCCCGGCCGAAGCATGATGAATTTATCACCAATAATACCGCTTGTCCGTACCGAAGCGATGACATCATCAGTGATCTTCACTCCGGTCTTTATTTTAAGGTAGGCCAGCGCCCGGTCGCCACTTTTTGCATCAAGCCCGATCCGGTCAACCTTCCCAACTTCGACGCCGGCAACTTCAACGCGTGCACCAGGTTTAAGTCCTGAAACGGAATCAAAGCTGGCCGTGACAGAGTAATAATCGCCGCCACCAAATTCCATTTTGCCCAATTTGATTGAAACATACCCCAGGCAAAGGATGCCGATCAGCATAAAAGTACCGACCATCATTTCCAGTTTTATCATGTTCATATGTGACCTCGTAATTAAATGCTCTATATCATCTGGATCGGGCCGTCCAGGCTGCCGCTGATAAACTGTCGAACCGCCGGATGGTCTGAATTCTTAATATCATCGGATGTGCCGTACTGAAGAATCTTGCCACGGAACAGCATGGCCACGTTTTGGGCCACATCAAAAATCTCCGGTATTTCGTGCGAAACGATCACCGCGGTAAAACCGAACTTTGCATGAGTATCCTTGATAAGCTGGTGAATTGCCCGTTTTATGATCGGATCAAGACCTGTCGTCGGTTCATCGAATAAAATTATCTTTGGGTTGAGTACAACCGCTCTTGCAAGGCCGACCCGTTTTTTCATGCCACCTGAAAGTTCATCCGGGAATTTGTTTTCAATGTTCTTCAAACCGACATCTTCAAGAGCTGAAAGGACTTTACCTCTGATCTCCTCTTTTGAAAGGGATGTCTTTTCTTCCAGTGGGAACGCAACATTTTCAAAAACAGTCATCGAATCAAAGAGCGCCACATTCTGAAACAGCATGCCGAATTTTTCGCGGATCCGGTTCAATTCGGAGCGGCGTACATCAATAATACTCTCGCCATCAACCTCAACAGCACCGCTATCAGGCTGAAGCAGGCCGATCAGGTGTTTGAGTAGTACGCTCTTCCCTTCGCCGCTGGGACCGATGATCGCAGTAATTTTACCATCTGGGATGTCAAGATCAAGTCCATCAAGCACCTTTTGCATGCCAAATGACTTATGCACATTTCGTATAGAAATCATCAGAGCAGTACCGAAGTGAGGAAGTAATCCCACACAAGAATAATAACGGATGTCAACACAACCGACTCGGTCGTGGCTTTGGAAACGCCTTCAGCCCCATGACCGGCGTAGTATCCTTTATAGCAGCCGATCCACGCGATGATCACACCGAAGGAAAATGATTTCACAAAACCGGAGTATACGTCGCGCCAGACAACCGATTTTTCCATTTCATAGAAATAAGCCCCGGGATTAACTCCCAGCAGTTTGACGCCGACGAGCCAACCACCATAGATGCCGATCACATCAAAGATGGCGCATAACAGGGGAAGAGAAATCATTGCCGCGATGAATTTAGGAGTAACCAGATATTTAAAGGGGTCAAGCGCCATGGTTTCAAGCGCGTCAATCTGCTCGGTTATTCTCATGATACCGATTTCGGCCGTGATTGCGCTACCGGCCCTTCCGGTCACCATCAGGGCAGTGAGTACCGGCCCGAGTTCACGAATCAGGGAAAGCGCCACCGCCGTACCAAGCATACCCTCCGAACCAAACTTTGTCAGAGTGTAATACCCCTGTAGACCGAGAACCATACCGGTAAATGCGCCGGTCAGCACGATTACAAACAGCGACTTCGTGCCGATAAAACGCAACTGCTTCAGAACATGCACGAAGCTGCCCGGTCGCCGAACAATCATGTAGAGCGAATAGAGCAGAAACCACCCTGTTCGTCCCAAGTCGCGCACAATTCCTATCGTTAAATGACCAAGTGCCTGGACCACGTAAATCCTTTGCATGCGAAAAAAGTAAGTGAAAAAATATACATCAACACTTTATAAAAGCAAAGCGTAACTTGATTAAAGCTAGCGGCTGTTAGTATCCCCACCGCCTAGAACCTTGTATAATGTCACAAGGTTGACCAGTCGGGTAAGACGTGTGCTTATCAGGTTCTGTTGTGCTCCATAGAGAGAACGCTGGGAGTCGAGCACCGAGAGGTAGCTGTCTACCCCTTTATCAAAGCGAGCCTGAGAGAGCCGATAGTTTTCAGAAGTGGCGTCAGTCAGCGACTGCTGGGCTGCAAGCTGTTCATCAATTGTTCCACGCTGGGCCAGGGCGTCGGCCACTTCCCGGAAAGCGGTCTGAATTGCTTTCTCGTACTGGGCCACGGCAATGTCGCGATCAACCTCTGCCACTTTCAAGTTGGCTTTATTGGTGCCGCCGTCGAATATAGGCAGAGAGATACGTGGCAGGATACTCCAGGCAAAGGAATCGCCCTTAAAAAGTCCGGAAAGCTCGGTACTGCCGAAGCCCACTGACGAGACCAGGGTGATCCTGGGGAAAAATGACGCCCGCGCCGCGCCGATATTGGCGTTGAAACCCTTGAGCTGACCTTCTGCCTGGAGGATATCTGGGCGACGTAACAAAACATCTGAAGGCAGACCGGGAGCAATGTCCTTCATTGCAGTAACTGTTTCGGAAAGCGTCTGCGGTAACAGTTCAGCTGAAACCTGAGAGCCAACCACGAGATTAAGGGCATTTTCGTCCTGTGCCATCAGGGTCGTGTAACGGGCGATGTCCACCCGCGCTGCATCCACGGTGGTCTGGGCCTGATTCATGGAAAGTGAGGAAGAAACTCCAGCCTCAAATCGGCTCTTGGTCAGTTTGTACGACTCCTGTTGGTTAGCCATTGTATCTTTGGCGAGCTGCAATCGCTCGCGGTCGGCGGCCAGGGTCAGATAGGCCGTGGCAACCTGTGAAACCAGGCTGATTTGAACACTGCGTTGCGCCTGCTCGGTGGCAAGATACTGTTCAAGCGCCTGATCCTTCAGGCTCTGCACGCGACCAAACATGTCCAGTTCGTACGAGATCAGTCCGGCGCTGACATTGTATTGGTGCGTTGTCATTGCCTGTCCGGTGCCGGAGAGGGTTTCGGGAACCCGCTGAAAACTTGCACCGGCAGACACGTCAACCTTCGGCAACTGATCGGCACTCCGAATCTGGTACAGAGCCCGAAAACGTTCAATGTTAAGAACTGCAACTCGCAGGTCGCGGTTGTTCTTGAGTGACTGCTCAATCAGTTTGCCTAATTGTTTATCAATAAAAAATTCTTGCCACGAAATGTCTGCAACAACTTTTTTCGGCGGTTGTGCGCCTTCCGCCGAAAATGTCTTGGAACCAGACCAAGAGGCCGGTACCGGCGCTGCAGGTTGGGTATATTTAGGGGCCATGGTTGCACATCCGGCAAGGTAAAGTGACACACCCAGAGGGATACATAGAACTGTCATCATTCGTCGTATATGTTTCATTTCAGTTTACCTCCGAAACATTTGCTACAGCAGTCTCTCCGGCGTGAGGTTTGTATTTCTTCCGGCCAAACAGCCGTGACACCATTACAAAGAAAAACGGGATAAAGATCAGGTCGATGAAGGTTGCCGTGAGCAATCCACCGGTGACAGCGGTACCGATGGCGTTCTGGGCTGCTGCCCCTGCCCCTTTGGTAAGCGCCAACGGCAATGTGCCGAAGAAAAACGCCAGCGAGGTCATGATAACCGGGCGGAGCCTGATCTTCACCGCCGCCAAGGTTGCCTCGACAAGTTCATGCCCCTGATGCATCTGCTCCTTGATGAACTGGATGATCAGAATGGCGTTCTTGGTGGAAAGGCCAATGGTGGTCAGCAGTCCGATCTGAAGATAGACATCGTTGGGGAGTATCCGCAACGAAACTGCCGTGATCGCTCCCACCAGTCCCAGCGGTATCATCAACAGGTTGACAAAAGGGATAGTCCAGCTCTCGTATAGTGCCGCCACGGAAAGAAACACCACCAGCAGCGAGATGGCATAGAGTAGCGGCGCCTGCGCTCCGGCATTCTTTTCCTCATAGGAGAGACCGGTCCACTCATAGCCGACTCCTGGCGGCAGCTTAGCGGCCATTTTTTCCATCTCTGCCATCGCTTCACCGGTACTTATCCCTGGGGCCGCCTGTCCCATAACTTCGACGGAGGGAATACCATTGTAGCGTTCCAGACGGGGCGAACCATATTGCCAACGAGGTGTGGCAAAAGCGGAAAACGGCACCATTTCGCCTTGGTTGTTGCGCACATACCAACTGTTGATATCTTCCGGTAGCATCCGGTATTTTGCATCGGCCTGGAGAAAGACCTTTTTGACCCGGCCATTTTCGATGAAGTCGTTAACGTAGGAACTCCCCCAAGCGGTGGCAAGAACGTCATTGATACTTGACAACGGAACGCCAAGCGCCCCCGCCCGAACATCGTCGATGTCGAGTTTGAACTGGGGAGAGTCATCCTGGCCATTGGGGCGGACCGCTTTCAGTTTCGGGTTTTTCATCGCCATTCCCAGCAGCATGTTGCGGGCTTCCATCAGCTTCTCATGGCCGATTCCGCCTCGATCCTGCAGCATGAAGTCAAAGCCGTTGGCTTGGCCCAATTCCACTACCGCCGGTGGCGAAAAGGCAAATGCCATACCATCTCTGAACTGGGAGAATGCCCCCATAGCTCGACCGGCAACAGCCGGAGCTTTCAGGTCAGGGGACTGGCGGAACTTCCAATCCTTCAGTCTGACAAAGGCCAGCCCCATGTTCTGGCCACGCCCGGCGAAACTGAAACCGGCAACCGTGATGACCGCCTCCACCGTTTTTTGTTCCTTCTCCATAAAGTGCTTCTCCAGCTGTTCGACCACCTTCATGGTGCGCTCCTGAGTTGCACCGGCCGGAAGCTGAATCTGACAAATAATGAAACCCTGATCCTCATCCGGCAGGAACGAGGTGGGAAGGCGCTGGAAGAGGAACACCATCCCCGCCACAATCGCACCGTAGATGACCAGGTAGCGCACCGGTTTGTCAAAAGAACGACCGACGATCCCTTCATATTTTCCCCGGCAGAAATCGAAAAATTTGTTGAACCAGCGGAAGAATTGGCAGAACCAGCCGCACTCCCCAGGTGTATGCCCTTTTTCAACCGGTTTGAGCAGGGTGGCGCAGAGTGCCGGGGTCAGGGTCATGGCCACCAGTACCGAGAGGATCATGGCGGAGATAATGGTGATAGAGAACTGCCGGTAGATGACACCGGTAGAGCCACCAAAAAATGCCATCGGCAAAAAGACTGCTGTGAGTACCGTGGCAATGCCCCAGAGGGCGCTAGTGATCTGTCCCATGGATTTGATGGTTGCTTCCTTGGGGGGTAAGCCTTCTTCACTCATGATTCGTTCCACGTTCTCCACGACCACGATGGCGTCGTCAACCAGAAGGCCGATGACAATGACCAGAGCGAACATGGTAAGCGTGTTGATGGAGAATCCAGCTACCGACAGCACGCCCATGGTACCGAGCAGTACCACCGGTACGGCGATGGTTGGGATCAGGGTGGCGCGGATGTTCTGCAGGAAAAGGAACATGATGACAAAGACCAGGAAAACCGCCTCAATCAGTGTCTTGACCACCTCTTCGATGGATATTTTGACGAACGGTGTGGTGTCGTAGGGATAGACCACCTTCATGCCGGCCGGGAAAAATCTGGATAACTCCACCATCTTGGCCTTGACCCGGTTAGCGGTATCCAGGGCATTGGCTCCGGCTGCCAGACGGATTGCCATACCACCCAGCGGTTTACCTTTAAAGCGGGCTTCTATATCGTAATTTTCGGTACCGATTTTACATTCCGCCACATCCTTAAGTCTTACGGTGGAGCCGTCGCTGTTAGTCTTCAGAGTAATGGCATCAAACTGCTCCGTGGTCTGCAGCAGGGTCCGTGCAGTGATGGTGGCATTCAGTTGCTGTCCGGCCGCAGCAGGTGCGCCGCCAAACTGACCGGCGGAAATCTGGGCGTTTTGACTCTGCAGTGCGGCAACCACATCATTGGTTGTCAGTCGGTAGTTGTTCAGCTTGGTCGGGTTCAACCAGATCCGCATGGCATTCTGGGAACCGAACATCTGCAATTCACCAACACCCTCAACCCGGCTGACAATTTCTTGGACATTTGATACCGCATAATCGGTTAACTGGTAGCGGGTCATGGAGTTGTCTTCAGAGATAAGGCCTATTATCAACAAAAAGTTCTTGGTGGACTTGACCACCTGGATCCCCGATCGCTGAACGATCTGGGGGAGAAGCGGCGTAGCAAGCTGCAACTTGTTCTGTACCTGCACCTGGGCGATGTTCGGGTCAGTGCCGGCCTTGAAGGTCAGGTTGATGGCGATCGCTCCGGCAGAGTCGCTGGTGGATGACATGTAAATGAGATTGTCGATGCCGTTCAGCTTCTGTTCCACAACCTGGGTGACCGTATCCTGCACGGTCTGGGCGGAAGCTCCAGGATACATGGCATTGATTGTGATCTGCGGCGGTGCGATCGGTGGATACTGGGAGACCGGCAGTGTCTTGATTGACAGAAGGCCCGCCAGCATGACCATGATGGCGATCACCCAGGCAAAAATAGGGCGATTAATAAAAAATTTGGGCATGGAGCAGCTCCTTTATTTTTTGGCTGGTTGTGGTTGTGGTGCGCCGGCGGGTGGTGCTGCCGGTGCGCTGCCAAACGGAACTGCTTTGACCGGTGTCCCTGGCCTTGCCTTCTGCAGCCCTTCCAAAATGACACGATCTCCCGTTTTCAACCCGTCACTGACCAGCCAACTGTCCCCTACCGTTCTGACTACCTTGATCGGACGCGGCTCCACCTTATCCTCGGCTCCAACAACCATGACCACGGCATCGCCTTTTGGATTACGGGTCACACCACGTTGTGGGATAAGAATGGCGTTTTCATTTATCCCTTCCACCAGCATAGCCCGCACAAACATACCGGGGAGAAGCGCCTGTTTGGGGTTGGGAAATACTGCACGCAGGGTAACGGAACCGGTGCTCTGATCCACCGTGACCTCTGAAAATTTGAGTGTTCCGGTCAAGGGATACGAGGAGCCGTCTTCCAAGAGCAACTTAACCGACGCTGAACCGCTCTTCTTCAATACTCCGTTTGCAAGGTTTTGCTTCAATCTGAGCATGTCTGCGGTCGACTGGGTTACATCGACATACATGGAGTCAAGCTGCTGGATTGTTGCCAGCGCCGTTGGTTGACTGGCGGTCACGAGTGCCCCATTTGTTACCGAAGACCGGCCAATTCGCCCAGAGATCGGAGCTTTCAAGCTGGTATATGCTAAATTGATCCGGGCAGATTCAACCGCTGCCTTGGCAACGGCAAGCTCAGCCTCAGCCTGCTTTAAGGAAGCAAAGGCATTGTCATAATCCTGCTGGCTGACCGCCTTGATCTTCACAAGATCACGATAGCGCCCTTCCGTGAGTCGCAGCGACACAAGTGAAGCTTCTACCCGTGCCTGAGCCGCCTTGGAACTGGCATAGATAGCTTCAAAGGCGGCGGAATCGATCTGGTAAAGAATCTGGCCAGCCTTCACATCGCTCCCTTCAGTAAAAAGACGTTTCAGAATAATGCCGCTTACCTGGGGGCGCACCTCGGCAATCTGTTGGGGAACCGTTCGACCGGAAAGCTCCGTGGTCAGAGAGACCTTCTCCGGCTTGACCACAACGATCCCGACTTCGGGCGGACCGCTTGGTGGAGGGCCTGCGGATTTTGGCTTGCCGCAACCGGTAAGGAGCATACAGATAGCAAGAATTCCACAGCTAGCAACTAATGTTGTTCTGAACGTGATTTGCATAGACACCTCTAAATGTAATTACGAATGAATGTTCATTCTGTATTGGTAGATGAAATTAAATAAAGCCTCTGGCTATCTTTTGATGCCATCCCAACAGGCTTCAACTGTCCGGACGATCATTGCGGCGTCCAGGGTGACGAAGCCGAGGATATGGTCACGTGCCACAGTAACGAGGGGACCGAACGCCAGGTCAAAAAGTATGACGAGCGGAAAATTCTTGAGCACCTGCTGAGCCATGCCTTGCTCGAACAGTTCCTTGAACGCATTGCAGCCCCCCTCCCGGTTTCCCAGCAGCTTGTCCCGCCGGACGGCTACGCCGTATGGGGAGTTATGGAACTGTTCCAGGTAGCGGAAATCCAGAGGGTGCTCGATGAAATACCTCAGCAGGCCGGTGCCGATGTGGAGAAAACGTCCCCGGAACGGGGTCTCCGTCGAATACCCATCCATGATGATCTGGTTCATCCTGTCTTCTATCCCGCCGTACAGCTCGTTGATCAGGACGTCCTTGTTTTCAAAGTAGCGGTAGATGGTTCCGGCGCCGACTCCGGCCCGTTCAGCTATCATCGCCATAGGAGCGCCGTGAAAACCGTTTTCTGCAATAAGCTCCCGAGCGGCACGGACGATCTCTTCACGCTTATCATTTCTTGCCATGGACAACCCCTATCGGAATGAACGTTCATTCTGTAATAGCTTTTTGGCATTACATTAGTCAATATATTTTATTATCAGGTTGAAAATTATCTTGCCAATTAAAACGACCGGTCATATATTTAGCAAATGGCCCGTCTAAAAAATCCCGATACGATACGTCCACTTCTGCTTGAAGTCGGTCTAACCCTGTTTGCCAAGCGCGGCTACCATGGTACCGGCATAAAGGAAATTGTCGATACTGCCCACGTCCCAAAGGGCTCTTTTTATAATTACTTCAAGAGCAAAGAAGAATTTGGCATGGAGATCATCCGCTGGCATTCGGCGGATTTCTGGCAGAAATGGCACTCTTCCATTGATGCAAACGCCGCTGATCCGCTACAGGCACTGCACGATTGCTTTGACATCATGCTGGTTGAGCATATCGACTGTGCCGTGAACACCTTTTGCGTGGTTGCGCACGTTGCGGCGGAAATGTGCGAAACAAGTCCTGAATGCCGTATCACAATGAAAACACTTTTGGATGACATGCTGAGAAATGTTGCCGGTTATATACAAAAAGCACAACGTCTCGGATTGGCCAGAAGTGATGCAGATGCGAATGAATTAGCCAGCCTGTTTTGGGACACATGGACGGGAAGTATCCTGCGGATGAAGATTGAAGACAGTATTGAACCGGTGAAACAAAGCGTTTCACTTTTGTTTGGTCGATTATTGAAGAAATAATTTTTTCCCCAAGTCTTAAGACGACCGGTCGTTTATTAAGGTATATTATGGCGATAAAGCGAGAACCTGAAAAACATGCCAACCACGAGAGATGGCTCGTATCATACGGAGACCTTCTCACCCTTCTGTTTGCGGTCTTTGTGGTCATGTACGCCATGGGGCAGTCAGATAAGAAAAAGGCGGAAGAGGTCGCGCAATCAATCCAAAGCGCCTTTGGCATGGCGCAAACTGGCACAGGTGGAAAACCGATCATGATCCAATCCGGTGCGGTCAGTGTCGTACCGGATATTAAAACGGTGCCTTCTGCCCAGCGACGTACCGCAACAGGCAAAGTACGCCAGTATGCAAACTATACTGACTACGGCCCAATCAAGGCATCTATCGACGCATATCTTGTGAAGAGTGGTGCTAATGGAAAAGTTTCTGTGGAAATTACAAATCGCGGTGTTGTAGTAAGTCTCAAGGAAGCTGGTTTTTTTGATTCAGGGAGCGCACGCCTGAAAAAAGAGTCCTTGGAAACATTGTCTGCTATTGCGGAGGCTCTAAATCACTATGCCAACACGTTTCGCATCGAAGGGCATACAGACAATGTTCCAATGCACTCTGCAGAGTTCCGCTCGAACTGGGAATTGTCCACTATTCGAGCAACTACGGTGGTTCATTTTCTGACAGAGACCGCCGGATTCGACCCGGAATTACTCTCGGCTGTCGGTTATGGAGAGTTTCGACCGATAAGTGAAAATGAATCACAAGATGGCAGGGCACGCAACCGGCGTGTGGATATTATACTTCTAGCAGCGGAAGCGGAGGGTGGAGAGGCTAAATCGAGACTATCATCAGTAGTACAAATGAGATAAAATTGCAGCATCACACCAGCTCCTCGATCTTCCCCCCCTGTTTCAAAACAAAACGGCTGCCCCGCCATTCAACCCGGTTCCCCAAAAAAGAAAGCGCCCAAGTGAAAAAAGCCAGCATGTCCCGCAGAGGTAGCAGCCAGAGCCAGCGTGGAAACAGCTCGTCTCGAACAAACCGGCGACTGAAAATGGTGCAGACACTCAGTCGCACACCATAAAGCAGTGCCACGGCGGCCACTCCGAATACCGGTGACGGGGCCAGCAACGATGCCAGCAAGGCAGCGGGGAAAGGAAGTGTGATGCCGGAAGCCAGATAGCCTCCAGGCCTGCTGACCCTCATGGTTCGAGCCCAGCGCAACTGCCGTGACAGCACCGCCATGAGACTTTCCGGTTTGATGACACTCTCTACAAAGCAGGGATCAAGAGCGATCCGCCACCCGGCAAGGTGGATCTTGTTGCCGAGTTGGTAATCATCGGCCAGATAATTTGTCAGTGCTTCAAAACCGCCTACCGCCAGTAACGCTTCGCGTCTGACAGCCATCGAAGCACCAAGGGCAAATGTAAGCCCTTCCAACCGCTGTGCCACCAGCACATTAGGGATCATCTCGGCGGTGAAGCCGATGGCTTCAATGGCGGTCGCAATGCCATGCACGTCAGAGGTGCGATACAATGAAGTTACCAAGCCGACTTGAGGATCGGTAAAATGGGAAACCACCGACTGCAGATAGTCCGGCTCAACACTAATATCGCTATCGCAGACAATGATAATGTCATGTTTTGCCTGTGGTAAAGCGTTTATCAGGTTGGATACCTTATGGTTTGGTCCATGCAGAGCCGGATTGATAACCAGACTGATATCGTGATTGGTAAAATCATCCATCAGCTGCCGAATAACAGGAATAACCGCGTCATCGGGCGATGCGGCCGCAAATACAAGCTGCACTTCTCCTGAATACTGCTGGCAACAGAACGAGGCGAAATTATCGTAACTGTCTTCATCCATCCCTTTGACCGGTTTCAGAAGCGAAATACCGGGAGAAGATAAGTTTGGGGTTGGAAGAACATGCTTTTTGAAATACTTCAGCGCGCACCAGAGCGAGATCAGCGAGTAGGTCAGCGATGGGAGGACGGCTATGAATGGTAACAGGTTACTCAGCATGTCAAAGCCCTTTCTGGACGAATATCAGGTAAGGGGCTTCCAGGCTAACGTTGGCCTGTCCCATGCGCCAGGAGTGAAAGGCGCGCGGATCAAGCTTGGCTGCCCAATTCTCAACAGCCAACTGTTCCTCATCGCCACCGTCGTGTCCAGGGTAAACAGTCACAAGAACAATTCCACCAGCTGCAAGCAGACCCAGTGATTGCCCCAGTGCGACAACAGTTGTATCCGGCTGGGTAATGATACTACGGTCTCCTCCCGGGCGGTAGCCAAGGTTGAACAACACAACCTGCACCGACCCCGTTACATGCTGCACCAGCTCTTCGTGCCCTGTTTTAAGAAGCGTCGCCCGGCTCGACAGTCCCGCTTCCGCCAGCCTGCTGCCGGTCTCGGCAATCGCCTGTTCCTGAATATCAAAACCCCATACATGGCCACTAACTCCTACCAGCCGAGCCAATAAAAGGGTGTCATGCCCATTGCCGCAGGTGGCATCTACGGCAGTATGCCCTTCACGCAGAAAGTTGCCCAGAAACAGGTGCGAAAGTGGCACCGGCCCGCGCAAAGCCGGTATGGATATGCAGTAAGAATCAATCATAGCGGCGAAGAATAGCAGAACATGGGGGCTTTTGCCACAAAGGATTTGTTTGTAATCGGACGCCAAAAAGGGTACTACGAGGGCATGATAATACGAAAAATAGTTGGAAAAGAGCAAAATAGTCTCCGGCTGGACGATGCCATTAGCTCCCTCTGTACCGGAGTCAGCAAATCAGAGGCGCGTCGCATCATTGACCGGGGTGGCTGTACGGTGAATGTCGCCCTGGTACGGGTGGCATCGCGGAGTGTCAAGGCTGGTGATGCCATCGAAATCGGCATCATGGAAACGGGACGTTTTCAGGAGCTGCAGTTGCCGCCCGAAGCGCTGCTGTACGAGGATGCGGAGCTGATTGCCGTCAACAAACCGGCCGGGATCAACAGCCAGCGCACCCCATATCAGCTGAAAGGGACGCTGGAATACTGGGTTTCCGAATATTTCAAGTCACAGGGGAACAGTGAACCGGCACGGGTTGTACATCGCCTCGATCGTGGTACATCGGGAACGATGATCTTTCCCAAGAACAGGCCTGCTGCAGCCTGGCTCTCCAAACAATTTCAGGATGGTCTGGTGGATAAGCTATATCTGGCGTTGATTTCCGGACGCCCGGATCAGGAGAGTTGGACCGTGGATGCGCCGATCGGAAAAGTCGCCTCGGCACGTTACGGAATCATTGAAGGGGGCAAGCCATCGAGAACAGAGTTCCGAACGGTTGCATCATCCGGCGACCTCTCACTGGTAGAAGCAAGGCCGCTGACCGGTCGCACCCATCAGATCAGGGTACATCTTGAATCGGTCGGTCTGCCGATTATTGGAGATGCGACCTATGGCGGCCAATCGGCCGGGCGAATGATGCTGCACTGTTCCGAGATGACGTTTCAGAATTCTAAAAAAGTGGAAATTATTGCCACAGCTCCACTCGATGGTGAGTTCAAAGAACGGGTTAGCGGGTTGTCATAAATTTATTCGCCAAACACCTGGGCGCTGAAGATGAAAATGTCACACTCCCCCTGCCATGCGTCCTGCGGGAGACCGGCCTTGATGCAGGTATGTTGCAGGAACTGGTCGCGATTCCAGCCGTATTCCGTCGCCACTTGGGGAAGCAGCACTCCGCGATAACTCCCCTTGACGATGTATATGCCATGGACACCGACCTTGATTTCCTCAACCGAGTCAGCCTTTGCCAGCGGCGAAAGCACCGAAATATCAAGTGCAAAATCGGCCAGATCATCAACCTTCATCGGATAAAACCGCGGGTCACGTGTTGCGGCCGAAACCGCCATCTCCTGTACCAGTTGATAAAGCGGCTGGTCTGAGACAAAATTGCCGATGCACCCCCGCAACTCCCCCTTCTGCTTGATCGTAACAAAACAGCCGGAGTGAAGATTCAGTCCAGGTGATGTAGATATAACAGCGGGAACATTTCGGTTGGTGACATAGTAAACAATAGTGTCCCGCGCGATCTTCAGCAGTTCCTTTTGTTCCTTTTTGGTCAAGAGTTCCGACATAGCTTCACCTCGCGTCACTTTATAAACCAGATGTTATATGGGTTAATAGTTCTTCCGCCGGAACAGTCCGGTTTTTATGCTGGTCACCCGGTCCAAAAACAGGACACCGTCCAGATGGTCCATTTCGTGCTGAATGGCAACCGCCTCAAAACCGCTGGCGGTAAGCTCCCGACGAGTACCATCCGGTTCGCTGAACTGTAGCGTAATCTCGGTGGCCCGATCAACATCGCCGGTGTAGTCAGGCACACTCATACACCCTTCGCGCATGGTGGCAGAGCCGCTACGATCCGTGATCTCGGGATTAATCATGCGCAGCAGACCGTGGTTGTTCTCTTTGCCGTGGCGATTCTTGGATACATCCACCACGCATACCCGGAGCGTAACACCGATCTGCGAGGCAGCAACACCGACTGAACCGGGCCCCTCATGCATCGTATCAACCAGATCCTGAATCAGGTCATGGATGCACTGGTCAATCTTTTCTACCCGATTGCAAAGCTTTTTCAACACCGGATGCGGATAACGTAAAATTGGCTGAACCGGCATAATTAGAAAGCCACCGGCGTTATGACCCGAACGCCGATCTCTACGTTCAGCTCTTTTTTCAAGGCGGACAGGGTCTGCTCAACCCCTTCAGGACTCTCTCCCTCCGGCAAAGACACCTCCAGCATCAGCACATAGACCGGTTCCTCGACAGTCCCGATCAGCTTGGTATTGAGATCGGTGATATTAATGTTGCGTGTCGCCAGCTCTTTGGTAACACGATAGACGATGCCCGGTTGGTCGGCGCCATAGACAGAAATCATGCAGATCTCGCCGTCACTCTCCTTACGGGCCACCTCGTCCTGGTGCAGGGTACGCACCCCGAGGGTCATCCCTATCCGGTCACAAACAGGCTTCAGCTCTTCAATGAGTCGTGATTTACTGAACGGCTTTTTTAGAGAAACAATCAGGATCATGGCAAACTCGCCTCCCAGCATTGTGCAGCTGGAATCAGCGATGTTGCAGCCGAGGTTAAAAAGCCCTTCAGTGATGGCGGCAACGATACCGGGGCGGTCTTTGCCAACCACTGAGACGGCGTAATGCAAAACTTCAGGTTGTTGTGTCATGGTAAACCTCTCAGGTTGTGGATCTTTTCTGTTTATCGCACCAAAACGATTTCATCTGCAAATGTTTTTTGAAATCGGCTATAGTTGTACGGATATTTCAGTAGTGAAAGGATATATACCATGCCCGTCACAATCCGTTCCGTCTGCCCATTTGACTGTCCTGATGCCTGTGGCCTTCTTGTCACCGTCGAAAACGATCGCGCCATTAGTGTCTGTGGTGATCCGGATCATCCGGTTACGCGCGGTCTGCTCTGCCCTAAGATGGGGCATTATGAACAGACTGTTCACTCTCCACGGCGTTTGACAACACCACTCAGGCGGATCGGGAAAAAGGGGGACGGAAAATTCGAGCCGATTTCGTGGGATGAAGCGATAGCAACGATCTGCAACCGCTGGCAGCAGATTATTGCCAGTCACGGAGCGGAAGCGATCCTGCCATACTCATACGCCGGTACGATGGGGCTGGTGCAGCGCAATGCCGGCCATGCCTTTTTCCACAAACTCGGAGCGTCGCGGCTGGAGCGGACGATCTGTTCACCCGCCAAGGATGCCGGCTGGCATGCTCTTATGGGGGATACCCCGGCGATGGAGCCCACTGAAATTAAAGAGAGTGACCTGATTATTCTCTGGGGGATTAATGCCGCCGCAACCAGTATTCACGCCATGCGTGATGCACAGATAGCGCGCCGCAATGGAGCCAAGTTGTGGGCGATTGATACCTACCGCACCCCGACCTGCGATGCGGTCGATGAAGCGTTCCTTATCCGCCCTGGTGGTGATGGCGCTCTGGCGCTGGGGATTCTGCATGTCATTGAACGTGAGGGGCTGCTTGACCAGGAGTTCATTGCCGCCAATGTGCTCGGATTTGAGGAACTGTTAGCGCAGATCTTGCCGGGCTGTTCCCCAACGCAGATGTCGGAGGTCTGCGGCCTGCCCGCCGAGGTAATTGAACGTATGGCTCGGGAGTATGCCCGGGCAAAAGCCCCGTTCATCCGCCTCGGGAGCGGGCTGACGCGCTACGGCAACGGCGCCATGACCGTGCGTACGATCAGTTGTCTGCCGGCTGCAGTAGGTGCCTGGGCGAAGCCGGGCGGTGGGATTTTCGTCGGCACTTCAACCGGAGGAGCTTTCCCGCTTCATAGTGTTACACGGGAGGATTTTATGGCGACCGTGCCGCGACTGGTCAGCATGAACCAGTTGGGTGCGGCGCTTACCGAACTGGACGATCCACAGGTTATGTCACTGTATGTCTATCACTCCAACCCGGCCACCATCGCACCGGACCAGAACGCCGTCATTCGGGGGCTGGAGCGGGAGGATCTATTTACGGTTGTCCATGAACGTTTTATGACCGACACCGCCAGGTATGCCGACATCGTCCTGCCTGCAACATCTTCGCTGGAACATCCGGATCTATATCGCTGCTATGGCAGTTACCACGCCCAGCGTTGCAGCGCCGCCATCACGCCGCTGGGTGAAGCAAAAAGCAACTGGGAAGTGTTTTGCCTGCTAGCCGCCGGAATGGGGTGGAATGAGCCCTTCTTCCGCTTGTCGGCAGACGAACTTGTCGAACTGTTGCTGGTAGAAGAAAACCCCTGGAGGAGCGGAGCCGTTACAGAACGTTTGCGTCAGGGAGAGCCGGTCATGCTGACTCCGCCGACAGAGCTGAAGAAGGAGTGGCTGAGCACCTCGGGGAAGATTGAGGTACTGAATGTGCGGGAGAGCGAGCCGTTGCCGCGCCTTCTCCCCACTCATGCCGAGCGGGACGGTTATCCGCTGCGTCTGCAGCCGGCGGTCACGCCGTTCGCTCTCAACTCGAGTTTTTATGAGCAGGACGATCTTCGCTCAAAACAGAAATGCATGGAGCTGATGATGAACCGGATTGATGCCGGTGTGCGCGGTCTGGTTGATGGGCAGGTAGTGATCGCCCGCAATGACCTGGGAGAGGTCCGTTTTACCCTGCAGATTTCGGATAGGGTACCGGCCGGAACGGTAATTACCGAAGGCGTCTGGTGGCGTGAGTTCATTCCGGGAGACCGTGGAGTTAATGCACTGACATCGCAGCGGCTTACTGACGGCGGGCGGGGGAGCACGTTATATGATGTGACGGTGGAGGTTAAGGAGGCGTAAACCTTACCACCCCTAGCCCCTCATAAAATAGGATGGGGATTTTAAGCTCCCCTCCTTGATAAGGAGGGGCTGGGGGTGGTCGTCTTATCCACTTCATGCCAAGCCAGCGCGGCAGCTCCAAGAATTGCGCCGCTCGACTCGGGCAGCTCTGACCGGAGCAGTTTCACCTTCCCCTTGTACGGGTTGAACAGAAACTCTTCCAGATAGCACCGTGTCGGTGTAATCAGCAGATCTCCTGCAGCTGCCAACCCGCCGGAAAGGAAGATCGCTTCGGGGCTAGTATATGCGACTGCGTCAGCCAGCTTCATTCCAAGAATCCGGGCCGTGGTGTCAAATGCGGCCAGTGCAATTGCATCCCCACCGCAGGCCGCCTCATAGATAATTTTCGAGGTCAGATCACTGCAACTGACGTCTCGCAAACTGCTCGCATCAAGCCGCTGAGCCAGCAACTCGAAAACTGTACGACAGATGCCGGTGGCAGAAACGTATGTTTCCAGACATCCATGCTTTCCGCAAGCGCAGTAGCGCCCGGTCGGATCGACGGTGGTATGGCCAAGCTCACCGGCAAAGCCATCTGCTCCGTACAATAGCTCGCCATTGACGATAATTCCGCTTCCCAGCCCGGTTCCAAGGGTGATGATGATAGCATGCTTCATCCCCCGTGCGCCGCCGAACAGCAGTTCACCAATTGCGGCGGCGTTGGCATCATTGGTGATTGCAACCGGCAGATCGTACCGCTGCCGAAATAGCTCAACAAGATTGACGGATGCTCCCCAGTTGAGATTGGGCGGATTTTCAACTGTTCCCCTCTGATAGTTAGCATTAGGAGCGCCGATGCCTATACCAGAAACGGAGGTTTGAGGCGGGAGTGCCGTGCGAAGCTTCTCTATGCCGTCACAAAGTCGCGGAACAAGGGCCTCTGCCGACTGGTTAGCCAACGTGGGCAGAGTCGTCTCACATATCAGAGCGCCGCTACGATCAACAAAACCGAAGGAAGTCGTTGTCCCGCCGATGTCTATTCCGATCACACATTGGTTTGTCTGCATGGTTACCCCTCAAGAAGATATTTACCACCTGAAATGGTTAATATTCTGCTGATATGCCGCTAGAAATATATGCCAAACTGTGATATGCGTAGCAAAAGTTTCATCAGGATAGTAATAGTAGCATACGTTGTTACCAAGCTCAATTTTTGTACATCTGAAATACTCAAAAGGAGCCATATCCAGTATGAATGGGAAATCTATCCTGATAACCGGTGGCACCGGATCCTTTGGTAAAAAGTTTGTTGAAATGACCCTCGCAAAGTATCCAGAGGTCGAACGTCTGGTTATTTATTCGCGGGATGAGCTGAAACAGTACGAGATGGATCAGACCTTTCCAACCAGCAAATTCCCGCAACTGCGCTATTTTATTGGTGACGTACGTGATAAAGACCGACTTATTCGCGCACTGTCAGGCATTGACACCATTGTCCACGCAGCAGCGCTAAAGCAGGTGCCTGCTGCTGAATACAACCCGTTTGAAGCGGTTAAGACTAATATTCTGGGAGCACAAAATGTTATCGATGCAGCGATAACTATGAAAGTTGATCGTGTTGTCGCCTTAAGTACGGATAAGGCCGCAGCACCAATCAATCTTTATGGCGCCACCAAACTCTGCTCTGACAAACTTTTCACCGCTGCAAATCAATTTGCAGGAAACAGGGATCTACGCTTTTCAGTTGTGCGCTACGGTAACGTCATGGGCAGCAGGGGAAGCGTCATCCCTTTTTTTCTTAAAGAGCGCCATAAAGGTGTCCTGCCGATCACCGATGAGCGAATGACCCGTTTCAACATAACCCTGGAAGCGGGCGTCAACCTAGTCTATTTCGCATTGCAAAACATGTGGGGGGGCGAGATTTATGTGCCGAAAATACCCAGCTATCGCATTATGGACGTTGCCAAGGCGATCGCTCCTGAATGTGGAATCAACTTCGTGGGGGTGCGCCCCGGCGAAAAGATCCATGAAGAGATGATCACCGAGACCGACGCCCTGAATACCATCGAATTCAGAGACTATTTTGTAATCCTTCCCTCCTTTTCCCCATCCTGGAGCATCAGCGAATTTACGGAGAAATTCAAAGGCAAATCATGCCAGGAAGGTTTTCGCTATAACAGCGGCAGCAACAGTGAATGGCTGACTGTAGAAGAGCTGCGGTCACTGATTTACAATCATGTTGATTCCGCTGTTACCGCCTAGGCATGGCCATGAATTCACCGATTCCGTATGGCAGGCAGAGCATATCAAAAGAGGATATCAGCGCGGTAGTCAAGGTCCTCGAATCGGACTGGCTGACTCAGGGTCCTTGCATTGAACGCTTTGAGCAGACCGTTGCCGACTACTGCGGCGCCAAGTATGCCGTAGCCGTCAACAGTGCCACATCCGCGCTTCATATTGCCTGTCTTGCAGCCGATCTGGGAGAGGGTGATACTCTCTGGACATCACCTAACACCTTTGTAGCGTCGGCAAACTGCGCCCTTTATTGCGGAGCCCAAATTGATTTTGTCGACATCGACCCCCGTACCTATAACCTGAGTGTGGAAGAACTTGAGCGCAAACTGTTCCATGCCAGTAAAACAGGAAAGCTCCCCAAAACCGTAATCCCGGTACACTTTGCCGGGCAGTCGTGCGAAATGGAAAGAATCGCTGCACTCTCAAGAGAGTATGGCTTTACGATCATCGAAGATGCGTCACACGCTATCGGTGGACGGTACAGTGACACCAAGATCGGCAGTTGCGCCTTTTCCGCCATGACCGTCTTCAGCTTCCACCCGGTAAAAATAATTACCACGGGTGAAGGAGGGATGGTGCTGACCAATGACCCTTCCCTCTATAATAAGCTTGTGCGTCTCCGTTCCCACGGCATCACCAGAGATTCCTCTCTGATGGTGGGTGAGAACCACGGGCCTTGGTACTACCAGCAGATTGAACTGGGGTTCAACTATCGCATGACTGATATGCAGGCCGCCCTGGGTACCAGCCAGATTAGGAGGCTGGATGAATTTGTGGCCAAGCGGCATGAACTCGCAAAGCGTTATGATAGGCTACTGGCCGATCTGCCGCTTGTTGTGCCATGGCAGCATCCAGACGGGTACTCCGCATTCCATCTTTATCTAGTTCGGATAAACGGCCGTCAGACAAAAGCATCCCGTCGTCAGCTGTTTGATACATTACGTGCTGCGAACATCGGTGTAAACGTCCACTATATTCCCGTGCATACTCACCCGTATTACCAGAGCATAGGTTTCACAGATGGTATGTTTCCAGAATCGGAGAGGTATTACTCCGAGGCTATAAGTTTGCCTATGTTTGCCGACTTGACAGACGTGCAGCAGGATCGGGTGATTTCGGTTATTTGCGAATTTTTCAAGGGCAAATTTTGCTAAAGGAGTCAGCATGAGCCAGTACAAGACAGAGCAGGAAGCATTTTGGGCAGGAGACTTCGGTAATGAGTATATTGACAGGAATCAGGGAGCCGAGCTTGTTGCAGCCAATCTGTCTCTGTTTGCCAAAATTCTTGCCCGTACGCGCGGGATCAGTAACGTCCTGGAATTCGGTTCCAACAGGGGATTAAATCTGGTGGCTCTGAATCAACTACTGCCCGGAGCCGACCTGTCAGCAATCGAGATTAACGGCAAAGCCGTGGCTGAACTGGAAAAACTGGGGATCACCGACAAGGTGTATCATACGTCAATACTTGACTTCACACCGGATTACCAGCGTGACTTTGTCTTCATCAAGGGGGTCATGATTCACCTGAATCCGGATGTTCTGCCCCAAGCATATGATCTTATTTACAAATCAAGCAAAAGATACATTCTCGTGATGGAATACTACAATCCGACGCCTGTCGAAATTCCCTATCGGGGCCATTCGGGTAAACTGTTCAAGAGGGACTTTGCCGGGGAAATGCTGGATCGCTTTCCGGATTTGCAGCTGCTTGATTACGGTTTTTGCTACGACCGGGACTATGTATTTCCAAACGGGGACGGAACCTGGTTCCTAATGGAAAAACGCTGAGGGGACCGTGATGAAACAGATGAAAAATAATGCTCCGGTTATGGCTATCACCGGCACCAGCAAGGGAATTGGCAATGGCATGGCCAGGCATTTTCTGTCGCTCGGCTACCATGTGGCCGGCTGTAGTCGCGGGGACTCAGATATCGATCAGGCGAACTATTTTCATTCGCGCGTCGAGATCGGTGATGAGAAGCAGGTGCAGAGCTGGGTCAGGGCGATAAAAAAGCGGTTCGGAAGAATAGATATTCTTGTCTGCAATGCCGCTCTTGCCCCGGCAAACCTCCTCATGATGATGACTCCAGGTTCGGTCCTCATGGATTTGCTGCAGACAAATCTCGCCGGCAGCTATTATGTCTGCCGGGAAGTTTCAAAAGTCATGGTGCTTCAGAAATCCGGCAGAATTATTACGACATCAACCATGGCAGTGGGGCTCCATGAAGAAGGTACTTCGGCTTACTCTGCAACAAAATCCGCCGTGGTTGAGATGACCAAGATAATGGCCAAAGAGCTGGCAACGTCAGGAATCACCTGCAATGTCATAGCTCCGTCAATGTTGATGACCGAAGCGGTTCACGCCCTTGGCGAAGATATAATTCAACGCGCATTGAGCAAACTTACCATCAAGCGGACGATTACCATTGAAGAGGTCTGCAACGTCGTATCGTTCTTTGCGGCGGAGGAAAGCAGCTGCGTCACAGGCCAGGTCATCCACTTGGGACTGGTATGCTGACGGACCGTCCGCTTCTTTCCGAGTATGAATATGGTGGATGCCGTATCGCCTGCCTTGTCACCGGAGAAGAGTGGCAGCAGAACACATACATTGTCACCGACACTTCATCTCTAAACACCATAGTTATTGATCCGGGCGGGAGCGTAGAGCGGATAATCCAGCGGATTACGGACATCAACGTGGTCCTGACTCATATTCTGCTGACACATCCCCACCATGATCACGTCGGAGCGGCGGCGAAACTGTCCGAACAGTACAATATGGCCTGCGAACTCCATAAGCAGGATGTCCGGCTGCTGGTGCACGCTCCGATGTATGCATGGACATTTGCGAAGAGGAAGATTCCGGCTGTATCGCATTACCGGGCATTTGAGGAATTGGTCATTAAAGAGAAGCCTGCCTTTCGGGCTCTCCACACCCCAGGGCACACAAAAGGGAGCGTCTGCTACATCTTCGACGGCTTCCTGTTTACCGGGGACACGCTCCTGTGCAAGCATGTCGGGCGTACCGATCTGCCGGGAGGCAATTCCACTGACCTCTCCACGTCGGTGGATATGATGCTGGGCGTATTGCCGGATGACGCCGTTATCTTTCCCGGCCACGGCAGGCCGTGGAGTGTTGGAGAAGCCAGAGAGTGGTGGCGGCAGTTTCGCGGGAAGCCGCCGGCTCACATGTCGTTCACCGACCCAATTGACTGAAAGCAAGGGAGTAATGGATAGCATGACTGATACAGCAGGTGTCGGAATTCTGGGAACCGGCAGATACATTCCAGAGAAGACGCTCAGCAACGAACTGATTGAGAAGCAGTGCGGCCTGGAGCCTGGGTCGATCCTCGCCAAAACCGGCATCAAGAGACGGCATATCGCCGAAGATCATGAAACAGCCTCCTCCATGAGTGTTGAATGCGGGCGGCAGGCTCTGAAAGCGGCCAATATCGAACCGGAGCAGATCGGGCTGATAATCTGCTGCACGTTCACAGGTGACTACGTCTATCCGGCTCTGGCATGCAAAGTCCAGGAACTGATCGGGGCAAAGAACGCCGGTTCTTTTGATTTGATGGCAAACTGCACAAGTTTCCAGGTCGGCCTGACCGTCGCCTCGGACCGGATGAAGTGTGATCCGACCATCGGCTATGCGCTGGTAATCGGAGTTGCCCTGCAATCGCGCTATATCGACTGGAGCGATCCCGAGTCGGCAATCTACTTCAGCGATGGCGCCGGCGCTGCGGTTCTCGGACCGGTTCCTGCGGGCTATGGAGTGCTCGCCAGCGATCTCTTCACCAACAGCAGGGTTTTTGAGGCGGTAAGGCTGCGCGGAGGCGGCTCCAGCCACCCGATGCGGCCCGAAAATATCAGCGCGGGACTGCAATATTATGAAATGAACGGCATGGAGGTATGGAAGCAGGTAATGCAGTTCCAGCCCAAAGCGATAAAACGTGTGTTGGCAAAAATCGACAAGACGACCGATGATGTTGACTTCTTCATTTTCCACCAGGCGAACCAGAACCTGATCCATTTCCTCATGGGGAGAATGAAACAGCCACTTGAGAAGACCTTGATTAATGTCGATGAAATCGGCAACACGGCTGATGCCTCCCTTGCCGTGGCGCTGCACGACGCGGTAGTTGCACAAAAAATCAAACGGGACGACCTTGTCGTAATCACCGGAGTGGGTGCAGGCTTCACCTTTGGAGCTGCCGCCATCCGCTGGTATTAAGGTAATTTATGATTCCGCCGAACGCGCCTGAGTTTACTAAAATTGTCGACGCAATAATTGCCAGGTCACCTTTCCAGAGAAAGAAACTTGAGCAGCATTTATCTGGGATGGACGCGGACTACTTTGCCCGGGCTGAGGAGTTCGCCATTGATTACGGCAATTATCTCGCCAGCCAGGATATCCCTTTCGACTATGCCATTCAGGCGTACCTCGATATGTGCAAAAGCATGCTGAAATGCCAGATTGAATTCATGAAAACCGGGTCCTACAGCACAACCGACCATAATCAGGCTTTTATCGATATATATTCAAACCCCGACCGCATGAAATCATATATGATCGCCCTGGCATTGTCCCAATTTCTCTGGTCCTCGCACTACAGAATTTATCTGGATTTCGAACGGTCCCTCTGCAATAATGCCGCGCGTACCGGCTCTTATCTCGAGATCGGACCCGGTCATGGTTTGTATCTTCGCAAAGCCATCCGGCACCTTGATCCTGATGCTTCTATTCAAGCGGTGGATATAAGCCCTGTTTCAATCAGGATCACAAAATCGATCATTGATCACTTCTGCCCGGATACATCGAATGTCACCTTCTGGACCGGAGACATTCTTGATTACAAAGCCCCCTCGCGATACGACTTCATTACGATGGGAGAGGTTATCGAGCATGTGAATGCTCCCCGGAAGTTGCTTACCAGACTAATGACGCTTCTTTCCGACTCAGGCAGAGCCTTTATCACGACATCAATCAACTCACCAGCAGTTGATCATGTGTACCACTTCAAGAGTGTCGAGGAGGTAAGGGAGATGTTCCGCGATTCTGGGCTCGTGATTCTCCATGAACAGATTTTGCCGGTAGAGGATTTGCCTATGGAAGAAATTGTGTCTCAACGAATAACTATCAACTACTCCGCGGAAGTTAAAAGGGCTGACAGCCATGAGTAAGTATGATGCGATCAAAATCGGGGATACGGCGAAACTCACCCACGTTATCACGCAACAGGATGTAGATCATTTTGTCAACCTTACCGGCGATGACAACAAATTACACATAGATGCAGGGTATGCCGAGACCACTGTTTTCAAAAAACCTGTTGCCCACGGAATGCTTGGAGCATCATTCATCTCAACGGTGATTGGCACCAAACTCCCCGGAGACGGGGCGCTCTGGTTCGCGCAGAATCTTGAGTTTCTGTTGCCGGTCAGAGTGGGCGACACCATAACTGTCGTTGCCGAAGTCCTGAAAAAATATGATCGGGACAGCATTATCGAGCTGAAAACCGATATTTTCAACCAGCACCGGCAAACCGTCACAACCGGAGTAGCAAAGGTGAAGATAGTGGAGCCGTTGAGTCCGGCTGCCCCCTCTTCACCTCAGGAATGCAGGAAAATCGCACTCGTCATCGGTGCAACCGGAGGCATCGGACAGGCCATCTGCCGACAGCTGGCAGAAGATGGTTTTGATATCGCGATTCATTACCACAGCAATAAACAGGCTGCGGCAAACATCCAGGATTTCCTGTCAACCCTGGGTATTTCCACCACGATATACTGCGCAGACATTGTTGACGCCCGCCAGACCTCGGACATGGTTGAACAGGTTGTACGTCGGTTGGGAGGACTTACCCTGCTGGTCAACTGCGCCACCGCGCGGATTCCTGTCATAAAGTTTTCTTCCCTTGAATGGGCTGACATCCAGGCGCATCTTGATACAAACGTCAAAGGCACGCTCAATCTCGCCAAGGCTGTAGTACCGGTCTTTGAAGCCCAGAGCCACGGCAAAATCATAACGTTTACCACGCAGGCCATCGAAACCCCCGCGGCCGGCTGGCTTCATTACATAACCGCCAAAAACGCCCTGCAGGGATTTTCACGGGCGCTGGCGGTCGAACTCGCCCCAAAAGGGATAACGGTCAATATGGTTTCGCCCGGCATGACCGAAACGGAACTGATTGCTGACATTCCGGAGAAAACCAGATTGATGGTGGCAGCCAAAGCACCGTTGCGAAGACTTGCCAGGCCCGAAGATATAGCGGGTGCCGTCAGTTTTCTGGCATCGTCCAAAGCGGACTACATTACCGGAGAAACAATTCGCATCAATGGAGGACAGGTGATGCTATGACTCTTGTCAGAGGCGGAATATCTGGTAATGAGACAGGCCTGTCCGACATGCTTGCCCTGATCAATTCATCCGACGACTCCCAGGGAATCCCGGTTGCGTTCAATTTCCTGCGCAACTTCACTACGGAGGGGATTGAACCGTACCTTCACTACCACTGTCTCTTGAGCGCCCTCAAGCCAAAGATCACTTTTGGCAATTACGACATGGTTCACCAGGAGGTACTGGACAGGAGTTCGCACCTGTACAGTTCATCTCCGGACATAATCGTCGCTGCTCTCTATCTGGACACATACCTTCCTGACGGCTGGCGCGCCTCCTGGAGTGCCGATGATGTCATGAACAGCCTGGCCGGACTCTTTGCCGACATTGCCGGCAATACGGATGCAATTATTGTAGTGAACACCTTTGTGCCCCCCTTTTACGCCGACTTCGGCATCAGCAGCGTCAAGGACTTTTCCAGCCACCATAACGAAGTGTTGCGGCTTAACCAATTGATACGGGCATACGTCTTCTCCACCCCTGCACGATTTGTGCTGGCTGACTGGGAACGGTTCGTCCGCCTGCTGGGCGAAAACGAGAGCATGGACTATCGATTCTGGTACATGTCCAGGTCTCCGTTCAAAAAAGCCTTTCTAGAGTTGTATGCACTTGAGCTGGTAAAGGTCGCCAGGGCCCTGAAGGGCAAATCAAAAAAATGCCTGATTCTTGATTGTGACAATACCCTATGGGGTGGGGTAATCGGAGAGGATGGCCTGAATGGCATAAAGCTTGATCCGCATTCCTACCCCGGCAATGTTTTCTACGAATTCCAGAAGAGCATAATCCGGCTCCACGAGCGGGGAGTTCTGATCACCATCTGCAGCAAGAATAACGAACAGGATGTCTGGGACGTCCTCGACGGCCATCAAAGCTGCATTCTCAAACGTGAGCATTTATCCGCATGGCGGGTTAACTGGAGTGACAAGGTATCAAATATTCGGGACCTGGCCACAGAGCTGAACCTGGGCATTGACAGTTTCGTGTTCGTCGATGATAACCCGGTTGAGTGCGGGCTCATCCGAGACATGCTCCCGGAGGTGACGGTCCTGCAGGTACCGGAGAAGCTTTACACCTACCCGCCCCTGCTGAACCGGGACGGATTGTTCGACACTCTTACCTTCAGCTCCGAAGACCGGCAGCGGTCACAGTTGTACCGCGACGAAGCACATCGTAAGCATGAACAGGCAAAATATGAAACCATGGATCAGTATCTGGCATCCCTGGCTCTCAGGGTTACCGTCCATCCCGCCACGGATAACGAGATCTCGAGGGTAGCGCAACTTACTCAGAAGACAAACCAATTCAACCTGACGACCCGCCGCTACACCGAGGCAAAAATCTCATCATTCTGCAATGACCCGGACTGGGCAGTCATCAGCCTTTCCGTGCAGGACAAGTTTGGAGACTCGGGACTGACCGGAGTCATGATAGCCCACAAAGAAGGTGATACGGGTGTCATCGACTCACTTCTCCTGAGCTGCCGTATTTTGGGGCGCAGCATAGAAAAAGTGTTTGTTCTCGAGGCGCTGTCCATCATGAGCCGTCTGTGGCCGGTGAAAACCTGGCAGGCCGAGTTTGCAGCGACGCCCAAGAACCAGCAGGTAGCTGAATTCTGGCCATCCATCGGGTTCCGGCAGAGCAGCCTGCTGGACGGCCATACCTTCTACACACTGCCGTTTGCAGTACCGGAACTGGAGCCGATATCATACATAGCTATTGAGGAGCAACAATGATGCAACATCAAGAACAGAAGTTGAAAGAGGTACTTGCACGGATTTTCAACGTTCAACCGGAAATGATCACCGACGACGCCTCTCCCGACACCATTGAAAACTGGGATTCGCTTCGGCATATGAATCTTGTTCTCGCGCTTGAGGAGGAGTTCGGCGTAGAATTCACGGATGATCAGGTTGTTGAGATACTCAGCTACAAACTTATCAAGATAGTGTTTAAGGAGCATGGCGTAGAATTCGTTCAGTAACAAGGCTGTCAGTTTATCCAGACATATAATTTTGAGTTCGCTCAGGATAGGTTTCAAATGCAATCAATTCATACGATCTTTGAACGCATGCGCAGCAATACATCCGGGACCGCTCTTTTCTGGAACGATCGGGAGATCAGCTACTCCGATTTTATCGTCATGATCGATGCCTGGAGTGAGCGACTTGTAGAGCACCATATTGCAAAAGGCACCGTGTGCGGATTCATAGCAGAATACTCTCCCAACGTGTGCGCACTGATTTTTGCGCTTATGCAGGCAAAGGCGATCCTCGTTCCATTTACCCCCGCAATTGAGCACGAATTGCCGGAATTCATCGAGATTGCCGGCGTCACGCATCTGTTCAGATTTGACACAGATGACGACTGGTCATTTGAAAAATGCGGGAGTCCTGTTCAGAATCCGCTTGTTGAGACCTTTATTGAGCGAGATGTTCCCGGCCTGATAGTATTTACATCCGGCTCCACCGGCAAGCCCAAGGGGATACTCCAGGATTGTGAACGGGTCATGCGCAAGTTCGTCGAAAAGCGCCCCGGCTGGCGTACCGTTCTGTTCCTCATGCTGGATCACTTCGGCGGATTCAACACCCTGCTTTCAACCTTTGCGTACGGAGGGACGGCAGTATGCCTACCGGATCGCAGCTCAGAAAGTGTCTGCAGGGTTATTCAGCAATCCCGCGCGACGCTTTTGCCAACCACTCCGACATTTATTAACCTGCTGATCGCCTCCCGCTGTTACATGGAGTACGATCTGTCATCGGTGAAGCTTATAACCTATGGAACCGAAGTGATGCCCCCCTCCACGCTATCGAAGGTCAGGGAAATTTTTCCGAATGCCCAGATCAAACAGACGTACGGCTTGTCGGAACTGGGCGTGTTACGCTCCAAATCGGAAAGCGACGATTCGGTCTGGGTGAAAATTGGCGGTGATGGTTTCGAAATAAAAATCATCGACGACATCCTCTGGGTTCGCTCCGAGGCAAACATGGTCGGATACCTGAATGCGCCCAACCCTTTTGATGAAGATGGATGGATGTGTACGGGGGACCATGTTGAACTGCGCGGAGAGTACATGCGCATCCTGGGGCGAAAATCGGAAATGATAAACGTCGGCGGCCAGAAAGTGTTTCCGGCAGAGGTTGAAAACGTGCTCCTTGAGGCGGACAATGTCCGGGAGGTCACCGTTATCGGTGTGCCACACCCAGTTATGGGAAATGTCGTCAAAGCAAAAATCTCACTCAATACGCCTGAAGATCAGTTTCTACTGACTGAGCGATTGAGAAAACACTGTCTTGAAAGAATGGCCCGCTATAAAGTCCCGATGAAATATGAAGTTGTTGACTCGGAAAATCTGCATAGTAACCGATATAAAAAAATAAGAGTCGGGAATAATCCTGTGGGACATGAGTAAAGAAGGAGAATTTAACCCCTTGATTACTTTTAATAAAATGACAGTAGATGATCAGGAAATGGTCATGCAATGGCGGGCGCTCCCCTCTGTAACCCAGTATATGGTAACAGACATTGAACCGGACCTTGACAAACAGATCGCCTGGTTTCACAAAATTTCGAATGATCCGAGCTGCCTGTACCTGATCGTCCAGTACAACAAAATCCCGATTGGAGTGATCAATCTGGCCAGCATTGACACCGTAAACCGCAGATGCACCGCAGGATATTATATCGGCAATCTGGAGTACCGGTCTGTTGGTGCCATAGTTCCCGCCTATATTTATAATTACGTTTTTAATGATTTGAAGCTTAATAAAATCTATGGTGAGGTTCTGGAGGAAAACACCGGAGTAATGCATTTGCATAAGCTATTCGGGTATGAGACTGTAGGCGTAATGCGCCAGCATGTTTTCAAAAACAACCAGTTCCATAATGTGGTAATAATGGAACTCCGTGCGGATGAGTGGGCAAAACAAAAAAAATACCAAAGTTACATACCTGAAATAGAACTATAAGGGAGCCTTTTATGAACACTCAAGCAGCACTTCAGTTGATGCAGGAGACTTTTGAGAGCATGCAGCGTTCAGGCATGGTACCTGATACCATCACTTTTAATTCGGACACTGTGATCCTGGGTGTTGGTTCCGTTCTGGACTCCCTAGGTTTTGTCACCTTCATTTCCGATCTTGAAGAACGGCTCTGCACGAAACTGGATGACGAGGTGTATCTGGTACACCATGAGATTGAAGCCTTTAATGCCAACAGCTCGTTTTTATCCGCAGGCACGATTGCACGTTTTATCGAGAGCATTACCCCGAATTGAGAACAGGATGAGTACGGTAAAAAGGAATAAGACCTTTCTGATTCGAGTCGATGCGTCGGCTCATATCGGCGCGGGCCACCTGATGCGGATGCTCTCTCTTGGCCAACTCCTGGTGGAAGCTGGACATGATGTTCATGTTGCAACCATCCCGCATAACCCTTCGACCATTGAATATATACTGAAGAGTGCCGGGTTCAGCCTTCATTATCTGGACAAGGAAACTCCCTGGAATTCCCGGCATGATTCCGGCTCGTTGCTTGGAATTGCGTCGGAGGTTCGGCCTTCATGGATAATCATTGACGGCTATCATTTTGACGAAGATTACGAATACCAAATCAAGGCAGCAGGGTACAAGCTGCTGAGGATTGATGACATTCCGGCTCCCCGTACCTATTATGCCGATTTGATACTCAACCAGAATTTCGGAGCCGATGCCTCCGCGTATGCAACAGGACCGAACGCCAGGATTCTGGCGGGACTGCCATACGTATTGCTGCGCCGGGAATTCAGGGAAATACAGCATTCACACAAAAAAGCCTTTGCTTCCGATCCGCTGCACATTCTTGTCAGCCTGGGAGGAGGCACCGCAATGGCTGACGCCTTGAATGCCAGAATTGCTGAAGGGATTTCTGCTCTTCATGATAGAAAGATCACCGCCACTCTTTTTGTCGGCAAATTGAGTGACTGCGCCCGTGACCTTGAACGCGAGGTCAAAAAGAAGGGGTGGCCTATCGAGGTAAAAGAGCATAGCTCCAACATGGCTGCCGAAATGTTGAAAGCTGACCTGGCAATCGCCAGCGGCGGTTCCACCATGTGGGAACTGATGTACATGAAAGTCCCCTTTCTGGCGGTGGCGTTGAACGAACCGCAAAGGGAATACGTGCAGATGCTTTCGGATCAGACCTTGTGCGGTTATCTTGGCTGGCATGAAGATCTGGCCGCTGATCATGTTGCCAAGGCAATTCATGACATTATCCGGAACAACACGCTGCGGCAGCGTATGCTGGATAATTACGAGCAGGTAATGGACAGGCACAGAATCGGCACCGAACTGCTTTCGCTTCTCAGTTAAATTGGATTCTGAAGTGTCATAAAGCACTCTTCGACCTTGTAAATTTTTGAGCGTATTGAAAGGTTTTGATCATGAACGAGATATTCATCGCCGGAAGGCCCATCGGACCTGGGCACCCACCGTTTGTTATTGCCGAAATGTCAGGCAACCACAATCAATCGCTGGAGCGCGCCCTGGCAATTGTAAACGCCGCTGCGGAAGCCGGCGCCCATGCGGTCAAACTCCAGACCTATACCGCTGATACGCTCACCTTGGATGTACATGAGGGGGAATTCTTCATTAGTGATGAGAAGAGTCTCTGGAAGGGGGAGTCACTCCATCGGCTGTATCAGCAGGCATCCACACCGTGGGAATGGCATAAAGCCATTTTTGACCGCTGCAGGGAACTGAATATAATCTGCTTCAGCACTCCTTTCGATGAATCGGCAGTAGATTTTTTGACGAGTCTGAATGCGCCGGCATACAAAATCGCTTCCTTTGAAAACATCCATCTACCTCTGATCCGAAAGGCGGCAGCCACCGGCAAACCGATGATTATTTCCACCGGCATGGCGACGCTGGGAGAATTGGACGAAGCGGTGCAAGCGGCCCGGGAAGCCGGCTGCAAAGAGTTGGTCCTGCTCAAATGCACCAGCAGTTATCCATCCACCCCGATACACTCAAACATTCGTACCATTCCTCACCTGCGGGAGTTATTCGGAACCGAGACAGGTATTTCCGACCATACCATGGGCGTGGGAGTTGCGGTTGCGGCAGTTGCCCTTGGGGCAACGGTGATTGAAAAGCACTTCACCCTCAGTCGCACTGATGGCGGCGTTGATTCGGCTTTTTCCCTTGAACCTGCCGAGTTCACATCGCTTGTGGTGGAAAGTGAGCGCGCCTGGCAGGCCCTGGGAACTGTCAGTTACGGTCCCGGAGAGAACGAGAAGCTGTCCCGCAACTATCGCCGGTCTTTGTATATCGCCAAAGATATGGCTGCAGGCGAAACGTTCACACCGGAGAACCTTCGCATCGTCAGGCCCGGATTCGGTCTGCCGCCCAAGTATTATGAGCTTCTGCTTGGACGCACCGTAACCAGAACAGTGAAAAAAGGGACCCCAGTCAACTGGGACCTGATCTGATTCAGGAGGGTATCGTGAGTAAAAGCGTAGCCATCATTACCGCCCGTGGCGGGAGCAAGCGCATACCGCGCAAGAATATCAAGGATTTCCTGGGAAAGCCGATCATTGCCTATTCTATCGAAGCCGCATTATCGGCCGGATGCTTCGACGAGGTAATGGTCTCGACTGATGACGCCGAAATTGCCGAAGTCGCACGAGCGTACGGAGCCGCCATCCCTTTCATGCGTTCCGAAAAAACTTCCGATGATTTCGCAACCACGGCTGAAGTGCTCACCGAAGTTTTCGAAGAATACCGTAAGATGGGGAAGAGCTTTGACTACGCCTGCTGTATTTACCCCACGGCACCTTTTGTAACTGGAAAAAAACTGTCGGATTCCCACAATATACTTCTGGAAAACAGTGCCGACTCAACCTTTCCCGTAGTCCGGTTCGGATATCCGATTCTGCGGGCAATGAAGGTGGAGGACGGAAAGCTGCAGATGATGTGGCCGGAACATATAAACACCCGCTCTCAGGATTTGCAACCGGCCTTTCATGACAGCGGGCAGTTCTACTGGTTCAATGCCGAGAAATTCATGCAAACCAAGCGTATCTTCACTGACCGGACCTATCCGATTGAAGTTCCCGAATCGGAAGTTCAGGATATCGATACCCTGGAAGACTGGAAAATTGCTGAAATGAAATACCGGATTTTATTTGGCGATGGATCATCGACCTGATGAAAAAATTTTCTGTCATCATAATCGGCGCCGGCAAAATCGGCGCTTTTTTCGACACTCCTCAAAGCAGAGAGTTTCTTACTCACGCTCATGCATTCTCGGCCCATCCTGGCTTTGAACTACTCGGCTTTGTCGATAGCAGCCTGGAGTCCGCTGAAAGAGCTTCACACATATGGGGAGGAAATGCATATCAAAGCGTTGACGAAGCATTCAGCCATAATACCGTAGACGTTGCTGTCGTAGCGACACCGGACGACCGGCATTTACCTCTTTTGAAAGAGCTGGCCAAATATTCGCTTGAACTGGTTATTGCCGAAAAACCATTAACAAGGACGGTTGCGGAGGCCGAGGAGATTCTGGCCCTTTACCGGGAGAACGGCATTCGGATTTCGGTTAATTATTCTCGCCGATTTGTTCCGGAATTTTCTGATCTTGCTTCAGACATCGCTTCAGGGGTTTATGGCAGGTATATAAACGGAAGCGGGCATTACGGGAAAGGCACCACCCATAACGGAACCCATATGATTGACTTGCTGGGCTTATTGCTTGGTGAAATCAAGGTTGCCGATGTGCTGGGCTGTATCGACGATTATTATGAAGATGATCCCTCCTGTACCGCCTGCCTGAGCCTTTCCGGAGGGAAGCCTTTTTTCATGCAGGCGGTCAGCTGCAAGCTGTTTACCATCTTTGAACTGGACCTGTTCTTTGAGCAGAAACGAATAAAGATCACCGATTCGGGTTGTAAAATTGAATATTACGCAGTCTGCAAGAGTGAACTCGTTGCTGGGTACAGTTACCTCGGACTTGAGCGAACCATTGATACGTCTTTGAACAGAGCCTTGCAATACGTTGCGGATCAGACCTATTCTTGCCTGTTATCCGGCAAGGAATCCGTATGCTCGGGTAACGAGGCATTAAAGTCATTGAAAATAGCCCATGAAGTCAAGATGCTGGCTACTAATTCCGGTCTGGTCTCACATCAATGATGCCCCCCGAAAAAAAAGTTCTCCTCTTCTCACGGGATCCAGGTGGCGCAAACACCATAATTCCGCTGGTAAAGCCACTCAGAGAAAAAGGTTATAACGCCATGCTATATGGCAAGGACGTTGCGCTGAACAGATACGCCGATGCCGGCCTGCCATCGTCGGACATCATCTCCGAAGTCAACCATGTGTCACCTGATGCAATCGAAAATTTTCTGCGCACCGTACATCCGGATGTTGTAATCACCGGTACCAGTGCCGACGATTTTACCGAAAAATATCTGTGGCAGGCTGCCGGACGCATCGGAATACCTTCCATGGCCATCATTGATCAGTGGACAAATTACGGGCTGCGATTTTCCGATTTCCTAGTTTCTGAAATTTCAGAATATCTGAAAAGGAAGAATCACCCTTATTGTCCCTCCGTCATTGTAGCTATGGATGACTACTCCCGGATAGAAATGATACACGAGGGATTGCCTTCTGAGAAAATTGTTGTATGCGGACAACCCTATTTCGAAACCATCGCATCGTTTGTTCCAAACCCTGAAGAACTTGCCGGGTGTAATCAACGTAACGCCATCAGGGATGACGATTTTGTTGTTGTGTTTGCTTCTGAACCGATCATCAAGACCTGCGGCGACACCGCCCTGAGTTTCTGGGGTTATTCTGAAAGATCTATCTTTTCTTCCCTGGTGCGGGCTTTACACCAAAACACACGGAAAAGTACCGGTCAGCGCGTAGTCTTGGTCATTCGACCTCATCCCAAGGAATCCAGAGATGGGCTCCTGGACATTGTTAAACAGTACCCTGACCTACACTGGTCCATTGACGCCGAAACATCTCCCCGTGTTCTGATAAAAAGAGGTGATCTGGTTTGCGGGATGTCATCGATGTTTTTGATTGAATCTGTTATCATGGGCCGCCCGACTATGAGCATCCAGATCGGCCTCAAACGTGAAAATCCGTTTATTTTGGACCGACAGGGAACCCTCGCCAGTATATTAACAGAGGACGATTTATACTCACAATTAGGTCGTATAATTAATCACAAAGAATATAATAAACCTCGATTCGATGTTATACATAACTCTGTGGAACGGATTATTTCAGAAATGGAGAACCTGATATGGCAGAACTTGCAATAAACGGGGGTACACCTGTCAGGGTTGCCCCGTTCCCCCGCTACAATACTATCGGTGATGAAGAGAAGAAGGCGGTGATGGAGGTGCTTGACACCGGTGTCCTGTCACAGTTCCTCGGCACCTGGCATCCTGATTTTTATGGGGGGCCACGGATACAGAAACTCGAAAAAGAGTGGGCCGAATATTTTGGCGTGAAACACGCAGTAACGGTAAATTCAGCTACTTCGGGACTTTATGCAGCCGCCGGCGCTGCCGGTGTAGGACCGGGCGACGAAGTCATAGTTTCCCCTTACACCATGATAGCCTCGGCCACCGCCGCGCTTGTCTACGGTGCGATTCCGGTTTTTGCAGATATCGACCCGGATATTTTCTGCCTTTCTCCCCAATCGATCCGGCAGAGGATCACCCCTTTCACCAAGGCGATCATTGTCGTCGATATTTTCGGACATCCGGCTGACATGGACGAAATAATGGCCATCGCCTCCGAGAATAATCTGATTGTCATTGAAGATAATGCCCAGGGGCCCGGAGCCCTATTCAGGGGCAGGTTTGCCGGGACATTGGCCCATATGGGTGTCTTCAGTCTCAACTATCACAAGACGATTCACACCGGCGAAGGCGGAGTTATAGTCACCAACGATGATGAACTTGCAGAACGTCTGCAGCTTATCCGCAACCATGCCGAGGTTGTGGTGAGAGGCAAAGGGGTCCAGAACCTTGTCAATATGGTCGGTTTTAACTATCGCATGACCGAGATCGAGGCCGCCATCGGCAGCGAACAGTTAAAAAAGCTCAAAAGCCTGGTCGAAGCGCGGCAGGCAAATGCGGCGTATCTGACCGAACGGCTGCGCGGCCTGCCCGGTTTAACCCCGCCAACGGCACGCAATGACGCTACCCACGGGTATTACGTATACTCCATCCGCTATGATGCTACGGCTACCGGTGTTTCCCGCGAACGTTTCGTGGAGGCACTCAGAGCGGAGGGACTCGGGTTAAACGCAGGCTATGTTCTCCCCATATACCTGGAGCCGATGTATCAGCAGCGCATCGCCTTTGGTAAAGACGGCTATCCATTCACCTACTCCGGCTATCAGGGCGTGGTCAGTTATGAAAAGGGCATCTGCCCGGTAACGGAACAGATGCATTTCAATGAACTGATCTGTGGTGATTTCTGTCACGCAAACCTGGGCAGAGAGGATCTGGACGACATCGTGGCCATCTTTGTGAAAGTGTTCACCAACATTGCCGAGCTTCGCTGAAGTACAAAAACCACCCCAGGAATTTTAATGCCGATCGCAATAAGTACATGCCATGACAATCAGCAATGGGACGCATTTGTAGAGAGCTCTCCCCATGGAAATGTGTTCTGCAAAACAGCTTTCCTTGACGCTCTTCCCGTTGAATATGAGCTGATAACCTTGGTGGAGAGCGGTGTAATAACCCTTGGAGCGATTGTTTTGCGTCGAGGTGGCGTGGAATTGAGAGCACCGCATCCGTTGACTATGTATCAGGGAGTCATCTGTTCCGGCAGCTATTGCGCCTTGCCCTGCCATAAACGCCCCAAATGGATACTCGAACGATTGAATCTACTTTTTGATGAGCTGGCATCACGATGCGACAGGATTTCGTTCAGTCTCTTCCACTCCTTTGACGACATACGCCCGTTCCAGTGGTTCAATTACAATGAACCGCAGCGGGGGACGTTCTCGATTAGCCCAAGGTACACAGGCATCCTGGATTTGAGCGGTATTGAAGACTTTGAAACCTACCTCACACAGGTGAGAAGCGTACGTCGACAGGAGTATCGAAAAGCGGTGAAAGACGGCTTCACCATCGAATCATCCGACAACATCAATGAGTTGCATAGACTCCATCAGGCTACCTTTGAACGCCAGGGAATAACCATGAAACCGGAAGAAGAAGAATTGGTGTTGAATATCTCCCAGGCGTCTTTAGAAAACGGATACGGTGAACTGCTTATCTGCCGTGATGAATATGGTACTCCCGCTTCAGCAACGTTGTTTATTTATGATCACCGCTACGGATACTATCATTTCGGAGCGAGCGATCCCAATTTCCGTAAAACAGGTGCGGGAACCTTTTTGCTGATGGAAAATATCCGTCGCTGTATTGACAAAAAACTTGTCGGCGTGGATTTTGTAGGGATAAACTCCCCCAACAGAGGCGATTACAAAACCAGCTTTAATGCCAAAGCAACGGTGTATTTTGATGTTGACTGCGTAATTCAGTCTTCGTAAACATCATAAATCGCACGCTCTCTCAAATGCATTTCATACCGGAATATATACCGGTCTCTTTAATCGGTCGGAGCATTCATGAAAAATGTGATCGTCATCATCTACTCAAATGATATACCCGCTGCGGCAGAAATTGCCAAGAATCTGGACGACTACGAGACGTACGTATTTGATCCGACACTGGTGGATAGAGTAACAACAAGCAAGCTTTCGAATGTAAAACTTGTCGCATGGGATGATTGTATTGACATTTCAGAGCTTATCGATTGGTCACATGCGACTGCCTTTGAAATGGAAAAAGAGTTGGATCGCTCGGTACAGGATATTATTCCCGGCGTTTCTATTTGTTCGTGGCAGCATCTTAGTTTACATTATTTTTTGAATAGTTACAGATGGTATTCCGGACTTTGGGAGAACACGTTAACAGATCTACGTGACTCTAAATTCCATGTTTTCATGTATGACAACCCGGCGCAATCTGTTTTCCCGTCATTTATTCCGTCACTGCTGCTCATGCAAAAGCTGCGGGCTGATTCTATTGAATTCAGCGCTTACACGTATGGAAAAAAGGAAGATGACACCGGCCTAATCCCAGATCTTTGCCATGAAAACCACCTGACGGATAATCACAACACGATAATCACGCATCTACCAACCTGCCTTTACGACCACACGTATTTCAACGATGAGCTGAAAGCATCAGGTAGATCTGTTACCAATATTCAGTCAAAGTATTGGGATGTACCAATTACCGCTGAAAATGATATCGGCATAATAAACATTAAAGATGTTGACGATACTATTCTGGAGAAACATCGAAAACAGATTGAAGCTTTTGCTGATTGCATTTTGGAGGCACTACATGTAGCGCTGAGTTCATATACTATCTCAAATGTTTACAGAACCCGGCAGGCAGAACACATGGCCAGCATCTACAAATCACAACTGGTAACGTATTATCTGCTGGAAGAACATTTTAAAGTAAACAAGCCGGACAAAATGTTACTTTCCGAGCATGACGCCGGTTTCCACGGCCCGCTGTTCTCATTTGCTGCAAATCATTGCATTCCGGTCCTGCTGGTGCCGCACTCAAAATGTTACGGCATGATTGAATTCAACTACAGGAATATCACTGCCCTTACACATCCTATTCAGGGAGAATGTGTCCTGGATGGAACCGGTAGAAAAGTATTGAACTTCAATCTTACATACCCTGAAAACTTTGCTGCCTCTACAGTCTATCCGGGCAAGATTAAGAAAATCGGCGTACTTTTGAATGGTATCAGTCTGAACGGGGTGTATTCGACCCGGTACAAACCCTATGTGGAAGGAATCAAAAAAATATACCAGTGGTGTAACTCGCATAATATCCAGTTAAGCGTCAGATGCAGGCCAGGCATATCAATGCTGACTATTCTCGCCAATGAAACCGGTATGGATATACATGACTTAAGTAACGCTCTTAATGTATCATTACCTGATTTCGCTAAAAGCATCGATTTGTGCCTTATGTATGATGGACCTACAAGTGCCGCCCTTGATTTTCTGAAAAACTCCATTCCAATACTGAACCCGATACCGGAGGATATTTCCTGGCATGAAGCAAATACCGTCAGCACCAAAGTCGTGCCGAGAAACAGCATTGATGTTACGCTCAAGACCCTGGAAACATTTGTATCCGATGAGTTGAACTTCTATCTGTTCAAAACGGCACAATTCAGGGATTATTTAAACATGTTCAACGGCGCATATCCTTTACGACATTTTTTATAGCTGATCATGTAATCTCTGCAAAGGGCTTGGTACAGATAACGGTATAAACACTTTTCAACAGAGTCTTGGTAAAAAAGAACTTCAATGAATGCAGCCACTAGAAAGGATATCCAATGAATGAAATAACAATCGATATGCTACATCGAAACAACGTTGGCAAGGTCAGCGATAAGTGGGAGTCGTATCTCGAGTACTACGATACTCTATTCGCCCCGTTGCGCAATCAAGCTATTTCAATGCTTGAGATTGGCGTTCAAAACGGTGGTTCGCTTGAAACTTGGGCAAAATACTTTAAGTCAGGTGAGCGTTTTGTAGGGTGCGACATCAACCAGAAGTGCGGCTCGCTCGAATATGATGACCCACGAATCAGCATAGTGATTGGTGACGTAACCACGTCACCGGCCTTCCAGGCCATTCGCACCATTAGTCCGGACTTTGACATCATTATTGATGACGGGTCGCATGTCTCTATGGATGTGCTGAATGCCTTCGTAAATTATTTCCCCATGGTCAAGCCAGGTGGATTGTATGTTGTGGAAGATACGCACTTACTCTATAACGACCAGGGAGGCGGTGGGATCCTGAGTGAGTACGACGCCTACTCGTTCTTCAAGAAGCTGATTGATGTCATTAACTTCCAATTCTGGCGCGACGATGTTTCAATAAATACCTACTTCCGTACTTTTTTTCCGCTTCGCGCTACCCCAAGCTTCATCCTTGACGGATGGGTGGATTCAATCGAATTCAGAAACTCGATCATCACGGTTAAAAAATCGTTATCAGCAAACCATGAAAAACTTGGCAAGCGGATCATTACCGGGCGTTCGGCTCAGGTAGACGTAGCACCGTTACAATTAATTGGGGAAGATGCATAATAGGTTTGGATGCCGAGCAAATGTTAGGATTTTCGGGGTAGAAGTGGGTGCATTACTGAGGAGCCTACACAGTTATGGTTATAGAATTTTGCAATACTCTTCGAGTGGATAGTAATTGCCATAATGCCAACCGAGGTCATTCCGACTTGCCGAAGAAGCAAGTTCTCCATTATTTGATTGAATAGAGCAAACCCAAAATTCTGCATCCAATCTATAGTCGGTGAACCTGCCGGGAAATGCATTATCAAAGTGTATCTGCTGTTTGAAATCGACTAGATGAGGATATTCAAGCAGCGGCAGTTTTCTAATATGCGAACTTGTTGCCCACCATATAT
Source organism: Geobacteraceae bacterium (assembly GCA_025355965.1). GTDB lineage: Bacteria > Desulfobacterota > Desulfuromonadia > Geobacterales > Pseudopelobacteraceae > JACRCG01. The sequence goes on from JANXYR010000034.1 coordinate 73,830, forward strand.
TGCCCGAATAATGCCTGGTAGGAATCTCCATAAAATTCACACCGGCAGTATCGAATCCAGAGTCCAGCATTTCGACACAATTTTTCCAATTTTCGATACAACCCCATTCCATAAAATTACGCCAATCAATTTGATTGATTTTGTTATGGGTAATTCCTTTTAAATGCAGATATAAAACCTTTTGCTCATTTGAATCGCTATCCGTAATTATTTTAAGATGGCGGATCGAAGGGATTTCGTAATCTTCCGCGACCGCACTGGCCAAGTGAAAGCATGTGACATTCGGGTACTTGCCGAGATAAGCAATCAAATCTCCATAATTATTCTGATCATGATTTAGAAAGAAATAGATTTCTGCCTGGCTGAATAATCCTGATTTTTTTATTTTATTCAGAGTGGAGATACACACCTCAAGCCATGAACCTAACGGCACAACGTGTATAAAGATTTTAATTTTACATTTGGCCATACACTACCTATTATTCTGGCTGCTACATGACATGATTTTGTTTCACATTTCCCGAGGAAATCTGTGATTTGGCAAATATTCCACTTCTCTGATAATCAAGAGAAGAAATTTTTGATTACATCTCTTACGTCTCGTTCTCGAAACCTTTCAAAACACTCTTCAGCATAATTTTTTCTTATTCCCACATTCTGAACCAAATCATCACAAACCGAACCAATATTTTCCGCTGGTTCAAACTTTAAAACCTGCAGCATATCGTCCTCTATTTCCATATCCGGGAGAAACTCGCATACTACGGCCTTCTTATTGGCTAAATAATATGAGACTCTCACAATCTCAAATACTTTCATATTTTGTTTTTCTTCAGATATATTAATCAATACTTTTGACCTGGAAATAAATTCGTCCCTCAGTTCACCCCACATGTTTGAGAGACTGACAACTGAATTTCGATTTGCTGTCTGGCCGCAAGTTATCATTTTTTCTGATCGTCTCGGCCCAAGACTCCCGATATAAGTTATATCTATATCTTCATTTTCAGCAGGTGGAATCTTCATCAGGCTTGGAGCGAAACTAACCTTGGCATAATATGGTTCATACTTCGGATTCAACTCCTTCCATCGTGCAATATTTCCGATACAATAGTCCCAAATTTGAAACTTCTCGGCTATTTGCTCATACGCTTCGCGACCTTTCAATGACTGCGTGGAGTACTGTTCAAAATTATAGAGAATTGTACCTTCAGGCAATTCTCCCAATAAGCCCCGTTGTACTAATTGAATCGCAACTTCCCAGCCAAACACAATATTTGTGCACCCTGCGTCAAACTGATTAGTGCGAAATGAACAGTCAAAACCCAGGTTATTAAAACCCCAGACCAGGCTTTCAATTACTTCAAGATGACTATTAAGTATATTAAATCGTGGTATATTTGGCCGGCAATGGACAATGTTGATTTTTTTACCAATCATAAGTGCCTCAAAATAATAAATCTCAATAACCCTTCTACACGATTACGGCGCTCTTTCTTGCCTTTACCTTTTAATTACAAATCCTTGCCCTGTTGGCAACGGGAACACACGATAGTTTCTCTTTTCAAACCATGCGTCTTCGGCAATTTTTTGCACCCGATATATCCCTGCCCACTCATAGTCATCAAGTATTACCATTCCACCCGCTACAACTCTATCAAACAAACTGTCGAGAACTGCGATCTCATACTCCGCTGAGTTCAGGTCAAGATGAAGATACGATATTTTATCGGGAGAATTCTGATCAAGCGAAGCCGGCAATAATCCTCTGACCAACCTGACTTGATCATATCCTTCAAATCTTTTCTGGATGCTCTCAAAGAGACCTTCTGTTTGGCCCTGAAAGGCATGTCCGGCTACCGGATGGTAATCAAAGGTATCATACCCCCAGAAGGTCCGTTTAAATTCAGTTACACCAATATAGTCTATTACGGTTTTCATTCCCGACCCTTGATATACTCCGCACTCTACAAAGTCGCCATCGAGTTGAATGCAATGATATGCAGCACAGGCTAATATGTACCTCCGCCAGGCAATCGCCTGATCGGCACTGTTTAGCGCATTACGTTGCCAGGATACTAAAAAAGCAGGATCCTCAAATAAAGAGTTATTTCTTCCCCATGTAAACAAATTATCGCCAAAATAATATCCAGGAGTAACCAGTTTCGCTGCTTCGCCCATATGGTAGGCAAATTTTTCTGGATCAGATACACCCCAGTTTGTATTATCGTAAAAGTTTTTTATTACAGTCGGACTAATACCCGGTAGCTTTGGCAGAGTCATCACACCTATCCTTTTATCATCAATTTTGGATTCCTGTGCCAAGTCACGGGTAAATACCGCTTGACCTTGCATAGATTTTATAACGTCCAAAGAGTCCTGATTTACTTGTGGTGTCTCTTGAACTTCTTCGACAGTTATGCATTCTAATGGCTTGGCATTCTCCAAGTGATTTTGACTATTTTTAAGCGCCTTAACAAGTAATCTTTCCAGATCTCTGACCACTCTTGGCATGTCAAATACAGCGCTAGTCTTTATATTTTCACTCAACTTTTTCTTTACATTATCAATGCCACCACCCTTTTTTCCCAATTCTATGGCTTTTTCTTCATACTCTTTAAAATTGTTGGCAATCAGCTCCGGGAGTCCAAGGTTCAGCAATAAACTCCCGGCCATACGTGAAGCAAATGTTTTCCCTGAGCACGTCAACAAAGGAAGCCCCATGTAGAGAGCATCATTTGCGGTTGTTCCGCCGTTAAACGGGAATGTGTCCAGAAACAGATCCGCTATCTGATATCTGGCCAGGTAGTTTGGCGGAGCTGCTCTTGTCGCAAAAATGAGCCGGTCACTCTTGACTCCATGTTTTTTGGCCGCTTTGCACATATTTTCGCGCGCCCATTCATTGTCGGCCAACAACCAGAGTACACTGTTTGGTACATGCTTGAGGATACTCATCCATATAGCAAAGAGATCCGGGGTAAACTTGTAATTGTTATTGAAAGAACAGTATACGAAAGCATCCTCCGGCAGATTGTTTTCAGATCGGGTCGGCTTGGCCCCCATTTCACGCTTACAGTCACTAACCTGGAAGCAATTGGACATATAAAGAGGCTTTTCCATGAAAAAAGGGGCCAACTCATCCGGAATGAGATATTTATCCGCAATGACATAATCAATCCAGGGCAGAGCCGTTGTACCGGTAAACCCCAAATAGGTAATCTGTACAGGAGCTGGGCGGTATGACAGGATCTGAGGTCTGGCACCCGACGTCAAACCTTGCAGATCGATCAATATATCGATTTCGTTTGATTGTATACATTCGGCAGTTTCTCTGTCGCTCATACCCTCAACACGGATATAATGATCCATCGCCTTGATGACCCGGTTCCGCAAGGCAGTCCCGTCTTCACGGCTCCAGCAGAATCCGTACACCTCAAACTGCTCGCGATTATGCAGTTCATACAATTGAACGGTCAACAATGACACCGCATGAAGACAAAAATCTGACGACAGGTATCCCACCCTGATCTTTTCGTGTTTGTATCCCCCTTTAGGAGCCAGTGTTTCCATGCTGGTGGTATATTTATAATCGACAAACTTTTTCGCAACAGAAAGCTGAAGTGCAGGGTCATCTAGAGCAGCGACCATAGCCAATGGAGACGTACCTTTTATCATTTCCTCCTTCGTTATACCTTTGGGAGGTTTGTAAACGGGCCAGTCGCATATTTTTTGCCTCAGATGGACCAGATGCAGCAGGACATCCTGCTGAGTCGGGTCTATTGAGAAACTCTTTTCCAGCATTGCCAATGATTCTTTAAAGTTTCTTTCAATTTCCAGCAAACGGCCAAGATTGTTTAATGCATGGAGTTGCAGCGGCCTATTTTCAGTAGTCGTTATGCTTTTAACCTTCAACGCCATACGCCATTGGTCCAAGGCTTCATCCTTACGCCCCTGCTGTTCAAGGGAATTACCCAAATTCAGACGGGCCTGGATAAGTGACGGATTTTGTTCCAGTGCCTTTCGATACATCTGCTCTGCCTCTGAATATTGACTGTCAGCGGCTAACGCAACACCAAGATTGAAACAGGCCACATACGCCAGTGGTGACGCCGACTGTTCAAGCCATAGACGATATAAAGCAATGGCCTTGTCTCCACGCCCCAAAGCGCTTAAACGCTGTGACACACTCATTAAATCTACCAGTTCCAATGTGCCTTGTTCTGCATTATTGAAGGCAGACGTTACGGTTTCATCAATATTGTCTGATGTATTGTTGCTATCCTGCTGCATACTATCCTCTTATTTAGTAAAATTTTATTGAGCCGTTCTTAATGCAACATCAGGATACTCGGCACCTTCGGGTGGTCGGACATCTTTACAGCATAATGAACCGTTATGATTACAACTTTCTATATACCCTGTGAATGTCTCCCACGGAGTGATTTATTAGCATGTTTTCTCTGCAGCAGACACAAAAAAACGCCGAGTCCTGTACAGGGCTCGGCGCATTTTCATATCATTCCTTCAACAACATCAAATCAGCACATCCTTAACCGTTGTTGTTACGCCCCCCTGAATCAATATTTCGGTATGTCCGTTAGTATAGGCATGGTGTTCAGCACCATTGACCAACTTTATTCCGGCATCCTTCCAATCACCATGCTGACCAGTCAGTTCAACCGATTCATGAGCTCCCCCGGAAACTACCATCTGGATTTGATCTGTTCCTGCAATTGCATTGGTATGAACCGATACATTTCCGGAGAACAGAACATCGTCAAGGGCAGAGTTGCTCAGATGAGGTTTTAGAATTGCGTGTAATTGCGGCTCCGTAAAGCTGTCTGTCTTACCCAGGTCATGCAAAGCGGCTATATCTTCCGCTGTTAAAGCCTTCACTTGATCTGGTGACAAAGCAGCAATGTCGGCCGTGCTAAAGGCATGTACCTGCTCGGGGCTTAATGCGGCAATGTCGGCCGTGCTAAAGGCATGTACCTGATCAGGGCTTAATGCAGCAATGTCAGCCGTGGTCAAGGTATGAATCTGATCCGGAGTCAGCGATGCAATTTGGGCTGTTGTTCCATTATTCTGGAACCAGACATCCGCCATTTCGTGAACCTTGCCGTCTACAGTCGTATAAGTAGAATCCAGCAATACCCAGTTACCGTTGCTGTTGACCGCTGTATGGGAAGCATACGCATTGAGCTGATTTATACCCAGAGACTGGAGCGAGTGCATCTCGTTGGCCTGGGATACACCATCCTGATTTCCATCAACCCACACCATAAGTTCTTTCCATGCAGCATCCTTCGAGTTGATCACGCCATCATGGTTAGAATCCAGCGCCTGCAATGCCTCAAAACCATCACGCGCCTTGGCTCCGGATGGCAGAGTGGTTCCGGTACCGAAAAGCTCGCTTCCGTTATCAATAAAACCGTTATGATTAACATCTTTAACCAGGAATCCATCACGCGATGAAACCCAGCCGACACTGTCATTATGGCCATTTGCGTTCAAATCAAAGTGTACGCCCGCAGATGCACTGACTGTCTTAATTCCATCGTCATCCAGGTCCAGAACTATCGGAGAGCTCATAAAAGCACCTATTTGAGCAGTCGATAAAGCCCCAATCTGTGCCGATGTCAAGGAGTCTGTCAAAGCTACCGTATGCATCGCCGCAACATCAGCGGTTGTTATACTCTGAATTTGAGCCGTAGTTAAAGCTTGTACCTGGACCGTAGTCAGGTTGGATATGCCAGCCGTGGTCAGGTTCGATATGTCGGCCGTGGTCAGGGAAGCTATGCCGGATGTGGTCAAGCTGTGTATCTCTGACGTGGTCAGATTGCTGATATGGGCTGTGGTCAGGTTCGATATGTCAGCTGTGGACAGCGAGGCAACCTGGGCTGTGGCAAAGCTGGATATCTCAGCCGTGGTCAGGTTGGCTATGTCGGCAGTAGTCAGCGAGGCGATCTGGGCGGTCGTCAGGCTGCGCACCTCTGACGTGGTCAGATTGGCTATGTCAGCCGTGGTCAGGTTGGCTATGTCAGCTGTGGACAGCGAGACAATCTGGGCGGTTGACAGGTTCGATATATCAGCTGTGGTCAAGTTGGCTACGTCGGCTGTGGTCAACGAGGCAATCTGGGCTGTGGACAGGCTCCGCACCTCTGACGTGGTCAGATTGCTTATCTGAGCGGTCGTCAAGTTGGATATGTCAGCCGTGGACAAGCTGCGTATTTCTGACGTGGTCAGGTTGCTTATCTGGGCTGTCGTTAAGTTCGATATGTCAGCTGTGGACAGCGAAGCAATCTGGCCTGTGGTCAGGTTCGATATATCAGCTGTAGACAGATTGGCTACGTCGGCTGTGGTCAGCGAGGCAATCTGGGCGGTCGTCAGGCTCCGCACCTCTGACGTGGTAAGGTTGCTTATCTGAGCTGTCGTCAAGTTCGATATGTCGGCCGTGGACAGCGAGGCAATCTGGGCCGTCGTCAAGTTCGATATGTCAGCTGTGGTCAAGTTGGATACGTCGGCCGTGGTCAGGGAAGCAATCTGGCGCGTA
>JANXYR010000069.1 GCA_025355965.1 Geobacteraceae bacterium
CCGGCCTCGATCTTTGAAAAATCCAGGATGTCGTTGATTATAAGCATCAGACTGTCGGCGGAATCCTTGATGGCGCGCAGATACAGCTTTTCCTTCTGCGGGTCAAGCCCCCCCTGCAACATCAACTCTGTCATCCCCATCACTCCGTGCATGGGGGTGCGGATCTCATGGCTCATGTTGGCCAGGAAATCGCTTTTGGCCCGGCTGGCCGCTTCTGCCTGCCGCCTCGCCTCTTCCAGATCGCGGGTCCTCATCTGCACCCGCTCCTCCAGGTGCTGGGTATGATCATGCAGCATACCGTATAGCGTTGTACTCTCCAGAGCGTAGGCGCATGAATACAGCACTATCGAAAGGGCATTCAGCGAGGGCGCATCCAATGCAACAGAGCTGCCAGGCAACGTAGCGAGAAACATCCCACGAACTTGCGACTGGGTGGCCACCACCTGCAACAGAAGGGTTTCTCCGGTCTCTGCATGAGTAAGAACTGCCTGGTTGCGGTTTAGAGCCCACGCAAAAGTGCCATCCATCATGCGCGCCTCAACCAGATCCTGCAGATTGCCATGCATCTCGGCAGGATCTGTCAGCAGCAGTTCAAAACTGCCATCAGGCTGACTGTCAAGAAAGCCCATGGATGAAAAGTTAAAAAGCCGCCACAGTTGGTTGGATGTTGCTTTAAAAATCCCCTTCACATCCTTGGCGCGACTGAGATCACCCTGAAATTCACTGCTTGAAGCCAGCATTTCCAGAATCAACATAAAGCGCTGATTGGTCTCTTCAAGGAAACTGACCCGTTCCTGAAGAAATTCCGGTGATCTGGACATGTCCTGGTCAGTCATCCGCTGCTCCTGAGAGAATTGCAAAGGTTTCCGTTATCTGCTCTTCCGACTGGTTAAGAACAGTTCCTAACATATGGGGCGACAAGCCCAGACGGTCCCAGGCCGACTCATCAAGTGGCGGCACCCCCCACTCAGCCCCCCGCCCTAACTCCATGGACTGACACATTATATCTGCGAGATGGATCAAAGCTGTTTCAAGGCGGAACTGTTCGGCAGATTCAGGATTATGATGACAAGCTACCGTCTCGCCGATACTAGCCGGAATTTTCCACTTTTTAAGAAGCGCCCCACCCAGATCGGCGTGATCAAACCCAAGCCGCTCCCGTTCAAGTTCCAGATAAAGTCTACCGGTATCCCGCTGTGCCTCAAGAAGCTCACGGCTCACCTCAGGCCTGGCTGCTGCCAGCACAACCTGCCCCACATCGTGAAGCATACCGGCGACAAAGAGCCGCTCCACATTGGACTCGCGCCGATACACAGCCAGGCTGCGGGCTATAATGCCGCAGGCTATACTGTGCTGCCAGAAGGAACTCATTTTCAGCAGGTCTTCCGGAATCCCCTTGAACACCCCCATAACCGAAGCCGCCAGCGCCAAATCCCGCAGTTGCTGGGTTCCAAGAATTGTGACCGCTTTGGTGATGGAGTCGACCTTTGCATAACAACCAAACATGGGGCTATTGGCCAACCGCAGGAGTCGTGCAGTAAGACCCTGATCTTCCGTTATTATCTTGGATATATCGTCAATAGAACTGCGAGGATGGTTGATAGCTTCATTCAGGTGTTCGTAGAACAGGGGGAGAGAATAGACCGTACTGGTTTCATCCACAATACGGTCAATGGTGGTCGCCGGATAATCAGACAGTGCCATGTTGAACCTTTCTTAGCGCTGCAAACCGCATAAGTTCTATGATGGCAGGATGGGCCTGATTCGTATGCTGAAAGAGAGGAGCCAACGCCTGTTCGGCGGCAGCCAGCTCAAGCGGATCTACATCAGCCGGTATCTGGTCCGGCCCTTCATCGCTCCCGTGGCCTTCGATATCGGCCTCCAGCACCCCCCAGGTACGAAAAATCACCAGGTGTTTTTGAGTAAGTTCAGCTCCAGCACCCAGAAGCATACGCCCCGACCGATCATGGACATCACTCGCCAGAACCATTCCGGTTTCAATGTTTTCTATGGCAACCTTTCCCACACATCCCCCTGGAAGCTCAACAAAACCGTACAACAAAGCGGTCCTGCTCCAGCGACAAACGGCTTCTACAAAACATCCAAAAAAAGTTACTCAAATCATTCATCATCCTGCATAAAGCCCGGTCCGCACAGACGTGTCAGCTCGGTTTTCTGCAACAATGTAAGATCTATGAATCTAATCCCCATACCGGGCAAGGAGCGGGATTCACCCCATGGCAAAATCGAGCAGACTTCCACCTGAATAGGCGTATTATCTTTCAACTCAGGCAAAGTGAGCCAGCCCCTGTCACCAACAGTCCATGGATCAAACCCTATAATAAAACAGCCACCACGAGATATGTTTGCCGTCACTGTCTTCGTATCGGAAATATTTCCGACCGGAAGTGACGAGCTCAACAGTGCAGGCAGATTCATCTGGTGCCGCTCGCTGGTCCGAATTTTGCGATGAGCAAATGTTGTACAATATTTTTGCACAAAAGCTGCGGGTGCGATATTTCCATGATATACCGTCCCAAAAGGAAGGGTGCGAATTTCGCCGGTGGATTCGCTACATTTGAGTCGCAGAGCGGGAAAAAGCCCGACTAGTTCCGTCATCAAGCGTTTTTCATCTTCGGAACTGCGCATATAAGTGGGCATATCAACCAGGATTCCGTTTAATGGACAGTACACATCCCGACGAAAAAAATCCATCAACGCTTGAACACTAACCAGCCGCACTTCAGGAGAGTCAAGCTCCGCTTGATACACCTGACGGCTTTCCCCTTCACGACAGATCAACAATACAGTTGTCGCCATACTCAAGTTTTCACTCAAAGCAGTTCCTCACATCTAATTCATATTGCTGCCATATATATCACATATGAGAGCATTTACGAAAGTTTGTTTTTAATGAGAGAGATGATTTTTTAGTTTACATAAGTCCATGTCAAAGCAGTACCCGAGCCAGATGCCTCCGAATCATATCCTCAAAATCGGCATCGCGGTTACCGCTGTAGACGAGTGAGGAACCGATCTCGGCCGCCAGAATCGCACAGAGGTATTTCTTTGGTAATTTACTGATCCGCTGTCGGTATGTAGTTGATTCCTGAAGCATGCGCGGCAGGTGACTGAGAACGGCTTGGCGGAATGGGGCTTGGAGACAGAGATCCGGACGGGCCGAGAAAAATTCAAACAGCCGTGTATAAAGGCTGTTGATGTTCTGGCTGATGGTTTCGGAGATTTCACTGTAAAGTTGAGTTCCGCCGGATTCCACTCGCCGCCGCAGGATCAGGCGAGCCTCATCGGCTGCCCTTTTTTCCAGGATCGTCAGCACATCACCGGCATAACGCTCTTTTTGCTCTAAAAATTCGCGTTCTGTTAGCAGCAGATTGGCGATAATCTCGTAGGATGACGAAATAACGCCGCATTTATTGGCGGATGCATCACGCATCAGCACTACGCCGCTCTTTTGCAGATGAATCCTCGCCTCAGGAGTTATGTAGGAGTTGGCACCCTCTATAATAACTCCTGACGACGGCACACCATTTTCATCAAGGAATGACCGCCAGTTCTGACCGTCAATCGTCTCCGGACGGCCACCGGCCGGAATAAAAAGATCGGCCTTAACAGTGAAGACCAAGCTGTTGTAGAGACGGTTGAAATCATCAATATCCAACCACTCCTCAACAAGTTTCCCTGCGGTGCGTGTAACCTTGCGATGCGACTCCTTTAACCCTTCCACGCGCCGTCCGCTCCGATACACGAGACAACCACCCTCTCCAAGGAGTTTTGAATTAAAAACATCCAGATCGTATGCCAGCACAATACGACGTAATTCGTCATGGCAGATACCGTTTGGATCATACAGGGCCGCCGTTCCATCCAGAATCAGGCGGACCTCCATTCCGGGGCAGCGTTCCAGCATGATGCGCAGGGAGTTGCCGGCAACGTCTCCGTTAGGGCCGCCGGTCATCTTGAGCGAAAACCGGTTGCGGCGCATGTCGATACCGACCGCTTCGGCCATGGTGATTTCCGCAAAGGTGACAACACCGGTAGATGTAACTCCATACTCCTTGTGGTTAATGCCAAAACGCTTGCTGGACATGATGCCTACACCGAGGATATAGCCTCGTTTTTTCGACAGTGTGGCGATAGCTTCGATCATACCGTCGTGCATGTTCTCATCCGGGCCGATCTCGATCGGCTCATCGTCACCGTAATAGTCAACGACTCGCCGGTCTCTGGCCATCCCGTTTTCGGTGATGAAAATATCCAGAAAGGCATTGGCTATGCCGTATTGGAGTTTATAGAGCCGACAGTTTTCAGCTTCACTCCCGGCCTGTTCCATATCAGACGCGTCCAGAACTACCGCCAGTTTGGATCCCCCTTCGTATATATCCTTATTCTTCAGCTGCTGGGTATTGGCCAGAACATATACTTCGCGGAATATGGTATTAGCCGAAGTGATGTAATCATCGGCACTGCGGGCGATGACAGTACGCCAACCGCCACGGGCTATGTCGGAGAATCCGACATGATATCCGGCTCCGAAACGGCTGAAGAAAAAGGTGACGCGGAAAGGGAGCGATTCCGGAAGGTCTGTTGTAAATTCCTGCCCAAGCAGCCGCAGGTACCCAGGGTCAAGCCGGAAGGCCAGCGCCTGTTTCTCAACCACAAAGAAGTTGGTTTTGAGGGTATGGGTCACCAACAACAGACAGCAGCGATAGACAGCCCGGCGGATATCATCCAGCCAGCGATGACCGGTGTTGTAACCATCTACGGCGTCCTGTACTCCAGTCAGGGCAGCAGCGTAAAGTTTTTCTCGCTCATTTAGGTCAGGATCGAAACGCAACCTGAACAGGCGAATCAGTAGTTGTGCCATTTCGGGATGATCATAAAACGCACTTTGAACATCCTCCAGACCGAAACGCTCCGGCTGCCCGTGGGCCAGACTGGTGTGGCAAAAGGCGATGAAGGCATTAACCAGTGCAGCATCCTCACCCGACAGGAGCCCTTCTACAACATACTGCCGATATGCCGAAGATGATGTAGAGAGGATCTGCGTCGTACAAAGTTCCCGCTTGAGGCGAGCAGCTAGCAAACTTTCTGGTGAGATATCCTCCCCCTGGCGACTGATAACAAGAAATGAACCGAGGAAATAGGGGTGGACGCCGTTTGAAATAGTCTGGCAGTAGGCCCTGCGGATACCAACATCCAGGCGGTTAAAAACCTCCAACAGCTGTAGCAGAAACTCTCCCTGTGGTGGATTACCAACCGCGAACAGTACGCGGGTTTCGTTGCGCCCTTCGCGCTCTACCTGGGTGATATCAAGAAAAAGCCCCCCTGAGGCGTTACCTTTATCAAACAGCCAGACCAGATAGGCAATCCGCGTGGGTGGTGACATACGAATGTAATTCTCGTTGTTCAGCCAAAGGATTTTAAGCAGCCGATCCAGTTTTTTCAGATCAAAGGAGGGAAATGAAACGCGCAGTTCTGCACGAACCTTTCGGATCAACGCCGCCGGGATATCGACCTTCTGGGCGAGATCTATCTCATGATTCTGGCGAAGATCGAACTCAAAACGCTGAATTTCAAGCTCATTATCCAGACCCGGCATATCGGCATTAGAGTGAGAAAACATGGCATAGGAAATTTCACGTTCTCCGACATGGCGTAACATCCCGTATAGCGAACCGGGGCGATTGACACAGGCGACCACCAACCGTTTTTCCTGATCGACCAGGATCAGATGCCGGTTATGCCGTAAACAGCCCATCTCTCTGGCCAGCAGCGACAACGCATCCTCTTCGTCTGCCATGGCCTGAAAAAAATAGGGGCTCATATGCTGCTGGAGCCATACGGCATTTTCTTCTGCGACGATTCCGGATGCGTAAGCTCTGCGACGGACAAGCGTAGGCAAGTGCATGATCTGTTCTCCTTGGGTAGGATAATATCAGCGCAAGTATAGCGCCATATTCGCAATCAGCAAAGTTTTACTGTCAATAAAATCTGCCAAAGCTTTCCTTGACCGTATACAGCTGAATTGCTATAGTCGCCCCGCAAATTTCATTCTAATATGTAAACAGGAACAACGCTGTGCCCGAAAGAGTTTGTACTATACAATCGAAGACAAACGGAATAACCACCGTGACTATCCCCGGAAACCATAGCGCCTCCGCAAGGGATATTTTGGAGGCGATTCGGCACCAAACTAACGCTCTGTCCAGCAAGAATGAAATCAAGGGGGTCCTTTTGACAGGCTCTGCGAGAGGATTCTGCTGCTGCCAGATTGAAAACAGCGCAACCACCGGCGATGCAGCAGCGTTGTCCGGTTTCGGCCAGCAGGTTATGTTCATCCTTGAAAAAATCGGCAAGCCTTGCATTACAGCAATCGAGGGGGAATGTTCCGGGTTGGGACTGGAGGTTGCGCTGGCCTGCGATTTTATCGTGGCATCACGGGCGGCCTGTTTTGGCTTTCCGGGCATCGCCTCGGGGTTGATCCCCTTTTGCGGCGGCAGTCAGCGTCTTGCCAGACTGGTGGGTAAATCAAAAGCAAAGGAGCTGATCTACAGCGGCGACCTGATCGATGCCGAAGAAGCACACCGTATCGGCCTGATAAACCGTCTCCACCCGGAGGGAGAAGCCCTGTTTCTGGCCGAAGAGCTACTTGCACACATCTGCACCCGCAGCCCAAACGCCATACGCATCGGCGGCGAAGTTGTCAATGCCGGTTACGATATTGACTTACAAACCGCATGTATGCTGGAGCGGGATGCATTTGCCCTCTGTTTTTCCAGCTTTGACCAGCGCGAAGGGATGCAGGCTTTTCTGGACAAGCGTACGCCGCAGTTTAAAGGGGAATAGCCATGCCTCTTGAACAGGGCTGCGTTCAGGTCTATACCGGCAACGGCAAAGGGAAAACGACCGCAGCGCTCGGACTTGCGCTAAGAGCAGTCGGACGTGGCCTCAAGGTCTGCGTATTTCAGTTTATCAAGGGGGGTGGCCGCTATGGAGAACACTTGGCCGCCGAAAGACTGGCGCCACTCCTGACAATCATTCAAACAGGAAGGCCGGGGTGGGTCAATACCAAAGACATCACCGAAGACCGGCATGTTGCACAGGAGGGACTTGCCCAAGCTCAAGAGCTATTGACCTCCGGCCTGTATGACCTCTTTATCTGCGACGAAATCAACGGTGCCGTCGGCTTCGGCTTGATCGACGTCGAGCAACTGCTTGGCCTCATCAGCCACAAACCTGAGAAGACTGAACTGGTGCTGACCGGGCGCAACGCCCATCAGCGGGTGATCGATGCCGCGGATTTGGTGACTGAGATGATGGAGATCAAGCACTATTACAAAGCCGGAGTTCCGGCACGTACCGGGATTGAGATGTAATTGCGTCTAGTTGCAAATAAGCAAACTTAGTTTAGCGACTATTACATACGGGGGGAATTTATCATGGCTGAAAGAACATTGCGCGTACTTGTCGGAAAACCGGGGTTGGATGGTCACGATCGTGGTGCTAAAATAATTGCCCGCGCTTTTCGCGACGCCGGTTTCGAGGTCATCTACACCGGCCTTCACCAAACACCTGAGCAGATTGTATCGGCCGCTATCCAGGAGGATGTTGACTGCGTCGGGCTTTCAATTTTGTCCGGTGCACACAACACTCTGCTCCCAAAGGTTATGCAACTATTAAAGGAAAAAGGGGCCGACGATATCAAGATTTTTGGTGGTGGCGTTATACCGGAAGACGACATTCCAGGATTGAAGGCCGCCGGTATTTGCGAAGTATTTACCCCCGGCACTTCGACGGAAGACATTGTCGCCTGGGTAAAAAGCAACGTCACACCACGGGCCTGATGCCATATAAGAAGCTCCGCATAGTGATCAAAAACCGGGTCGGGTACCTCCTACTCGACGCCGGTTCACGTTTCAACAAACTCTCCATCACCACCATCCGGGAACTGAAACGCGCCTTCACACAGCTTGAGGAGGACATGGCAGCAAATGTGATCGTCCTCAGTGGTTACCCTGGAGAGTCCTTTGCCGTCGGGGCCGACATCGGCCAGATGGTTCATTTTTCTACGAATGACGCACTCCACTTTGCCGAACTCGGCCAATCCCTGTTCGAACAGATCGAATCATGTTCCAAACCGGTCATAGCGGCCCTGAACGGCATCACTATGGGAGGTGGCTGCGATCTGGCGATGTCATCTGATATCCGCCTTGCCTCAGAAAGTTTGCGAATAGGCCATTCCGGGGCAAAGCTCGGCATTATCACCGGTTTCTGCGGCACCCACAAACTGCCGCGTATCGTCGGCAAAAATTTTGCTCGGGAAATTTTCATGACTTCAGAGATATACAGCGCGGCAGTGGCACTTCAGATGGGTCTGGTTGACAGGGTCTATCACGAAAATGAATTCTGGCAGAAGGTATCCTCCTTTGCGGAGCGAATCGCCAGCCGCCCGCTAACGGCACTCTCCGCTGCAAAGCGCCTTATCAACGCCGCCGAAGACACCGACCTGCGCACCGGCTGCTTGCTGGAGCGGGAGATGGCGACACACATCAACACCCTCCAGAAACTCAATTAAAAGCTTAATTTCTCTAAAAAAACGAAAAACATCATTTAAGTGTATGGGATTGCTCCACAATTTCACTTGATGCTGTCGCGCCAATTATAGGCATCAAGCTGGGCTGAAAGTAGGTGCGCAAATGAAATATCAGTTTTTTCCACCAGATCCTCAACCTCGCCAAAATTGGTCTGTTCGAGGGTTTCGGCCAATGACAACAAAATGCCCAGTTCCCCTTCGCGATGGAGGAGTGCTGCCGAAATTTCATCACTCAAGCCGAGTTCATTAACAATAACGTCAATGGATGTATCAAAAAGGATATCCACCAATGACAGAATACCGGTCATGAATGCAGCTTCCACCCGTTCGCTGTTGCGGGAAAGTCCTTTGTGCTCCATTAGCAAAAATTCCATCAAACGTCCACGTACGGCAGCCATTTCCAGTAGCGGATTATTGATACCACGGCTGTCCGAACTGGCAAAAATAGCAAGCTGCACCCATCTGCGCAGCTTGTCGAGTCCCAGTATTATAATTGCATGGCGCAGGCTTCTAATCTTTTCCCGCAATCCGACACAGACCGAATTGACCAGTTTAAGCAGATTGAAGGAGAGCACCGGTGCCGAACGGAAACTTTCCTCAATCTTGCTGAAATCTGCGTTGGCATGCAGATTACTGAGAAGACGCAACATGGTGATTTTTGATGGTTCGAGCCCCTTATGTTTCAACACTACAGGTCGGGCAAAAAAATACCCCTGAAACAGCTCGAAGCCCAATCCGAGACAATCTTCGAACTGCCCCATTGTTTCAACTTTTTCGGCCAGAAGCTGCAGTGGAAACTGGCGTAGCTTTTTGACGATATCCGGAAGCATCGTGGGGTCGGTCTCAAGGATGTCGATCTTCACAATATCTACGAAGCGGTAGAGTTCAAGGTGTTCCATCCCAAAAACATGGTCATCGAGGGCAATGCGGTAACCTTTGGACTTAAGATCGAGACAGCGTTGACGGGTGCTTTCGTTCAAACGCACCGATTCCAGAAGTTCCAGAATGGTTTGTTCCCGCGGCAAAATTTCGATGAGATCACTCAACAGGGCTTCTTCAGTGACATTGATGAATCCGGTCTTGTCTCCCAGCACCTCATTGAAACCGAACCCTGACAATGCACTGGATATGACACTCATACATGCCTGGTTCTGACTTTCAAAATCACTGAAATTTTTCTCGCTTGAACGGAAAAGTAATTCGTATCCCACTATTTCCTGCCGGATATCCAGAATCGGCTGCCGACCCAAAAAGAACGTCTGTTGTTGCGACATAACGCCAATCTCCTGTCCACATTCTTGTTAAATATTTGTAAGCTGACAGACCGTCTGATGCTAATCCCGATTTCATCCTGACGGGAGAAAAAGGACTCTATGACAGACAACCATGACTTTGGGGGTAGTATTACAACAGCTCGTCAATTTTCAGCAATCCTTCCAAAGCCCCGCATGGCATCGATATATGCGGCGCTTTTATTTCCGGTTCTCGAGGATTGATACGAATCACCGTGGCATTTTCAAAATTCCACCCTATTCGCTCTGATGTTGCCCGGATCGTGGGAATGGCGCTTCCAGCTCCCATCTCTATCACCGCAATATGTCGATTCGCATTGGCTTTCAAAAACTTGTCAAAGGCATGTTCCTGGATGTGGATGCGATCCGGCAGCCATGACCAATCGCCGAACATGAGAATATTTGGGCGGCTAACTTCACCACAATCTTGGCAACGGGGGAGCGGGTGACGGGCACGCATTGTATTTTCATCGACAAGGACAACTTCATCGTTTTGCCAAATGCTGCTACTGCACGGCTTTTGACACTGTAACCGGTTAATCGAACCGTGCACCTCAAGAATCCGGTCATCGGCATAGCCGGCTTTCTGAAACTGACCGTCAACGTTCGATGTAACGACAAAGTAATCGGCCCCCTGACGCTCAATCCACTTTTTGATAATGTGAAACCCTGCATGTGGAACTGTCTTCCGGTACAGGTTGGTGCGATGTCCATAGAATCCCCAGCCAAAAGATGGATCATCTGCAAAATGCTGCGGATTGGCACAGTCGCTAAAAGATAACCCCAGGCGTGAGTAGGCAGGATAGGCGTTCCAAAAGCCTTTATCACCTCGAAAATCCGGCAGACCGGAATCCACTCCCATACCAGCCCCAGCGGTGATGACAAAGACTTCTGCTTCTCTGATTATCGGGGCTGCATACTCAAACATAGCCGTTCTAATCTCCTGGTATATTTTTGGCGGTGCTCTTCCTCACATTAACTTATAGCTCGTACTATAGAATCTACCATAATAGCTGACAAGCGAAAGAACGAATAGTTAATTACAGCATGTTGCATTGGTAACACGAATCTATTTTTTAGCACTTGACGCTAAAAAAATATTCCTGTACTTAAATCGTGTTACTAAATTTATAAAGTGACTCAGCAGAAGAAGGGCACACCATGCATATGGCAGACGCATTATTATCACCAGCGGTCGGCGGGACGATGTGGGCCGTCTCAGCCGCCACTATCGCCTGCTGCTCTAAAAAAGTTCGCGCAGAGATGGATGACCGCAGAATGCCGCTAATGGGAGTTCTGGGTGCGTTTATCTTTGCTGCGCAGATGATCAATTTTTCTATTCCGGTGACCGGCTCAAGCGGACATCTCGGGGGTGGGCTGATACTTGCCATTCTGCTAGGCCCTTATGCCGCATTCCTGACGATCGCCTCCGTGTTGGTGGTCCAGGCCTTCTTTTTTGCCGACGGCGGCTTGCTGGCGCTTGGCTGTAATATTTTCAATCTAGGTTTTTTCCCCGCTTTCATCGCCTACCCGCTTATTTACAAAAAAATCATCGGCAAATTTCCTTCTCCGACCAGAATATCTGTGGCTTCAATGGTGGCTGCTATAATCGGCTTACAACTGGGAGCCTTTGGTGTAGTGATGGAAACCGTGTTGTCCGGGATCTCTTCGCTCCCTTTTTCAACATTTCTCTTCATCATGCAGCCAATTCATCTGGCAATCGGTGTCGTTGAAGGTCTGGTGACTGCAGCAGTTATCTCTTTTGTGTATAACGCCAAACCAGAGATCGTGTTGAGTGCCATGGAAGCCCGCCCTATTGGTGTTCACCCGATTCGAAATATTATACTCGGTTTCCTGGCCGTGACTCTGCTGAATGGCGGGGTGTTATCCCGGTTTGCCTCGGAACATCCCGATGGCCTTGAATGGTCAATAACCAAAGTAACTGGTAAAGAGGAACTGAAGGGACCAGAGCAAGGATTACACGGCACGCTGGCTGCAATTCAGGAGAAACTGGCGTTCCTGCTGGATTACTCTTACAAAAAAGATCCGGACACCAATACGGCAGGCAAGAAAGCTGAAGGTGGTAAATTCGGTACCAGCGTTTCAGGGATAGTTGGCGTAACTCTGACACTGGGACTAACGTTTATAATCGGCATTATGCTCAAGCGCAGAAACCGGATCATCTGAAATATGACTAAAAAGTATTGATTCAAAACGAGAAACCTCCTTGACATGACGTATGGTGCGTGGTATCCAAAATACCCAATACGTGCTGCGGGTTGTATGACAATTGTAATTAATGGATCACGGTGCCCGCAAGGGCTTGATAGGGAAGAGGGGTGCAGCTCAAAAAGAGCAATTCCCCCGCGGACCCGCCGCTGTAAGCGAGGACGAAGGGCATAAGCCACTGGTAGAAAGACCGGGAAGGCGCCTGTAGGGTGAATCGCGAGCCAGAAGACCTGCCATGATCTCAGCACTCAACAATTCCCCGTGGTAAAGGGAGAGTGAAACCATTGTCAGACTTTGAATACGAAAAGTCCGCATACTGCTTTGGCAGTTGCGGACTTTTTTTTGTGCTTTTTAAAACTATCAGGAGACACAACCATGCATATTATGGAAGGTTTTTTACCGGTTAAACATGCCATCGGATGGAGCATTGCTGCAGCCCCGTTTGTTGTCTACGGACTTTACACCATAAATAAAAGAATAAAGGAAAAACCGGAACAGCGGATGCTGTTGGGAGTTGCTGCAGCCTTCACTTTTGTCCTTTCGGCATTGAAGATGCCATCTGTAACCGGGAGTTGCTCACACCCCACCGGCACCGGCCTGGGGGCAATATTGTTCGGCCCTGCGGCAATGGCGCCAATCGGTGCGATCGTTCTACTTTTTCAGGCGATCTTACTAGCCCACGGGGGCCTAACCACTTTGGGTGCCAATATCATCTCCATGGCAGTTGTTGGACCATTTGCCGCAGTTGCCATTTTCCGGTCTGCCAAGGCAGTAAAAGTACCCTTCGCGCTTTCGATTTTTCTTGCCGCATCATGCGCAGACCTGCTTACCTATGTTACTACCTCGGCCCAACTGGCGTTTGCCTTTCCGGATCCGGCAGGCGGATTTGCGGCATCCTTTGCCAAGTTTGCCTCTGTCTTTGCGATAACCCAGATCCCGTTGGCAATCAGCGAGGGCCTGCTGACAGTTGTAGTCATGAATGCCCTGGTGCGTTTCAACGCCCCTGAACTTCAGGAGATGAAGGTTACAGCAGCGGTACAGGAGGTACTGACATGAAACGGTATCAGAACCTGTTGATGATGATCGCGGTTGTTGCGCTGGTAGCCTTTCCGCTCTGGATGGTAAAAAAACCGGCTCCAGGGCCTGATGGCAAAAATGTTGAAATTTTTTCGGGAGCCGATGACAAGGCAAAGGATCTGGTTGGAACAATCGCTCCTGCCTACAAACCGTGGTTCAAACCGCTAATGGAGCCACCCAGCGGAGAAATCGGCTCACTTCTCTTTGCACTTCAAGCCGCCTTGGGAGCCGGATTTATCGGCTATTGGTATGGCAGTTCAAAAACTCGCGCAAAAATGCGCCGTGAAATAGAGAAAGAAGCCCGGTGCTGACCGAACAGTCTGCCTATACAAACCGCTGGCGGCAGATTTCCCCAGTTGCCAAGGGGTTTGTCTCTATCTGTGGCATGGTTGCCGCCTTTGCAGCAGGCTCACCCCGGACAGCACTACTGGTCGCCCTAATTCTATCATTGGCAACAGTTTTAGGCGCCAACATCCCGCCAGTTCGATATCTGCGAGTGGCAGCTCCGGCACTCTTCTTTCTATTGGCAAGCGGCCTGTCATTGTTGGCTTCACTCGATTTTAGTTATAACTCAACATTTGGTCTCTCACTTCACCTAGCAGAGTCCGAGCTTCCTCGTATATTTCAGGTTTGCTGCCGCTCGCTGGCCTGCCTGACCGCGCTGCTTTTTCTTGCCTTGACCACCCCGCTCACGGACATCATTTCCCTGATGCGGCGCTGTAAACTTCCTGAAACCCTGCTCGATCTGATGACCCTTTCCTACCGCACCCTCTTTGTGCTATCCGAAGCGGTACATGAAACTGTTACCGCCCAGTCTGCACGCCTGGGATATGCCTCGCTTACACTTTCCCTACGTTCCTTGGGAGGACTGGTTGCCAACTTGGCCGTGCAGGTTTGGCAACGCAGTCAGGCGCTCCATCTGGCTGCGTTGGCTCGGGGCAACGACGGTGCACTCCGCTTTTTGGAACCTGACTATCCGGATTCGCCCCGCGCCATCTCCTGTGCGGTCATTTCCGGTGTTCTTCTGGTTGTTCTGGCGGTGTACCTGCCATGACCGACTTTATCCTGAGCCTCAAGGATGTTTCGTATCGCTATCCTGACGGCACAAGCGCTCTCAACGACTGTTCCCTGACAATACGCCGCGGCATGCGGACCGCCGTGCTGGGTGCCAACGGCGCCGGCAAGACAACCATGTTTCTGCATCTAAACGGCATCTTGCGATCATCTACCGGACACGTACGATGGGAGGAAACCCCACTTGATTACAGCCGGGACGGGATGCGGAAGCTCCGCTCACGGGTCGGCCTTGTGTTCCAAAACCCTGACAGCCAGCTCTTTTCGGCCAGTGTGCGGGAAGATGTTTCCTTTGGTCCCATGAATCTGGGCCTTCCGAAAAAAATCGTCCGGGAACGGGTGGAAAAGGCTTTACTGGCTGTAGGAATGGCAGAGTCCGCCGATAAACCGGTGCACAACCTGAGTTACGGCCAGAAAAAACGGGTTTGCATCGCCGGAGTACTTGCCATGCGGCCAGAAGTGCTTGTGCTTGACGAGCCGATGGCCGGGTTGGACGCTGCCATGCAGGAAGAGTTAACTGTCGTACTCGAACACCTGCATGCAGCCGGCATGACGATCATCATTGCGACCCATGACCTTGATTTTGCCTATGGATGGGCTGACGAAGCAATCGTTCTGCAGAGAGGCCGATTGCTGGCGCAAGGTAATGTTGCAGAAGTACTGTTAAAGCCCGATGTACAAACGGAACTCGGTTCTTCACCGATAGTTGCCGAAATCACAAGCTCCCTCGCCTTGACCGGAATGGCTGTTCGTGTTAATGGATATCTGCCGCGCAGCAGGAGTGAATTACTGAAAGCAATCAGCGAATTTCATCGACAGGAGAACGAGCAATGATCATCGTAACCGGAGGGGCAGGCCTGATCGGCAGCGCCGTGGTTCAGTGTTTGAACCAGCTTGGCAGAGAAGATATCCTGATCGTGGACCATCTTGGCCATACTGATAAATGGCGTAACCTGTCACCGCTCCGCTTCATGGATTATCTGGAGAAAGATGCTTTTGAGCAAATGCTCGATGACGGCTCCCTGGCCGGTCGCCTGCCGGCAGGGCACAAGCTGGATGCGGTCATCCACCTGGGTGCCTGCTCCGCCACGACCGAGCCGGATGCCACCTATCTGATCAGGAACAACTTTGAATATTCCCGCAAACTGGCTTTGGCTGCACTGGCTACTGACGCCCGGTTTATTTACGCTTCCAGCGCCGCAACATACGGAGACGGAGAACATGGTTTTGTTGATGATGACAGCCAGTTACCACAACTCCGGCCAATGAATATGTACGGCTACTCCAAGCAGCTTTTTGACTTGTGGGCACTGCGTCAGGGGGCGCTCGACAAAATTGTCGGCATAAAATATTTCAACGTCTATGGCCCCAATGAACAGCACAAGTGCGAAATGCGCTCGCTTGTCCTTAAGGCCTACGAGCAGATCGGCGCCACCGGAAAACTGAAACTGTTCAAGTCTCATCGCCCGGAGTACGGTGACGGTGAGCAGTTGCGTGACTTCGTCTATGTCAAAGACGCTGCCGCCATGACGCTCCATTTTCTACAAAACAAGAGCGCCAACGGGATTTTCAACGTCGGCGGCGGTACCACCGTCAGCTGGAACCGGCTGGCGGGCGCCGTGTTCAATGCCATGGAACGCCCGATCTCCATCGAGTATATCGACATGCCGGAATCAATTCGTAACACTTACCAATATCTGACATGTGCCGACACTTCAAAAATCCATGCCGCCGGTTATTCGGAGCCGGTCATCCCTGTGGAAGATGCGGTTGCCGATTATATCAGGAATTATCTTGTTCCCGGCAAACGGCTTGGAGACTGACCGAAGTACACTGCTCGATCTAACAAGCACTTAATATTTCACCTTTATGTACTCAATTCAAATCTAACAGGTATCCCATGTCTCTTGCAGAGCAGGTTTTAGAAGGCAACACCCGCGCCGCCGCCCGGCTGATGCGCGATATCGACGACGGCCGTCCTCAGGCGATTGATGAGCTTAAGCTCCTCTATCCACGCACCGGCAACGCCTTTATCATCGGCATCACCGGCCCTCCAGGTGCCGGCAAATCGACACTTGTCGATCAACTAACAGCCTCGTTCCGCGCACGTGGGAAAAAAGTCGGCGTCGTTGCGATCGATCCCACCAGCCCCTTTACCGGCGGCGCGATCCTGGGAGATCGCATTCGCATGAACCGCCACTCCTGCGACGAGGGGGTTTTCATCCGCAGCCTTGCCACACGTGGATCGCTTGGGGGACTTTCGCGTTCGACATCAGACGTTGCCTTGGTAATGGATGCTCTGGGAATGGACATTGTCATTATTGAAACCGTCGGGGTCGGCCAGGACGAAGTGGATATTGTTAAAGAGGCCCATACCACATGTGTTGTTATGGTGCCAGGACTTGGTGATGACATTCAGGCCATCAAAGCAGGAATTCTCGAGATCGGCGACATTTTTGTCGTAAACAAGGCCGACCGGGAGGGTGCAGACCGAACAGCACGAGAACTGAGTACCATGCTGGAAATGCGTCATGCCGCTCCGGGAAATTGGAGCCCGAAAGTAATGAAAACCGAGGCAACGCGGTGCACCGGCATTGAAGATCTTACCGATGAGATACTGGCCCATCGCAATTTTTTTCTGTCAAGCGGAACCATTAACAATTTCCGGCGCGAACGCAATAAGCGACATTTTTTGGGAATCCTGCGCGACGACCTGTTCAAAAAGGCCCTGTTGTTTATGGCAAGTAACGCCGACCTTGACAAAATTGTGACAAGCATGTGTGAGCACCATATTGATCCGTATTCAGCCGTAGAAGAGATTGTCTCTAAAATGATGCCGGAAAAAATTGATTAACGTTTAGACGTTGAATTTTTACCGAATTGTTCTATACTTTGCTCATAGAATGTATATTTGCATAAATGGAGAATAATTAATGTCACTAACCGTAATCGCCCTGATAGTTATAGCTATAGCACTCTGTATCCTTGTACTGACCTTGGTCCCGACCTTCTTGACCATCAGACGGACTGCCGCATCGGTTGGAGAGCTGGCGGAGATGGTTCGAAGCGAGCTTAAGCCGACGTTGCATGAACTGACTGGCGTACTGTCGGAATTGAAGAGTGTCAGTGGCGGTGTGGCTGAGTACAACGACGATGTCAAACGTTTCATGTCTGAGCTGGGGGCGGCAGGAGACAATCTGCACACAATCAACCGCTCGGTTGGGGTCGTAACAAATGCTCTCAACACCACTACGGTCTGGGCAACCGGAGCCAGAGTAGCAGGCAAATATATATTTGATCGATATCTAAAAAAAAGGGGAGGTAATTAACCATGTCTGACAAATGTGAAGTATCAGCGGGAACAGTATTAGTATCGTTTGTAGCCGGAGCAGCAATCGGAGCTGGCTTGGCGTTGTTGTATGCACCAAAGAGCGGTCGCGAATTGCGCGAAGATATTCTTGATCTGACAGAAGATGCAGTAGACAAGATCAAGGAATACGCAAAAGAAGCTCAGGAAAAAATCAAAACTGCCGTCGAAGATGGTAAGGAAACCTTCGTTGAGAAAAAAGCTGTTCTTGCATCTGCCATTGAGGCAGGTCGTGAAGCGATGCAGAAAGAGCGCTCTTCAGCGTCGTAATCTGCAAATAGAGCGGAGCTTAAGAGTTCACTTCGGTGGACTCTTAAGTTTCAAGTGCATGAGAACATTCCCCCTATCTAACCGCTGTTAAAACCGCTATTCAGCTGCTGATGCCCATATAACAAGAGTTTTCGCGTCGTTGACTTTCATGGCAGCTTCCTTTATACTTCCCCACTAATGAAGACTTATAATCTTTTTACATACGCGGTTATCGCCCTTACGGCACTGATCTGTGCCCTGCCTGTTGCAGCAACAGAGCCAATTCAGCCTCTTCTGGACGAATTGATCCGACCTAATGCTACGACACTTGGAGATACAGTGGCACCTTCGCTGACTCCATCCGACATTCTGGCAGCAGCTGAATACGGACAACCGGAACCAGTTACTGCGCTCTTTTCACTCGAAGAGCTAAGAAGTTCAAGTGATGATGACAGTGAACTTGAGCTGCCGAATATCGGTCTGCCGATTTCCGATATCCCGTTGACATTGAACAGCAAGGTTGAATATTTCCTATACTATTTTCAAACCAGCGGCAAGCAGTCCTTCTCGCGCTGGCTTTCGCATTCTTCCCGTTATATTCCGATGATGAAGGAGATTCTGAAGCGTGAAGGAATGCCGGAAGATCTGGTATATGTCGCCATGATCGAGAGCGGCTTTCAGATGCATGCACGTTCATGGGCCAGTGCGGTCGGTCCGTGGCAGTTCATGTCAGAGACCGGTCGGCGCTACGCACTGCGTATCGATCAGTGGATAGACGAGCGCAAAAATCCGGTCAAGGCCACAACTGCTGCTGCTCTGTATATGAAAGAGCTATACACCATGTTCAAAGGCGACTGGTATCTGGCGGCAGCCGGCTACAATGCCGGTGAAAACAAGATTCTGCGTGCCATCAACATGTATAACACCAGCGATTTCTGGGAGATCTCGCGTGGATCTTACTTGAAGCGTGAAACCAAGGAATATGTTCCTAAGCTTCTTGCGGCTGCTATAATTGCCAAAGATCCGGCCCGCTACGGTTTCACCGATATCGCTTACCTGACCCCAATTGAGTATGACACAGTAACGATACCTTCACGTACCAATCTTGATCTGGCTGCAAAACTGAGCGGCACAACCTACGAATCTATTAAAGAATTGAATCCGGATCTACGCCACTGGTGCACACCCCCCAATTATCCCGATTATCAGCTCAAGATCCCAAGAGGAAGTAAACAGCAGTTTGAGACTGAGTATGCAAAAATTCCTGAGGGTCAGCGTTTCACCGAACGTGTCCTTTACAGCCGCTATCAAGCCCGTAAGAAGGATTCACTCAAAAGCCTGGCCCGCCGTTTCGGCACTTCAACAGAGACTCTGGCAGAATTGAACGGCCTGAGTTCCAAAAGCCGAATTACCGGAAAGTCACTACTTGTACCGGTCAAGCAGACCGTTGATTTCAGCCACGAAGGACGAACAGCCAGCTCAACTGTAGCTGCGAAAGGGAGTTATGCAAAATATTACACCGTAAAAAGTGGCGACACTCTCAGTTCTCTCTCCAAACGTTTCAACGTATCTACCAAGCTACTTACCGCTTGGAACAACATGAAAACAAAAGTTGCCCTTAAACCGGGGCGACGCATTATTATCGCAAAATTCACCGAAAAGAATGGAGAGATGGTTCCGGCTGTAGCCAAGAGCTGACTCCTGTTTATCCCAGTGCCGAAACATTTGAAAGGAAACCCCGATGTATAACATTCTTATCTCCGCAGCTGCTGCAGTTGCCGTGCTGCTGATATCTTTATTTGTCCTAAAGCTGGCTTGGTGGATCTCACTGATTATCGCTCTGATTGTCTTCTCGCTGATCTTTGTCTTGTTTTCACGCATCACCATGAAAAAGGTCATGGCTTCCATCGAGACGGCAGGCAAGGATCTACAAGCCCAGCCTCCCCGATTTGAGAAAGCGATCCGTGAACTAAAGGATGCCTTGCAGTACAGCAAGTGGCAGCTTTATGTAAGCGGACAGCTGAACTCGCAGATCGGCATGATCTACTACATGAAACGCGACTTCTCAAATGCGTTCCCGCATCTGGAAAAATCGTTCTTTAAAAACTGGGCCGCGACAGCCATGCTGGCTATTTCCTACATGAAGCGCCAGAAGAAGGACAAGATGATCAGTACCTTCGAGCGAGCTGTGCAATGGAACAGCAAGGAATCACTGCTTTGGTGTCTTTACGCCTACTGCATGAACGAGAGTGGTGATTCAGTAAAAGCAAAAGGAATTATTGCCAAAGGGCTCAAAAAACTCCCAGGTGACGAAAAACTGAAGGAAAATCTGGAGTGCCTGGAGAAGGGCAAAAAAATGAATATGCGTGCGTATGGCGATTTGTGGTTTCAGTTCCATCTGGAAAGCCTGGGTGCCATCCAGAGGCACCAGATGGCGGCCATGGGAGGCCGTATGCAGCGGCGGACGGCTGTTAGACGATAAAGCAAAATACGACCGCTACAGCAATTGGTGCGGCAGTTTAAACTGTAATCGCGCAAAAGGAGCCCCATATGTCCACAAATGCACTTGTAAAACTTGATAATACAAAGAATGACGAACTGATTCAATTGGTCAGTTTTATGCTTGCAGACGAAGAGTATGGAGTTGAAGTCCTCAAAGTCCGCGAGATCATCCGTATGCCAACCATCACAAAGATGCCAAACGTACCGCAGCATGTCGAAGGAATCATTAACCTACGCGGCAAGGTTATCCCAATTATCTCCATGCGCAGGCGTTTCGGCCTGATGGAGAATGAAAACAATATCCAGACTCGCATCATAATAATGGATGTTGTCGGAACTCTGACAGGATTTATTGTCGATGCAGTTTCAGAAGTTATCCGCATCCACAGTAGCGAAATTCAGCCACCACCCTCAATGATGCTTTCGGGCGGCGTCAGTCAGGAATTTATCACTGGCGTATACAACCACGCCGAACGATTGCTGATAATCATGGATATAGACAAAATGTTCTCTGAGAATGAGCGGGATAGTTTTAGCGAGATGGGATAACCTTTTGATACGTTGAGGTGGCTCAGAACGACGAGCCCCCTCTTTTATTCCGTACTAATATTTCCCTTGCGGATATCCTGAGACTTATATTCATGTTACCGCAACAGCTTCCTACCATAGGATCGTAGCACCTTATAAAAACCCCCAGGTGTTGAATCAAAAATGAC
This sequence comes from Geobacteraceae bacterium, assembly GCA_025355965.1. GTDB lineage: Bacteria > Desulfobacterota > Desulfuromonadia > Geobacterales > Pseudopelobacteraceae > JACRCG01. Next base: position 21,121 of record JANXYR010000069.1, read on the forward strand.
CACCCGACAACCGATTCGTCGTTCCAAATCATCCAGCGAAACGTTATCCAGAAAAACTCCCTCCCCCTCTTTCAGCATAACATCCGGCAGTAGCAGACACGAACCGATATCGTAACCAACCAATGCCGCAACAATATCATTGCCGGTGATCAGTCCGCTAACCGTTATACTCGACCCGAAAAGATTGTTTTCAACCGCCAGTGGTACGATATCAACACCGCTCTTTTCAGCCAACTCCGTCAGAAAGTCCCTCACAAATCCAAACGACGAAACACCGGTGATGACTGTCACACGAAACGTTCCAATCGGCCTTATGCTCCTCAACAGTCTGGTAGCTTCCTTCATAAAGAGAGGGACCATACCAACACCGTTTTCTATCTGTGGAAAATCGCCGTATTCCTTTACCGACGGGAAAGGCAGACCTCCCTTGAGATAAAATTCATCAGCCAGAAAAAGAAAAGGCTGGCGCAGTTTTCTACGTATGGCATCTGCCTTAGGTTGCCAGATTGCTATAAACTCCCGTGCATAGTCGGCATCTACCGGTGTTAACTGCGGCAACCTCTGGCGATGGTTTGTCAGCCCAAGGGGCACAATTGCCAATGATTGTATTGCCGGGTATAGAGCCGCCAGTTCCGTCACGGTCCGGATGAGCTCTTCTCCGTCGTTCAGTCCTGGGCAGAGTACAACCTGTGTATGCATGACAATGCGGGCAGCGGCAAGCATCTGCAACTGCTTCAGAATAGGGGGGATACCGGACTTCCCGAGAAGGTGTTCCCGCAGATCCGGATTGGTAGCATGAACTGAAATATAAAGTGGAGAAAGACGTTGTTCGATGATGCGGTTCAGCGCTGATGCCTTGATGTTTGCCAGCGTGACGTAGTTGCCGTTTAAAAAAGAGAGGCGATAATCTTCATCTTTGACGTATAACTGCTTGCGGAGACCTTTGGGCAGCTGGTGGACAAAACAGAAAAGGCAGTTATTGGCGCAACGGGCAGGAACTGGAGCTGAAAATGTCAACCCGAGCGGTTCACCTGCCTGCCGCTCGACCTCCAACTCACACAGTTCACCATCCGGTTTTTCAATTTCCAGCAGCAACTCTTCTTCAGAAGCGGTGTAGTAGCTATAATCAATCAGATCACGCAGCGGCTGGCCATTAACTACCAGCAAACGGTCGCCAGCTACGACCTCTAAGCCGTCGGCAATCGAACCAGGCGCAACTGAATCAATCCGAAGGCCTGCCATCACCCCTCCCGGAAAAACTCGGAGTTACGGTAGTACTCCGTAAGGGAGCGGAGAAAGACCTGCAACACAGCAACAACCGGCACCGCCAGCAACATCCCCATGATACCAAAAAGCTGGCCACCTATCAGCAGAGCCACGATGGCCACCAGCGGGTGGAGCCCGACCGTATCGCCAACTATTTTAGGTGTAATAAGAGCGCCTTCCAACAACTGAACAAACCCGAACCATCCAAGACATAGCAGTGGGTGGAGTATATCATTGAATTTGAGAAGTGCCATGGCAACAGAAAGACAAATACCGATAATTGTCCCAACATAGGGAATGATAAACGTGACGCCTGCCAGCGTACCAATAGCAATCGCCAGGTCTATGCCAATGATGTACAGTCCAACACTATAGAGAACCGCCAGAATTGCGCACACCGACAGCTGCCCCTTGACGAATCCTGACAACACGGCATCGACTTCTGACAATTTTGCAGCGTACGCCGTACGAAAGCGCTCCGGAATATATGATTCGATAAAAGTTTTGAGCTGCGGCAGGTCATATAGAAGATAGAAAAGATAAATCGGAATTATCAGGTAGCCCAGTATAGCAAGAAGCAGACTTACCGTCGAAGTGAGTGCTCTCTGAAGGAACGCCAGCAGCGGTTTGAGTAGATCTGGTGCGGTGTTTTGGGCCAGCTGCAGAAGTTCATTAAGCCTCAGCGCCAACTTGTCGGTAGTTTCAACCCCGAGATATGCTTTTATTGAAGTGGGTGTTATTTCGTAAAGATGCTGTGCATATGCCGGCAGATTAAGCTGCATGCTTGAAAACTCACCCGTTATCGAAACAACCAGAAAAACTGCACATACGGTGCAGATTACGATCGCCAGAATGAGTATAAGCACAATCCCGTACTGGCGTTTCAGCCCTTTGCATTCAAGAAACTCCACCGTCGGGTTCAGTATGTAAGCCAGCGCAAAAGCTATGAACAGTTGCAGAAAAACGGCAGATGAATAGTACAGCACGGCCGCTAAAAGAAAAAACAGCAGAAGTGTTATGCTAAGAAGGATTTTTTTACTTTTTGACATGGGCTGTCTTAGAGAAGCCCCTCCAAGGTCATATAGGCCAGAGAGGGACTATGGATTTTACTGGTGCAGCCGGAAAGTACCATCCACAGAAGTAATGGTAGCAATAGCGTGCTTGTAAATCAGCATGTCTCCACCGAAGTCAAGCAACAGAGAAAAATTATCAAATGATTTTATAAAACCTTCCAATTTGTCACCCGACATCATAACAACTTTAACCCGCACATGCTCCTTGCGGGCCTGATTGAGATACTGATCCTGAATATTAAAAGGTGCCTTAGACATTGCTTTAAGCCTCCTGATGATCAAAAAATTTAATTGTATGTTGAAGTATATTATCAAACTTATCGGGATATTCAAACCACAATATATCAGGATCTGCTTTAAACCATGTCATCTGGCGCTTGGCATAGTGGCGCGTATCACGCTTTATCAGGCTGACCGTTTCTTCAGCAGAAAGTTCGCCACACACATGAGCAACCACTTCCTTATAGCCAATCGAGCGCATCGACTTGAGATCACGCCCGAACCCGCTAGCCAACAAAGCACTCACCTCTTTCAGTAAACCATCTTTCAGCATCCGTTCAACACGTTCTTCAATACGCTCATACAACTGTCCACGATCGACTGAGATGCCAATCTGGAGTGAATCATAGCGCCTGGTGGCAAAAGCATGCTCTTTTTGATAGCTGGAAAGCGGGATACCTGTCAGGCGATGCACTTCCAGAGCGCGTATGATGCGTACTAGATTATTAGGATGAAGGGTAGCTGCCAGTTCAGGGTCTACCTGCCGCAACTTCTCCAACATAGCCTCATTACCAAGCATGTTGGCTTCATCCTGCAAAGCCTCGCGGAGTTCGCCCGCCCCGCTTGGTGAATCAACCAGACCGTTTAGCAAGGCTCTGATGTAGAGACCGGTTCCGCCGACCACAATAACTCGCTTCCCACGACCGCTGATATCCCGAATCGCTACATCAGCCGCGTCAGAAAAATCAGCGGCTGAAAATTGTTGGTCGGGATCTATCAAGTCAATCAAATGGTGGCGAATCTCTGTTTGCTGTTCCAGAGAAGGTTTGGCAGTGCCTATGTCCAACCCGCGGTAAATCTGCATCGAGTCGGCATTGACGATCTCAGCGCCCAAAGCATGTGCCAGGCGCATGGCAAGTTCGCTCTTGCCGGAAGCGGTCGGACCACAGATGACAAGAATTTTATTCGCCGGATGCTGTTTCATGTTCTTTTGAAAATCTTTTGCAGCTCAGTCAGCTTCACTACGTGCGACACCGGACGGCCATGCGGACAACTGGCGGCAAAGTCCGTATGATCCATATGGTAAAGCAATTCTTTAATTTGCCGGTTTTCAAGCTGATGTGCGCCACGTATTACAGAGTGGCAGGCAATGCGCGAAAGTAAACTTTCCAGTGCGTCATTGAAGGCTCCACTGGTGCCAAATCTTTCCAAATCAGCCAGAACATCGCGTAGGAGAAGGATCGGATCATTTTTGGCAACCAAACGTGGAACAGCTGAAACCATAATCGTTGTGCCACCAAACGGCTCCAGCTCAAAACCGATGCCTGCCAAATCCAAGCAGAATCTGACTGCCACCGCCACCTCACTGAATGATAGCTCGACCGTTTCAGGAAACAGTAAACGTTGAGACTCAATCCCGCCGGTCAGGCACTGCTGTTTAAGGCGCTGATAGGCCACCCGTTCGCTGGCAGCGTGCTGGTCAATAACAACCAGTTCTGAGTCAGATTGGCAGATGATATATTCGCTGTGAAATTGCCCGAGAATAGAGAGCGATGAAAAATACCCCGCCGATTCAGTGGAAAGCCGCTCCGGCTGAAATGAAGTGGCAGGTTCACTTACTTTTACGTTATCAGCCGGTGAGACAACAACTTCTGACAACACCTTGCCAAGCTGTTTTATAGGCTGTGGCCAATGCTCTGCAAGTGGCGCTATTGCCAACGAAGCTTGGGCCGCTGCGGCGATGCGCTCGCGATATGCCTGCCCAGTTGTTTCACTAGTGGCGTACGTTGCAACGGATGGCGTCACCAACCATGGAGATCGGCTCAACACCTTTTCCACCGCACCCTGTATGGCATCATGCACAATTGATTGACGTCTGAAACGGACCTCATGCTTGGTTGGGTGAACATTCACATCCACCTCTTCCGGTGGAAGCTCGACAAACAGAGCTACAACCGGATAGCGACCACGATCAATAACTCCGCGGTAGGCCTGCATTACTGCGTGCTGCACAACCTTGTCACGAATAAAACGACCATTAATATAAGTATAGATTGTCTGAGTTCCGGAACGCGCCAGTGCCGGGCCGGAAATAAATCCCGTAATCGTCGCATATTCATCGTTTCCCGTGACAGGGTATAGATGCAGAGAGCTGTCCCGGCCAACAACCTGAGCCAGCCGTCGTTGCAGGTCGCTGCGCTGCAATCGCAGCAGTTCACGATCATCATTTGTACAGGTAAAAGCCACGTCAGGTCGGGACACGGCCATTCGTGCAATTACATCTGCAACATGTCCGGCTTCGGTTTCAGCGCTTTTCATGAATTTGAGGCGAGCTGGCAGATTGAAAAATATCTGTTCAACAGAAACTACTGTTCCCGGAGCCATGCCGCAAGCCCTGACATCTCTAACTCGCCCCCCATCCACGATGATCTCGGTACCTTCCGTAGAGGATGTCTCACGGGTTGCCAGCGAAAAACGGGAAACAGAGGCGATCGAAGGGAGCGCTTCACCACGAAAACCAAGCGTCAGGATTCTTTCCAAATCACTGTCTACCTTTATTTTGCTGGTGGCATGCCGTTCCAGTGACAGAAGAGCATCCTCGCGTGACATACCATGTCCGTTATCCGTGACACGAATCCTCCTTCTGCCACCAACGTTTATTTCCACAGAAATGTCCGTTGCCCCGGCATCAAGTGAATTTTCAATCAACTCTTTTATAACAGAAGCCGGCCGCTCTACAACTTCACCAGCAGCTATTTTGTTCGTAAGGGTTTCTGGTAGAATGGTTATACGCTGGGACATGGCAGCTCCGACTAGTACGAAAAAAGAGCGGGAAGACCCGCTCTTTCAGTAAGAATATATCGTTAAGATGATTTATTTTTCAGCATTTACCTTAGTCTCACCGAAAAGGGAGTCAAAATCATCCGTTGTCTCTGTATCATTAGTAGCTGCAGCAGGGTTATAGTCCCAAGAGAAGCTTTCCAGACCAAGTTCATCCAGCTCTGACGCGGCATCTACCGCCTTTGCAGCTGTAGGATCATCGGTTTCCATGCCTGCCGCAAATGGGGATTCATCGGTCTGCGGGGTCGATTCCAGAAGGTCACCAAAGACATTGTCCTCGGACTTTGAACTAATTGACTGATTCTCACCTGGTGACGGCTCATCAAAGTTAAACGGTTCATCGTTTTGATGATCAGGCGTAGAAGGAGAATCATCTGGCAGGTTAAATGAAAAAATATCGTCATGCGTTTCAGTAGTACCACTGGCATGATCAACTGTACCGTCTGCCAGCCTAAACTCGGCAGCCAGCTTTTCCTTTGCTTCATGCGGCAACACTATTGAAGTGATTGAATAGGTCTGCTTGTAACCCGTCAGGTCACTGGAGCACTTTTTACAGCTGTCATAAAATTCAAAACTATTAAATCCGCACTTAGGACATTTCATTTGCGGCTCCTTACCTGCTTTCAGTCACATTTCGCCCCATATATACTGCATTATAGAAAGAATAGCAATACTTGCCGTTTCAGTCCTCAGTATTCTGGAGCCGAGTGAAACCGGCTGAAAACCGTGTTGCGAAAAATGACGTACCTCCAGAGGGTCGAAACCACCTTCCGGGCCGATAGCCACAATTACTGATGAAGGCTTTCCTCCTACAGAAAGTGCATCTTTCAGTGAATGTTCCCGTTCTCCCTCCCACAGGATCAAACGTAGTTCCTGACCGGTGTCATTTGATGCTTCAACGGCACTTGGCTGCCAAGTGACCTCCGGTATATCGGTCCGGGCACATTGTCGTGCAGCCTCTGCTGTAATCCGGTTCCAACGTTCAAGCTTATTTTTCTGCTGATCGTCACGTATTTTTGCAACCGACCTGCGCCCACCAAACAGCCAGAAATCGTGAGCACCAAGCTCAGTTCCTTTCTGCAGGATCAAGTCTATTTTATCGCCCTTGGGAAGCGCCTGACAGATCGTAATGCGCGGAGCAGTTGAATCGCTCTGTGTGACGGAGCAGGAAGAGGTGATTTTTACAGCAACCCACTCCTTGGCAACTTGATTGATCGTGCCAAAATGCACCATGCCCTTCTCATCAGCCAATTGGACAGCGTCACCTGTTCCCAGACGAAGAACACGAACCATGTGATTGTAGATATCACCATCAAAAGAAGCATAGCCATCACGAATGGTGCGAGAATTTACCATAAACCGGCGCGCACTCATAATCTGGTTTCATTACGGTACAACATAGCAACCCACTCGCCAGCGGACGCAGTATGAATATATTTCAAGGGCTGAGAGGCGAATCCCTGATGAACCAACGGTTCCTTTTCCGCCAGAATCCCGGAGAGAATCAATGCCCCATCAGGTTGCAGCCGCTCTGCCAGATAAGGCGCCAGCCGCACTAATTCCTCTGCAAGAATATTTGCCAGTATAATATCAAATTTTTCTGTAAGTGATTCAAGTGGTACAGTGCCGCATCCTATCTGGTCGGAAAGCTGATTCAGAGCAAGATTTTCGCGTGCCACTACGATTGCATCCGGGTCGATATCAAGCGCAAGTATCCGCCCAGCGCCTAGCAAGCTGGCCGCCATGGCAAGTATTCCTGACCCGGTCCCCAAGTCAAGCAGGGAAGGTACTGTCAGCAGAGGACCACCATCCATGACACCTTCCAGCATTTCCAGACAAAGACGTGTTGTCTCGTGGCCACCAGTACCAAAAGCCATGCCCGGATCAATACGGATAACCAGATCACCCGGCAGTTGTGCCGCATCCTCCCAGGTTGGAACAATGAGTAGCCGCTTACCAACCCGAAGCGGCTTGAAATGAACTTTCCAACTACTGCTCCAATCTTCTGAATTAACGGCTGACAGCGTGGGCGTGCCAAAATCGGCATCAGGATGTCGTTTAGAAAGTTGCGACATGAATTCTTCAAGTTCTCGCATCTGCGGAGCAGGATCACCGTCAGCAGTCAGGTAGGCTTTGACTGTCACGCGGACTGAAGCTGGAATTTCGCTCGTCGAAAAGGCATCAACACACTGGTTATCAACACAGACACCGCTGCCGGTCAGATCAGTTAAAAAGTCAGCAACAACCTCAGAATACTCTTCAGGTACTTCACACGCTATTTCAAGCCAGGAATCAATCATGTTTGTACTCAATAGATAAAATTTAGTAACTACCCGAGAAAAGTAGCAGAAGCACCCACTGCTGACAATAAAAAAAGCCGCCCAACGATTGTCAGACGGCTTTTTCTTACTTATGTATATTGCTGATTACTTCTTCTTTTTAACTGGTTTCTTGGGTTCAACAGCGGCGTTGCGGCCACCAACCTGCAGCGGATCAGCTTTGTAGCCAAGTGCTGCCCAATCCATCCGCTTGCCACCCATGTGGCACTCGCCGCACTGCAGGGCTTCTTCCTTGGGAGCAACTTCATGCTGGACGCTGATGAAGGAAGCCGTTTTGACAAATTGATACTTGCCGCTGTAAGGTAAGCAGTTGTCTGTGCATTTTGCCCCTTCAGTCAGGGCCTTATCCCAGTTATAGTCTAGCCAGAGAGATTTATACTGCTGGAACGTGCTCAGATACATGAACTTGGAATCCATTGGCTGGGTGCCGGTAAAGTACTTGTAAGGATAGATCTTGGCAGTCTTGTCTTTGATGTCGCCCACCGGCTTGGTCATATAGACCGGCTTGGAAGGATCCTTGATCTTGTCGCCCAGCATGTAGCGTTCGATCTTGCCATTGTACCAAGCATAGACCGGCACCACGTTTTTGCCCCACTTGAAGGATCCCTTCCTCATGGCAAAGGTTTCTTGGTCAAATTCTTCCTCTACCTTGATGTCTTTCTTGCCCACATCAGACCAGTTCCACATCATCTTGGTGGCCTGTCCCTTGTTAAAGATCGGAATATGGCAGGTCTGGCAGGCTACAGAAGCTGTATGCTTGGCAAGAATTGCGCCGTTCTTTGACTTTTTGTGTGGTGCTTTGGCCCCGCTGTGGCAATCTTCACAGGTAGCACGTGCATCAAAGTGAGCCATTTGACTGGAAGCGCCTGCAATCTTGTGGTCCTTACTCTTGTGGCAATCAACGCATGACAGTTCGAGACCGCCCTTTGCCTTCTTGGCCATATGGACATCCTGACTTTTTGGGGCATTAAGCAGAGTTGAATCAAGCGCAGCATTCTTGATAGCATCACCTCCGCCACCATTAAAGTGGCAGTATCCACAATTTTTTAGCGTTGGTGCGCCTACACTCTGGGCAGCAATTTCTAGATTCATGCTGCCTTTTTTGATCGCCGCTGTGTCAATATCTGCCCCAACAGAAGCCCTTTCGTAATTTCCCTTCTGGGCATGACATACCAGACAGTCAACCCGGGTTTTATCAGTAAGGTCAAACTTGGTACGGGTCCAGCCATAGCCGGCATGACATTTAAAGCATGACTCATGAACGATACCATCAGGCCCGTTGAAGGCCGAGGTACAGAAGTTGTTAATCATGTTTGCCTTGCCATAGGTCTTGGTGCTTTTTTCCATCCCCTTGACATGATTCGGCGTTCCGGCAAAGGTCCAGTGCGTGGTCTTCATCACATCAGTAGCCTGTTTTTCATGACATTCAAGACAAGCCTTCGTTACAGACGGTCCGTCTTTGAACGGACCTTTGACAAATTCTGTGTGATCCGGACCGGCAAATGCTTGGAACGCAAACAGAACCAGAGTAACGGTCACCACTGCAATCATCCTTTTGAAACCATTCAAACTCTTCATGCTTTTCCCCTTTCGTTGTCCTGCGTATAGTGAGCCCAGCACCAATGCTGAGCATGGCAGATAAAAAACTGATATACATATAAACATATTCATATCTAGATGTCAATACTCAGGACAAGCTATAACAAAACCATTTATGTCTGTTTTAGCTAACCTTTTTGATATATCGCAGCTTGGAAAGCATCCAAACCACCACCACTATCCCCATCACTAATACCACTAAAAAGAAGATCAGCGGTGACCACTGCATGTTGGCAGGCACTTTAGTCATATCAAAGTATGGTGCCAGGTAGCCGGTCCTCACACTGTCGCGCATGAAAGACATGACATAGACGAGCGGAATGGTCAGCCAGAGCGTCGCAATAACTTTGCGCTGAAAACCAAGCATCAAAGTTGCAACGGCCAGAAAAATCCCTGCCATCAGCAGTCCGGTGGCAAGCATGTCGTTCCCCATAAAGCGCTTCATAACCGCTGTCGGCAAAGTCATCAGGAACCAGGTACCTAGCAGAACCTGCAAAGCGGTCAGCCAGGTAAATAGCTGCATACCCAGCGTTTTGCCTGCCTCCGCCACAGCGATGTTATGCTTCAGCACCGTTGATGAGTAGAACGCAACACAAAGCCCTCCAACCGCAAGTGAGCCGGTCATCATATGCAGGTAGCGGATCAGCAGAGTCGGGTCAGCAAGATTCAACAAGGTGCCTCCCGGAGTTGCAAACCAACGGGGCCAACTTGCCGGGGAAATCATCATTGTCATATTGTTGGAAAAAATAAAACCAACAGACATCAGTAGTAATAGAACAATCAACACGGCATACATTGCCGAATACCCCATCTTTTTGAAACTGAAGTCATAGGCGTAGGCAAGGTAATAAGCGATAATCAGGATTGGAATTACTGCCAGCCAGAACAGGCCCATCAGGACAGTGCTGGTGTAGAGCAAATGTCCATATAATACGTTAACAAACAATAGCGGTGCTACCCCCAGATTAATGGTAAAGGCTACTAGAAATGGCAGTGCTTTGGCCAGTTCATGAGAAAGATCTTGATAAGGACGTTCAGGCCGCAGATGGCAGATGAAGGCCGTTAAAGCGGTCCCCAGCATTGCATTCATGGCAAGCAGATGCAGCGGAAATGTCAGCATTAACAGGAACTGGAACCAGCCCCAATGGGCCGTTAGAGCATCAGCTGTCGGGATTAAACTTGCTGGATTCATTTTGCACCTCCCGCTTGTTTTACTATATAGTCGGCCAAGGCATCTTTTTCAGTGGCAGATCCTGCATAGTCGGGCATAGCAGGATTCAGAGCCGAAAGCTTATCCAGGGCAGTTCGTATTTTTGTCTTTGACCAACCGGACACTTTAGGCTTCAAAACATCAAAACCATGGCAGGGTACACAGTTATCTTCGAACAGCGTAGCCCCCAACTCTTTTGCCGAGGCCGTCGAGCCGGGATTATTCAGGCTGTGCAGATAGTCAGCTACGGCATCCTTGTCTGCGACAGGGGCGCTGTAGTCAGGCATTGCCGGGTTCAAGGCAGGCAATTTGTCCAGCGCAGTACGAATCTTTTCCTTTGACCAGCCCGCTATTTCAGGTTTCAGGATCTCAGCCCCGTGGCAGGCAGCGCAATTAACTTCAAAGAGCCCCTTACCACGATTGCCAGCAGCGGCATCGTCGGTCAGTGGCTTCTTGTTCAGTCCGGCAGTCAGATATGCGGCAAGAGCTTTCATCTCAATCTCATTCCCCACAAATGGAGGCATGAAGTAACGTTTTTCATGAATTGTTGCCAGATATTTCTGCATGGCTCCATAGTTCATGTTCTTAGTACGGCCGATAATATCGTTATTGAATCCGCCTACCGTATGACAAGCAAAACATTGGTGAAGGAATAGTTCACGACCAGCCTCAAGCTGATTAGCGTCTGTCACCTCTTTGTTTTGTACCCATTTGGCATTCTTCAGAAACCCTTCCTGATTGATCCGCTCCACATCTTTCTGGAGTATACCGTTGGAGTACATGACCTCATTAATGACATATGGACGCCGGGCAGCTTCACGAGTCCATTCAAAGGAGCCCATGTATCCCATAGCGGCGATCATCACGATCACGGTCATCACCTTGGTACGGGCCTTCTTGGGGTTCAGGAGGATCAGGGTAATCACTACCGCTGCGAGGGCTGCTAAAGAGAATGCAGCCACGGTGGCTGCGCGAGCAATTGTTGGTGATGCACCGCCAACCAGACCACGAGCCTTGTCCGGTAACACCGAGATGTACCACCAGCCAGTCGGCACAGACAAAGCAAGAGAGATCAATGCCCATATTCCGGAATAGCGGATCATCTTGTGCCGAGCCTGGTCATCCTCCAGAAAGGTGGCGGTCAGAAAGCCATAGCAACCGGCCAGCATGAAACTCATGAAGCTGCGGAAGAAAAGCGATGGCCAGAAAGTCGGGTTAAAAAAACCAGCCCAGAAATCGTGGTTGGCAAGCCAGGTCCCTGGAGTCAGCATAAAATCAATGATTCCGTTAATCAGGAACAGACTCATCCAGGCAGCGCCGAAATATACCCACCCGATGGCTTGGTGTGTGCGGTCATCCATCCGGCCAAAGGTGTAGAAGTAAACAAACAACGCTACTATCTCAACAAGAAAAAAAACCCACTCAGCCGCCCAACCAAACACGAAGGTATGGATCAAGAGCGAGGTAGCTGCCGGGTGGATTAAAGAGATAATAAACCAGATCGCAACACCGGTAAGGCCACCAAATACCATAGTCAGTAGCAGGAAAAATTTGGTGTGCTTTTTTACAAAGGCCATGATTGACTGATCCTGTTCACGAATTGCCTTCCGCTCAGCCATCACCAGATAGAGACCACCGCCAACAGCAAAATGGGAGACAAAGACATGTACAATTGCAACCAGCGCAATTAACAAGCCTCCGCCGAATGTTGGAACGTACCATACCGGATAGTTCATGCCTGCCCTCCTCCTGTCATGTTTAATCTAACTTGGATTAAAAATATTTATCTAGTGAGACGGAATCCAGAACGAACTAGACCTTCAAAGGATTCAGCCGGAAGCGGTTTACTGAAATAGAAGCTTTGAATCCCATGACAGCGCTGATAATAGGGAAAGTTATACTGGCCTATCGTCGACCTGTGCCGAATATTCTATCTGTAACTTTCACATACCAGGCAGCAGACTGAACCTGGATAATATAGGCCAATGCAATCACCAGCGCTGCGTCAGAACCTGCCGAACCAAAGGCATTCATGGCTACTGCAAGGGCAATTGAGAGATTCCTCATGACCGTGCCGTAAACCAAAGCGATGGCATCACCACGACTCAGAGTAAGTTTCCCCACAATTGTGCTGAGCAAATAGTTAATTGCATAAAGTAGCACCAGAGGTACGGCAATACCGATAAGCGTATCTGGCGCTGCTAATATTGCTCGTGACTTGACTGCAATAGCTATAAATACTATTCCCAACACCCCGATTGTTGATAGCCCAGGAAAACGGGGTGCCCATAACTCTTGAAATACTTTTTGGGTGCAGCGTTTTATCAGCCACTGCTGGGTGGCGTAACCTGCAATCATCGGCATAAAAACTATGAAGGCGATCTGCTTCATAACCGCTAACGTGTCAATAGTTACATGAGCCCCTAAGAACCACTGAACATAGAAAGGCGTAGTCAGAGAACCAAGGATCAAACCGACAACAGTCATTTTAACAGCCGCCTCAAGATTCCCCTTGGCAAAACCGGTCCACGAGATAGTCATGCCACTAGTCGGCACTAAGGCCGCCAGCAGAAGCCCCAGTGCCATATATGGCTGATGTGCAAAAAAAAGTTTGCTAAGTCCGTAGGCGATAAATGGAATTATCGCAAAGTTGATCACCTGAGTTATCAGCTGGGCCTTTCCATCCCCCCCCTCTAAAACTTTCTTTAGCTTGAGCGTTACCATCATCGGGTAGACCATCAGAAAGGTAAACGGAATAATCCACGCTTTCAAAAATCCAGCGTCAATAGTTGCGCCGAAAGCAAAGCCCGCCATCATCATTGTCGGAATTGCCAAAAGCAGATTCTTGTTCAATTTTGCCAGAAAAGCCCACATATCAAAGAGCCTCGTCAATTATAGTTTTGATTGTAGCATAGCTCTCAACCAAAGAATCTGCAAAAGCTGGTTCATCAACAAGTGCCTCGATCATTGGACGGTTATAGATCAGGAAGCGCACTTGAGTCTTGCCTTCGCTGGAAAATGCCATAACAAACTTGGGCATCAGAATTGCCCGTTCAGGATTGGACTGGAGACTCACAGCAGCTTTTTCAGGCTTACATATCTGGATCATGTGAAGATCAAACCCCTGAGCGACCGTCACTCCGTGGGCTCCGAAAGAGTGAGCCATCTCCATACGGCTTTCATTGTGAATTATAAAACCACGCATCTCTCCAGCACCCTTCAGGTCCTTAATATACTGTACAAGAGTCTTTATTGTTTCTTTCTGATATAGTTCTGCCCATTGCATTGCTAGTTCTCTCCTTTTTTATTGATAAAACTCAGGCTACCCCGCCTATCAAATCGCGGACAAGCTTGTATGCCAACAAGGCAAAAGGCCATGAGTGCCAAAAAAGGTCGAAGATGTCGATAGGACGGTTGAGTGTCCCTCCTGCAAGCATCTTGATTTTTTCAACGATATGCGGCTGGGGAAAAAATGGTGCCAGGCCAAGAAATAGTGCTAGGGGAATAAGAAAACGGTAATCCAGCAGTTGATTCATGTATCAGTCTCCTGATGCAATAATGCCAAGACAGAATATTATGCAGACATATGGATGCAAATATATTTCATCCGAGTTAATTTTGTTTTTTACATAGATCAAATACAGTTGGGAGTGTCTGACTTTGGTGGGACCGCTGTAACTACTTTGGTAATTTTGACGACCGTTTTATACTAAGTGTTACGTTTGGCCATTTATCTGGCTAAAACTACCGCTTGCATGAAAATGGCCTGAGTAACAGGCCATTTTCATGTAACTACATACTGGATTATAAATTAATATCAGCAGCCAGCTGTCTTCTGAACTTTTTTTATGACCTTGCTACTATCATCAAAGCGGATACGCAGTTCATCACCAACTTTGATCTTATTGTCTTTCATTTTTTCCAATGTTGAAGCGTCACGCACCTGCAACACGACCATTGCATCAGTTTTGCGATCTTTCAGAGTCATCTCAGCCCCGTTGCCATGCATCTTGATTGCTGCGATCGTGCCAATCATCTTACCTTCACCGGCAAAAACCAATGAACTCCAGACAGAAATCAAAACTATTACAACTAATACAACCAATCTTTTCATGTCTTCCTCCTTGAGTTTCTACTTAAAGTCCTGTTCATGCAAAAACTATCTCAACAGCTTAAACAGATATACAAAAGTACCACCAGCCGACAGACCTGACATGAGAACACCAGCACGGCTCAAAAACTTAGCAAATTCCACCTGAGCTGCATATTGGGCGATATCCGTTGACTCACCAGTAAACTCGATAATATCAAGCCATTCTTTATCCCACTGGTAGAGAGCCAAATAAAGGCCGGAACCTTTCCAGATCAGTGCAAAAAAGAATACCAATGCAAAAGAGAGTATGCCGTTTGCAATCGGTGAACCCTTCAACTCCCGGTATATCTTAAAGATCGTATATATGTTGATACAGGAGAGGAAGAACCAGACAGTGTTGTTCATCATCTTATAGTTTCGTAGTACATATATACTGGGCTTTGGATTCAGGGTTATGATTACACTCGTTGCAACAATAAGCCCCAGTGTTGTCAGATAGATTGTCATCTTTGAACCCGTAATCTCAAGCGTTCGGGTAAAAACAAAATATTCCTGAAAACCATGGCTGATCAAAAGAATGGCAATGGTACCTATGGTATAGTGAATAGCGGTGAGCTTGAAATAACTCTGAGCAAAAGGATTCAATTGATATGCCAAACTCCAGAATACTAGAAAGAACCCGATGGCAATACTAGTCCATATCCGGGCATTATCCATACTGAAGTAAAAACTTATAGCAGCTGCAATGAACCAGCAGAAAGTCTGGATTACAGTAAAAGCATCGATTTCCAGTGTATTGTATGTCTTGGGCAAAAACGATAAGATTGAGTCCATACTGCCTCCATATTATTGACTAATGAATTAAACTGAAACTATCATGTTCAGGAGTAACAAGCAACCTCAGCCCTCATGGAGTCTTGCATTTGCCTGATTTTAACAGGACTTGTAAGCATCTTTGATCCCTTTTCAATAGCGGTTAGTAGCGCTTCAAAGTTCTCTGGTACAAGTAGATTTTTAGTTTCACCTACCTTTGAGAGCTCTTTTTCCGCTAGCACTTGTCCTAAATTACCAAGATTGATTACCGCAATTTTTATCAAACTTGGTTGAAGTTCCACAAGTTTTTTTATGACACGAGCTTCAGGAATATTTACACTAGTTACTTTAATTGGCTTTATAACTGGCGATACCGCAACCGTTGAAAATACATTTTCGTTAGCAACTGACCAAACTTCTGCGATATCTATAATTTCATTTAAATCGACTTGTATCGACGACTCTTCATTTTCTCTGATCACTTGTACATCTATTCTGGCTCCGGGTAAACCAACTATTTTTTGCACCTCAACTTGTGACATCTCAATTTCCTGTGCCTTGTCGTGAAAAAAACCAATTGGAACGCCACCACGGTAAAAAATAAGACCTGTATGGTCGTCAGTATAAACCTTTAAGCAGGCATTCATGCGATCTGCTTTAATCTTTTCAAGAAACGCTCTGAAATCAAAAGATTTCATTTCTTGCTCAACAAGAAGAAAATCACCTCTGAACAGGGCAAGAAGTGCAAAAGCTATCTCCTTGGTTAAGCGGTAGGCACTAAGTGAAGCATCCCTGTTTAACACCAAACTCTCTACTGTTGTTTTAATTGCTTCAAGATCATGAAGACTGCTACTACCTTCCCGCTGAAAGAGCGCAGAGACCATTTTGCCATCAATGTAAAGAAAGACACCTGTTCCAGAGGGGATGGTTATCTGTGCGTATCCACTAAAAGTACTGTTCCTGAATTTTTCAAGCACAGCAGGAAGATCGATTTTTGACATCAGTACATTTTCTGCCAAAACGGCTCCCTTAGGGAGAAGAAGCATATGATACTCGCTGTTCTGCTGTTGTGTCAGCGTTTAAATTTGATCCGCAAAAAAATATTGTTAATAAGTATATGAAACAGACTGAATCGTCAATTTAAATATTAATGGATAGAAATTTATAGCACTATTATTAGGAACTTCGTCGAAATAATTAGCTGACAGATCCGCTACAGCACCCTTAAACCAACAAGTAAGCGGGGAATCATAGTAGATTTTTCTGACTCAGTAAGAACGTACCTACTCCAGTACTCTTGAAATCTATATTTTTTTCTATTAATCCCAGTTATTTTTAAAATATTTTTGATCAGACGACAAACGCCCCATCACTCAATTAAGTGATGGGGCGTTTGTTTATAATTCCCGGCGGCGACCTACTTTCCCACACAGCTACCCGTGCAGTATCATCGGCCCTGAGGGGCTTAACTTCCGTGTTCGGGATGGGAACGGGTGTGAC
>JANXYR010000032.1 GCA_025355965.1 Geobacteraceae bacterium
GGACCGGCTATATGCCGGTCCCGCTTCTGCTTTAACTATAATAATACCGTTTACATAACCACAATCCTCGCAAACCTGCGCTTGCCAATCTGGACGATATACTCACCAATTGCAGTCAACTCCAGATTGGTATCACTGACCTTTTCGCCATCCAGTTTGACGCCGCCCTGATCAATCGCACGACGCCCCTCACCGTTGGACTTGGTCAGACCGGCTTCGGTCATCGCCCTGGCCAACAGAATCACACCATCGATAAGCGTAAAACTGACCTGCGGCATATCCTCAGGAATCTCGTTCTCCTTGAAACGTTTGACAAAGTTTTCCTCCGCAATCTCCCCGGCCCCGGTACCGTGAAAGCGGGAAACAATCTCGCGCCCCAGCTGCTTTTTGACAGCCATCGGATGGAGCAAATGTTCCTTGAGATTACCTTTCAACACCTCAATTTCAGCAAGCGTCAGATCGGAGAGAAGTTCGTAATAACGCAGCATCAAATCGTCCGAGATCGACATGATCTTGCCAAAGATTTCGTCAGCCGGTTCATTGATGCCGATGTAATTGCCGAGCGACTTGGACATCTTGTTGACCCCGTCAAGTCCTTCCAGAAGCGGCATGGTAAGGACGCACTGCGGTGACTGCCCCCACTCACGCTGCAGCTCGCGCCCCATCAACAGGTTGAATTTCTGGTCAGTCCCTCCCAGCTCGACATCAGCCTTCATCGCCACCGAATCATACCCCTGGATCAGCGGGTAGAGGAATTCATGGATGGCAATCGGCTGCTGGTTGGTAAAACGCTTGGAAAAGTCATCCCGTTCCAGCATGCGTGCCATGGTGCACTTGGAAGCCAGGGCGATCATGCCGCTTGACCCCAGTTCATTCAACCAGGTGGAGTTGAAGACAACTTTGGTTTTCTCCGGATCAAGAATTTTAAAGACCTGTTCTTTGTAGGTTTCGGCGTTTCTGAGCACATCTTCGCGGGTCAATACCTTGCGGGTCTCAGACTTACCGGTCGGGTCGCCGATCATACCGGTAAAATCACCGATCAGAAAATTCACCTCATGCCCCAATTTCTGGAACTGGCGCAGTTTCTGGATAAGTACGGTGTGCCCCAGATGCAGGTCGGGCGCAGTCGGGTCGAAACCCGCCTTGATAACCAAAGGGACACCGGACGAAAGGGACTTTGCCAGTTTTTCTTCCAGCTCCTTTTCGATCAGCACTTCAACGGTGCCTCGTTTTATAACGGCCATCTGTTCGGATACGGACATATGCTAAACTCCCAATAAACTAAGAATAAATCAGCAGGCCATATTTATGCGTTCAATACTTAGAGCCTTGCCGCTCTGTACATCAACGGAGATCACGACGGCATTCAGACGGATATCCTTCTTGGCAACTTCAAACTTGGCCGGCAGCTGGGTCAGAAAGCGGTGAATCGTTTCTTCCTTCCCCATGCCGATGACCGAGTCAAAACTGCCGGTCATCCCCGCGTCGGTTAAAAAGGCCGTTCCTTGAGGGAGAATCCGCTCATCAGCTGTTTGAACGTGGGTATGAGTTCCAACCAGAGCGCTGATCTTCCCATCCAGATACCATCACAGGGCAGATTTTTCCGAGGTAGCCTCGGCGTGGAAGTCGACGAAGATGATCGGAGTTTCCTGCTTGAGACGTTCTATTTCGCGATCGGCAGTCAGAAAAGGGCATTCCAGGCTTTTCATAAAGACCCGCCCTTCCAGATTAAGAACAGCGACTTTGACCCCTCCCGGAGTAGTGAGAACGGTACTCCCGGAACCGAGCGCGCCGGCAGGATAATTGGCGGGTCTAAGAATGCGCCGGTCGGAAAATATCAGCGGCACCTGTTCCTTCTTGTCCCAGATGTGGTTGCCACCGGTCAACAGGTGGACGCCCTGGTTGAAAAGCTCTTTGGCAACTTCGACCGTCAGACCAAAACCGCCTGCGGAATTTTCACCATTGGCGATCACGATATCAATAGTATGCCGGTCCACCAGGCGGTGTAACTCTCGCGACAGCGCCTGACGTCCCGGTTTACCGACAATATCACCTACAAATAAAATTTTAACGGGCATATTCAACCGAACGGGTTTCGCGGATCACGTTAACTTTGATCTGCCCCGGATAGGTCATTTCAGCCTCAATTTTCTTGGCAATATCACGAGCCATTACAACCGATTGATCATCACTTACCTGATCACTGGAAACCATGACGCGTATCTCGCGACCGGCCTGGATCGCAAACGACGACTGGACACCGCCAAACGATGTTGCAATACGCTCCAGATCACCGAGGCGCTTGACATAAGTTTCCATCATTTCGCGACGTGCGCCTGGGCGTGCGCCGGAAAGTGCATCGGCGGCCTGTACCAGAATCGCCAGAACAGAATTCGGCTTTTCATCTTCGTGATGTGCCATGATGGCGTGAACAATTTTAGGGGTTTCGCCATATTTGCGGGCCAACTCGGCTCCGATTACGGCGTGCGAACCTTCAACTTCGTGGTCAACCGCTTTGCCCAGGTCATGCAGCAGTCCGGCACGTTTCGCCTGCTTAACGTTGATTCCCAGTTCAGCGGCCATGATACCGCAGAGGAAAGCAACTTCGAGCGAGTGAAGGTAAACATTTTGAGTGTAGGAGGTACGATATTTGAGACGTCCGATCAGCTTAAGGACCTCAGGATGGATGCCGTGGACTCCCAGGTCGAAAGCGGCCTGTTCACCCGCTTCTTTAATTGAAAGTTCTACTTCTTCGGTAGATTTGGCGACCACTTCTTCGATGCGGCCTGGATGGATGCGCCCGTCGGCCAAAAGCTTTTCAAGTGATAAACGTGCTACTTCGCGGCGGACAGGATTAAAACCGGACAGAATTACCGCTTCAGGGGTATCGTCAATAATCAGGTCAATGCCGGTGGCTGCCTCCAGGGCACGAATATTTCGTCCCTCACGACCGATAATGCGCCCTTTCATCTCGTCAGAAGGTAGCGGCACAACAGAAACGGTTCGCTCGGCAACGTATTCACCGGCATAACGTTGAATGGCAAGCGCCATGATTTCCTTCGCCTTTTTGTCACCTGTTTCGCGGGCTTCATCCTCGATAGCCCTGATGATTTTGGCGGCATCATGCTTGGCTTCATCTTCCATTATGTTCATCAGCTCTTTCTTGGCTTCCCCTGCCGACATGCCGGAAATCTGCTCTAGCTTGGCATTCTGAACATCTACAGCTTTTTTCAGCTCTTCATCGCGCTGAAGAAGTACTTGCTCTTTTTGCGAAACTGCCTGCTCTTTTTTGAGAACGTCCATCTCTTTCTGGTCGATCAGGCCAGCCTTTTTATCAAGATTTTCTTCCTTCTGTGTCAGCCTTTTTTCAAGGGCCTGGAGATCCTTGTTTTTTTCGGTAGTTTTACGTTCATGCTCTTCCTTGGCCTGGATAGCAGCATCTTTGGCCTTGAGCTCTGCCTCTTTGGTGATTGTATCTGCTTCACGGCGGGCATCGTCAAGCACCTTGCCGGCAAGCTCTTCAGCCTGTTTAAGGATTGACCCTGTATCCTTCTTGTTGAGCTTGTTGCCGGCAAAATATGCTCCGGCAGCGACAATCATCAGAGAGATTACAACGCCAATAATTGATTCTATTCCCATTCTATCAACCTCCTGTATATAAATCCGGGCCGCCTGGCGAACTCCGGTTACTTCCCTTCATCCTGACTGTGAGTACGGATAATTCGTTTATCTGAAACAACAATTTCCATCGGAATATCGTGGACATCCGTCGAAATCGCCCCAGCAGTCAGCTGGAAATCATGGCAGAGCCCGACAAGATGTGCCCTGCATCCCGGGTGGTGCAGAAAACGGTCATAGAACCCTTTTCCATAACCGATCCGGTGGCCTGTCAGGTCAAAGGCAACCCCTGGTACTACAATCAGATCAGCTTCGTCCGCTTGATGATCAACTCCGGTCGGGCAAGGCTCCAGAATACCAAACGCCCCTTCCCGTAACTCCTCGATTCGCTCGACAGAGCGAAACACCATATGGTGACCACAGACCGCTGGATACAGCACACGTTTCCCAGCCTGAAATGAAGCTGCCAGAATCAATCCTGTATCGGTTTCATTATGGGCAGGTGCATACAGCGCTATACATTCAGACCGATCATACTCATCCAGAGAGAGCAGATTGAGTTGTGCAGCGCGACTTGAATCACACCACGAATCGTGGCTGAGTGCGCGGCGCTGTGCCAGCAACTGCGAACGGAGCGAACGTTTTGGCATACTATTCTTTCGATACAGCACGTACGGAGTGGCCCCGATGGGAATCGGGAAGGTCGATCAGGGAGGCTGAGCAGAAAAAAAGCTTGAGTGGCGTCAGGTAAAAGTAAGGATTACAGTTATGCAACTCAGAAACAGTTTTTCCTTTCAGTGAGGATATATTCAACGAGCGTTACATCATTTCAATCAAACTTGTATGGCAGCGTTTGACGAGCCCGATCGGAAGTACAATTATGCGAATATATGATCAAGTCTCCCTGAGAGACCATGTAAAATCAGATCGCTTCCAGTGAAGCGATTATTGTATTGATTCTGCCCTCGGCAGTAGCATCCTGCTCTCGCCGCGAGCGAAGCTCAAGCAATTCTTCCGAGGTATTCAACAGAGCAAGCGTCAAAACCAATTGAGCGTCACCACTTCTAAGAGCGCTACCGATCTCTTGAAGCTTATGATTTACAAAGGTTTCAACCGCCTTTACTTTATCCTCAGAAGCGGAACTCCGTACCGAAAGTTCGCGCCCAAGAACTGTCACTGCATGGCTTGTTTTCATACAATGACCACGGCCACGCTTAAATCCCGTCCAGCTTGCCGAGAATGGCATCTATACGTGACTTGAAACCCTCACGGTCGGTTGTGTGCCGTTGTAGTTCTTCATACAGAAGTGTATTTTCCTCTTTCAGGGCGATATACTTTTCAACTAGGTCGCTGATTTTCTTTTCGAGTACTTCTATGAGTTCCTGATTCATGGGTTCTGTTTCCTTTCGAAGTGGCACACTATACGAAGAGGCAGATACAAAGTCAAGCCCTAATTGATTGAAATCGCAGAGTTCCGTGAGGCCACCCACCTTTCGGCGCCCTGTTTTTTCACGCTTGGAAAAGGGCATCAGTGAACTCCTGCGGATCGAAGTCGCGAAGGTCTTCAATTGATTCACCGACGCCGATAAAGCGGACCGGCAGGGCAAACTCGTGACTGACTGCCACAACGATACCACCCTTGGCGGTACCATCCAGTTTAGTCAAGGCCAACCCGGTGACGCCGGCGGCCTCCTTGAAAAGCCTGGCTTGGGAAGTCGCATTTTGACCGGTTGCAGCATCCAGAACCAGCAGGGTTTCATGAGGTGCCCCTGGGATTTCTCGATCAATCACGCGACGGATCTTTTTCATCTCCTCCATAAGGTTCACCTTGGTATGCAGACGACCGGCGGTGTCAATGATCAGAACGTCAACTCCACGGGCGACTGCAGCCTTGCAAGCATCAAAAACAACTGCGGACGGATCAGCCCCTTCCTTATGACGAATGACATCCACACCTGAACGGTCGCCCCAGACGATCAACTGTTCCGCCGCTGCAGCCCGAAAGGTGTCGGCTGCAGCCAGTAGCACTTTTTTGCCTGAGGCCGAGAAACGCGAAGATAGCTTGCCTATCGTTGTTGTCTTGCCAACACCGTTAACGCCAATCACCAACAGTACAAATAATTTCTGGCTACCGATATCTAGTGGTTGGTGGTGAGCAATCAGGCGGGCCAGAATCTCCTCTTTCAGAGCCGACCTCAGCGCCTCGCCATCTTTCAGCTCATTGCGTCCCAGACGCTGTTCCAAGGTACGTATTAGCTCTACAGTCGTCTTGACACCGATATCTGATGTGATCAGAATCTCTTCAAGTTCCTCGAGAGTATCGGCATCTATCATCTTTTTGCCCAGCACCAGGGCATCTATTCGCCCCACCAAGCCATCCTTGGTCTTCTTCAGGCCAGACTTCAGCCGTTCAAAAAAGCCGGGTTTCTGCTGTGTTTCCGGCACAATAGGCATCTGGGCCGGAGTTGGTTCCGAGACTGAGACATCTGGCAATGGTGTAGATGCTTCTGTTGATTCCGTACCGGAAATCTTGTTGATGAGCCCCCGGAAAAAACCATTTTTCCCCTGCGGATCCATCAAACCTCCCCTTTCAGCTTGGTGATTGCCAAACGGAAATAATATAACGCCAACGCCACAGGACAGCTGCGCTCGATGTTCATAACAAGCGAATAGTATTGATCAATACAACCGATAATCAGATGCCCTCCGCTGGAGGTAAGAACAACGTCCTCCAGCTCTCCAACCCGCGCGGTATCCTGCATACCTTTGAGGCGTGCCAGGACAATACCCTTGTGAGCAGCGATGAAGCGAATATCATAAGGATCACAATAACAGTGTTCCATAACTGCTTCACCTTCCCAATCAACCAAAATGGCACCGATCGCCTTCGGTACCTGATTTACTAGATCTTTAAGAATTATTTCGAATGACATATAACCTCCAAAAAATGGTCAAGGGACAGGGGACAAAAAACGTGATCCCTGACCCTCATTTCTAATGCAACCTGACCGAAACCACACGAGACGCACCCGGCTCTTCCATCGTTATGCCATAGAGGGTGTCAGCCACCTGCATGGTGGCCTTGTTGTGAGTAATTATTATAAATTGAGAAATATCGCTCATTTCCCTGACCATTTCGTTGAATCGGCCGATATTGGCGTCATCCAGCGGCGCATCAACCTCATCCAGCAAGCAAAACGGGGTCGGCTTAATCAGGAAGATCGAGAATATGAGTGCTACAGCTGTGAGTGCCTTTTCACCTCCTGAGAGCAGCGTCACATTCTGCAGTTTTTTGCCTGGTGGCTGCACAATGATATCAATACCGGTTTCCAGAATATCCTCTTCGTCCGTCAGGCGTAACTCGGCCCGCCCACCGCAAAACAGTCGCGGGAAGACCTCCTGAAATTTGGTATTTATCAGATTATAGGTTTCCAGAAAACGCTGCCGGGTAGTACGGTTTATACGCTGGATAGCCTGCTGCAGTCCACTCAGCGAATCTTCCAGGTCATCCCTCTGACTCGTCAGGAAACTGAAGCGTTCCTCCATACCTGCGCACTCCTCAATAGCCATCAGATTGACCTCACCAATCTCGTCCAGAACACGCTGTAAGTCTACCTGCCGCATCCGGCTGGCTGTCTCATCAAATTCGGTTGACTCCAGCTTTGTCACAGCCTCAGACATTGCGATACGACTCCGATCCTGAAGAGCCTGCTCCAGATGTTCAGCCTGCATGGTCAGAGTCGAAAAACGAAGGTTAAGATCAGCCTGCAATTGCCGGACAGCATCACCTTCTTCACGATTCTTCTTGAGTTGAACCTCAATCAGATTAACGGCGGCACCAGCTGCCTCAAAACAACCCCTTATAACTGTCAAGCGGTTCTCAGACTCTGCCTGCTCTCGCACCAGACATTCCAATCGCTCCGTAGCTGCGCTCATCTCTGCCTGAAGCTGCAACCTGGCAGTATCACCAGATTCAATTTCCTGTTGGTCAGAAGTCATGCGCCGCACGATCTCTTCCGTACGTTGTTCCAGCTCCTCAAGTGCGCGCAGACCGGCATCATGCTGTTCTTTGACCGTAGCAGTCTGCACGCGTATGGCGGTCACCTTTTCGCGGGCAGCAGCGAGCTGCACTCGGCTGGCATCAAGCTCAACCTTCAAACGAGACGATTCCAGCTCCAGCCCCTTCGAAGATTCACCGGTTTGGGTCATTTGTTCCCCGGCCAGTTTCAGTTCACCCTCCAGAGCGCCCTGCTCCTCGCTAAGATTTTCAGACTCCAGAGACTGAACCTCAAGCCGTTCTACAATGCGGGAAACCTCTTCAACCGCCTGCTGACGATCCTTGAGCAACCCAGCCAATTTCAGTTCAGCCTGATGTAATTGCACCCCGCCATTTTTAAGCCCCTCAGCCACCTCCTGGCTCTGACGACTAAGATCATCTCGCTGTTTGCCGAGGGAAGCAGTTTCCTCCTCCAAGCGGGCCACAGCCAGCTCTAACTCCCTGATTTCACGTTTTTTATGAATCAGCCCAGCACCGGCCAACTCACCAGAACCACCGCTGACAATCCCACCTTGGGCAACCATATCACCTGCAAGAGTGACAAAGACTAGGCCAGGGTGTTGACGAGCAAGCTTGAGTGCAGCAGGCATATCGTCGACCATCATGACTGTAGATAGCAGATTCAGAATCAAACCGGCAAACGGACCAACCACTTGCACCTTTTCCACAAGTGGAGTTGCTCCAGTCACTGAGGGTGCCAGGACAAGATGGCGTTCCAGCGGCAGAGCAATCCCGGCGCGGCCACCTTTGTTCGCTTTCAAAAAAGCCAGTGCTCCAATGGCATCCCTGTCTTCGGAACAGAGAATACACTGTAAGCGTTCAGCGAGAGCAGACTCAAGCGCCGGTTCCAGCTCGGGTGGGACTTGAATGGCATCAGCCAACACACCGCTGAAACTGGAGCGGAAGGAAGTATCCATCATCAGCGTACGTGTCCCCTGGCCAAAACCGGCAAACTGGGCTTCCAGCTCTTTAAGTGAATGAAGGCGTGAAGAGCTGCGATTCAACTCATCCCGGCGAGACTGCCAAACCTTCTCGACCCCGGGGAGTCTTACTTTCAGGTCGTCCTCATGACCACGCAGGAAAGATAACCGGGCCTGCAGCGTTTCCTGTTCCAGCTGGCCGGACGCGATTTCCTTCTCCAGCGCATCCGCCCTCTGGCGCAACTGTTCGCGACGCTCGGCCAGCTGTATAGCTTCACGGGAATGCCGATCAGAACGTTCACGGAGCGCAGTCAATCTTTTTTGGGCATTTTCAAAGCGGCTTTTAAACTGGGCAGCTTCTGCCAGAGCGGTAAAAAGCTCCCGACGGCGATTTTCCAGATCCCGATTCAGAAGCTCTTCGGCCAACTGATGTCCGGCAAGCGCACCTTCGGACTGTTCCAGCTCCGCTTGCATTCCGGCAGCACCTGCAGCACCCGTGTCACGACGAAGCTCCAGAAGCTCCCGTTGTTCTCCGCACTCCTTCAGCCGGATATCAAGCTCGGTCACCTCGGCCGTAAGCCGGGCCAAGCGGCCATCAAGGCCAGCCAATTCCTTACGCTGAAACTCAAGCCCGTTCCCGGTAGTACTGAACTCACTCCTGACGCGAAATATTTCCTCCTGGGCAATCGTCAGTTTTTTTTCCGCCTCCAGCAGCGCCAGACGGGCCTCCTCGGCCTGTGACTCTCCCACTGCCGAGGCGGCAAAAGCATCGCGGATACGCTCGTTCAGTGCCGCAAGTTCCCGCTCCGCCACCCCCCGTTGATTCTGGGTTTCGCAATACTCCCGCGCCGAAAAAAGCAATTCTATTTCGCGCAGTTCGTCACGAACCTCTCGAAATTTCTCGGCCTTTTTGGCCTGGCGCTGCAACGATGCCAACTGACGCCGGATCTCACCTAGCACATCCGCTAATCTTGCCAGGTTCTGGCGTGTCCCCTCAATCTTTTTAAGAGCCAGCTGCTTGCGTGACTTGAATTTGGTAACACCGGCTGCCTCCTCGATCAGAAAGCGGCGTTCTTCCGGTCGCGAATGGAGAATCTGGCCGATCTTCCCCTGCTCAATGATCGAATAAGCACGGGTACCGACGCCTGTATCCATAAAAAGTTCGGTTATATCCAGCAGCCGGCAGGGGGTCTTGTTTATCAGATAATCGCTGTCGCCATCACGGTAGAGACGGCGGGTGAGCTGGATCTCGGCATAATCCAGGTACTTGGCCGGGGCACGACCATCCTCGGTGGAGAAGACCAGCGAAACCTCGGCAACGCCCAGCGGTTTACGATTCTCACTGCCGACAAAAATCACATCCTCCATTGCCTTGCCGCGCAGGTTCTTGGCGGATTGCTCCCCCATGCACCAGCGGATGGCATCCACGATGTTCGACTTGCCGCAACCGTTCGGGCCTACCACGCCGGTTACATTCTGCTGGAAGTCAAGCACGACTTTGTCAGCAAATGATTTGAAGCCGGATATTTCGAGGCGTTTGATTTTCATAGTACCAATTATGTGCGCTAAACTGCTGTATTATCGTAATACTTGTTGATTCTAGTATGACAGTTTGTTACTTTTATTCATCTACTCGGGTCACTATACGGTCACTGATGCGACGCATGGACATGGGAGAAAACCGCCTCCAAAGGCGCAACCTAAGAGTGAGAGAATAACCATTCAAGACCTGTATCGTCAATACATTTCAGGCAAAAAGACACCCCTGCCAGACGGCACAGTGTATGCGTATAATTCTTGGATGAACAATCATTTCTCTGAATGGATGTAATCGGAGAGGAACTGCTACAAATGGCAGATATAGGGCAAGACCTTCGACGGTCTGTTATTAGGAGCGCAGATACACACAGGGTTAGGTTGGAAAGGTGAGATACCCACGTGTACATAATTTTTCATTCCAGACAATAAAACCAGCTTTCATCGAGGCGGGTATTATTATTTTCCCCACCCGGCTTGAACTTCCTGCCATTCTTTTTCTAGTTGCTCTGGAGTTCGCTTCTTCACTGTTTGTGTTTCCTCTATCTGTCGAATAACTAATTAGTTCTGCAAGTTACGCTGACTTCTTCCTCCGCCAGAGTGCATAAGGAGATAACGTCACTCACTATGTGAGCTAAAGAAAGTTGAATAGTAGCCGAAAAGTTATTCAATAGGGCACATAATAACGATAGTCAAAGCGAGTCCGATATGCAACTCACAATAACTTCGTCACTCCAGCAATCTCAGATCGATTACACCCAGCTCACCCTCAACAAATCGTCATATAGTATTGTTCCGCAACTGCCGCCGCAAGACAGGATCGAGTTTTCCGACGAAGCCAGGCAATCGAAGGACTGGGAACATTCAGTCGGCCATATGATAAAGACACCTCAGGACCAGGGAGAAAATCCTCTATTCAGCTTCCTCAAGAATATCCTTGAGCAAATAACCGGCGCACAAATTAATAACCTGCAGAACGTGCCAGTTGCAGTAGATACGCCAGAACCTACCCAACAAATCCAGCAGACAGCAATCTCGGCGCAACAGGCCAGCCTTACTTCCGAGACCAACAACCTGTCGATTGATGGCTCCATAACCGCTTCTGACGGGGTTAAACTTTCCTTTAATCTTGACCTTCAGATGATGCATGCATCTGCCAGCACCGGTTCATTCAACCTCAATAGCAAACCAAACGGATACAACTTCAGTTTTGCCGGTAGCTCTGCAGAACTGACCAGTACCAGCTTCAGTTTCTCGCTCACCGCTGAAACACCCGAAGGAACAACTTCCACTGGCAACGGAGTGGGAACTTTTTCCCTAAAGGATGACTTGAAAGAGGTCCGGCATTCTTTGAAACCGTTGATCATGGAGTTTTTGAAAGCCACCGGTGCAGCTTCTGACAGAAGTAGCGTTAGCCAGCTCCTCCACGCAATAGTGTAACAGCAGACCCTTTTAATCGGTAACGCAGCTCTATTAAATTAATGAACAAAACAGGGACAACCAACCAGTATATTTTCTTCTAAAAATACCCTCAATTTTTCCACGTCGGTCACTATACGGCCACTACCAAAACACGCTATCGCAATTACACCTTAATAAACAACATGTTGACAAATAATGATTTAAAATCGGATACAAAACGTTTGATTTTCATAGAGTTGCGCACTTTATCAGAGGGGGAGAAGGCCTGTCCAGAGGGATGTTATTCAACTCTCCCTTAGTGCATCAACAATGCTCATTTGTCCGGCTCGCACCGCTGGGACAAGTCCGCCTGCCAACCCCATTAACAAGGAAAAACCTATTGATTTAAGTATGGTAGCTGCAGTCAGCCGAAATGAAAAGGCCAGTTCGGAAAATGTTTGCCAGTTCATGGTGGAGATAGTTATTAATTGCATAAATGATGCGCAGAACACTCCGGCCAGGCCGCCGATCAGACCAAGCAGCAGCGCCTCGGACAGAAAGGCTGCCAGTATACTGGAGCGCTGAAACCCGAGCGCCCGGAGTGTACCAATCTCGGCAACACGGTTTGCTACAGTGGCGTACATTGTAATCATGGCGCCAATTATGGCCCCCAGAGAAAATATCACGGTCAGGGTCATGCCCAGTATCCCTAAAAATTTTGACATTGCCTCGGACTGATCCAGATAATAACGCGGTTCACGCTTTGCCTCAAGTGTCAGCCGCGGGTCGCTCTCAATACGTTCCTTGAATTTTTCGAAACTATCGCTATCTGCCAGCCTGAAGAGTACAGAAGAGTACACCGGTCTGCGAAAGGCCTGCATCAGTTGGTCAACGTCCCCCCATATCTCCGAGTTGAAGCCGGTGGTTCCGGCATCAAATATCCCCACAACGGTCCAGTCGCGCATACCAAACCGGAGATGTTCCCCGATGCCTGCCCCTTTAAAACGGCGGGCAATGCTAGCCCCGGCCATGATTTCGGCCGAGCCTGGTCGTGGCATCCTCCCTTCAATGAGTCGAACCTGATGTCTCAGTGTGAGCGATGCCGTGCCGGTTCCCCTGATAACCACGTTTGCCGGTTTGTTGCTCCCCCGCTTGGGCAGATTGATCAATACCACCAGCTCCTTAGCCAGAAGTCGCCTGCTGTCGGAGCCGGTAGCGATCTCAGGCTGAATCTCCACGATGTTGGCCTGCAATCGCTCCACACCGCTCTGTACCTCGGACTGTGATCCCTTACGAATCACTATAACATTGTCAGACGAACCGGTTGCTACCAAGGTCTTCTGCAAACCATCCGTCAACATAAGAGTGGCGGCGAAGACGAAAACTACCAGAGCCATGCCCGAGGCGGTCAGCACGGTTGTCATTCGTCTTGCCATCAGATTCCGAAGGCTGTATGAAAGCGGTATTTTCATTACCCTATCCAATTCGCCGCAAGCCGTCGGCTATTCTGATCGTTGCGGCACGCCAGGTGGGAAATACGGCGGAGGAAGCGCCCACTATGAGCGCAGCGGCCAGTTGCAAAAGCGTGGTAGAGGTCGCGACATGAAAAGATGGAAAAAACTGCGACAACTCCTTCTCGATTACGGCGGCCGCAGGAAAGGTCCCCAGAATACCGACACTGCCGCCAAGGATGGCGATGAACAACGACTCACCGAATACGGCACCTGCAATGTGGTGCCACTGGAATCCCAGTGTCTTCAAGGTAGCGTACTCGGAGATACGCTCACGGGCTGTCATGGCCATCGTGTTGGCAGCAACTACCATAATTATGACAATTACAACATACGAGACAATCTGTATCGCGATCATGATGGCTTCAGTCATAGCAACAAAACTGAGCTGGAAAGCTTTTTCCGTCTCACTCATAGTCTCTGCCAATGAGTTTTTGAAAGTGCTGTCAATGGCCTGGGCCACTTCGGCGGCTCTTTCAGGGTTCGAAACGCCCACCACGAAAATGCCGACCTGATCGGCACGGCGTGGAATAGTCCGCCGCATGGTTTCATTCAGATAATCCCAGTTAAAGAAAAACTGGGTTTCATCGGTACTGCGCTGGGCGCCCCGATAGATCCCCCGGACAATGAATTCCCATTGCCCAGGGAAAATAGTTCCTTTCAATACGACCCGGTCGCCAAGTTTCCATCCATACTTGGCGGCCAGTTTTCGTCCGACAACCGCCCCCTGCCTGTCGAGCAGAAACCCCTTTTGCTCCTCTTGAGAAAGAAGAAATTCCGGGTAAAGGTCAAGATATGCACGTGGTTCCACCGCAAAGTTCGGAAAAAAATTCTTTTCCGAGATATAGATTCCGCCAAACCAGTTCATGGCGCCGACTCTGCTGACCCCGGGTATCTGGCGGATACGCTCTTTGTATGAGATTGGTAGTGAAAAGACAAGCGAGATGGCATTGCGGGTGACAAGACGGGTAGAAGATGATGACTCTACTCCCAGATACCAGAGTCCCACTAGAGTGCGCAACAGGCCGAAGGCCAGGATGGCGATAGCCACTCCGGTTATTGTAAGCAGGGAACGAAGTTTGTGACGGAATGCGTTGCGGATGATGTATTTTAGCATGAACATGCTAGCCGTCCGTCAGTAGGCCCTTTTCCAGATGCCTGATAACATGGGCTTTTTCGGCGGCACGCGGATCGTGGGTTACCATGATGATGGTTTTCTGAAAATCCCTCACAAGATGATCCATCAGGGATAAGATTTCACCGGCAGAGACCCGGTCCAGATCTCCGGTCGGCTCATCCGCAACCAGAATAGCAGGATCTGTGACAACGGCGCGCGCTATGGCGACCCGCTGCTGTTGTCCGCCGGAAAGTTGGGATGGGCGGTGATCCATCCGATCTGACAGGCTCACTATATCAAGTGCGGCCTCCACATGCTCGCGACGCTCGCGGCGGGTAAGCCTGGTCAATAGTAGAGGTAGCTCGACGTTCTCGTATGCCGTCAGGACCGGAATCAGGTTGTAAAACTGGAAGACAAAACCGACATTGACAGCTCGCCACCCTGCCAGTTCGGAATCGCTAAGGGTGGTGATCTCACAGCCGCCGATGGATATCGAGCCGCTGTCAACCTTGTCGATGCCGGCAATCAGGTTGAGCAGCGTACTCTTACCTGATCCGGACGGCCCCATCAGGGCCAGGAACTCTCCGGAACGGATTCCGAAGCTGATATCCTCCAGCACCGGCACAACCTGGCTGCCGCGCCGGTAGGACTTGGTCACGTTGCGGATCGTGACGATGCCGGTCTCAGACTCCACTTACTTTTCCGCCACGCTGATTTTTCTACCATCCTTCAGCTTGTTAAGAGGTCGCAAAGCCACCTTATCTCCCGGCTTTACTCCGCCCACTTCCGTCAGTTCGCCGAGACGCGCACCTAACGTTATCGGCACAAGTCGGACACGATCATTATCGAGGAGATATACAGCATCCTTGCCATTTACCTTAGTGATCGCCGCCGGATTCAGCGCGACAGCCGATTTCTGATCCTGTGCGGTCGCTTGGCGAGAAAGGATGGCCACCTTTGCACTCATCTCGGGGAGGATGCGCGGATCGCTGTCCAGAAAGCGCACCTTTACCATGACCGAGGCTTTGGTTCTGTCGGCAGTAGGAACAATAGTCTGCAAAACGCTTCTGAAGCGGGCTTGCGGCAGGGCATCCAAGGTTATCTCGCACGGCTGGCCTGCTTTTACCTTGTCCAGATTTGATTCGGAAATATCGGCCTCAACCTGCAAAGACGAGAGGTCAGCGATGGTTACGACGGCTGCCTTTGCGTTGGCAGCAGCCCCAAGCGGCGTGATGATGTCCCCCACGTCGGCATTCTTGGTCAGGACTACCGCATCAAATGGCGCACGTATCAGCGAATAGTCATAGGCTACCCGCGCACCGTGCAGAGACGCTTCAGCCACACGCATCGCAGCCTCGGCTGCAGCAACTGCGGCGCTGGCACGCTTGTAGCGTGACTCGGTCGTATCAAACTCCGCTCTTGATATGATCCCCTGCTTGACCAACTCCTTCTGTCGGCCATAGAATTGCCCGGCATCGGCGAGCTCCGCCCTTGCCTGGTCAACGTTTGCCTTGGAATTCTGCACACCAGCCACACCCTGGTTGACCACCGCATCGCTGTCACGATTTTCCAACCGGGCGATAATCTGACCGCTTGTAACGTAGCTCCCTTCCTGGACACCGATCCATTCCAGTCGGCCGGTCATCTTCGAGGCAACTGCCGCCTTGCGCTGTGCCACAACGTAGCCGCTCGCGTTCAACAGGGTGAATGCTTGAGTCGGAAACACCTGGATTACAGTAGTTGTTTCAATCATGACCACTTTGCGCTCAAATTCCCAGACAACAACAATAACCAGAAGAATAAGTGCAGTGGCCACTGCGGCCCAGCGCTTTTTGCTCCCCTTGTGACTATGGAAGACGGTCTTGTCGATCTTTAATTTAGCAATAGCCTCAAGGCTCATTATGAAGGTTCCCCCTGCCGGACTACTAAGCGGACTCCAGAGTGTATATACCACATTTCAGGCCAATATAAAGAGTAGTGCAAATAGATAGTAAGCCCATACCGGCCTCTGTGGAGCATCGGTTATTTGCCAAAAGCGACCAGCAACTGCGGCAGTAGTTGCGGAGCGTTTGATTTTACGGCGCCACTCATAAGATCCATTATTCCCGGCCTATAACCTTCATTCCAGATTCTGTTAAACATTGAAGCGCTAGTTTTGCAGACACAATCAGCATCTTCAACTGTTTTTCCATCCTCAACTAGGCAACTTTCCGCATCCAAAGTCACTGTTTTATTGATATCATCAATCGAGAAATAGAATGTAGTCGGCACCGTGAACACACCCTTTTTATAACATCCCTGCAATGTTGTGAAAATATCTTCCTGCATCTGTTTCCTCCGATAGGTTTTTTCGTTCACAATATCATATTCTCTAACAACTTCGGCTGGGAATGTAGAGCCGACCCTGTACAGCGCGAAACCACCGTTCCTGCACAAAAAAAAGGGGGCATTTGCCCCCCCGCCAGGGTTATTACTGTTCAGTCTCTGTCATGACCGTGCTGCTTCCTGTCTCTTTTTTCTTCTTTCCGCTCTTCCTTGTCACGTCGGCGATCCTCTTTCCACTCTTCCTTATCGCGCCGACGCTCTTCTTTCATCTCATGCTTCCGCTCATTGCCCGGCCTAAAGTTGCGACCGCGATAATTGTCCCTATCATGACGATACACGCGATACTCCCGGTCACGATACGAGCGGATCTGTTCGATCCGGTGTTTGCGGATACCAGGCGGCAGTTCCCGGTAGGGGACTTCAACCCATGGACCGTTGTGATGCGTGGATCGATGCCAGCTGTTGCCATAGTACAGGTAATAAAAATCCGAGGCAAACACGATATCATAGGGGGTATCCACTCCCACATAAAAACCGAGTCTGGAAGGAGCGATAAAGAGCGGCGCCACATCAAAATGAACCGTGGGGGGAGTAGATACAATTACCCGGGGAGCAGGTATGCCAACATTAACGTTAACACTTACTTCAGCCTGAGCAGACGCTGCCACCATAGCAAATGCAACAAAAACCATTACTGTCTTTTTCATGTAGAATCTCCTTTTCATTTTCAAGTTATTACCACATGAGCAAGTTCGGTGCCAATGTATTACGTATCAGGATTGAGCCTAATGAATACAACAATTTGAGTAATTTACAACATGAGGATCAACTTTCCCCCACTCATCATGTACCTTATTCAGGGCGACCTCAGCTTTATTACGGGTAGCCGTTACAAAGAATCTACAGTTATGAAAACTTCAGATCTATTTCAGCGCGAGCTATTGCCCCGAACGGGCCAAAGGTAGTACGGCTTGCTTTCCTGCTTCGGAGCAACTTTTCCGCTTGCCAGATCTGCAGTCCATATTTCGGTCGGCGACTGACGGGTCGAGGTCCAGTATTCATAATCCCGCACGTCTATAAACCCAATCTGGCGCAGCTTCTGGTAGGGCCATGTATCCATTTTGGCCTTATCATATCCCATCGACTTGGCGTACTCGATCAACCGCCCCATCTCATTTTTTGAGGGGACCCGCCAGTCGGCATATCCGGCATAGTTAGTTTCGTTCAGACGTTTGACATATTCGTAGACGTTGTCGTCACCTCGCCAGATAAGCTGACGACCGGGCATATTGGCATTTTTCGCCCAGACAAGCCCTGTGTTTTGATCCACAGCCGTATTTTCCAGAAACACAAAATTCGGCTTCGCAGCGGAGCAGGAAACCAATAGCAGTGCCGCAAGAAGAAGCGGGAGCAGTCTTTTCATCGTGTTATCCCCCAAAAGTACCGCGTTTGAACACTTTGCGGATTTCTTTTTCATCTGACCATTCCAGAATACCGGTCTTCAGATTTTTGAGCGACATCGTAAATTTATAGTATACATCGGTGGTGCTGCCGGCCTTCTGTACGATCTCGGAAAAGTTGGATGTCAGGAGAAATTCGGCACCAAGCTGCTGCCCAAATTGTACGGCACTCTTTTTGTCTACCAGACCGCTGTCCTGTTGGGTTTTTAGTTCTTCTATCGTCTGGGCATCCGTAGTTCGGTCAATAAAGCGGAATTTGCCGGAACGGAGCAGCTTGGCGCGGATCGAGTCGGTCACTGATTCAGTGTCGATATGCTGCATTGTCTTATTCTTGACCTTGTCAACACTCACAACCGGTCGCTTCGAAGAGGTCAATTCCACCAGAGGCGGAAAGGAAATCATTGAATCGACCATTGATTCGGCGATCTGCTGAAGATCGGATGAGCCGAATTCGGTCGAAATAGGTTTGGCCGAACCGGCGTCGCCGTACTGCATTGTTGATGCACATCCTGAGAGAGCCAAAGTGCCGATTGCCGCCACTGCCAAAAGTGTTTTTATGCCATTTTTCATAGTTGGTTTCCTCGTTTCTTTCATGGAATTTTTTCTGCAGTTTCATTTAGCGTGGACAGAAGATATATGCCTTAACAGGCATTACTTATCCGGTTCACGTATCTTAAGTTTAAACTCTTTCGCACGTGGGTCTGGTGCAACAGCCTGAATGGTTTTAGTTTCGCGGCCGGTCAAAATCAGCGGTTTCCAGGAACCAGCCCCGGAGTTGATTTCAAAACCACCGGCATCATACCAATCGAACCGATACTGAAACGGCAGGGTATCCTTGTCTTTGGAACGTAACGCAGCCTGGACCCTCATTACGTCGCCCACCAAGGCGCTCTTCACATCAACGATCTCAATATCTCCCGCCAGACTGCTATTGTTGAAGATAATCTTTTTATCCAGACCACGGGCACCTTCTTCATTCCAGGAAGTTTTTCCGGTGGCCTCGACACCTGCAGTAGTACTGCAGCCTGCCAAACCCGTCGTTGCAAGCAGCATAGCTGCAGCCATTCCGTACAAAACAAGCTTTCTACTCTGTTTCATAGCATTTCCTCCCTATTTCCACTCGAGTGGGTTTTTACTTGAGACGGGTCTACTCCCCGTGTCACCTTTTGTCCAGAAATCCGGCAGTACTAAAACGTTGTTGCCCGACTATACATCTGCCGACCGGTCCGAACCACCTGTAAGACAGTTTTCCCATCGGCATTTATTTCAACATCAGCATACGTTGTTCCAGCCACCATTGGATGCTGTAGCACCAGTTGATAGCTGCCGGCCGCCAATCTCGCCCGTAAAATCTGAGCGCTGGCAGGCAGGGTTAGCCAACTGCGCAGATCGGCATTTTCACTGATAAAATTCCATACGTTTGCGGCAAACTGCCCAAGATCACCCAGATTTTTCTTTGCATTGGTGGTTGTCACCCCTTTAGCGATTGCACGGATAATCTGGCGGGTAGCAATAATCGGCACCTTTTCCTGAAGAGCCTTGACCGCCAATGCCCGAATATCACAGATAGGTTCAGTGCTACCGATAAATTCAGTGTTGTTGAGTACCTGTAACGGAATCTGGGCCGACCACTTTTCCTGATAGATCGGGAAGGCGATGGTGATAAGTCCGGATCGGCTTATCGGAATGGGAATCTTTATCTCTTGTTTCTGTGGCACGAAGCCATCCTCGAACAGCACCAGAAGCTCGCCGGAACCGACACCATCCTCCTCGATAAATCTTTGATTTCCAATCGGAAACCGCTGTTTCAGTTCTTCAAGTTCCTCACGCATCCCAAGCTTTGCTGCCAGTCGCAGCACATCTTTCTGCACAAACTTGTTCTCCGGATAGATCTCCAGCGCCTTTTTATAGTCGATATAGGCATCATTGGGCTGACGGAGCAATTCATACATAAAACCGGAAAGATAGAAGGTATAGGCATTCTGAAACGAGTTTTTAACCCTACCCGCCACTTCATCCATCTGAGCATACTGGGCATCAATCCGGGAGGTGTTGCTGTCGACTTTTTTCTTCTCCGCTTCTTCCCGTGCCCTGTCAACTTCCTTTTCAAAGCGCTTCAAAGACTCATTCTGTTCGGCATTGGCACGACGGATTTCAACTCCAGCTCCTTCAAGATCCTTTTTCTGCAAATAATTGATCGCCTGGTAATGGTGCAGCAGCACCCTCTCATACCCTTCTCCTTCATACGGAATCGCGTTATCATTGACGAGAGTCGCCGCCACATTGGCGCCAAGATCGGAAGCGCTGATCAGGGCTTTTTCTTCGTTCACTCGGATTTTTTCCATCGAAGCCCGGAAGTCGGCCATACTGACATCACTGTTGCCAACGATCTGGGCAAATCGCCCACGCTCCATGTTGTAGAGTATCAGGTCGCTACTCTGACACTCACTCAGCAGACATTGTGAAACATCGATCGGGGTGCGATTTGACAGCGAGGTAATGAGCGGCTCAATCTGTTTGGGATACGCAGAAAAAATCGAAGACGCGGCACAACCGGTCACAATTAACAAAATAGCCAGAGGCGCGATCAGTCTGCAGGTTTTCAGTAATACATTCACACTCGCCACCCTGGAGAAATCTGGAAGTTCAGAATCTGTTGCTACGGAACACGCCCGACTTAGGCCTGGCGGCCTGACCGAACCATCTCGCAAATACTCTTCCTTGTCAATAGAGTACCTTAATTTTAATCTTAAGCAAACGCTGTAAAAACTTCGAGTGGTATTTTACTTCTGTTATTGTTATTGAGTGTCCTGCTCACACATTTTTGAAAGGAGGAATGAATGTCCGCTATAACGGAAGGAGCGGTTCGGGTCGGCACCTCCGAGTTCAGGCGCATCAACGTGGCTCTATTTTGCGCCGGTTTCGTCACCTTCGTCACACTTTACGATGTACAACCTCTCCTCCCCCTTTTCGCACAGGAGTTCGGGGTATCGCCAGCCATTGCCAGTCTGCCGCTATCGTTTGCAACTATTGCACTGGCAGTCGGCATGCTGCTTGCCGGCACCGTATCTGAGACGCTGGGACGACGACAGGTCATGACGATGGCTCTCTTTCTGACCTCGCTATTGGCAATTGCTACGTTTTTCAGCCACTCATTCGAATCCCTGCTGGCGCTGCGACTGTTGCAGGGCTTGGTTCTGGCGGGCGTCCCCTCAGTGGCGATGGCCTATCTGGGAGAAGAGATGGATGCACAATCTATTGGCCACGCCATGGGTCTATACATCAGCGGTAACGCCATGGGTGGAATGACCGGGCGAATTGGCTCGGCGCTGCTCTGCCGGTACATCCCCTGGCACAGTGCAATCGCCCTGATCGGTGTGGTCAGTCTGCTACTTAGCCTGGTTTTCCTCAAAAGCCTCCCACCCTCCACCAACTTCCACCAAAGACCGTTCCAGCTGCGCTATCTGTTCACATCACTGTTCCAGCATCTGCAAGACCCTGGCCTGCTCTGCCTTTACGGACTGGCTTTCCTTTCGATGGGCGGTTTCATCTCGCTCTATAATTACATCGGTTTCCGTCTGTTGGCTGCACCCTACAATCTCAGCCACTACCAGGTCAGCCTTATCTTTCTGGTCTACCTGCTCGGCTCGTTCAGCTCGGGAGTTGTTGGTAGCCTTATTCACCGGTTTGGTCGTCCCTTCATGATCCGCCTTACTCTTTTTGTTATGCTGGCGGGAACACTGATCACTCTTTCAGGATCGTTACCGGCCATTGTTGGCGGAGTGGGGGTTTTCACCTGCGGTTTCTTCAGCGCTCATGCAATCGCTTCCAGCTGGGTCGGCAGACGTGCCCGTACAGCCAAGGCCCAGGCATCTTCACTCTACCTGTTCTCCTATTATCTCGGTTCAAGCATTTCCGGCACCGTGGGAGGACTGTTCTGGATGAACTTTGGCTGGAACGGGATTGTTGCGATTATTACGCTGTTGATAGTAGCAGCTTTCGGGGTGGCCGCGCTGCTGCTGCGGTTGCCGGTTGTGGAATAATCCTATATTCGGTAATCTCCTCGAAAAATAAGGAAAAATACGAAAATAATTAAGTGAAGTTAGTCGGGAAATGTAGACTTTATACCTGATAATGTGCTTTTATGCAGTCTTACCATCCGCAAATTAAGCGGATACCCTCGTGAATCCTCACATTAGACATAATGCAGCATCTATTGTAAAAAGGTCTTCAATGCCAGACTCTGAAACAAAAAAAAGTGTAGCCTACTTATTTAAAGCAATTATTCTTGCTACAATAGTTGTCTCCATACTGGGATATATTGACTTTAAAACAGGCGAGATATCAATAGATATATTATATTTGTTCTGTATATGTTTGGTCACTTGGTATACCAACATACTATTGGGGATGTTGTGTGTATTTGAAATATTTTTAGCCAAAATATCTGCAGACTATTTCTGTCAAATTAAAGTAGGAGCTCACATTTATGAGTGGAATATCCTCAATGACATCATCATGTTTGCAGTAGTTTGCATACTGGTCGGTAAATTGAAGAAGGTACTTAGCACATAACGTTAAATCAACGCATCCAGGCGCCCTATTTCCACACAAACTCAATTTACATGAAAGTTATCCTTTCAGGCTCTCCAGCTCATCCCAACGCAGCAAAGCGGCTTCCAGCTCCAGCTCCAACTCGGCCAAGCGGGCATTAACGGCGACGACCTCACCTCCGGCGCTTTTATAGAATTCAGGATCACCCAGGCGAGCGTGCAAACCTTCCTGTTCTTTCTCCCAGGCTGCGATCCGCTCCGGCAATGACTCCAGCTCGCGCTGCTCATTGAATGAAAGTTTGCGGACCTTTTCCTTCTGTGGTTTTCCTTTTTCCGGAGCCGCTTTTTGCGCCGCCTGGATTGCGTCAGCGGCCTCAACTGCGGCTTGGCTCAACCAGTCATCATATCCACCGACAAATTCCCTCACCGTACCGTCACCTGACAGCACCAACGTACTCGACACAACATTGTTGAGGAATTCGCGATCATGACTTACCAGCAGCAGCGTGCCGGGATATTCCATCAGCAGATCTTCCAGCAAATCAAGCGTTTCGGCATCCAGATCATTAGTCGGCTCATCCATCACCAAAATATTGGAAGGCTTGGTGAATAGCTTAGCCAAAAGCAGCCGGTTCCGCTCTCCACCAGAAAGGATACTGACAGGACTACGGGCACGCTCCGGCGAGAATAGGAAATCCTGCAGATAGCCGATAATATGGCGCGGCTGGCCATTTATGATCAAGGTATCGTTTCCCTCCCCTACGTTCTCCTGCACACTTTTGTCCATATCCAGATGTTCGCGCAGCTGATCAAAATATATCACCTCACGACGGGTTCCCAGTTTGATCTCACCCTGCTGTGGCTCAAGCTCACCCAGTAGCAAACGGAGCAGGGTCGTTTTGCCGGAGCCATTTGGCCCGATGATGCCAATCCGGTCGCCACGCATGATTGTGGTGGAGAGGTTGGTGACAATGGGGCGACCATCATAGGCAAAGGTCACACCTGTTGCTTCGGCCACCAGCGCCCCGGAACGGTCTGCTACCTGCAGCTGAATTTTTGCGGTCCCTTGACGCTCACGCCGCTGACGCGATTCTTCACGCAGCTTTTTTAAAGCTCGAACTCTGCCCTCATTACGGGTACGGCGGGCTTTGATCCCCTGTCGAACCCAGACTTCCTCCTGAGCCAACTTCTTATCAAACAAAGCCTGTCGGCTTATCTCCGCCTCAAGCAACGCTTCACGCCGCTCCACAAACTCATCGTAGCCACAGGAAAATGCGTAGATCCGCCCACGATCCAGCTCGGCCACCCGGTTGGCCAACCGCCGGGCAAAAGAGCGGTCATGGGTTACAAACAGCACCGTCCTGACATTTTTTGCGAGAAACTCCTCTAACCAGAGGATGGTGTCAATGTCAAGATGGTTAGTCGGCTCGTCCAGAATCAGGATATCCGGATTGGAGACGAGGGCACGCGCAAGCAGCACGCGACGTTTGGTGCCGCCGGAAAGCTCGGTGAATTCCGCCTCGGCATCCAGATCAAGCCGGTTCAGCACCCGCTCTACCTCCTGATGCAGGTTCCAGCCGTCATTCTCCTCCAGCTCTTTTTGCAGTGTTTCCAGCCGCGCCAACAGTTTATCACTACAGTCATGCGCCAGTTCGTGGCTGACGTGGTGGTATTCTGCCAGCACCGCGGCAGCGGTGCCCATGCCGGATGCGACAACGTCAAAAACATTCCCGACCAACCCCTGCGGCACATCCTGCGTAAGCGCGGCCACCTTGAGCCCCTGTTGACGCTGAACCTCGCCCCCCTCGGGAGTAAGATCGCCGCCGATCAATTTCAGCAGCGTCGATTTTCCGCTGCCGTTGCGCCCCATCAAGCAGAGCCGGTCACCCTGTTCGATCTGCAGATTGATACCGTTGAAAATAGGGGGACCGCCAAAGGCCAGGGTTATGTCGCGAAGTGATATTAGTGCCACAGGTACCTCATTAATTGTATTAATTGTGCTAAAAACAAACGCTCCTGTCAGCATTACCCGAAGGAGCGTTTGAAATTTTTATCTGGTTACTTGAATCAGACCTGAACGACTTCCTTGACACCAGGGATCTGTTCTTTCATGGCACGTTCGATCCCCATCTTCAGGGTCATCGTGGACATCGGGCAGCTCCCGCAAGCGCCCTTCAGGCGAACCTTAACAATACCGTCTTCTGTAACTTCTACCAGCTCAACATCGCCGCCATCAGCCTGCAGAGCCGGACGTACCTGCTCAAGGACTCTCAGTACTTCTTCTTTCATCTGTTACTCTCCTTTGTATGTGGTGTTGCTCAACAAAACTATTGTTTCGGCAGACCCGGCTCGGTCAGATGTTCCGGCTGCATGATTTTGTCCAGATCACTGGCAGGCATCAACTCCTGCTCCAAAACTATTTCACGAATGCTTTTGCCGCTGGCAACCGATTCCTTGGCAATTGCAGCCGAGGCGTTATAGCCAATGTACGGCGCCAGCACCGTCACCAGTCCAAGCGAC
The DNA here is from genome assembly GCA_025355965.1 of Geobacteraceae bacterium. Lineage (GTDB taxonomy): Bacteria > Desulfobacterota > Desulfuromonadia > Geobacterales > Pseudopelobacteraceae > JACRCG01. Next base: position 25,019 of record JANXYR010000032.1, read on the forward strand.
TCCTCCAGATAACAGCGACAGCGCTCTTCGTTAGCGGAAATTCCATTTATACAGGATTCTGTAAATTTCTGCACGCAATTCTTGAGTATTTCCATTGAAAAAGTCAGGTTCCAGGCGATCAGCGGCATCATGACATTCAGCTCCAACTGGCCCGCCTGGGTCGCCATCATCACCGCCTGATCGCACCCCATGACCTGAAAGCAAACCATGTTGGCCATCTCCGCCATGGAGGGATTAATCTTGCCCGGCATGATCGAAGAGCCGGGCTGGATCGGGGGGAGGCGGATTTCGTCAAAACCTGTGCGTGGACCGGATGCCAGCAATCGCAGGTCATTGGCGATCCGGCCAAGGCTGACTGCAGTCCGCCGCAGAGCTGACGAAAGAGCCAGAAACGGGTCCATGTTCTGCATCGCTTCAAACAGATCAGAACTGGCAATCAGCGGAAATCCGGTAGCAATGCCAAGCTCTTCGATTATAGCCGTGATATAGGCAGGTTCGGCATTCAGGCCGGTTCCAACGGCGGTACCGCCGATCCCAAGCTCCAGCAGCGCCGGAATACATCCCTCCAGCCCCTCACGATTTTTCCGGATCGCAGCGGCATATGCACCGAACTCCTGCCCCATCCGGATCGGCACGGCATCCTGCAGATGGGTCCTCCCGGATTTGAGGATATGGTCAAACTCCTTCGCCTTGGCAATCAGGGCCAGCTCCAACCCCTCAAGCTGTTCCAGCAGCGGATCAAGCATTTCCAGCGAAGTCAGACGGATTGCGGTTGGAATTACATCGTTAGTGGACTGCGCCATGTTGACATGGTCATTGGGATGCAAGGTGGAGAAATCACCCCGCTGACGCCCTAAAAGTTCCAACGCACGATTGGCAAGAACCTCGTTGGCGTTCATATTATGCGATGTCCCCGCCCCGGCCTGAAATGGATCCACCACAAACTGGTCAGCCAGTTCTCCGGCCAGCACCTCATCGGCAGCAGCCACGATAGCGTCACCGATCTCGGTTGGCAGCCTGCCTGTAGACATATTGGCCTTTGCAGCACATTTTTTGATGATCACCGTTCCCCATACAAAGGCGGGGTGCGGCTTTAAACCGGATATTGGAAAATTATGCACAGCTCTCGCGGTCTGCGCTCCGTAGTACGCCTCAGCCGGGACAAGCATTTCCCCCATGGAATCTTTTTCAATACGTGTCGTCATGGCTTACCTCATTAAAGTCAATACGCATATGGCGGTACTATATGGGAGTCACGTAAGGTTTTCAACTGTTTATCACACGGCGCGGCGCCAGCAGCCGCTCCATCGCTGCTTGACTTGGAACAGTCACATTTTTTTTATTGTCCTGCATTACCCACGCTGATATGATGAGAATTCGTTGCTTTGGCATTTTTGGGTGCAACATGCTAGAGTTACTGTAGATTAAAATGCCACGATTCAATAAGCATAAAGTACATTTCTCAGAGAGAAGGAGACAAACCGAACATGTCCTCGTTAATTGACGTACCTAAAGATGTTGAAGTACTGGACCAGCTTGTTGAAAAGACCCTGAGCAACGGGATGCTGGTGGAGGTTTATCTTGTCAAACACCCTCAGCATTATGAAGCTGCCCTCTTTATTGGTGGACATTACAAACCCGGTCCTCCCATTCCACGCCCTCTTGATAACCCTACCGAAACGGCAGCCTACTGGATGGGAGTACGGCCAAAAGCAGGGCTGAGTCAGGAAGAAGGGGATGAAATCCTCGGTGCAGTAAATGTCAAAAACAAGATGCACCACTGCTTTTTTTCGGACACGTGGGGAGTTGTGCAGGATTGAAGAATGGTTCCAGCGTAAACAAACAAAGGGGAAGGTTGTATATGAGTTCTCACAATACATCTATTTTGGCACTCCGTAGGGAGCTAAGGGGTTCCGTAGGTGATCGCAACAAACTGAGTAAATTGCACTCTATTGTTACTGAAGCTGTTAACAATGCGTATGGCGAAGAGAAAGAGCTTCTGGTTGCCTTCAGACAGGAAGTAAAAGACGCTCTTAACTGCAGAGTGCCTGACAGTTGGGGGAAAAGATAACGCCCACCTACATTTCTGTCCCTCTGCCCTCAGGGGTTAACGGTGGATCAGCAAGATAAGCTTTCCCACTCTTCATACAACTCTTCTAATCTGGCATTCAGTGCGGCGTGGTTCTCGCCGCCCTGAAGCCCGCGCTCCGGATCATCGAAGAAACCGGGCATGTTCATCTCAACTTCCAATCCCGCCAGCTCCTTTTCGACCCCAGCAATCTGTGCTTCCACCTCATTCATCCGCTTTTGGCGCGATTGATCATCGCGCTTGCGGCGCTTTTCTTCTTCACGGTCTTTAAGCCGCACATCCTTATTTAATTGAGGTAAAGGTGCCGGAGAAGCGCCGACTGCGGCGGTCGATGGAGTAAAACTAGCGGCAGGAGTCGCAACGATAGGTGTGGATGCACCAGCCTTTTTCCCCAGATAATATTCGTAATCCCCGAAATAATTTTCTACACCACCGCCGTCAACCTCAACAACCCGTGTTGCCAATACGTTGACAAAATAGCGATCATGCGAAACGAACACCACAGTACCATCAAAACCTTTGAGCGCATCCAGCAACACCTCTTTGCTGTTCAGGTCCAAATGATTGGTCGGTTCGTCCATCAACAGCAGATTGGAAGGACGCAGCAGCATCTTGGCCAGAGCCAGACGGTTACGCTCACCACCGGAAAGGACGCTGACCTGTTTATGTATATCATCACCCGAGAATAGAAAAGCACCCAGAATATCACGCAGTTTTGGCACCATATCGTACGGAGCTTCCGCGTAAAGTTCATCGTATGCCGAGCGGCTCTGATCCAGGGCATTGGCCTGATCCTGGGCAAAATAATCCATGCTGACATTATGTCCGACGACCCTCTCCCCACCCTGAAATTCACCACCGGCCAACACCGCCATTAAAGTCGATTTACCGGCGCCGTTATGCCCGACGAGAGCAACCCGCTCACCTTTTTCAATGTTCAGGTCGATCCGGTTCAGGACGATATGGTCGCCAAACGAGCGCGTTAACCCCTTCAGTTCGATGACGCTCTTGCCACTCTTAGGTGCATCCGGAAACTGGAAACGGATACGTTTCCGCTCCGGCGGGAGTACAATCCGCTCCACCTTTTCCAGCTGTTTGACGCGTGACTGAACCTGTGAGGCTTTGTTAGCCTGATAGCGGAAACGGCGGATAAAATCCTCCGTCTTTTCGATCTCCTCGTCCTGAAGACGCTTGGCATTACGCAGAGCGGTGACCCGCTCCTCGCGCTGGTTGAGATAGGTCGAGTAGCGACAATGGTAATCCGCCAGGGTGTGGTTCCAGACCTCGGCAATACGGCTGCAAACGCTGTCCATGAAGAAGCGGTCGTGAGAAACCAGAATAACCGAACCTGGGTAGGCGCAGAGATACTCTTCCAGCCAGTTGCGCGCTTCTATGTCCAGATGGTTGGTCGGCTCATCCAGCAGCAATACATCCGGCTTCTGCAGCAGCAGGCGGGCCAGGGCGATACGCATCTGCCAACCACCGGAAAATTCGCCGCAGTCGCGGTGCCAGTCTGACTGCGCAAAACCGAGCCCTTTCAACACGGTGCCGATTTCGGCCTCCATCGTATAACCGCCACCATGACGGTACTGTTCCTGCAACTCGCCATATCTCGTCAAGATCTGATCATGCTCAGGAGAATCATGGGGGAGTCGTTCCAGATCGAGGCCAATCCGATGCAACTCTTCCTCCATGGCCAGCAACTCTCCGAGCGCGGCGCGGGCTTCATGGAACAGCGACTGACCGGCCGTGACAATACCGTCCTGAGGCAGGTAAGACGCCTTGGCACCCCTAGCAAATTGAATTTCGCCCGATGACGGTTCAGTCAAACCGGCGATAATCTTCATCAACGTTGATTTACCAGCGCCGTTTTCTCCGACCAGTGCCACACGCTCACCCTTTTTCAGGTGCCAGGAGATGTTGGTGAAAAGCGGCTTGCCGGCGAAGTTTTTGGATAGATTGATTAGTTGGAGCATGGAGGGTGTTGTAGCACACAATTCAGGCTGGCGGCAAGTAGATGGGGGGAAATGTTTCGTTTTCGTACAGGAATGGAAGCACTCTGCTTGCTCTATTACTCAGAACTGTTAGAATACGACATTGTGAAGCCACCGAAAAGAGGAAGGTCATTCTATGAGTACAATATCCTCCATTAAACTTAATACGATCATACTCCTTGGTATCGCAACTGCGCTGCTTTGCATCATGTCCGGCTGCAACAGCACTCCGTCGGCAGCGGGAACGGTTCAGGGTTATGTGGAGGGAGAGTTCGTTTATATTTCAGCCCCCATGCCGGGAAGGTTGGAGACACTTTTCGTGCAGCGCGGTTCACAGATAAGGGTTGGTGACCCACTTTTTGAGCTGGAGAATGTCACGGAAAAAACGGCTCGCGACGAAACAAGACTACGCCTCGCACAAACCCGCGCACAACTGGCCGATGCAAAAAAAGGGAAGCGGCCAACAGAAATTGAAGCCAGTACCGCACAATTGAATCTGGCGCGAGCAGCGTTACAGTTTTCGGAAAAAGAACTTGCACGTCAGGAAAGACTGTTACTTGCAAAAGTAGTTTCACTGCAGGACGTTGACCGCCTGCGCTCCGTGCGCGATCAGGATCGACAGCGAGTGGCCCAGCTTGAAGCCGAGCTTGGCACAGCGCGACTAGGTTCGCGGAGCGACCAGATTGCGGCTGCCGAAGCAAGTATGCAAACGCTGGAAGCAACACTGACCAGAAGTGAATGGGATCTTGCCCAGAAACGTCAAACTGCGCCACAGGCTGGGCTGGTTTTTGATACGCTATATCGCAAAGGAGAGTGGGTCGCAGCGGGGCGACCAATCATTGTCCTGTTGCCACCACAGAATATTAAGGTCCGGGCATTTGTGCCAGAGCCGCTCCTCGCGGCAATCCATCAGGGTGACAGGATGCAGGTAACTGTTGATGGAGGGCACACACCGTTTTCAGGCACCGTTAGCTTCGTTTCGCCTCAGGCAGAGTACACACCTCCTGTCATCTATAGCCGGGAAAGCCGCCAGAAGCTTGTTTACATGGTCGAACTCGCCTTTGATCAGGCGACGGCAGTTCAGCTGCACCCTGGGCAGCCGGTGGATGTCCGCTTCGGTTCAGCATTATGACAGATAATGTCGTAATAGATGTGTACGGTATGACCAAACGCTTTGGTGACCAGACCGCCGTCAACGGGATTGATCTGCAGGTGCGCCAGGGGGAGGTGTACGGTTTTCTCGGGCCGAACGGCAGCGGCAAAACCACTTTTATCCGCATGCTCTGCGGACTGTTGGCGGCTGATGCTGGAGAAGGCACCTGCCTCGGTTTCGATGTCATCGGGGAGAGTGAGTCCATCAAGCGCCAGGTCGGCTACATGACCCAGCGCTTCAGTTTTTATGAGGATCTGAGCATCGCCGAGAATCTTGATTTTGTGGCGCGCATGTATGACGTGGATAACCGGCGTGAAGCTGTGCAGGAAAGCATCGAGCGGCTGGGACTTGCCAAACGCCAGAAACAGCTTGCCGGCGAACTTTCTGGTGGATGGAAACAGCGCCTTGCTCTGGCTGCCTGCCTGATTCATAAACCAAGGTTGCTGTTGCTCGACGAACCGACTGCGGGAGTCGATCCGAAGGCACGCCGGGACTTCTGGGAACAGATACACGAACTGGCTGGTCAGGGGCTCACCTTTCTGATCACCACCCACTACATGGATGAAGCTGAACGTTGCGATCGTCTCGCCTATCTTTCATATGGAAACCTGCTGACCCACGGTACGGCGGCGGAGGTAATTACCGGTGCTAAATTGACCACCTGGTCTATCAGCGGCCCTGATTTACAGGAGGTAGCAAAGCAATTACGCAGCAAACCTGGCGTAGGGCAGGCGGTCGCATTCGGCACCATGTTGCACGTCAGCGGCTCGAATTCACAGGTCCTCGAACAGGCAATTTACCCATTCCGCACTGAGCCCTACGTCTGGCAGCAGATCAACCCTGGACTTGAGGATGTTTTTATACATCTGATGGGTAGTTCGAAGGACAACTTTTCAATATGAGACTCAAATGAAAAAGCGTATCCATTTTTCTTTTGCGCGATTGTGGGCAATTGTTACCAAGGAGTTTATCCAGATGCGCCGGGATCGCCTTACCTTCGGCATGATTATCGGTATCCCGGTGGTCCAGCTCATGC
>JANXYR010000024.1 GCA_025355965.1 Geobacteraceae bacterium
AACGGAAAATGTAACGGGAGGAACTAGCTAACCTCCTAATAAACAGGTTATTTATCCATTATGATGCTCTTGGTAATAAGTTTCTTAAAAACTTTGTAAATAATAGGGTGATAGTATTTCCCTCCGTACAACCAGCAAGACTCGCTTATAATAAATAATGCCTCATGGACAGTATATAATTAAGTGAGGGTATTTTTACGAATACCTACCACACTGACCAGAGGTAAACAAAATGGAAATAGCAAGCCTGCACCAGCTTAGATTCTACCCTAGGAGTCTGTCGTACTTGAGATTATGACTGAGTTACATTTTCCCGTAAGTTGAATCCGTTGACCGATTCTGACCGGATAACAGATTCAGTTTCGATATGCGGGTTTGCTCAAATGTTCTTTTGTAAGCCGGTTTCCCGCATGTATTTACTGTTTATTGCTCTTTCTCAAGCCATTTTCCAGCTATGCATCCTTTTGATGTTGTACGCCATACAGGCGAGAGTCCATTCTCCTGATACCGATTCTTTACCACGGAGCATGAATCCACGGAAACCCATGACCGCCTTTATGATACCAAAGACCGGTTCTGAGGTTACCTTGCGTAGTGCATATATTGCTTTGCCAGCCTTGGTTTTCAATCGATGCTTCATTGTGGTTAATGAATCAGCATCATCGGGCAGTGGTGGCGGTTCCTTGAAGCGTTCCCACAGTGACCGGTTGTGGCTTTGTCGATCGACAGCGATGTATGGCGTTATCTCTTCACCTACGCAGGCATTGACGTTGGTTTCGCTGAAGTAGCCGCTGTCGGCAAGTAGTTCGGTGACTGTACCGAGTTGTTTTGGCAAGGCCGCCAGGTTTTTCAGGGTTGGTTCCAGTTCCAGCTTGTCGTTGGACTGCTGGGTTATGTGGGCAGCTACGATCAACTTCGATTCAGTATCAACGGCAGCCTGGGCATTGTAGGTCTGTTCAAAACCACCGCCAGAGACCGGCATGATCCGGGATTCTTCATCGGTCAGGTTGACCTGGTCTTTGGCACTTGGACCCGCTGTCGGTGGCTTAAGCTGCTTGCCTTTCGGTTTCTTGCCGGTTTCCTCTGCCTTCTTTGCCCGTGCAGCGACCTTCTCTTCATACGCCGCCTGCTCACGGGTGTGACGCTCAGCAGCACGGCGTTCGATCTCGGCTTTGGCTGCGGCGATACCGGAAAGGCGCTGTTCACGACGTTGAAGCTCTTCGGGAACGTTCATGCCATCCGGAATGTCAGCTTTGTCGGCTGATTCGGCTTTTTTGAGAAGATCTGCAACTTCGGATTTGAGCTGTACTTCCAGTTTGCAGGCGTGCTCATAACTCAACGCTTTGTGCTTGGAGGCATTTGCCTTGACCTTGCTTCCATCCAGACTGACACTGCCCAGCTTCAGCATGTTCATCTGGCGGGCGATCATCAGAATCTGAACGAATAGACCGGAAAGCTCTTTCAAAAACCGCTTTCTGAATGTGGCAATGGTGTCATGATCAGGATGACGGTTTGCTGCAATGAACCGAAACGCTACTGAGTCATATGTGCTGCGCTCCAGTTTCCGACTGGAAAATATACCAGTAGAGTAACCGTAGAAGAGAAGTGCCAGCAGCATGGCAGGATTGTAAGGCTGTGAACCACGACCGGCATATGATGCTTTCAAAGAACGCAGGTCGAGCTGTTCTACAATCTCGACGACAAAACGGGCCAGGTGCCCTTCGGGCAACCAGTCCTGCACTGATGGCGGTAGGAGATACAGTGTCTCTCGGTCCACCTCTAAAAACTTGGGTTCCATGCACGCCTCCGATATCTAACCAGCTGATATTGCGGACGAAATATACATGAAAACCAGTAAAAACGCAAGAAGAAAACAGCAGCTACACCAATAATATCAGATGGTTATATCCGCAATACACTCTTGGCCATGTTAGACGATGAAAGCCCGACAGACTCCTAGGCGCTACCTGTTTTGTCCTGATAGCTGGGAGCATGTACCTCTTCTTCAGGTTTACGATCATAAAAAATATCATCGGCATATCCGAGAAAATCCAGATTCTCTCCCAGGGGGAGGGGGACCTGACAGTAACGCTTCCGGTTACGTCATCCGACGAGATCGGGGCATTGACGGCAGGCGTCAACAGTCTCGTGGCGAAGCTCAGGGAAATCATCACGGATCTATACGGCCAGGCCGGACATGTCGCCATCACCTCATGCCGCACAATGGCAAGCATAGAACAACTTGCGGCATCTATTTTCGAGCAGAAGGAACTTGCCGCCTCGGTGGCCGTCGCCTCGGAGGAGATGTCGGCCACCCTGAACGACGTTGCAATGACCACGGCTAAAGCCTCTACCCATTCAAAACAGGTGGATGACTCGGCCAGAGAAGGGCAGAGCGTCGTCGGAGAAACCGCTGAAAGTATCGATCAGATCCGGGTCGGAGTTGAAAAAACTCTCGGAG
>JANXYR010000077.1 GCA_025355965.1 Geobacteraceae bacterium
CCCCTAGACCCTTGCTTCTTGGAGGATAAATGTCTGAACTTCGCTGGGATCCGTTAAAACTATATTGGGTAATTATCGCCACCGAACGTGTCCGCCGTCCACGTGATTTTCAGGTTGAGCCGGAGCAGACCCGGATGACCGCCTGCCCATTCTGTTATGGCAATGAGGATAAAACCCCGAATGAAATTTTTGCCATTCGTCCCGGCGGGTTGCAAAACGCCCCTAACTGGCGGGTACGGGTGATTCCCAACAAGTATCCTGCTCTGCGGGTGGAGGGTGACCTTAACAATCATGGCTACGGAATGTATGACGTCATGAACGGCATCGGTGCGCATGAGGTGATCATTGAAACTCCTGACCACGACCGGACATTGGCCGATCTGACGGTTAATGAGATAGCCGATGTGCTTACAGCGTATCGTCATCGTTATCTTGACCTTCGCAAGGATTTTCGCTTTCGCTACATGGTGTTGTTCAAAAACCATGGTGTACGTGCCGGCGCATCGCTTTCTCATTCTCACAGTCAGCTTATTGCTGTGCCGCTGCTTCCACCGGTGGCAAGTACCCTGCTGAAAGTTTCCAGAAATTATTTCAATGACAAGGAACGTTGTATTTTTTGTGATCTGATTGAGTTTGAGTTGCGTGAAGGTGTGCGGGTAGTAAAGGAATTTTCCAACTTCGTAACGCTGACACCGTACGCTTCCAGCTCACCATTCGAGCTACGGCTCTATCCAAAGCGTCACAGCCATGACTTCGCCCTGATGAACGATGCCCAGTTAGCGGAGTTGGCGGTGGCAATGAAAGATATGCTGCTACGGGTCAAGACGGTTCTACGGGATGCACCCTATAACTTTATTCTGCATACCGCACCACCCATGCATCGACGCCCTGGCAAACCAGAACATTGGAATTCGCTGGAGTATGATTACCACTGGCATATCGAGCTTGTGCCTCGTTTGACCCAGGTTGCCGGATTTGAATGGGGAACCGGTTTCTATATTAATCCTACCTCGCCAGAGGATGCCGCCCGGTTTTTGCGAGAGGCGGATGTCTGACATACAAGCAACTCTAGACGCACTCTATATCTCCAGATCAGGGCAGCACCTAGGCAATGATCCGCTTTCATTCTGTCATCGCTACACTGATCCGGTTGATCGTGAGATCGCTGCGGTGATCGCGTCATCATTTGCCTACGGCTCTATAGTAATAATCCTCCGTACGCTGGAGGTGATATTTGCCGAGATTGGACTGTCGCCAAGGTGTTATGTAGAAAATTTTGATCCTCAGGTCGGTCTGCGGATTTTCTCAGGATTCAAGCACCGCTTTAATGATGGCAGGGACCTCTGTGCGCTACTGTTGGGAATGCGTCGGATGCTGGAGCAGGCCGGTAGCATCCAGTCCTTTTTTCTGCGTGGGCACAACGTTGCAGACAGTGACGTAAGTGGTTCCTTAAATAGCTACACAGCCAGAGTGCTTGCTCTGGACTATAGTGACGTTTTCGGAACTCAAGACATTCCGTCTGACTCATACTTTCCGTTTCTGTTTCCCGCCCCAGGCTCCGGAAGTGCCTGCAAAAGACTCTGCATGATGCTGCGTTGGATGGTCCGTCCTGCGGACGGTATTGATCTTGGCTTGTGGGAGGGTGTTTCGCCGGCACAGCTGATTATTCCGGTTGATACTCACATAAGCCGCATAAGCCGTTATCTCGGTCTGACCAGCAGAAAGGCCGCCGACTGGCGTATGGCACAGGAAATTACAACAGCATTGCGCACGTTTGATCCGACAGATCCGGTTAAATATGATTTTTCTCTGGCTCATCTTGGCATAAGTGACGGTTGCGACGGCAAGGACGTTAGTCGCTGTGTTACATGTCCGATTATCGGAATCTGCTCGCAAAATCTAACTAAATAGTCGAAATGTCTCAGAGTAATGATTTGACACCATCCAACCTTTCTGATATAGGACTAACGTTGTTTCAGATAGTTCCGTGGATTGCCGTGAAATTAAGCTGTCATTATCGAGGAGTCGCAGATGATAATTCAATGCGAAAAATGTCAGACCAGATTTCGACTTGACGATTCCAGGGTCAAGGAGAAGGGTGTCAAAGTCCGCTGCACCAAGTGTAAAAATGTCTTCAGGGTGCAGAAAGACGTATCGGGAGAAGAATCCTTGGCTCCGTTATTTGCAGCTGAGGCTGTTCAGGATGCTTCTTTTGACTCTGAAACATCCGAAGATACTTCTGTCAGCAACGTACCGGCAGATTTGTTCTCGTTCGAAACAACGAACTTAGATGATAACGATACGCTATTTGAGCCTGATAATCATCTCATTGCTGTCAGTGAGGATATCCCCGCTTCGGCAGCTAAACCTGCTGATGTGACTGGTGAGGTTGACTTTTCGAGCTTTGATTTTGGCGAATGCAATTCAGAGCCTGATTCGACCATCCAGTCTACACTGTCATTAGACGACTTTACTGACGCTGCTACTTTGCCTAAGAAAGAGGTCTCACAGGGGCTGGATTTTTCTGATGATGATATGTTTGGAGAGGTTGCACAAACCACTCCCGAAGCAACAGGGGAAGCTATCACCTTTGATTTTGAAGGTGACAGCTTTGCTGAATCCATGGACATGGGCGGCAAGGATTCAAGTAAAAGCGGCAATTTATTTTCACTCTCTACGCCAGTTGATACGGCATTTAATCTGGGCGAAATTGATTTTGGTGACGAATTGACTTCTGTTGCGGTTCAGCAGGTAAATCCGGATGATTTAAAACCGTCTCAAGAGATCCTGTTTGCCCCTATTGCTGAAGCTCAAGATATAACGGCGGGCGACAATACAGATAAACAGTCGTTTTCGAGGGAAGATTTAGTCACGGATCAGCAAGAATTGCCGCCACTTTCGATTTCTTCCAGGCGTAAGCCGAATCCGTTTTTTGGTGTAGTCGTTGGTGCTATTTCGGTAATGGTGATCTCAATTATCGGCTATGTTGCCTATCTTGGCTATTCTTCATCGGCTACTACAACCAAGGAGAGTGGAGCTCTGGAGAGTGGCAAGATTAGTGTAAAAAGCGTAAAAGCTGTTTTTATCGAGAATGATCAAGCAGGAGAATTGCTGGTGATTTCAGGTGAGGCGCTTAATGAATATTCTAAAGAACGGGCAGCATTGCAGGTTAAAGTTACCGTATTTGATTCTGCTGGAGAAAGTATCGCATCCAAGAGCGCTTATGGTGGTAACCCTCTGACGGAGGAGCAGATGGAAAGTCTTCCGCTCGACAAGATCGAGGCGGCCATGGCCAACCAGTTCGGCGATTCGTTGTCAAATATGGAAGTAGCTCCCGGCAAAGCGATTCCTTTTGTCGTAGTTCTTGCCAATCTTCCTAAAGGTGCTAAAGATTTTGCGATAGAGTCTGCTGGTTCAACAGTTGCAACCGGGAAGCAATAGTAAAGCCTGCAATAAATATTTCTGAGGAAAAATAGAGAAAGGCCGTTGATGGGATGTCAACGGCCTTTCTAACGTTTTACGGAAGAGATTGTAACAATCTACAGGATCTCAACCAGCCGGATAGCGAAAGTCAGATCACGGCCCGCTAATGGGTGATTGCCGTCCAGTGTAATGGTTGAATCAGTAACTTCAGTTACCAGCACCGGAAAAGGTGAGCCATCTTCCAAAATTACTTCCATTTGATGACCTGGTTCAGGGTTTATTTCAGGCGGTATTTCACTTCTCTCAATGACTGCAACCATTTCCTCAGCACGCTGTCCATAGGCATCATCTGCAGCAATAGAGACAGTTACGCTCTGCCCCGGTTCAAGACCGATCACGGCCGCTTCGAATTTAGGTATAAGCTGCCCGGCACCGATAATAAACTCCATAGGATCGTTGGCGCAGTTGCCGCCGCAACCTTTATCAGTGTCTTTCTTGCTGTCGCATCCACACAAATGATCATTCGATTGTTCAATATTGCCTTCCGACGTGTCAAATACAGACCCATCTTCAAGTGTTCCAGTGTAGTGTACAGTAACTTTGTCACCTGTTTTTGCTTGTGCCATGTCTACATCCTTTCTGTTTGTGTTTGTTGAGCCTTCAGGATTTCTTCTATTAAGGAAACTGTTTTGTTGAACTGTCCAGGATAATTACCAATAATTCTTAGTCGTTTATGGCGGGAGGTCTGACCTGAGATAATATCGACCGATGATTTGGATATTTCAAAGAGATCTGCAACAAACTCCCGACAGAGCTTGTTGGCCGCACCATCAACAGGCGGAGAGGTGAGCCTGATTTTAAGTTCTCCACCTTGAATTCCGCAGATCTGGTTCTTTGAGGCACGTGGCTGAACATAGACATTCAGAATCAGGGAGTCATCAAATGTTGTTAGAAAGGGGAGCTTAGACAGGGTCATCGCTTAAAAGTTGATGGCTAAAGCTTTCGAGCAATCCTTTAAAGCTCATCTCAAACTGTATCTTCTGTCGACGAACCTCTTCAATTCGGCTCTTAAGTCCTGCCAGTTGTCGTTCGGCGTCTGCAACAATACGTTCGCCCTTTATCTCGGCTTCTGAAACGATCAGCTCAGCCTCTTTACGGGCATTTGCCTTCATTTCTTCGATTACGCGTTGGGCAGAAAGCAGTGTTTCGCGCAGTTCACGCTCCTTCTCTGCCATCTCAAGTGCTTCACGAGTATGGCGTGACTGCAGCTCATTCATTTGGTTGTTTTCGCGAATCAACCCCTCCATTTCACCTGCGACTGATTGCAGAAAGGCATCAACGTCATCCGGGTCAAGCCCTCGAAAAGTTTTTACCTTGAATTGCTGCTGCTGAATGTCGAGCGGAGTGATCTTCATTGCGTATAAACCTCATAGGATGCGTAACGTGAAGTAAAAAACTATAATGTTCGTGGGTATGTGGAAAGTGTCTGGTTTCAGCGGCGGCCTATTGAACAGACAGTTTCAAATAACATTCAGCTTTGTACAGATTAGCATCAGCAGCCAAAGGTGAACCTGGATTCTCTGCAAGGTAACGATCAAGCAGTTCAAGGGCAGTACGGCAGTCCTCTTTACGATAGGCCTTTACCGCAGCTTCAAAGAGTCTTTGTCCATCTGCGGCTTTTGCAGCAGGAACGGCAGCGGCGACGCTTTTATGCGTTGCACGACCGGCAGTTCTTTTCTTGATATTACCTGCCCTCTTCTTTTCAGTTCTAACTGTTTTCAAATCGCTCAAAGAGAGTTCGGTACTTGAACCAGAAACTGTTGAAGTCTTGTTGTTTGATTGACTGGCAGTAGGCGGAACTTCGGATTTAAGTGATTTATTTTTGTCCACAGAGATTTTAGGCTTATGAACCGCACCAGTTGATGTAGTCTCGTTATGTCCTGAAACGTGCTCAACTTTTTGAGTTACCGGAATCTTGAGAGTATCTCCGGTATGAATCAAGTTAGGATTTTTAATCGTGTTAAAAAGCAGTATCTGGGGGAAATACATGCCGCGCCCGCTAAATTTACGGGAAAGTTTATATAGGCTGTCACCACTCTGAACTTCTACCTCCTGAACAAGTATGCCATCTTGTGGAGTGATTTTCTGTCCTGAGGTGACCGGTTGAGGAGTATACAGCAGTTGCTGCTGGCCCCAGGCAGGCATTGCCAGACAGATTGAGAGAACGATGACAGTGGTAATACGGGCGCGTGGTGTCATATTAATACCTGTTCCCCAGTTGGTCTTCGTAGGTCAGTATGTTTTTGACCTGAATAGCGGTTCCAACTCCTGTACCAGGTTTAACCCTGAATGAAACCTTGATACTTCGTTTTTCACCGGCCCCCATTTCCTTGAAGCGCCAAATGATGGTTTCATTGTTGACAATACTGGTAGCGGGGTCAGCAGCTACCAGCTCCAGTTGTTGTGGCCAGACACTCTGCAGTTCTACTACCCGCGCAAGATTAGATCCACTGTTTGTTAGCGTCAGATCAAATGAAGCAACGTCACCCGGCTTGAGCCGTCCGTCATGGCCGGCCATTATCATTTTCAAAACCGGCCTAGAATAGGTTAGCACAGCTGAACCTGATGCAGAGCGAGCAGAATCCCCTTCTGACACAAAGGAAATCTGGACGCTCCCCTGGCTACTATCTGCCGCATTTTTCGGTGTTTTGATCTCCACAACTACACTGGCTTCTTCACGTGGGGCCAGCGGACCGATTTCATTGATGGTTGGCTCGCTGGCCTGGCGTATACCGTCACGGTTCAAGTCATAGAAAATAATGGCGTCTTTGGCACCGGAGACAATAGAGCTTATCTTAAATTTTTCCCGGACATTGCCGGTGTTGGTGACTATAAATGGGACAGTGATTGTCTGACCTGGAATCGCTACAATGCGGTCAGACCCAATGCGAACAGAGACGCTTCGTTGAGACTCAACATTTGCCGAGTTTGAAACAAAGGTGGCGTTGGTTTTAAGTTGGTTGTTAATCAACTCGGCGCGGGTTGAGATCTCCTGCCCGGCTAATGAGTCTTCCTTGAGCTGGAAAACTACGCTTAATTCTCGACTTTCCCCGGATTTGATCTTTAATCCATCTAATACGAGAGCTGATTTCATCTCCTGTCTGAATCCTGCAGCTGTGTAGTCGGTTGGCTCAAGCTGAGGGGGGAAATTAAGGCGGAAAGTTACATCTTCAGCAAATGTCGAGCCAACGTTGAGAATGGCAACGCGGTAGAGCACCTTGTTACCAGGGAGTGGTCTGGCATTGTCTGTGCGCAGGACGGCACGAAGAAGCGGGGCAGAGGCAACCAGCCGGATTTCACGCGACTGACTGGCTTCTGCCATCAAGCGTGAAGCTGCTTTGACCGGATAAGTAATGCGTAGTCCGTCAATGCTGCCGGGTGGAATAACAAGGTCGATAACCCCTTTAAAGGTTTCGCCCGGTGCAAGGTCTGGTGTTTGACTTATTGCAACTCCAGGTGCTGCTGCTGAGGCAAAACGTGCTTTGAAATCAGACGGAAAAGAAGATTCCAGATAGAAGGAGTCTTTACCGTTTCCACGATTGATGACTTCAAACGGAATTACAATAGGGTGGCCAACTGTGAAAGCATCGGGGCGAGTCGGCAGGTTGAATTCAAAACCGGCAAATTGTGTCACTTCGAGCCGCAATACCTGAGCATTCTCCGGCATTGGTAACTCTGCTGCCGAAGTAGGAAGTGCGACAGCAACGCCAAGTTCACGGAGTTTTGCAGCAGCAGCTACAGCTGCTGTGGATGTTGGGAATTTATCGATAATGGCTTTATACTGGCCAATCGCTTTTTCGCGATACGCCAATTTTGCGTTTCGAATTTTTTCCTCGGCAAGTTTCTGCTGGGCCAGACGGGTTTCTTCCGCCTTAAGAGCGGCTATTCTACTGTTTTCGGCTTCTTTGGCAGCAGCATCTGCAGCTGCTTTACGCTCCTCTTCGGCCTTGATGGAAGCCAGGCGAGCCGCCTCGGCGGCAGCTGCCGCCTTTTTAGCCTCTTCAGCTTTAACGGAGGCGATACGTTCACGCTCTGCTTTTTCTACCGCGGCCTTACGTTCGTTTTCCGTTTTGAGTACGTTCATGCGTGTTAGTTCAGCTTCAGTCTGTGCGACTAGCTTTTGCTCGGCTTGAATCTGGGCAAGGCGCGCCGCTTCGGTCTTCTGCGAATTAATACGGGCTGTTTCAGCTGCAGCTTCTGTCGCCAGGCGATCTTGTTCCGTTTTTATTGTGGCTACACGCTCTTGTTCAGCTTTCGCAGCAGCTATCCTAGCGACTTCTTTTTTCTCAGCAGCAGCTGCAAGCTTTGCTTCTTCTGCTTTTACTGCTGCAACTTGCTCCCTCTCGGCCTTTACTTTTTGAGCCGTCTGGAGGTCAGGCTGTTTAACCGGAGTTGCTCCCACTGGCAGTTTCTCACCTTTTTCGTAGCGTGCCGTCAATGAGAGGAGTTCGTCCTCAACAGTGTTTCTTAGGGGATTGTCTGGGTATTCCTTGGACAGTTGAGAAAGATAACGGGCTGCCTCTTGCTGGTTGCCAGCTTTGTAGTAGGACCTTGAAAGCCAGAACAGCGCCATATCCCTGAGAGGAGTCTCTGGGTATTTTTGCAAGACCTCGTTCATTTTTTCTATAGATGTGGCGTAATCTTTTTGCTGGTAAGCATTAAATCCGGCAATAAAAACCTGAGAATCATCCGTATCCTGGCAAAAAGCGGGAGGTATTTCCAAAGATGAAATTATGACCAGTATGACGAGAACCAAAGGTAGGATGTTGCGGCACAATTTCAATAATATCACGTTAATTGACCTCTTTTGGCCGGCTACGCATAGACGGCGCACGGAGAGCAGATATAGTCTACAGGTAAAATGCCTTCTAAGTAGCACCTCTCCGCACTATTGTCAACGAAAGAAACGGTATGTCAGGGACTTAAACCATTTTGACCATATCTACAGTACACCATTAAATCAGATAGTTAGCATGTATTCTGTCGGTAGTTAGTCCAGTTAAGTCCGATCTAATTTAATCAGTATTAACCTGTTAGGGGTCAATGATGTATTTGATATTCGGTTCAAATCCATTGTGGCGTGCCCAAGGTATTGCGCACTTTTTATGGGCAACACAAAACCAGCTACCGTAATTAATCACCCGCCGTCTCGAGACACAAGGCTTTGCAACTGAGTCATTGCGGATAAACCTGGGCACTGGGATTCAAACAAATAACGTACCTGCTCAGAGAAGATTAGCGCAAAAGACATATTCCTCCCACCTCAAACATTAGAATCCTTGACATCTTTTCCCCGGCTGTATAGAAAAGTTAAATTAAATATTTCATACCATTCGTTTCTTGGCCTGGGATTAACGATGAAATTAGATAGGAAGACTGAAAAAGACGTGAGTAAGCTTTCCCAAACACGTTTCACTTCGTTTGATTCCATGATTAGGTTTGTGCAGATCGAAATAACAACAGTCTGTAATTTTGGCTGTTTCTATTGTGCCGGACGGGAGATGCCACAGCGCCATATGAAGCCGGCGCTGTTTGACAAAATACTGGCAAGTCTCCCTGACGTGCGGCTGACTATATCTCTTCAGGGTGAGGGTGAACCCACCATGCATCCATACTTCTGGGACATGGTGGGAAAGGTTGTCATGAGCGGCAAGAGCCCGTATACCATAACAAACGGCAGTAACATCGACATCATGCGGACTGTCAGATTGTTTCCGCAGATAGGGGTTTCTCTTGATACTCTTGATGAAGATGAAGCTAAAAGAATCGGACGGTTTGGGCTCCCAGGGGTTCTCAGAAATTTGGAACAGTTGATCGTTGCTATGGGGCCAAAGCGTATTATTATCCATAGCGTTGATTATGGCCAGCCACTTGAAGCTCTACGGAGCTATGTTCAGGGCTTGGGAATATCCAGGCATGTTGTCCAGCCTATCCAGCCTAAGGCAGACTATAGTCTACGCTATCGCTTTTGAGAGTGAACGGTATCACTTTCGCTGTCGCTATATATTTCAGCCTTCGATGAGGTACTTTGACGTAAATGCTAATATGATGCCTTGTTACTCAATCAAAGACACCAGCAGGTATATTTCCATTGAGCATATTAGAGCCGGATTAATTCAACACATTACTCCGGATTGCTGCCTTGGTTGCCGTGAAATCACTATGGGGCTTGCCTGATGCGTTTTTTGTTTGCCTGGGAACAGGGGGGGCGCCTCGGTCACCTCTCCCAAATGCTACCCATTGCCTGCATTCTGAGAGAGCGTGGCCATGAGGTCCTTTTTGTCGTCAAAGAAGTGGGCTCAGCCTATCATTTCCTTGATGAAGGTTTCGGTTATCTCCAATCCCCAATTCCCATCGGTCTGACGAAATCGCGTCGCGAGGTGTCGAGTTTTGCGGATGTACTCTCTGAAGCCGGTTTTGGTGATGCCGCTATTCTCGGCGGGATGGTAAGGAGTTGGCAGACTGTTTTTGCCATGTACAAACCGGATGTTATTCTATCCCAGCATGCTCCCACCGTGATACTGGCTGCAGGTTTGTTCGGTATCTCTTGCCTGAAGCTGAACTCAGGGTTTGAATCGCCTCCTGAGATCTCTCCGTATCCCTGTTTTCGTCCCTGGCTCAAGCTGACCAGGGATGATCTTCTTAAAGCGGAACAAAGGTTGCTGGACAACGTCAATCAGGTTCGCATGGATTTTGGCGGTTCTCCGTTTTCCCATTTACATCAGGCGGTCAGGGCTAATGTCTCCCTGCTGGCTACTTTACCCGAGCTGGATCACTATCCGGTCCGTAAAAATGGACGTTATATCGGCCCGTTGTTTATTACTGATGAAGGTGAAGCGGCGCACTGGTCCGGACTTCGTGAACAGAAAATTTTCGTATACCTGTTTCCAGGGGCTGAAACATCCCTGATCCTCGAAGCTCTTGATAAAAGTGGCGCCGAAGTCATCGCTTATATCCCTGGGCTTGCTGACGAATTGAAAGATAAATACCGTACGGCAACCATGCGTATTGCCTCCAATAAAATAAATCTGTCCGATTTGTTGCCTGAGATGACCCTGACAATAAACAACGCGAATCTTGGGACTACGTCTGTGACACTTATGTCCGGAGTCCCAAACCTCTGTATCCCGACGCACATCGAACAATTGATGTGTAGTCACCGTCTGGAACGAATAGGAGCCGGGATTGGCTTGAGACGTGATCAGTTGGCATTGCGTTTTGAAGAGTCACTTAAATTGATGCTTGCCGATGGGCGTTACCGGGAAAAGGCCATGGAAATATCAAAAAAATATGCCGGTTATGATCAGAAACAGGTTGTCATGCGACTCGTAAATACGCTTGAAAAAATGGGAATTGAAACAGAGGAAAACAATATAGCCATGAATAAGTGATGTTCTCCCCAATCAAGTTGTTAATTAGTTTCCGTCCGGAAACTCCGGGCGAGAAACTGTTGGTTTCCGATTCGGAAAGCGGGGATTTTTTCTCCTGGCAAGGAAATCAAGACGTTGCGCGGAGGCGTACACCGGTACGCCGCACAAGCAAAGTCGAAGATTGACGCCGCAAGGGGGAAAAAGCACCTTTTCCGGATGGAAACTAATTAAGTGTCATTCCACTAAAAGGGTCTAATCGAGTTTATGAGGATATATTATTGGGACATTTACAATGTTCAGATCATCTTCCGGAATCTCAAACCGATAGTTTCATAAATCCCACACTGTAAATACGATAGTCAGGTGATGGCCCGTAGCATTGAAGGACGGCGATCCTCCTTGACGAAGAGGATTGTGAGGGCTTTCTCAAACCGACAGACACCTTATGGAGGCGAAGAATGGCATATACGAATCAGCAACAAACATGGTCTGGGATCAACGATGAATCCGAGAGGAAGATCGAAAAAGACGAAAGGGGAAAAGTAGTCTGTTCTCTTTTACTTCCTTCCCTCAGGGGTATTGAAAGGAGTGCGGCGTGAAAGAGGATAACGGTAAGAAACGGGCAAAGGTCGCTAATAGGGAAGGAAAAAACGACGGGGACGTTACACCTGTACACAGGCCAAAACTCAAACATTTTGTTGTCGTGATTATGTTGTTTGTCTTCGTTGTGATTCTTCTGAAGGTGCCTACGGAGGCATACGTAGATAGTGTCACGGCAATTTTCAAACGCCATGGTTTTTCCAAAACTGTTTTTGTAGAGGTTGCGTGGAACACCAGATGGTACATTGGACGCTTCCGTGGCCCGCTCACAGATGAAGAGATGATCGCATATCTAAGTAAGCATCGCGCCGGTTTCGACCAACTTGCAACGGACTATTACGATGAAATTGCTAAGTCAAGAAGCGTAGGCAAGGCAAACGAGAGGCTATTAGAACAGCTCCGGTCATTGGGTTTATGGCAAATTGAACCCGGCGGGGCATCTTTTCAAGAAAATTTGGGCAAAGACGCTCCAGTGTTCGCCGCCACGGGGGTATCGTTCAAGTTGCTCGACCATGGCGCTTATCCCTGGTGGAGTTTTGGCCGGAAGTACATTAAATCGTATCTGTATATGCCAGTCATTCCTCCGCATCCAAAACGCTCAAGCGACCCGCTGGAACGAATCTTAAATACCCGGGATTACAGGCTGGAAGCCAGTACGGATCGACCCGCAAAACCGATATTGGATTACGCCTGTGCCCTACGGCAGGTCGATAGTCATTGGTTTGTTCGGGCCTGTGGCGCGGAAACATTTTTTGACAAACCATAAACTAACACACAGAAAAGGAGCATGACATGCAATATACCAATCAGGCGTTTTCTTACGTTGCTTCACAGGCGGGGCAGATCAAAGATGTTGCAGTTGCTTTGGGGCTTTCCGAGATGGCAATTGCTGGTGCAATAGCCGAAGAGCACGATGCGTTTCTGAGTAAACTCAATGTGCAACTGGCTGCGGATGCCTATGCGGATCTCAACTTGCTTTCGCATACAGACATTGTTCTTGGTGTCAAAAACGCCAAAGCCAAGTCCGATCAGGTTGTAAGCCTTTTTGACAAGCTCGCCCAGCCGGTGTTGATGGATGTGGGACCTGCGAATATCAAAATCAGTACGGCGGTACGGCTCTTTGAAAATTACAGCCAAGAATATATGCAACAGGGATCTGATCCGCTCGGTTTGGCGGGTTATCAGAATAATTATCGGCATATGCTAGTGGATTTGATTGATCAGGATTCAGGGCTGACAGCAGCAATGACCGGTTTGATGATCAAAGAGGCGGACGACTTCTTTTCTGAGAACTCTGCTCCGGGGTACTGGGAAAGCATGACTCAGGAATTCCGCGATGCCGTTTGCATTACGTATTTCAATAATGGACCGGCAGCAATTATAAAAAAAATGAATGAAGACCTTGCTCAAGGGAAGCCGTATGAACCGCAACCTGGCGAAGGACCCTCCGGTGGCGAAACATTCCGCGAACCAGAAAACCAAGCTGCCATCATCTCTGCCCTGAACGATCCCGAGGCGCAGTTAACAACAGATCCGTTAATTGATATTGACAGTTTGTATAATCAGTTTAGGAACTTCAGGAACTTGATTTCGCTTGACAAGGTTCGCCAAGCTGCACACTGCGATAAATCCACCAACGTTCTCAGCACCTGGCGTGAAAAACTCAGTCACCCCACTTCCCCCAGTGATCCTCGCCTCCCGAGCCCCACAAACCCCAACACCTACCGCATCGTCTGGATACCCGGTGGCGATCCGCTGGTGCTTGACCTTGACGGCGACGGTGTGGAAACGATCGCACCTAACGGTCATTCCGGCGCTCTGTTCGACCACAACAACGACGGCATAAAAACCGCCACCGGCTGGATCAAAGGTGACGACGGCCTGCTGGTACGGGACTTGAACGGCAACGGCACCATCGACAACGGAGCGGAACTCTTCGGCGACAGCACCCGGCTTGCCAACGGCACCAAGGCTGCCGACGGCTTCGTCGCCCTGCGGGATATCGACTCTAATGGAGATAGCAAAATCAATGCCGCCGACACCGCCTTCTCCGAACTGAAAATATGGCGCGACGCCAACCAGGACGGCATCAGCCAGGCCAATGAACTCTCAACCTTGGCCGAACTCGGCATTGAGAGCCTGAACGCCACGGCTGCCAATATGTCATTCCCTCCCACGGCAGCCGGGCAGCAGATCATCACCGGCGCCTTCACCAAAACAAACGGCACAACCGCCACCCTGGCCGACCTGAATCTGTATCAGGATAACTTCTACAGCGAATACACCACCCATATCACCATCCCCCAGGAACTGGCCGAACTGCCTGACGAGGCGGGGATGGGTAGACTGCGCAACTTGCGGGAAGCTGCGACCCTATCGCCAGCCCTGGCGAATGTACTCACCCAATACGCCGCTGCTGAAACACGAACCGAACAAAAAGCGCTGCTCGGTCAGCTCCTGTTTGAATGGGCCAAAACCGACCCCAATTATAGCGCCTCACCGGTTGAAGTCATAAACACATACCGCAATATCCAATATGACGCAAACTCAACCAACGTCATCTACCTGCGGGCCGGGCAATCATTGCCGATATATTTACAGGTTATTCCCAAAACGTATGCAGATACCGCACTGCAACAACACACCCGCGTTGTAGATGCGGCCCTCGGCGACCGTGTCACGACAATATTATTCGACATATTTTCTTCACAATCGGCGGATATGAATAAATCCTACACCGCACTTGCCGATGCAATCTACGCCGACCTGCTTACCCAGACCCGCTTCAAGAAATACCTGAATGCCGTGGAACTGAGCATAACCGACACCAGCATCTCACTTGACACCAGCAAAGTGACTCAACTGTTCCAGGACAAGATAGCCAGTGACCCGTACAACGGCCTGGCCGACCTGATCGAATTCAACAAATACGCCGGAGATATGCTGACCGGCACCGAATGGGACGGGCTGGGATTGATGGAAAACGCCCTCCGCACCCAAACCATAACCCCCGAGATCCAAACACTTTACCAGGAATTAAATATCCGTTTCAGCGGCGCTTCAGGCGGGAACAACGACGATATCCTCCTGGGAGATGCTCAGGACCGCACCATTTCCGGTTCTATCGGCAACGACATCCTGCTGGGGGGCTCGGGGAATGAAATGCTGGCAGGCGGCATGCTGAGGGACTTGCAGGAAGTGGCGGCGGATGGCTATGAATTGTGCGCTGAAAGGAGTGCGGCGTGAATCAAGCCGAATCTGTGCATAAAATTCAAGCTCTCAAACCAAAAGGATTTGCGCTTGTTGTTGGTCTTTGCGTTTTTTTTGGATTTTTCGCTCTATTTGCGAAGTCAGTATTATGGTTTTCGCCGTTCGATAAAACCTTGTCATCAAAACTATCAGTGCATTCTATGGTCGGTATTATCCAGTCTCTGTTAGATCTGGGCTTGCTGCTGGGTGGCATATATGTCTTGAAAAAGCAAAACTGGGCACGTTTGCTGATTCTTGCAACTGCCGTTGCTAAAATATTTGATTGGATTTATGGCGCAGTAGTCTACAGGTGGCTGTTAACTGTACTGTCGCTCGCAATTTGGTCGCTACCGTCATTACTCATGGCTATTGGAATTGCCATATATTTCAGCAGGCCGAGCGTAAAGGCATATATGGTATGAATCTCTCCGGGTCATATTCCCCGAAGCTGGCTTCGATGAGAGTACTCAATTACTGATTTGATACCTCGTAGCTTGCTGCGAGGTAGTTCATTCAATGTAGTTAGGCCGATAGAATACACCACAAAATGGGAGGGGTTATGAGGATATTTCTAGCAGTTATGGTTCTAGTGTTGTTCTCTTCAATTAACGCAATTGCGGCCGAGAAAAAAAAGCTGCATTCCGAGTTTTCTGACCCGGTTCTAGGAGATCGAGCAGCGATTGTAGAATGGGCTTGGAGCCCACAGTATGCAAAGCGTTTCGGACTACCTGTGCAGAACGATGGATTGAAGGATGGTGCCCTATGGTTGATTGGCGTCAAGGTGGAAAGAGAACAATTCAGAGATTTCCAAACGTACAAGTGCAGCATGCTGGGGGTTATTGACAACAAAACCCCCATACTAACTCCTCCGGGCGACAGGTATGTACGCCACCCATCAGATAACTCAGTTGGCGGGTTTCCTGGGCAAATTTTAGGAGCAGATTCCGCATTTGCTAACAAGGAGACGGGGATGCAAACGTACACGCCTTTACAGGCCGCATGGTGGAAGCCGGGAAAAATGAAGCCCGAACCGACCAAGCCGAAATCCAATATAGGAATTCACTACAATTTGTTTCATCGTTACTTTCTACCGGATCTGGCGTTTTTTGAATTGGAGGGTGGCTGTGCGTACTTCAAAAGCCCGGAGCAGTTTCGCAACGAAATACGATTTCATGAACAGAAGAAAATAATAAAGCCCAATTCTCTCATAACCTTGTCCTATCCGATTGCATTTAGTATTCCGGACAGCCTGATGAAGCGTATTTATCCGTATACAGACGAAGCAGCTTCTTGGACACAATGCTTAATGCGTAGAATCCGAGGAAAATCAAGCACATTAAGAACGGGTGATTCAGCTAAGTTTGGTAATATCTGCGAGCCCATTACAGATATTGACATCAATAGATAACTCAAACCGACGGAGGATGACATGGTAACTAAAGCAGAATATGCAAAATTAGTACAGGCAGCATACGATGATGTGGGAGCACCTTCCGGTTGGACCAGACTCCCAAATTCTGATCTAAATATTACCGGGTATCAGGGTGCTGCATTTCAAAAAATTGGAACCAACGTAATTGTCGTTGCTAATCGAGGCACAGAACCAACTAAACTTACTGATTTATGGGCAGACATACAAATGGGGGCCAATAAAATACCGAGTCAATACCAAGATGCGAAAGATTATCTAGACAACGTGATGACTGCCCACCAAAATGCAGATATTTCCATCACAGGCCATTCGCTGGGTGGAGCACTGTCGCAGCTTCTAGGAGCTGAAACCGGGCTATACACGGAAACTTTCAATCCCTATGGTGCTAAAGATCTTGTTGATCAACTGGGTATTGATCCAAATGGCGCATTCCCGAATATTCATAACAATCAAACTCGATTCGATCCGGTATCGCGGCTACCTGGTAGCGGCCAATTGGGCGAAATGACAGGTTGGGAAGCCTCTTCTGAATTCCAAGCTTTGATAATGGGGTTACCGTTTGGATTGCCAGGAATTACGGCAGTTTCTTTACGTTCTCATCTGCTAGATCGTTTCACTGAAGAAATTTTTAACCCTATTCCAAATTCGTCTGTTTTTTATGATAATACATTCTTCCCTCTGCTTCCGCCCGGCAGCACCGACACCCGTCTTCACAACTATCCCACATCCGATCCAATCTCCACCTGGCGTGAAAAACTCCGCAACCCCACTTCCCCCAGCGATCCTCGCCTCCCGAGCCCCACAAACCCCAACACCTACCGCATCGTCTGGATACCCGGTGGCGATCCGCTGGTGCTTGACCTTGACGGCGACGGTGTGGAAACGATCGCACCTAACGGTCATTCCGGC
>JANXYR010000062.1 GCA_025355965.1 Geobacteraceae bacterium
GGCGTTCAGTCGGGCTTCAACGCCTTCAATTTTATCATTCAGGGAGCAAACAGTCTCCACGGTGATCTGCATTTTGCTATCCATCGATTCAAGCAAAATCATCAAATGGTCTTTTTGCAGTTTTGTCATAACATACCCCTCGACTGATTTAGAGCTGGAAAATATCACGGCGAACTCAGGTTCGTCAAAGTATTTCATCTCTGGTATGTGACAAAGCCGACCCTGATAGTTTACTTATTCTCTTGCAACTGCAAAATAAAGCAGCGTCTCCCAAGATCCCTTTTGATCACAACCGCTTTTATGTCAATTTGAGCCGTTTATAACCAATAAATTATCACAGTGGACTTATAATCGGTACTATGTCCCCGGAATAATCCTTCTTTTATTCTTAATAGATAAATAGATAACAACGTCCCCCTAGCCCTTCCCCGTAAAACAAAAAGACCCCGCCTCCTTGAGAGAGACGGGGTCTTAATTTGTTGCTTACCCTCGATTAGATGAGGGGCATCTCTTTAGGGGAGATTAGGCCAGAGTAATAATGCCTGCTGCAGCTGTACCAGTAGCTACAGTACCAACAAGAACTATTGCTTCTGTTACAGTAGCAGCTGATGTTGAACCGTCAGCATCGTACACAAACAGAGTATCAACACCAGTTGCAGATGTGGCAAATGTGTGTAGTGTTGCATCGTAATTACCACGAACCAGCGATGCAGTTGCACCAAGTGCCGTAGCGACGGTAGTACCACATGCACCAGTGAAGGTAGCGTTCATAGCCGCAAGGTTGATCGAATCACCTGCATGCAGCCCGGTAACAACATCAATGCCAGTCAAGTCAGTAATCGCTGCTGTTGCCATTGCTGCAGCAGTAGCGGCGGACAATGTTTGACCAGTTGCTGTCGTAACGATGCCATCATGCACACCAGCGGCGTGAGTACCGAAAGTGATTGTATCAGCACCAGCAGCACCAGTGATCAGGTTGCCACCTGTACCAACTGTGATTTTGTCAGCACCTGATCCACCAGTGATAACGTTCAAGCCGTTGCCAGCGGTAATCGTGTTAATGCCAGCAGAACCAACAACGTCAATGGTGTTATTACCATTGCCGGCAGTAATGGTGTTAGCGCCAGCTGCACCGTGGATCGTGTTGTTGCCGTTACCAACAGTGATGAAATCGTCTGCTAGTCCGCCAGTGATAGTGCTGTTGCCATTTCCGGAAATAATGGAGTTGCCTTTGCCGGCAATATCGGTACCGGTCAGAGCATTGTTGCCGTTACCAGCCTTGAGGGAGATACCATTGGCAGTTGCTGCTCCAAAGTTCAAGGTCACAGCACCAGTCACTGCAGAGGCATCAACGACGGAGTTGACGTTCAATGGCAGAGCGCCTGATGTAATGCTTACGGTACCAGCGCCAGTTACGTTCACGTTGGTCAGTGCTGTGGAACTAGTCAAAGCAGTGATAACGATGTTATCGGTAGCGGTCAGGTTCAGAGTCTCAATACCGGCCAGGACAGGTGTGGTCAACGTGAATGTGTTGACAGTGGAAGATCCGTCGCTGACAGTCAAATTAATGGTATCCAACTGCCCTACCGTTGTAGCCCCTGTCACGCCAATGGTTGGTGTGGAGTTTGCTGTAATGGTCATGGCACCTGCTTGTGTTGCGTTAAGACCTGTAACAGCAGTTACACCTGACATAGAAACACTGGTGAATGCAGAGCCGGTGAACAAGCTCACATCTGCGGCAACAGCGGTTTGCAGAACTTCAAAGTTGATGAACTTGGCAGCGCCAGTGGTTGCGAAGTCAGCTACGTTGGCAAGGATCAGCTTGTCAGCTGTACCTGCGCCACCATCAACCACCTTAGTTTGCAGTGCACCACCGTTGGTTGTAACAGTATCAACACCAGAACCACCGGTGTATGTCTGTCCGGCACCTACGGTAATTTTGTTTGACCCGCTGTTGGCGCTTGCATCAATAACAGCAGCAGCAGCAAAAGTCGTTGTGCCAAATGTTAGGCCAACAGTACCGGTGAGGTTCACTTTGGTAGCCAGCGTAGCAGAAAGAGCAGTCAGTACGTTGGTAGCTGCGCCGGTGCTGGAAACGTTTACAGTTGTTGCATTAACATCAGTGTATGTACCGGCTGTGATGCCGCTGAGCGTGAAGTTTTGTGTGTGGGCTGCAGTTGCATTCACTACCGTAACGTCATTAATCATGCCGGTTGCCGACACATTTGTGATTGCCAGACCTGTTGCAGTTGTGGCTGCAGCGTTGTTCAGAGTCAATGAAGTCAAGGTATTGCTCAGAACAGAGGCGTCGGTGATTGTGTTAGCAGAACCATAGTTACCGGTAACCGTTGCACTGGCCAGAGCCGTGTTGGTTGTAGCAGTTACAGACATGCTGTCAACAAGAAGTGCTTTAGCGGCATCAGCAGCAACAACTGTATTGGCGGCAGCCAAAGCAGCTGCGGCAGTAGCGTCATTTGCGACGTCTGCAGCAATGGCAGCTACGCTTGCAGCAGTAGAAGCGGTCTGGAGCGGGGTCAAAACTAGTTGGGCGGCTGTGCGAGCTGCGGCAGTGCTAGTCACAAGACCTGTCTCGAATGCTAAATCGATCGCAATCTTGTTAGCAAGAGTAATTGCGCCGGCATTGTAAGCTGTTTTTGTAGCCAACTGGATGGACAGCAGGGTGCCCTGGTCTGCCGCTACGTTGGTAGCATTAGTAATGGCAGTTGCCAATGTCGCCTGAGCAGTAACCACTGCAGCGGCAGCAACCTTTGCCAAACCTGACACATCGGAATCTGCGCCCGCAGCAACATTCACCGTATTAGCTGCAGTTTGAGTTGCTACGTTAGCGACGCGGGTTGCAAGAGCAACCGCATCTGTTGCTGTTGCAGTAACGGATGTACCGTTTGTGAAGGTGATCCCGGCATTCTTTGCAGATGCTGTCAGCGCGCCAGCACCCTTTACAGCTACGGTACCACTGTCAAAGGTATTGGTCGCGGTAACGGTATCTGCTGCCGCTGTAGTCGCACCAACGCTGATGTTACCAGCCGTGCTGTTAGCAACAGTAATATTTTTACCGCCATTGACTGACACGCCGGCAATGCCGTTTGCGATGGCCACATCTGTGGTAGCAGCTGCAACAACGCCAGCAATGTTACCAGATGAAGCAACATTCAATGTTGTCAAACCAGTCCAGCCGGTTACGTCTGCGGCTGTGATTGCTGCTGCCGATGTCAAGTTGGCAATTTCTACATTTTTTACAGTTGCGCCAGTGGCAGCAGTCAAATCGCCACCAAATACAGCATTTATTGTATCAATTCCGCCACCACCATCGACAGAGTCCAGCGAGCTAAAGGTGTTTACTGGAGCGTTGATGACATCGTTACCAGCGGTGCTGGTTGATCCGGCAGAACCAAGCAAACCTGGAATAGCGTCAATACCAGTAGTGAGAGTGAAAGTCTGGCCAGCTGCTGCACCCGATGATGTTAAGGTAGTGTCGATCGCTGTCGCTGACACAGTCGGAGTTGTATCCGTGATAGTAGTAACTGTTGCATCACCAAGTTTCATGGTTGTGCCGTCGTATGTTACGTTTATTGTACCATTTGAAAAGGTCAGTCGAGTGCCGTTTGCATCGTCCTGTACTACAGCACTGGCTAATTCTGATTTTGTAGCACCAACTGTCTGGTACACATGAATTACATTGCCTTGCTTCTGGAAGGAATAGCTTGAATTAGTACCACTAAAAGCCATTCGCTCAACACTCTGATTGAGTGTTACGCCAGAAACGCCGCCTGCGATCGTAACAACTTCATCTGAACCTGCAGTATCGTTACCAACTATAATCTCACTGTTGTTACTTGCTACCCAATTGTCATTTACACCTAGATAAACCTTTGCCATGTGTTGCCTCCTGTTTTTTTTTGTAGTTAACTTCTAGATTTAGATTTAGATTTAAAACTGAATTGTGCCTGTTCCCAGTATCGAGTTGAATTTTGTTACTGAATATAGTAGCGAGTTATTCATTGCTGGCAAATTAACAATAATAGTCTGCGAAGGTGAAACAGACCACGTAATAACAATACTGCCATCACTGTCACTGTTATTTTGTACTGAAGGTGTTGCCAATCCAGCTGGGAATATAAGTTTGTCGCCAGCAGCAAAACCGGTAATGACTGCTGTATACGCTCCTGCCGGAAGAGTATATGTCTTGTTGGCGCCAGTTGCGTCAAAAGTCCCACCAGTGATTGGCACTGTAATTGAAGTACTTGCTAATGTGGTGGTGGTAGTTGCACTTGTTACTGTGGTGGTGGTTGCACCAGCTACTGTGGTGGTGGTTGCACCAGCTACTGTAGTTGTGGTTACTGCAGGCGTGGTATCGTCACTACTGCTACCGCAACCATTAACCATCATCATTGCTGCCAATAAACCTGCTGTACCAAACATCATTAAATACTTTTTCATGTCTACCTCCTTGTTTTTTGCTTCTGTTTTTTATCCTGCACCCTAGCCAAAATAACCTTATCACAACAAAAGAGCGATGCAACACCTCCCCTTTCATTTTGAAATTTTATTTTCGTGAATAGTCTAGATAATACCAAAACAATACTTTGTCAAGCATGATATTCGTTTAAAGCTGGCTTTGAGGCCATTTTCAACAGATTGGCTTGCTGTATATAATAACCGTGATTAAAAATAAACAAAAAAATGCATCCTGAAAGGCGGAGGATGAATCTAATTTACCGACAAATATCATTGGGCATGGGTTTAAAGCCTATTAACGGAAGATTTATGGATTTACCGTGGTTAATCAGAAAAGACCTTTAATCCACTAACGGCGCTAAATTACACAAACTTGGGGGGGGATTTCGAACTTTAGGGGGACGTTGTTACGTATTTATAACTATCCCAAGCATAAGCCTTAACGCAAGGTCGCAAAGGCGCTAAGACGCAAAGAAAATATTGAAAGGCAGGGTTTAACCAAAAAGATTCTTCTTTACCTTTGCGACTTTGCGCCTTTGCGTTACAGAAAAGTGTAGCAATCCAAGGGAAGTTGTTTTGTATTTATAACTAGAGGCACCTGCTTCTTGTGGCGTTAAAAGAAAAGGGGACGGTTTAGACTCCTGAAAAAATAACATCCATGGCAGCAAGAATATCCGGGCGCATAAAGGCAATTGACCCGACTTTACCACTAAGCTCTTTTGTGCGTATAGCTGTCATGAGATGCGCCGCCAATACAACTTCTATGTCTCCAAACAGGAACACCGGATTCGCTTTTTCAATAAAATCCATGTTTCTCTCCCTGGCGATTTTTGCGGACAAAAGAGGTACAACAACTCTCGTATTGCAGCCCGATAAAAGGTTGTGCTGAATA
Organism: Geobacteraceae bacterium; assembly: GCA_025355965.1. Classification (GTDB taxonomy): domain Bacteria; phylum Desulfobacterota; class Desulfuromonadia; order Geobacterales; family Pseudopelobacteraceae; genus JACRCG01. The sequence continues at coordinate 5,369 of JANXYR010000062.1, forward strand.
TCAACCAAAAAAGGGGCCGCCTTAGAACCCTTTCCACTATTCAGATAAACATCAAATTGAGCCACTAGAAGAGTCTCCTTTCATCACTTAACAAACCGTACTCTTCTACAAAATCGTTGATGTCACCGATTGCCTTATTATTCTTCTCTAGCCACTCTTTCTCTCGTTTTTTCTTCCCGTAATCGATGAGACACCCCTCAAGCATGCCGGACAAATTGATATTGTCTTCACGCGCTATCAGGAGCAAATCAGCGCGAACCGTAACGTTTGTGGGTTTTCTTTTTACTCTTGTTTTACTATTGACGAGTTGCATATGATGTTTCCTTCCCACGTTTATTAGCAAAAATGTGCATTACTATAGTTGATGTTATACACATCAATTTTTTATATTATGCGCATAACACATGTCAAGGATAAAACGTGGAACGGGACTATTTGTTATCTTCATACTGTTTTTATTTAAGTAGACACTATTCCGGTTTTTATTTGACTTACCGGAACCCATCCAATAGAATTTTACGATTTTACAATGAGATAAATTCCACTTTATAATTTCACCGAGATGGAACCATGAATATAGAACATTCACAAAATGAGCCTGAACTGACCGTAATCATCCCAGCTTTCAACGAAGCTTGTGGAATCCTGACCTTTCTGGACCTCCTCCAGAACGCACTGTCGGGATGTTGTGCTGATTTTGAGGTATTGGTGATTGACGACGGCAGCCGGGATGAGACATGGCCGCTTGTACGTGATGCCGCTTCGCACTTTAGCTGGCTCCGTTGTCTCCGTTTCACACGCAATTTCGGTAAGGAAGCGGCGGTCCTTGCGGGGATGCGCCATGCGCGCGGTCGGGCTCTTGTCGTAATGGATGCCGATGGCCAACATCCGCCGGAACTGCTGCCAAAACTTCTCGCACCCTGGCGTTCAGGGAGCGCCCATATCGTCGCCGCGCAAAAGAAATGCGGCTCAGTTTCGCTGATGTCGCGCTTCAACACTTATACCTTCAACAGGCTGATGCACGCTTTGACCGGACTTGACCTGGCTAACGCTTCCGATTACCGATTGCTTGACCGCTCTGTCGTTAACGCGTTGTTGGCTTTTCCGGAAAAAGTGCGCTTTTTCCGCGGTATGACCGTCTGGACCGGCTACAGCATGGTGCAAGTTGAGTTTGAGGTGGCGCCTCGCATTGCCGGTACAAGCCAATGGAGTACCGGACAATTGACCAGGCTTGCAATTATTGCCATTACGGGATATAGCGCCAAACCGCTTAGTATGATTTTTTGGCTGGGGATGTTCGGGATGGCTGCCGCGCTGCTGCTATTTTTGCAAGCAATCTATTCGTGGTTTGCAGGGACAGCTGTATCAGGGTGGTCGTCACTAACGGTTGTCATTCTATTCTTCGGCTCGGCAAACCTGCTCGGTGTCGGCGTGCTTGGAGCGTATCTGGCGCAGATTTTTGATGAGATCAAGAGAAGGCCTGAATATATTGTGGGAGAAACAGTTGAATAAATACTAAAACCCAAAAACAATTTTTACAGGGATAAAAGGGATAACGGCGGATAATTTCAAAAGCAAAATAGTTTGGGTTAGGCAATAAAGCTTTCTGTCTTTCAGGTTTTATCCGCCTTTATCTTTCTTTATCCCTGTAAAAAAGCTTTTGAAGTTAAAAACAAACCCATTATTTAACAGAGCCCAATTCAGTAGACCCTTTGGTAAAAATATGACCCTCATCTTCACCCTCCTCATATCGCTGGCTTCACTCAGCCCCGCCTTCGCAGGCAACATAACTTTTACTTTCGAGTTGCATGGCAATCAATGCGTTGTTGTCAATAAGGGCGACAGCGCGGCGTATTATCCCGTTGTGCTTCAGCTTGGCCGAGATGGTCAATGGCTGCACCTGAAGGCAACAACGCAGCTGTCGGAACTGCTCCCCGGGGGGATGCTGACGGAAGATCTGGGCGAGATTCCGACGGGAGCATATACTGATATCGCCGGTTTACGGGTGGTAATGATTCGCTTTTTCGACCAGACGGGTGTCTCGTTTGGCCAGGTTTCCCTGCTTCGCTCCCCGCCCCATAGCAGTTATAAAATGAAGGCCCGTTATGCTGATGGCCGCTTGACGCTTGAAGCCCCCCCTGAGGGAAGCGGCATACGCGCCACCTGGGTACTCGCGCCATTCGAAGAAGGGATCCTCCCTATTTCCGGAGCGCTCTCGTTTAAACATAAGCAGCCCCCCGCCACTCGTATCGAGTGGCTTCAGAAACATTCCGCAGTAATCGAAACCGGCGCAGCTATGCCGACTGCCATGCTGCTGCATGAGACAGCTGACGGGTTAACGATGCAAGCGGTTCAAATGGCCCGTACTAAAAAGATCGAGCAGCGAACGGCATGGCTTTACATGAAGAGTGCATTTTATATTGTCGGCGGACTCTGCGGCCTTTTAGGAATACTGCTCTGTAAGAATAAATCTGTCTGCAAAAGTTGAGCTATTAATATGACAAAGCGCCTGCAACTCCTTGCCGATACTGCGCTGGTGATCTTTTTTGCCGGATTGACCGCCGCAGTTCTCGGTATACGTTTTCTCAATTCACCCAATACTCCCACCGGCGGCGACACTGCCTCGCATGTGCTCTACGCTTGGGAGTATTCCAGGAGCCTGCTGTTTTCCGGCAATATTCTGCCATGGATGCCGGAAGTGTTCGCCGGTTTTCCCTTTTTATCTTATTATTTCCCACTACCCTTTATTGTTATCGCCACCCTGTCCAAGTGCATCGGCTTTGCCCCGGCATTCAAGTGGGGCGGGTTTGCGGCGGCGCTGCTTCTCCCTGGCCTGGTGCATGTTGCCGGGAGACGCTGGTTTGGCCTGCCATGGCCAGCCGCAATTCTCGGCGCTTTCGGAGCATTTGCCTTTCTGCTACATGAGCAGAACTCCATCTGGGGTGGAAACCTTCTTTCCGTATTAAGTGGCGAGTTTGCCTATAGCTATGGTGTGCTGTTCGCTACACTTGCCTGCTTTGCCTGGGCACGCGCCGAAGATGTAAAGGGTGGATGGATCATTGCGGCGCTACTGGAGGCGGTGACTGGGTTTTCCCACGGCTTCACGCTGCTGGTTGTCGGTTTTTCCACGATGCTGCTGCTCGTTGAAAGCAGCAATCTGCGGCGCACGGTCTGGATGCTGCTGCGCGGCCATCTGCTGGCATTCTGCCTGCTTGGTGGCTGGCTCTGGCCGATGCTGGAGATGCACGGCATCACCATTCCCAACGACGCATCCTTCCCGATGTCAAACTGGAGTGATATCTTCCCGCTTTCGCTCCGCCCTGTTTTTCTGGCCGGGATGGCAGCTCTGTCGTTCTTCGTGATGTACAGACGCCTGCGGGTGTTTATCACTCCGCTCCAGGTGCGTGCCATGCGCTATATGGCGGGTGCAGCCGCTCTTGCGTGCCTCGGCTTTGTGGCGGGGGACCAGATCGGTCTTGCCAACATCCGTTTTTTCCCGATGGTCTGGTTGTTCTCTGCAATCGTTTGTGGATGGCTGGTCGGCTTTGTCGTTTCCGGGTGGACGGCTTTGGCAGGTACTACAAGAGTATCCACCGTCGCACGGACGTTGCTGACAGTGGCGCTATCGGTGGGGATGCTCGGCTGGCTGGCTCAGACGGTGCATACGGCCCCACACTGGGCATTATGGAATCATGCCGGGCTTGAATCGAAGCCGCAATGGCACAATCTGTCAAAGCTCTTTCCTGCGATGAAGGGTTCATTATGGAGCCCGCGGGTTGTATTTGAACATGATCCGGCCAACAGCGATCTCGGTTCGACGCGGACACTTGAAGCGCTGCCGATGTTTATCGGCGGGCGACCTGTGCTGGAAGGGCTCTACATGGAATCGGCGCTGGTCGGCCCTGCTGTGTATCAGCTGCAATCCGAACTTTCGGCACAACCGTCATCCCCACTGGTCCGCTTCCCAAGCGGTACTCTCGATCCCGGCTTCGCGGCGGATCATATGCGTTTTATGCATGCAGATACGGTACTGTTGCGGAGTGCTGCAGCAAAGAGTGCCGTCGAGAAGAGCGGGCTATTTGAAAAAACCGCCGAATCACTACCATTTGCCGTGTATCGGCTGAAGGAATTTTCAAGCCATCTGGCAGAAGTTGTTACCGGCCCGACTAAAGACAGGCCGCTTAAAAACTGGATGGATGATTCGTTTGTCTGGTTTCGCACTCGTAGCCGGTTTTCGGCGTATCTGCCGGTGTACGGAGCGAAAACAGTGCCGGCCGGTAGCCCTGCAACCACACTGGTGAGGGAAAAGCGCCTTGAACGCTATCTTATGCATTTTGAAACCGATGCCATCGGCGTACCGCACCTGATCAAGATCGCCTGGCATCCGCGCTGGAAACTGCGGAGCGCCGGTGAACTCTATTTAGCGGGCCCAGGTTTCATGCTCGTGGTACCCCAGGAGAAGGACATCATCCTGGAATTCGGGCATACTACGATCGGTTATGCAGGGATGGGCGCCACAATCACGGCTCTTGCTGCTGCACTGCTTTTTTGGATCAGTAGAAGAAAGGGCGATTCTCTCGAGAGCGGAGCGTCAACGAAAAACAAATCTGCCCCCTTTTTTCTGTACATGGCTGTCATCACGCTGGCATTTATCTGGTTTGCGACTCAAACACCCGAGAGTGTATATATGCGCGGATATAAGGCTATGCTGGCCGGACAACACGACCAGGCCGCAATCATGTTTCAACGTGCTTATGAACGAAGACGACCTCAGGCAAAAAAGGAGGAGGCTCTTTTCTGGCTCGCCAAATCTAAGCAGCTGGCCGGCCATAAAGAGGAGTCACTGAAGAGCTACCTGCAGCTGGTGGAGAACTATCATGGCTACTGGGTGCCGGAAAGCCTTTTTAACTGTGTGCTGATCGGGCGGGAAACCGGACAGGGGGGCAAGGTAGAATCCTGCGCGGCGAGGCTGAAGGAGGAATACCCGAGTAGCAGCTGGACAGGGAAGCAGGGGGAGATTAAGTGATTAACTACATCTGGACTATTTCTGGGTTTCTGATAATGCTCGTTGCTGCATCTTTTGCCGCCTTTGTGATTAAAGATAAGGATTATAGAGAACATGAAAAAAAGCCTCCCATTGGGAGGGATGAGTTATTTGTTGGAATAGGGATTTTGATCGCGGGTCTAGTCTTGAGATGGTGCTTCTTGGGCAATTTTCTGGGAGGGATATTCACTTCAGACGAACAGTTGATTTCGGTAATATACACTTCTGCAATAGCTTACCATGAGCCAGCACGTAATGGCGCGACACATCTTGGATATGCCCTTGCGTTGAATTGGTGGTATGGACTTTTTGGCTTTTCCGCGCTAACTGCCCGATGTTTTTCTGCAACTCTAGGCACAGTCGGATTAGTTTCTTTTGGGATTCTACTATTCAAAACGTTGGGTTCTCGTCCAGCTCTTTGGGGCACCGCTTTTGCTTCAATTTCGTTGTTCGGTATTTATTTTTCAAAACTGGCGCTTGAAACTGGCTGGGTGCTGTTTTTTCCTCCGTGCATCGCTATCCTGCTTGTCTTTGCTAAAGAAAGGCGCAGCCCTTCGTTTGGTGTTGTGGCAGGTGCTTTATTTTCGTTCTCTCTTTTTTCTTACCCGGGTATTATACTGTCAACTTTCATTCTACTGGCTTCTATCTGCCTGATCATCACATACAGATATGTAAAAACTCCGGAAATATGTTGCTTTTCTCTTAACAAAGATCTGCCAATTTTGATTGGTTCCTTTTTGTTTGGCTTTCTCCCTTTCTTTTTCTTTTCTCTGAACGCCCATCAAAAGATTTTTGGATTAAACAACCAGCTCCTTTTCAGAGGTGGGGGTAGGGCTGAATGGGACTTTAGTAAAATCATTGAAAGGTTGCTACAAGTGTTTCGGGATTCATTTTTCACAGCAGATTCATGGTATCTGGTATACCGGGGCATGCCGTTCTTTGAGTTGGGGCTTATACCGATAGCCATTCTTGGGTGGCTACGATTAAAGTCGGTAGTTCGTCCTGCATGGATGGTCGGCGCTGTTGTGACTATACCTCTGTTGATATTGTCCGTACCGTTCACAGGAGCATACCCTGGCATGCGGCGTGCTTTATTCGTGTTGTTGCCATATTACGCACTAGTGGGCCTGGGATCTTCTTGTATTTTGGAATGGATGGCCCAAGCTAAAATGGTTCCATTCTGGAAATCACGTAAATCACTATCCCTTATTCTAATTCTGACTGTGGCTATGCACAGCATTTCATATCAACTAACTAAAGGTCTCTCATCCACATCTTGGAACTTTTCGCCGGGATTTAATCGCAACATTATACCTCTGGATTTCCTCCAGAACGCCCTTGATAAGAACAATGTGTTACTTCAAGAGAGCGAATTTTCCGGTGGGCAGTTTGATCTCTTGATTTATACGCACTATCCCAGAATGGTTGCTCGCTACAACACCCATAGACCTATCGGTTCCTTAAATATAATTAAAAGCCCGGACGTACTTCCCAAACTAGATACTCTTCGACCATCTATCTATATGACGTGGTCGGCTGCGAATCTGATCGAACTGGCTGAGCTTAAGCTCCTTTGCATTCCGGAATCAAGCATGACATCAGACACCACCACCCCCTACTGCGCCTATCTCATACAACCAGAATATCCTCGTAACTCCTGCATGTCTCTCGCTGGCGCAAATGGTCGGGCTGGAGAAAAGATAAACTTCGCATTTGGCAAACCTGAACGATTGAGACATGCGCTATTCTGCGGAGGAGATGGCTGCGGTGCTGATCGTAAGGATTTTATATATTCCAGAGGAGGCGTAGTTTCTTTCCTGCTAAGCAAACCAACAGGTTCAATTAAGCAGACCCTCCGTATAACCGTGTTGAATCCCGACCCTAACCGACACAGCACAGTTGAAGTGAACGGTGTAGTTGTTGGTGATCTCGTACCTAAAGCGCTCCAGAGCGATATAGCCAATTTTACGATCCCACCTTCTGCCGAAAAGCCAATGGAAAACTGGGTGATAAGAATTTTGCCGTCCAAAGATCCAAATCATCTCGGCTGGGATATCGTTAGCGCGGAACTAGTTACTGGTGGTTAGGGGGATGTTGTTTTGTATTTATCTATTGCAACGGCACAAGTTGCACAATCTGGTTAAGACGTGCGCAGCACTCCGCAAAACTGCTATCTGCCAGCCGTTTAAGCGGGTGCGGTGTTCCCTTGCGACTGCGCCAATCAAATGACTTGGGCTGGTGACAAAGTACATAGCTTGTCTTTTCTAGCTTCTTGCCGCGTGCATTCCCTACGGCCACTGCAAATGGGTTATCTGCATTGTATTCTGCCGTAGTCATGGGCAGACCGATAACCAATGATGTACGTTCGTTAAAGATGCGCGGCGACAGTACCAGAAACGGATGCAGGTCTTTCATTTCGTTACCGGCCTGAGGATTGCAGTTGATCCAGATGACATCCTGCCGCTCCGGTACCCAGAGCCGTTTTGGGACAATAACCGGCTTTGGCAGTACTACCATTTTTCAGCCCCCAGCGGTTCTGCAGTTATCATCGTTTCACCGCCATGCCTAGCTGGATCGAAGAAGGCAAGCCGTTGCTCAAGAGTTAGCGCGGCATCGTCAACGGGGGTGATGACCACATGACCATCTTCAATGGCGACCCGAACCCTTTGGTCAACATGCAGATTGGCTGCACGCGCAATATTAAGCGGCAAGCGAACTCCCAGATTATTTCCCCAACGCTTTAGACCAAGAAACGCTTCTATCTGTGCCATGATTGTACTCCTGCCTTAGATTGTTTAAACATAGTTTAAACAAAGTCGGTATTCAAGTCAAGGATGGAATTTAGGGGAAGTAATACGTGCTGCTTCTGGTTATCATGTGTGCCGGTAGGCATCAACCAGACTTATGTTGTACTGCAGGTTAAGAAAAGCTTCTTTAAAATGAAAAACGGGACGGATTTATTTTAACATTATCAGGGCAGCATGCCTTTGACTTGTTCAGCCAATAACACAAGTGGTATCGCCTCAATATCAGACGCCATCCGGTAGCGCTCACCGCCAGGATACACCACAAACTTTTTTGCCGGAGCAAGATCGGCGCAGGCAGCGTAGAAGCCGCGCTCAAGCTTGGGAGTGAGGCTGCGCTTGACTTCTACTGCCCACAGAGTGCCGTCGGGCCATACCAAAAGCAAATCTATTTCAGCGCCGCCGCCCGTACGATAGAAAAATCCCTGAACCTGCCCCATTCCGGCGGTAAGCAGGTTTTCAATGACAAAACACTCCCAGCTTTGTCCGACAACGGGATGAGAAAGCAAGCTTTCCTTATCCTGTATAGCAAGCAAGGCATGAACGAGCCCACTGTCACGCACATACACCTTGGGTGATTTTACCAGCCGCTTGCCAATGTTGGCATGCCAAGGGGGGAGACGCCGCACAAGCATCATGTCAACAAGAAGATCAAGGTAGCTGTTGACCGTTTTTACATCGATACCGAGGTTACGGGAGAATTGTGCCGTATTCAGCAGTCCGCCTTGATTGTGGGCCAGCATGACCCAAAAACGCCGCAACGTTTCTGCCGCAATCCGCGGACCAAACTGAGGGATGTCCCTTTCAAGGTAGGTACGGATAAAATCCTGCCGCCAACGCAGACTCTGGCGGGGATCAGAAGCAAGCAGGCTCTCCGGGAAGCCGCCAGCCAGCCAGAGATTTTCTGATGGCAGCTCACCGGTTTCCAGGACATTAAAGGGGGACAGTTCAAGATAGGCAATGCGTCCTGCCAATGTTTCGCCGGACTGTTTGAGCAGATCAAGTGACGCAGATCCCAGCAACAAGTAACGCCCGCTACGCAGGCCGGCACTGCGCCCCCGGTCAATAAGCCCGCGCAGGACAGGGAACAAGCCGGGGAGACGATGCACCTCATCGAAAATGACCAGCCTGTCCTGATGATCGGCAAGATAGAGCTCCGGCTGAGCAAGTTTGGCCAAATCCTGCTCAGATTCAAGGTCGATGTAGAGCGCATTGACCGCTTGTCCAATTTCAAGCGCAAGGGTGGTCTTGCCAACCTGGCGAGGCCCAAGCAGCGCAACAGCCGGAGAACAGGCAAGCGCTTCAGAGAGTTTGGGATAAAGCAGACGGGATATCATGTTTGCAAATATGGAGTTTCGTTACCTGAATTGCAAGGATAAAATAAAAAGGTGGGTGTCTTTTTTTAGTAAGTTAGAAGTTATTTTCTGCCTTTTTTTAGTACGGTAGAAATTATTTCTGTGAGTTTTTGCAGAAATAATTTCGTGAACGTACTTATCCCGTTTTATCGGGGCTGGCAGAAAATAACTTCGTAAACGCACTTATCCTGTTTATCAGGGTTAGGGTTTTGCCTCCGCAGTCTTTCCGCTAACGGCAGCAAGGTCCTCTTCGTTCAGGGTGCCGGCTGCGGCCTTCAATTCAAGGCGGCGTTGCAGATTGTCGTACAACCCCGCGGCAAGGTCGCGGCGGCTGATTGCAAATGTCTGCTCGGCGTTAAGTAGGTCTATCGCCGTGCGGGTGCCGATCTCGCGACCCGTTTGAATTGCGCTTAGCTGCAACCCGGAAGATTCATGTTTGCGCCGGTAGGCATCGACCAGGCTTACGTTGTACTGCAGGTTGAGAAAAGCTTCTTTAAGGCGCCTGACCCCCTGTTCCTGCGCATCGTCCAGCATGGCGCGGCGCTCTGATTCTCCCGCAATGGCACGACGGGTATGGGCGTTGGTCTCACCGCCGGAATAGATCGGAATATTGATGCTGGCACCTACATACCACTGGTCTGTTTCTACCTTGGGTAGAAAAGTACTCCCTTTGTCTGCTGTGTAGCCGCCGTTTCCTGAAATGACAGGGTAATGACCGGCAACAGCCCCCTTGCGATATTCCTCGCTTTGATGCAGGTCTTCCCGCGCCTGCTGCAGGGACGGATTGCGTTGACGCATGGTGTCCAACCACCATTCCATCTCCGCCGGTTGGGGGCCTGTGGATGCCGTGACCGGAATGTCACGGATCGAATCAACTTCGACGCCGCTCAGGCTGGCAAGGTTTTGCTGTGCCAGTCTGAGCTGCCCTTCGGTCTTGATGAGGTCGGCAGCAGCACTGTCAAGACGTGCTTTGGCTTCGTAGACGGCGATAATGTCGCCGGTACCAGCCTTGAGAAAGGCCTCTGACTGCTCAAGCACTTTACCCACCCGGATCAGTTCATCCCGATACAGTTGTTCGTCTGCTTTTGCCTTCAGATAGCTCACGTAGGAACCGAGCAAGCGGACAATCAAATCCTGCCGCGCCGCCTGAACACCGGTTTCAGCGCTGTTGATACCGGCTGTAGCGGCGGTGATCTGATAATAGGAGGGCATATTGAAGATCGGTATCCCTGCGCCTATGCCGTAACTGTAGCCGGTGTACTGACCGGTGATCGGTATTGGTGTATATTCCAGTACTTTGGTCCAGAGCTGGCGAACGGAACCGTTGGCGCTGACGCGGGGAATCACGGCTGACCAGGCGATCTCTTTGTCCGCCCTGCCGGCTTCAAGTCTGGCATCGGCACGGGCGAGTATCGGGTCCTTGGCTTTGGCCAGTTTGTACAGCTCCAGCAGGTCCCGTTCCTGGGCAGCGGCAGGAGCAACGTGCAGAGCCATGAAGAATGCGGCGATTGCTAATATTCCGAATCTATTTCGCATGGAAAGCCTTCCCCATCCGGTCACGCAGCGGTCCGATGAAATAATCCATAGCAGTGCGCGGTTTGGTGGCGATAGAAACCTGCGCCTGCATCCCCGGAACCAGCAGCAAACCACCCAAAGCTTTGACCGCCGCCGGGTCAAGTTCAAGATAGGCGGCGTAATATGGTATTTCACCCTGTACGGTCCGTGTAGTCAGGCGGTCGTCGGAAATATAGGTAACAGTGGCCTTTACTGACGGCACTTCGCTGCTTTTGAAAGCGGTCAGGGTTACTTCGGCTTCCTGCCCAAGCTTTACATCGCTGATGTCGTTGACTCCGATCTTCCCTTCGATGATCAGATGGTCTGTCTGCGGTGCAATCTCCATGAGCGGTTCCCGCGGGATAACCACCCCACCAACCGTGGCGACTTTCAGGCCGACTACCTTGCCGGACACCGGTGCACGAATGATCTGACGCGCCATCTGGGAGCGTGACGGGCGCACGCGATCTTCCAGCTCAAGCCGCCTCATCGAAGATTGCTTGATTTCGTTGGCTGCCTGCTGGATCCGTTCAGCTTTCGCCGCCAGTATCCGTTGATCCAGCTCAGCCAGGCGCTGCTCGTTGGCGGCAATATTGGCTGTGATCTGCTCCAGCTCGCCGTTTTTTTCTGCCAGCTGCTGTTCCAACTGCAACACTATTGTTTTGGTAACAAAGCCGCGTTTCAACAGCAACTGGTTTGCTTCCAACTGCTCTTTAAGCGAGGCGGTCTCTTTTTTCTTGGATGCCTGTTGTTTCTGCGAGCCTTTGATCATCTCCCTGGTCTGCTCATTCTGGCTCTTCAGCACTTCGATCTGCTTCAGGTAAGCTTCCAGTTTAGCGTTAAACAGCCTGGTTTCAGTCTTGACTGTCTGTGCCGGAATCCCTTTTGGGAAGTGCACTGCGGGAAGATCGTTCTTTTCCGCCTCCAGGCGGATTAAGGTGGCAGTTTCGCCGGCGGCCTGCCCTTCAAACATATCGACGACCGGCTTAACTTGGTCATCCTCCAGTACGATCAGCGCTTGACCTGCCTTGACGGTTTCACCATCTTTGACCAGGATCTGCTTGATTATCCCCCCCTCCTGATGCTGCACGGCTTGGCGCTTGTTCTGAAAAACAACTTCGCCCTGGGCATGCACTGCGGCATTGAGCGGAGCCAGAAACCCCCAGATGGCAATGCCGCCAAAGAAGATTGCCAGTATTGCTACTCCGGCCATGATGATCGGGGTGGGGGAATAACGGGTGTCTCGCTTGGGAGCTGCCAGTGCCAAGACACTTTGTTTTATCTTAGCCACGAGACACCTCCGCGCCGGTTTCGGCATTCTGCTTTTCAACAGCCTCTTCCGGCTGGTCAGACAGCGCGGATTGTTGATGCTGTTGTGCCACTGCCTGTTGCTCTTGCAGCAGTTTTTGCTGCTCTTGCTGCTGTTGCAACAGATGCTGCAGCACCCCCTCCCTCGGTCCGAATACCGCTAGTGCACCGTCATGCATTACCAGCAGTTTGTCTACGTTGGCAAGGAGACTGACCTTGTGGGTAATGATGGCTACTGTTGTGCCGAGTTGCTTGAGATAGGCCATTGCCTGCAGCAGGGCACGCTCCCCTTCTTCGTCCAGGCTGGCGTTCGGCTCGTCCAGCACAACCAACTTGGGATCGCCGTACAGCGCGCGAGCCAGGCCGATCCGCTGGCGCTGCCCGCCGGAAAGCACCGCGCCGTTATCTCCAATATAGGTGTCATATCCATTCGGCATGTTGAGAATCATACTGTGCAGGCCGGCCAGCTGGGCCGCGCGGATGACTTTCTCGGAATCCGGCTCGTCAAGACGGGCGATATTGTCAGCGATGCTGCCGGCAAAAAGCTCGATATCCTGCGGCAAATAGCCGATGTAGGGGCCAAGACGTTCCGACGGCCAGGAAGCCATGTCGGCGCCATCCAGACGGATTGTGCCCTGCAGCGGTTTCCATACTCCGACCAGCAGACGGGCAAGGGTCGATTTTCCGGCGGCGCTTGGGCCGATTATCCCGAGGGATTCGCCGGCAGGAACAGCAAAGGAGATGTCTTTCAGTATTATTTTATTGGTTGCACGTATGCCGAAGGTAACTTTCTCCAACGCAATCTGTCCGCTGGGGGGAGGTAGCTCCATCGGCTCGATCTCAAGATGCTGGACTTTCAAAAAAGCGTCCAGACGGGCATAGGCGATACGCGCCTCCAGAAACCCTTTCCAGCCGGCAATCAGCAGCTCGATCGGGCCGAGCGCCTTGCCGAGCACGATGGTGCCCGCAATCATCATGCCGGGGGTAAAGGTCGGTTCCTTCAGGACGATGTAGGCACCAACCCCCAGACCGAGCGACTGGATCGACTGACGGACAAATTTGGTTACTCCGGAAATGTTGCCGCCACGTTCGCTGGCTTTGGATTGCAGCGCCAGGACCCGGTCATTCAATCCGGCCCAACGTGCAGCAACACCTTTCAGCATTCCCATGGCGTTGACGACTTCGGCGTTGCGCAGGGCAACCTCGACGTGGCGGCCCGCCGCACGTCCGGCAGCGTTGGCGTCTTCCAGAGGCTTGCGGGTCAGGATTTCGTTGAGTATCGTAAGCCCGACCATCAGTACCGCACCTACTAGTGCCACCAAAAACAGGTAAAAATGCATATACCAGAGGATGATCATGGCAATCGGCATCCAGGGGGCGTCAAACAGTGCCATGATACCGGTGCCGGTCAGGAATGTTTTGATGGCGTTCAAGTCTCTCAGGCCGGATGAGTATTGATTCCCTTCGGGGGAGGTTGCCCCTTCGGCCATTTTTTTGAGAAGATAAGGTGCGAGCTGGGCATCTATGGCGTTATTGGCGCGCACCAGAAGGCGGGAACGGACCAACTCCATTGCACCCATTACGACCAGAGCGGCAAGAAGCAGCAGGGAGATAAACCATAGCGTTTCTTCACTGCGACTGCCAAGTACCCGATCATAGACCTGCAGCATATAGAGTGAAGGGGTCAACAGCAGCATGTTCATAAAAAAGCTGAATACACCTGCGGCGACGAAGAAGGGGAGAAACTTGCGGAGAAAAGAGCGCATTGGAAGACCGTTAAATACCTTTCGAATTGTTTGAACTATCAGTTTTCAAAAATATGTACTCACGGTGCTATTGTCAAGGGGAGTGAAAAAGAAGCAAAATGGACATGGTACCCGTCAAGGAGAATGAGAGTGTGCTCGACTTAGATTGAAGCATCAGTGATCGGTGCCAGCAGGAAGTCTGTAATAAACCGGTACTGCTCGTTCTTTACCAGCCCTAGCACCCGCAGCATGTCAATATTCATGTAGTCATGGACAATCCGGTTACGCAGACCAATGGCCGCATTCCAGGCGGTCAGGTCGCCGGTTTTTACGACACCAAGTTCTACCAGCCCAAGGAAGCTATCATAGGCCGACAACGGTACCTGCTTCCCTGCTGCCTTGTGCAGCTGTTTTGCCTTACCAACGGCATTTTCGACCAACACCTGAATTGCGTGTAGGACACCATTTTGCTCAAGCCGGGACAACGTATCCCCAGTGAGAAGGATAGTACGGGCCTCGTCCAGTAGAGCAGTCTGCTCTTGGGCGATGAGGGCGGTTTCCGACTGGTAGAGATCAAGCCGCATAGGTCTTCTCCCAATATTGTTCTTCAAGCTCCCGCCAGGTTCGTAGCAAAAACCGGTGCCACGCCAGGTTGTCGCCCCCCTTGAGCGGGATTCCCTCTTCTGCCACTACCGCTCGCATTGTAAGACGGGCTGTCGGGAGATCAATCAGGTCAACTGACTGCTCTGAGACACCAAGTTTTTCTGCCAGAAATCTACGGAGCTGTTCGGTGGCGGCGAGTTGCTGGACAAAATCTTTCCCACGGATCCATTGGATTGCTATGTCCCAATCGCTGTCCTGGCGAGCTGTGCCGATTGCCCGGCTGCCGATTAGAATCGCCAGTTCAAGCTCGGCGATGTTGTTTAGCATGTCAGATAACTGAGTTGTTATCACTTCGTATTACCCATCCGCCCGCTTCTCCCGCTCGGCAAGCATTAAGTCGGCATCGGTCATCATATTGACCAACTCCTCAAAACTGGTCCTTAGCTCCCACCCCAATTGAGTTTTAGCCTTGGTTGGATCCCCGAGCAACAGATCAACTTCGGCCGGGCGGAAATATTTCGGATCGATCCGGATGACTGTCTTGCCGCTTGTTGTGTCGATCCCTGTTTCATCTACGCCGCTACCCTGCCATTCCAGCGGCATGCCGAGACAGGCAAAGACTTTTTCGGCAAAGGTTCGCACCATGTAGGTTTCACCGGTTGCAATGACATAATCCTCAGCAACATCCTGCTGCAGCATCCGCCACATCGCTTCGACGTAATCACCGGCAAAGCCCCAGTCGCGCTTGGCATCGATATTGCCAAGATAGAGGCATTCCTGCATCCCCAGCTTGATACGGGCGGCGGCACGGGTGATTTTGCGGGTAACGAAGGTTTCACCACGACGTGGAGATTCGTGGTTGAAAAGGATGCCGTTGGAAGCGTGCATGCCGTAGCTTTCACGGTAGTTCATGGTTATGTAAAAGGCGTATGCTTTGGCACAGGCGTAGGGAGAGCGAGGGTAGAACGGTGTGGTTTCCTTCTGCGGTGTTTCTACTACCTTGCCGTACAGTTCTGACGATGAAGCCTGGTAGAAACGGGTGTTCAGGCCGGTTTCACGGATCCCTTCCAGGATGCGTACCGCACCCAAACCGTCTACTTCACCGGTGTATTCCGGAATGTCGAAGGAAACACGGACATGGCTCTGGGCACCCAGATTGTAAATTTCGTCCGGCTGGATATTGCGCAGCAGCATGTTGATGGAACTGGCATCGTTCAAATCACCGTAATGCAGGAACATGCGCACATCTTTTTCATGCGGATCGCGGTAAAGGTGATCGATGCGGCTGGTATTGAAAGAGGAGGATCTGCGAATCATGCCGTGAACTTCATAACCTTTGGAAAGGAGCAGTTCTGCCAGATATGAGCCATCCTGGCCGGTGATGCCGGTGATAAGAGCTTTTTTCATATGCTATTTCCTCTGGAATAAGTTTTATTTCCCCAAAAGCGGGCTCATGACCTGATAGGTCAGATAGGCGACCAGCGCAGCGGCCGGGATGGTCAGAACCCAGGCAGTCACGATCCGTTTTGCAACATTCCAGTTCACCGCGTTAAGACTCTTGGAAAGCCCGACACCCAGAATTGATGAGGTGACTACATGGGTTGTACTGGTCGGAAGTCCCAGCATGGAGGCCCCCAGAATTACACAGGTTGATGCTGAATCTACGGAAAATCCGGTCATCGGCTGTAATTTCACGAAATCCCGGCCAACGGTCTTGATGATGCGCCAACCACCGGCGGCGGTGCCAAGAGCCATAGCCAGAGCGCAGGTAAATTTGACCCACGTCGGCACCTCGAAGGTCGGTATCGCACCATAGCTGAGCAGGGCCATAGTGATGACACCCATTGACTTCTGTGCATCGGCGGTTCCGTGCGAGAAAGCCATTGAAGCAGCCGACAGGATCTGCATTCTGCGGAAGCCGCGGTTCACTCCGCCCGGAGAGCGAAATTGCAGGACGCGCGAAAATATCACGACAAAGATAAACCCGGCAATGACTCCAAGGATCGGAGAGAGAATCAACGCCATAATGATTTTTTTAAGGCCTTCCCACTGCAGCGCCGAAGGCCCGACATGGGCAATTACCGCCCCGATAAGGCCTCCTACGATCGCGTGCGATGATGATGATGGAAGCCCAAAATACCAAGTCATGACATTCCAGACTATGGCGCCGATGACACCGGCCAGCACCACCATCTGGGTTAGTTTATCAGCACTGATGATACCGGTACCGATAGTCTTTGCCACCTTGGTGAACGCCATAGCCCCCAGAAAGTTGAGGCTTGCAGCCATAATGATGGCGGCCTTGACAGAAA
The DNA here is from genome assembly GCA_025355965.1 of Geobacteraceae bacterium. Taxonomy (GTDB): domain Bacteria; phylum Desulfobacterota; class Desulfuromonadia; order Geobacterales; family Pseudopelobacteraceae; genus JACRCG01. The sequence goes on from JANXYR010000062.1 coordinate 22,094, forward strand.
GCGCACGTGTGGAAACACTGGTAGCAATAGCATTGGCCGTATCATGGAAACCATTGATATAATCAAAGAGAAGCGCCGCCAGGATCACCAGGCAGAGCATCACAAAAGCCGGATCAACCATTCTTTACCACCACGCTTTCAAGAATATTGGAAACATCTTCGCACCTGTCTGTCGCCTTTTCGAGTGTCTCAAAGATTTCCTTCCATTTGATCAATTGAATCGGATCTTTCTCTTCATCAAACAGTCGGCTGATAGCTTCACGCGAGACCCGATCTGCCTCATTTTCGAGAGAGTTGATCTCCACACAAGCCTCAAAGATCTGTTCGGTGGCCTTTTTACCAAGCATGGCAACAGCTTTGTCTACCGCGTGGCAAGACTGCAGGATTATAAATCCAAGTGACTTGGCTTCGGGGGGTATAGCTTCGACATTGTACATGATGATCCGCTGGGCGGAAGCGTCAATCAGGTCAAGAATATCATCAAGCTTGGAAGCCAACGCATAGATGTCTTCACGATCAAGCGGAGTTATAAATGTTTTGTTAAGGGTCTGGATGATCTCGTGAGTGAGGGAATCCCCTTTGTGTTCAATATCCTTGATACGTCTCTGACTTTCGATTGGATTTTCAAAGCTATCGAGCATCTCCTTCAGCAGCTTGGCCCCGACGATGATATTTTCCGTCATATCCTTAAAAAGCTTAAAGAATTTCTCTTCCTTGGGTATTAATCCGAACATGGCTACGCCTCCTTAATTTTCGTGCAGACTACGTTTAAAACCTGCCATTGATAGCATACTTTTAGCACCGTTTATAGAGTAAATTTGATCTTTTATACCCTCAACCAAGCAACATGGATTGCCTTTGTTAACCGGTTGCAGTATCCTTCGGGCCTATCTACCCAAAGGAGTATTAGCATGAATTTGTTACACGCCGCCGTTCTCGGCGCTCTGCAAGGTTTTGCCGAAGTGCTTCCTATAAGCAGTTCGGCCCACCTTATTCTGGTACCCTGGCTACTTAATTGGCCAGAATCCGGCCTGACTTTTGACGTCGCGCTGCATCTGGGGACATTTCTCGCACTGTCACTCTATTTCTGGAGAGATATCATCGAAATGACCGTCTCTTTCTTTGATGCCTTGGCCTCCCGCAGAGTAAACACTCCCGCTCGAAGATTGCCGTTTCTGATTATTGCCGCCACTGTTCCGGCTGCCGTTGTCGGCAAACTGTTCGAACATCAGGTCGAGGCGGTCTTTCGCTCTAATCCGCTGCTGATCGCCTCATTTCTAGTCGGGTTCGGACTACTCCTTGGTGCGGTCGACCTCTTTGGGCGCAAACGACTGATATTAGATGAGATAACGCCGACGAGTGCGCTAACGATCGGCCTGATGCAATGCCTGGCGCTCATCCCGGGTGTTTCCCGCTCCGGTATTACGATCACCGCCGGTCTGATGCTCGGCTTCACCCGTGAGAGCGCTGCACGCTTTTCGTTCCTGATGTCACTGCCTATTGTGGCAGGGGCCGCGCTGCTTAAAACTGTGCATCTGTTCAAACATGGCATTCCTGTTGGCGAAGGTTTGCCGATGCTAGTCGGGATCATATTCTCGGCGGTTACCGGTTATGCCAGTGTTGCCTTTTTGCTCCGTTTTGTACAAAAAAGGAGCCTTTCACCGTTTGTCTGGTACCGGGTGGTTGTAGGGGTCGCTTTAATGATCGCCATTCTTTCCGGCTTCAAAGCGTAGGGGGATTTATGCAGGGTGGCATCAAGGAGTGGCCCGAGGATGAGCGCCCGAGAGAAAAAATGCTCAAGCAGGGTGCTGCGACACTTTCTGAGGCAGAGTTGCTGGCTTTGATTATCAGAACAGGTGACCCCAGCTCCAAACAGAGTGCTATAGATTTGGGACGGGGCTTGATCAAGCATTTCAGCGGCAATCTTCGCGAACTGGCTGGCGCTGACCTGAGTGAGCTCTGTGCCATAAAAGGGGTCGGCTTGGCCAAGGCAACCAGCATCAAGGCTGCCTTTACTCTGGCAGCACGCTTCCAGGCCCGCAAACTGGAGCGTCTCGACCGCTTCACTTCTCCGCAGCAGGTGTTTGACTATTTCCATCACGAGTTTCGCGACTGCCGTAAGGAATATTTTCTCGTGTTGCTGCTGGACGGCAAAAACCGCATAATCAGAAGGGTTCAGATCTCTGAGGGAAGTCTCAATCAGAGCATTGTACATCCACGCGAGGTTTTCAGTCCGGCTGTGAAGGAATCGGCCGCAGCCATGATCCTTGTACACAATCACCCCACCGGAGACCCGGCCCCCAGTTCGGAAGATATCGCCGTCACGCGCCGCCTGAAGGAGGCTGGGGAGATCATGGGGATCAAGGTGCTCGATCACATCATTGTTGGCGATGGAGAGTATTTGAGTTTTGTGGAGCGGGGGCTGATTTAGGTAATGTCAATAGGCCCAATAAACTTTCAGAATATCTGAAATGATTCGAAATGTTTCTTTAATAGTAATTTTACTGCCATCGACATCAATCCATTGCCGTACGGGATACTCAATTATTTGAGAATCATCAGAACGCAGCAATATTTCTACATCAAAGATCCAACGACTGACAAAAGGCGATGCAAAAACCTTTTCAGCCATCTTATAAGAAAACAACTTAGCGCCGCACTGGGAATCATAACTTTCAATTTTAAATATGATGCGCATCACTGTAGCAAAGGCTCTGCCAATGTAATGCCTAAGAAGCTTTCGCTTAATTTTAGCCCCCAAACGATAAACTCGAGAACCAAATATGGCTTCAATGTTTTGATTTTTGTAAATGGATAGATAAGTAATAAAATTTTCTATTTCAAATAAAGGCGTAGACAAATCGGCATCCCAAAATCCGATCCAATCCTCAGTACAAAGTTTTTTTGTTTTTAAAAGATGCTGCACCCCCAGACGAACCGCCTCGGCCTTGCCTTGATTTTTTTGCAGAATCAATCTTTCATAGCCGGTATCAGCACACAAATCGGTTAAAACTTGTGAAGTATTATCACTTGAACCATCATTGACAAATAAAAGCTGACATTGAGGATTTTTATACTTTTTAAACTCATTGACAGGCAATCTGTTCTCTTCGTTATAACAGGGAACAATTAAATATATCATTTATTTTATCCCCTTATAGGTTTTGACTTTTCTTCCAGATATTTTTCATTAAGATTACTGGGCCACTGATGCTTTGCTGATTTGTAGGCTGTCGCCACGGTGAACAGTGCAAAATATATTAAGCTGAATAACACAAATTTTCGGGCCCTGACCGCAAACGCAACATTTTGCCATTTATCATATAACACAGTTAAGGGCACCAAGACGGCAAGCGGATAAAACAACAGAACATGCCAATAGGACATTTCGGCTGGAATTATTGCAGAGACAGCTAATAAAGCCCAAAAACTCATCATCAGATAAAAACTTACCCAATTAGATGCATCACTTAATTTATAATCCCAGAATTTAAAAGATAATTTATTTTCTTTGGCAAAAACCAAATTATATCGAATTGAAAAATAAACCGTCATAAAACCAATCCCTTGTACTAAAACCATCCAGATCTTTTGCGCTATTCCGAAAAAAGGAGAGTGATTTAACACGTGAGAAGGAAATAAAAAGGATCCCTGGCGAATCCAATACCAGATGCCTTTTAAAAAAGGGTAAAACAATATTATTCCGCGAAATAAAAAAGGGGTGGGAGTATCACCCATTTGGAAAACTTCAGGATGATATATCTTTTCAAGGACATACGGCAGCAAACTCAAACCGCCAAGGAGCAAACCACAAAAGCTTCCTCCCCAGCTAACTCTAATAGCTTTTTTCCAAACTAATAAAAATGAAATTATCGCTAAAGCGACAAATGAGCTATGACTTTGCATTGCGCCGAAGATGGAAATGATATGAATGGCACTGGCAATAAAGTTTGGTTTTTCAGAATTTCTTTCCGCGCTCCAAAAATGCAATGAAACCCAAAAAAACATATATGTCGGGTTCCATAAAAAAACTTCCGAAGTACGCCAGGGACTGCACCAATAGAATATTAAATAAAGCAGGACCATTTTAAAATCAAAATACCTGAGCAAAACAGTTGTGACTAATAACAAACCTGCAAGATGAAATAAACTGACAGCCATTAAAGCCGCAAAGGGATGCTCCCAAATAGCCATAGGCCATGAAATGGCCGCCGATAAAAATGACCCCGGTGTAAAAACCTTGACTCCACTTGAAGCAATACTTCCATAGGGAGTTAATATTCCAGTGGATAAAAAATGATGCGCTCGAGCCAGTAACTGGGCAATGTCATTATCAAATTTAGTTGAAACAGCATATATTGCACTTAGAATCCCTCCGTAACAGAGCAAAATAAAAAATTGTATTTTGTTAGCAAACGATATTTTACTTGAGGAACTCATTTTTGACCCTTTTAATAAAAATAGAAGAATTCCAATTCAGTCATAGTCCCCTTTTCATATCTGGCTCAGCGCCTCATCCGCCGCACGTTCCGCCGCAGCCACACAGTCATTCAGTCCGATGCCTCGGTATGAATTGCCGGTCAGTATCAGCCCCGGATACGCACGTAGCAAATCATCCAATCCTTGCAGCCGCTTGCCATGGCCAACGGTGTACTGCGGGATGGCCTGCGGATGGCGGAAGACCCTGACAAATTCCGGCTCAGCATCGATTCCCATAGCTAAAACCAGATCCTGCCTGACACGAGCCACTACTTCATCATCACTCAAAGTTACATATTTCGGAAAACAGGCTCCACCCATCATACTTCGGAGCAACACTTTTCCCTCCGGAGCCCTATCCTCAAACATGCTTGAATCCCATAGGGTGCCAAGCGTGTTGCAACCTTCCTTTTTAGGGATCAGATAGCCGAATCCATCCAGAGAGCGCCTGATCTGTCCACGACTGTAGCCAAAGCAGATTACCGTCATACTGGCGTAGCGAATCTGCTGCAATATACCGGTTATTCCTCCGTCCAGACCTGCAAGCATCTCAGCAGCCGTAAAAGCCGGTGAAGCAACTATTACCTGATCTGCAACGTATTCTGCTCCATCGCTGCACTTCACCCGGTAAGGGACGCTTGTTCCCTTCTCAACTGCAGTGACAGTGGCACCCGGCTTGACAACCTCGCCTAGTGACGTTGCCATGGCATCTGATAGATATTGGATTCCCTCGCGGAAAGATGTCAGTACACCACCTGGGCCGGCGGCGCTGGAAACGACTTTTCCGGCTGCCTGATCGCGTTTTTTCTTTTTGGCCAGCATGATCATGGCACGGATCAATCCGCCGTATTCCCTCTCCAGTTCAGCAATGCGGGGAAAACAGGAAACCAGCGACATGGTTTCCGGATCGCCGGCAAAGATGCCGGAAACCATCGGTGCAATCAGCTTGTCAAGCGCCTCCCCCCCCAATCTGCGCCTACCAAAGTCAGCCAGGGTTTCATCCGCACCGACTGGGGCTGAAGAAATAAAAGGTGTCGGCTCCATTGCCAGCCGTAACTTACCCGGCCATGAAATCAGTCGGCTGCGAAGGAAGCCCAAGGCGCCGTCCGGCAACTGGTGCAATTCTCCACCGGAGTAGATGAAGCGCTTGCGAGCGTTATCGTTGCTGCGATGCAGGCGACCCTCAACACCAATCGCCCTGCAGAGATCCAGTGTCTGGGGCTTGCTGTCCAGAAAACCGTTCGGCCCCCATTCACAGGTGTATCCTTCGGCCTTGATACTCCGTATTTTCCCCCCCGGATGCTGCTCCTTCTCCAGCAGAGTGATTTCGAGCTCTTTTCCGGCAGCCTCAGCCTTTGAACGCAGTAGCCAAGCTGTAGCCAGACCGGATATGCCGCCTCCGACTATAATCACTTTTTTCATGGAACCGCCCTCGAGTTAGGTTTTGTGTATTTCTCCGATATTACGTATGGCGCCCTCCTCTGTCAAGGTATACACCTCCGACGGAGTTGACAGCTTTGGAGTTAGGGCTTACATTGCCTGCAAATAATAAAAAAATGGAGATTTTTATGGCACAGGTTGATTACTACAAAGCGCTGGGTATCGAAAAAGGTTCTTCTCCAGACGAGATAAAGAAAGCCTTCCGTAAGCTGGCGGTCAAGTATCACCCGGACCGCAACCCCGATAACAAAGGTGCCGAAGATAAATTCAAGGAGATCAACGAAGCTTATGCCGTACTCTCCGACCCGGAGAAGAAACAGCAGTATGATACCTACGGCTCCAGCGGTTTTCACAAACAGTACAGTCAGGAGGATATTTTCCGTGGTTTCGACTTCGGCAATGCCTATAAAGATATGGGTGGTGGATTTGGTGGAGGAGGTTCTGAGGATCTTTTTTCACGGCTGTTCGGCGGTTCCTTTGGTCGCGGAGGGGGGCGAGGTGGTTTTAGAGCGGCCCCGCAAAGAGGAGCGGACCATGAAATGGAGGTTACAGTCAGCTTCAGAGATGCTGCTCAAGGTGCTGAAAAACAGATCGCTTTCCGGCGCAACGGGCAGAGGGAGGAGCTGAAGGTAAAAATCCCCGCCGGAGTCGATAACGGCAGCAAGATTCGAATTACCGGCAAAGGCGCCCAAGGTGAGGGTGGCGGAACAGTCGGCGATCTGTACCTCATCATCCATGTAATGCCAGATCCGGTCTTCAGCCGCGATGGCGGCGATCTGTTCGTTGAACGCTCTATTCCGTTCAGTGCCGCCTGTCTGGGGATTTCTCTCGACGTCCCCACTCTGGAAGGTGACAAGCGGATCAAAGTCCCCGCCGGAATTCAGCCCGGCACCAAGATCAGGCTGAAAGGATGCGGAATCAAGTCGCTCGGCTCAAACGCCAAAGGTGATTTGTATGTCAAGGTCGGGGTACATATTCCGGAAGCACTGAACGGTGAGCAAAAGAAGTTGGTGGAGGAGTTGGCTGAGAAGGGGCTCTAATACTAAAGAATGTTGAAGTCTGTTCAAACCTCCGAAGTTTTCTAAAACCTCGGAGGTTTTATTTTGTACTTACTTTGCTGCCATCAACACCACCGCGTGGGCCGCAATACCTTCACCGGCCCCGCTAAAACCAAGTCCTTCTTCGGTTGTTGCCTTGACATTGATCTGTGTAATATCAGCATTCAGCACTGTCGCAATATTCTGCCGCATGTTCCGGATGTGTGGTGCCATCTTCGGCATTTGGGCAATAATGGTGGCATCCAGATTACCCAACTTGTAACCACACCTGTCGGCCAGGTCCATGACATGCGCGAGAAGCCTCAGGCTGTCCGCCCCTTTGTAGGCCACATCGGTGTCAGGGAAGTGTTTACCAATATCACCTTCACCGATCGCCCCCAGAATGCCGTCGGCAATGGCGTGCAGCAGCACGTCGGCATCGGAATGCCCGAGCAACCCTTTTTCCCAGGGAATATCCACACCACCCATGATCAGTTTTCTCCCCTCCACCAAGCGGTGAACGTCGTAGCCGTGACCTATGCGCATAAACTATTATCTCCTTATAGCCTGTTAGTTGTTATCGATGTCACTCGCCTGCTGCTTGCGTTTTGCTGTTTTTTTCACCAGTTGTTTCTCTTCGGTCTTTACTCGACGCTCAACTTTCTTGATATCCTCGGCAGGCGGCAATTCTTCAGGCTTTATACCGCGATCTGTCAACACCTTACGTACATCAAGATTATTCTTCACATGCTCAGATGTTATTGCGCCTTCATGACGCAGGTCGTCGCGTTTGATATTAAAATTGGTAATCTCGTTTGCAAAATCTTTGGCCTTGATGGTGATTGTGGGGAGAAAGTCAGCTAACGCCCGGCTATCAGCCATTCCCAGCCGATCTTTCATCTGCTGGGTTGTTTTGCCGCCAAAAAGAGCCGCATCTCCCTTGCTGCGGATACGAGCAAAACCGCTGTTGTCTCCGATGCGCTCGAAGATCAAACCGGACAGCTCTTTCTCGGACAGAGTCAGTTTTTGACGGGCAGTCAGGCGTTCCTGTTCTTCAAGTCGCTTTTCAATCAGTTCAAGTCTACGTGTTTGAACGGCAAAGTACGTCTGAGCAAAAGCGATCTCCACCTTGCGCGGATCACCGTTCTGAGCGATCAGGTAGCAGGCGTAACGGGTAAGAGCAATATCGTCTATTTCACGCTCAGCACCGGAACCGATATCAACCATTTTCCTGACGTCAGGAAAATGGTTCAAAATTTCATGCCCCGCTGTCTTGCAAGCAATCTTTGCTTTTTCGATAACCTTGGCAAAGTTCTCCCACTTGGAATAGCCCAGAAGTCCTTGAAGATCACGGGCGAACCAGAATTCTTCGCCATCGATTTTGTGGGCGTAGTCCTCGAAGTTTTTGTGAAGTTGGATGATAATGTTGCTTTTCATGGTTTCCTCTTATTCCCTTTGACCGTCACACTCACGACAATTACTTATTAATGGGTATTTCTATGGACGATTTATTGCCTGAAAGTAAATTTATTTACCTCAAGCTTGGCCATAGGATTGTTACGCATAATTAAGTGGTTATGACGTCGTGCATAGTTCTATAGACATTTTTACTTAATAAACACCGTTGATTCAGCTTCGTTTCGTCCATCAGATACCGGGTAATGCCGAAGACGCTGAAAAAACCGTCCCAAAAACTTTTTGCTTCGGCATCTTCCGAACTTTCCGTTGCCCACTCACGGCTGAAGGCCAAGGCGCGGTCACGTATTTCATTCCAGAAGAGGGGCATCAGAGTACCTCAAGAAGATATAAACTTTTACTACGTTACAAAAACAGCACGGTATCTAAAAAGTTGATAACTCGTGCTGTGATGGTTGGTTATAAAATTTTTGACGGTTTTTCACCGTAATTTACATGCTCACCCTTCCGCCTTCAAACCCCGCGCCATCAGCTCTATTACCGCCTGCCTGGCCGGTTTGTCCTCGTGCAGAATCTGGTAGGTCTTCTCAACAATAGGCATATCTACTCCAAGTCGGCGCGCGAGATGGTAGACTGATTCAGTGCTCTTTACACCTTCTGCCACCATACGCATCTCGGCAAGAATGTCCGTCAAATCCATCCCCTGACCGAGCTTAAAACCGACCGTACGGTTACGGGAAAGATCACCGGTGCAAGTCAGGACCAGATCGCCCATACCAGCCAGACCGGCAAAGGTGGCAGCCTGTGCCCCCATGGCCTGCCCCAGTCGATTCATCTCGGCCAGCCCCCTCGTAATAAGGGCAGCCCGTGCATTGTGGCCGAAACCAAGGCCATCGCAGATTCCGGCAGCGATAGCGATAACATTTTTGACCGCGCCTCCCAGCTCAACACCGACCACATCACCATTCGTGTAGACCCGCAAACATGGGCAGCTGAAAGCGGCCTGAACACGCCCAGAGGCTATCGGGTTGCGGGAGGCAGCTACGATCAACGAGGGGAGCTCCTGAGCGACTTCACGGGCAAAAGTCGGGCCGGAGAGTGCTACATAGCGGTTCAGCGCAGCATCACCGAGCAACTCTCCGCAGATCTGGGAAACCGTCTGAAGGGTTTCGAGTTCAATTCCTTTGGAAGCATTTGCAATAATAGAGTCCGGAGCGATGTAGGGGGCAAGCTGTTTTAGCACTCCGCGCATGACTTGTACCGGCGTCACCAGCAGGATGATGCTCCTGCCACGGGTCGCCTCTTCAAGGCTCCCAGTACACACCAGAGTCGGGTGCAGGTTGATGCCGGCAAGATAGAGCGAGTTTGTGTGGCTGGTATTGATCTCCGCCACCAGTTCCGGCTCATATGCCCAGAGTACCGTGTCATTGCCGTTGGCCGCAAGACGACCGGCCAAAGCGGTTCCCCAGCTACCGCCACCAATTACAGCAATTCTCTCTATTTCAGTCGTCATATTCATCGTCATCAAACCCTTCTTCAAGGCGTGGATCATACCCCTCTGCCAATGTTTGCCGAGCGGCATCCACGCTATCCAGCAGCAAACGCCGGACGAATGGGTGACGACAATCAGGCAGGAAACCACCGACGAGACTTAAGGCCGTTGCCAATGTCTTTTGTATTGCGCTTTCATCCGCTTCTATCTGCTGCAGATAATCTGCGGTCAGCAGCAACCGTTTGATGATATCGGCGCGGCGTGGCACAATCAACTCGTCACAGCAGCTGGAAATCTCCTTTTCCAAAGCCTCCGGCGACACTGAGTCAGGACCACCATCCGTTTCGAGGGCATTGAAACGATCAGCAGCATCATATAGAGCCGTCTCGGTCAAAACCCACCCTTCCAGTCCCGGTTCATCCAGCAGATCGTTGCTTGTAGCAACATAAGCGGGAATCTTCTCGACGATGTCTTCCAGATGTTTGAGTTTAAAACGTGGGATGTATGCTTCAGGCTTTAGAGAATCCGGTCGAAAGAGGCGCATATCAACGTAGAAGTCAGGCGGGAGGTAAAAGCCCCCCTCTCTGCTGCGGTGGAGTGCGTCACGCAGCGAAGCCAGAGCATAGTCATGCTCAACCGGTGTCAGCATCTCACCGCCGGCCACATCTTTTAAAATATGGCCGTACTCCTTTTGGTCCTTCATGCGATAGCTGATGGCATTCAGCATGCCGTCCATCTCACCGGTAAGGATCAACATTGCTGCAAAGGCACGATCATCCAGCCGCCATGAGAACCATAGTGTACGGGAACCGTAGAAATCGACCGGGCCGGCATAAACTTCGTGGAAGGGAAGTGGCTGCTGTAAAGAGTGCGGCAGCTCAAGCACCTCACTGATCCCGATGAATGAGAGCCGCCGGATACTGCGCCGGATCATGGCCGCCAGTTCACCTTCGAACCGCATCTCCGCCCGTTCCAGAACATCCAGTGCATAGCCACTTTTCGCACGTCCCAGCGCACGTATCGCTTCGAGTACGATCTCCTCCTTCTCAAAAGAGAGCAGGATTTCAAGGAGTGCCATCGCTTCAGCAGAACTGTTATCGGAAAGGCGGTGCATCATCCGCTCGCGGAATTCGTCCGCCACATCAAGAAAGCTGTCGATAAACCGGACCAGACCGCGTTCGTTATCGCTCAGGCAGTCGTCAACAAAGCCTTCCAACGTGGGGGAACCATAGCCGGTCATTGAGGCAAAGGGCGGGGCCGTAACATCGATACCGCTGTCGTGCAGCACATCCAGAAGCGCCAACTTGCCATCCTCCTCCAGATCCGTGCGCTTAAGGGTGATCTGGATTAGTTGATCCATCCATGCCGAGGCATCGAAAAAATCAAGCATACAGGTGTAGCGGTATATGGCCGTGCCGTTCTGCTCTCGCCAGAGCTTGCGCACCAGCGGTGAGAGCGCCCGCTTGCCGGACTTCTGCAGCCGTCGGCCGATGCGCTCCATCTGCTCACCGGTCAGATCGTCCCGCTTGAGAAAGTCCAGCAGCCGGTTAATGCGGCGCCGCTCACGCAGCGATTTATCTATTTTGAGGGGCAAAGTCATCTACGCTTCCGTTTCTTCAGTCCCTTCGTCCTCGCTGTCATCCCCTTCTTCTTCATCCTTCTCGGCGAGACGAGCGACAGCCACAACCTTCTCGTTATCCTCGGTGTTCATCAGCGTGACACCCTGGGTATTACGTCCGATGACCGAGAATCCGGAAACAGGCACCCGCAGGATCTTACCCTGGTCGGTGATCACCATCAGATCGTGATCGTCCGCAACCTGCATGACGTTGACCACGGAGCCGTTACGCTCGGTTGTTTTTATCGTGATGATCCCCTTACCACCGCGCGACTGGTCGCGGTATTCGTCGAGGTCGGTACGCTTGCCATAGCCGTTCTCACAGACAGTAAAGATCGTCGAGCCGACGGCCGTATTGTCAACAATCTCCATGCCGATTACCCGGTCATCCTTGCCAAGATTCATGCCGCGTACACCGCGGGTGGCACGTCCAGTCGGACGAACATCCTCTTCGTTGAAACGGATGGCTTTACCATTGCGCGAAGCCAGGAAGATGTCCTTGGTTCCATCTGTCAGGGCCACTGAGATTAACTTGTCGCCTTCATCCAGGTTGACGGCGATAATGCCGCCTACACGGACATTGGAGTAATCCACCAGAGATGTTTTTTTGGTAACCCCGTTCTGAGTGGCCATGAAGAGATAGGTATTCTCGCTAAATTCTTTGACCGGCAGGATCGTGGTAATCTTTTCACCTGCTGCAACGTTGACCAGGTTGACGACCGCCTTACCTTTAGTGGTACGGCTCCCCTCCGGAATTTCGTAGACCTTGAGCCAGTACATCCGTCCGGCGTCGGTAAAGCAGAGGAGATAGTCCTTGGTCGAGGCGATGAAGAGCTGTTCGACGAAATCCTCCTCTTTGGTCTTCATACCGGTCTTCCCTTTACCGCCACGACGTTGCGAGCGGTACAGGTCAACGGCGCTCCGCTTGATATAGCCGGTGTGCGATATGGTGACCACCATCTCTTCGTCTTCGATAGTATCTTCACGCGAGATATCGGCGCTCTTGTCGGCGATCTCGGAGCGGCGTTTGTCGCCAAAGCGTTCCTTGATTTCGGTCAGTTCGCCAACGATAATCTTGAGGATTTCGGTATCAGACGCCAGAATCTCGCGCAAACGTGCGATCAACCTCATAATCTCTTCGTACTCGGCAATGATCTTCTCGCGCTCAAGGCCGGTCAAGCGTTGCAAACGCATTTCCAAAATAGCCTGCGCCTGGATTTCGGAGAGCTGCACCGAATTCTCAAAGCCGACTGGCCGAGGCAGATTGAGACGCGTCAGGAATTCAGGATCGGCAAATTTCCCATCCATAAGGCCCTGTTTTGCCTCTGGCGGAGTTTTAGACTCGCGGATCATTTCGATTACGGCATCCAGCCAATCCAGAGCGATCTTGAGACCTTCCAGAATATGGGCGCGGGCCAGTGCTTTCTTTAGCTCAAAGTTGGTACGACGGGTCACAACCTCGCAGCGATGCTCAACGAAACAGTCCATCATTTCGCGCAGGGTCAACACCCGTGGTCGATTGTGGACAATCGCCAGCATGATGATACCGAAGGAAACCTGCAGTTGTGACTGCTTGTAGAGCTGGTTAAGCAGCACCTCGGCATTTTCGTCCCGCTTGACCTCAATAACGATCCGCATACCCTGGCGGTCGGACTCATCGCGGATCTCGGTAATCCCTTCGACCTTCTTCTCCTTGACCAGTTCGGCAATCTTCTCGATCAACCTTGCTTTGTTAACCTGGTATGGCAACTCGGTGACGATAATCGCCTGACGTTCCGAGCGTTTGGAAGCCTCAACATGAGCCTTGGCTCGGATCTGGATGATACCTCGTCCTGTACTATAGGCATCCCTGATACCCTGGCGACCGTAGATCGTGGCGCCGGTAGGAAAATCGGGGCCGGGGACCATCTCCAGAAGCTCCTCAAAGCCGATCTCCGGGTTCTGGATCACGGCGATTATACCGCTGATTATCTCGCCCAGATTGTGCGGCGGGATGTTGGTGGCCATACCGACCGCGATGCCGGTCGAGCCGTTGATCAGCAGATTGGGGAATTTTGACGGCAGCACCGTCGGCTCCAGCATTTCATCATTGTAGTTTGGCGCCATGTTGACGGTTTCTTTGTCAAGATCTGCCAGCAGTTCATGGGAAAGGTGGCGCAGACGGATCTCGGTGTAACGCATGGCAGCCGGACGGTCACCGTCCACTGAACCAAAGTTACCCTGACCGTCAACCAGCATGTAACGCAGGGAAAAATCCTGGGCCATACGCACGATGGTGTCATAGGCAGCGGTATCGCCGTGGGGATGGTACTTACCGATAACATCACCGACAACACGGGCCGATTTCTTGTATGGCTTGTTGAAGTCGTTGCCCATGTCGTACATAGCGTACAGACAGCGGCGGTGAACCGGCTTGAGACCGTCGCGCACATCCGGCAGCGCCCGACCGATAATGACCGACATAGCGTAGTCCATATAGGAACGCTTCATCTCATCTTCAATATTAACTGTTATCTTGTTGACGTGTATTTCTACTGGAGTCTGCATTGGTACCTCGTATCTGCGAAAGGTGGTCTCTATTTTAATTGTTGCCGGTTCCGGCATGTCTTATCTGTGGGTCGCGCGGCTACAACACACTACTTTCAACCCTATTTACAACATATTATTCCTGCATGCGAACTCAGGGATCTGGTTCAGAACTTCAGAAAGATTTCCTTGGAAAAAGAGACGGAGACTTTACCACAAATTCTCCAACAAGAGAACCCTATTTATAAACTAGTAGAAGGATTGAACCAGCGAGATACAAGAGAAAAAAGAAGGGGGGTGGAGATAGAAAATGTTATTGCCGGAAGTGTACTACATGAAAAACAAGAGCGGCTTCTCCAAAGCGGATTGCAATTCTTTCAGAAATGAAGCTGCATAGGCGCCGTCTACAATGCGATGATCACTGGAAAGGGTTATTCGCATGGTAGCAGCCACTGCGAGTTGACCGCTACGCACCACCGGGCGCTCACGCACTGCACCAACAGCTAGAATTGCCACCTGCCCAGGCATGATCAAGGCGGTGAACTCATCCACATCGTACATTCCCAAATTAGACACGGAGAAAGAGCCCCCTGCCATCTCTTCGGATGTAAGTCGTCCATCTCGACTTTTCTCAGCCAGACGGGAGGACTCGATCTCGATTTCGGTGACTGATAGCCGCTGACAGTGCCTGATAACCGGCAGCAGCAGGCCGTCGGGCATTGACACGGCAAAGCTGATGTGTATGTCGTCGGGTGAAGCCGGATCAACGGTACGAAGCAGCGGGAAATTGGCCAATGCGGTAACACAGGCTTTAATTACCAGAGCATTGTACCCGACGGGATTAGGCATTTTCTTTAGTGCGCTGACGATCTCGCGGCACGCATCCATGGCGATTTCAAAGGTCACCGCAAAGTGAGGGATGGTCTGCCACGACCGGATTACGGTGGCGGCAATAGCCTGCCGCATGGGGGTTGGCGCGGCACTTTCTGCCGGGACTGCCGGCGCGCTTGTTACAGGCGGCACTGCAGCTTCCGCTTTCCCCTGTTGTTGCCCGGCGAAGGTGCCCAAGTCCTCCTGAGTGATCCTCCCGTCCAGGCCGCTCCCTTTGACCAGCTCCAGATCAATCCCCTGTTCACGTGCCAGGCGACGCACCATCGGAGACGCCTTCTCGTGCGGCATCTCGGTATGAGATGCTGCCGCCTCGGGTACTGCCGGTGGGGCATCAGCTTTCAGTGGGATTTCAGGTTTAGGCGTTGCTTCTGCTGCCGTTGGTCCGGTTGCCGCTGCCGGGGGTATAGGCTGGGCGGCAGCCGAATCTGCCATTTCTCCCGCTTCGCCGATCAGGCCGAGCACGGTTCCGACCGGAACGTTTTCGCCTCCCTGGACCATGGTCTTGGTCAAAATGCCGGAGGCGAACGCTTCCAGCTCCATGACCGCCTTGTCGGTTTCCACTTCGGCAATGATGTCGCCCCGCTCGATACGGTCCCCGACATTCTTTCTCCAGCCGGCAAAAACACCCTCGGTCATCGTGTCGGACAACTTGGGCATGGTGATTTCGTTAGCCATCGGATTCTCCTTTGAAATGAAGCAAAAACGATCAATATGCGCCGGACATGACGTCCATTACCGCCTGCCGGATGGTTTCGGACCGAGGCAGACAGATCTTTTCAATTTCGCGCGAATACGGCATGGGCACGTCGAGACCGGATACTCTTTTTACCGGGGACTTGAGGATGTCGAAGCAGTTCTCGTAGATTCGGGAGGTGATCTCAGCCCCGAGTCCGCAGGTGCGCCAGCACTCCTCCACCACCACGGCCCGACCGGTTTTGCGGACCGAAGCCAGAATGCTGCCCTCGTCCAGAGGCGCCAAGCTGCGCAGATCGACCACCTCACAGGAGACCCCCTCTTCGGCCAGCTGCTCAGCCGCCTGCAGTGCCAGCACGGTCATACGGGCATAGGCAACAATGGTCACATGCTCTCCGGGACGTTTCACATCGGCCGTGCCGATCGGAACAAGGTATTCGGGATCTTCCGGCACCTCACCCTTGCTGTTGTAGAGCAGCTCATGCTCCAGGAAGATGACCGGATTGTTGTTGCGTATGGCGCTTTTGAGCAGCCCTTTGGCATCGGCCGGTGTAGCCGGGTAGAGGACGTACATGCCGGGGCAATGCATGAAGTAGGTTTCAAGACTCTGGGAATGCTGGGCGCCCAGCTGGCTACCGCCGCCGCCGGGCATGCGGATCGTCATCGGCAGAAAGGTCTGTCCTCCGAACATGAAGCAGATTTTGGCCATATGGTTGATGATCTGGTCCATGGCCAGCAGGGCAAAATTGACGGTCATCAGCTCGGCCACCGGCCGCAGTCCCCCCATCGCAGCCCCGACCGACACGCCGATGATGGTGTTTTCCGAGATCGGGGTATCCTTGACCCGTTCCTCGCCGAACTCGGCCAGCAGTCCGCGGGTCACCTTGAACGACCCCTCGTACAGCGCCACGTCCTCACCAAGCACGAAAACTGACGAATCACGGCGCATCTCCTCCTTCAAGGCCAGATTGAGTGCATCCCGATAGGTCATCTCAGACATAGATATCCTCCCAAACGGCGCTGTCATCCGGCCAGGGTGACTCCTCGGCAAATTTCACCGCTTCGTCCACGGTTGTCTGGCAGCGAGCCTCGATTGCTTCGAGCACTTCGCGGGTGGCGATACCTTCCTCGATCAAACGTCTGGCATAATTCGGTAGCGGATCGCGGGCCTTCCACATCTCATGTTCAGCTGCCGACCGATATTTGGCCGGGTCGGCCATGGAGTGTCCCCGGAAGCGATAGGTCGTTGCCTCAATGAAGTACGGATGACCTGACTCGCGGACTTTTTCGGCGGCATACTTGACCGCCCGGTAGACGGCCATCACGTCCATGCCGTCTACTTTTTCTGAAGGAATATCATAGCCGCAGGTACGCTTGTGAATGGATGCCAGTGCCGACGAACGGTGGACCTCGGTGCCGATGCCGTAGAAATTGTTTTCACAGATAAACAGTACCGGCAGCTGCCAGAGCTGCGCCCAGTTGAGGGATTCGTGAAATGTTCCCTGGTTGACTGCCCCGTCGCCAAAGAAGCAAGCGGCGATGCGATCTTCACTCCGGTAACGCGCCGAGAATGCCAGCCCGACCGCAATAGGGAACTGCCCTCCGACGATGGCATATCCACCCATGAAGTTGAGAGAGGGATCGAAGAGGTGCATCGAGCCCCCCTTTCCCTTGCAGATGCCAGTGGCTTTGCCGAACAGCTCGGCCATGACGCGCCTCGGCTCGGCTCCCCTGACAATGGCCTGGGCATGCTCCCGGTAGGCGGAGAGAATGTAGTCATCCCGATGCAGTCCAGCCGTTGCTCCGACTGACACCGCCTCCTGACCGCTGTAGAGGTGCAAAAACCCGGTGATATGCCCCTTGGTGTACTGTTCGGCGCACCGCTCCTCGAATTCCCTCGAAATATACATCTGCTCGTAAAATTTGAGCAATTCCTGGTCCGGCGCTATTGTTCGCAACCTGACTTCCATTTAGATCCTCCGAGCTGTCTGCGCAGATCTTGCATCCTGAACTGCGTTCCCTCGAATCTTGACAAACTATGCCAGCTCCACGGGTTTCCAGTGGATGCAAGTTACCGGACAGACATCAATTGCCTGAAACTGGATTTCTTCTTCTGTCGCTCCGTTCGGATCAAAGCAGGCTGCCTTGCCGCTACTGGCAAGATGGAATACGTCAGGAAGATTCTCAACGCAGATTCCGCATCCGATGCACATCTCTTGATCAACAACTGGTATAATTGCTATTTTTGTCATAGAGGTTCTCCTTGAATAGTCGTAGTCATTGCAACGCATGCCACAATTAACAGTGTATATTCACTACCGTCTATCTTGAGAAGATCTCCTTGAAGAACTTTTTCGTTTGTGCCCAAGAGTCGCGGTCAGCTTTCATGTCGTAAGCCAAGGGAAGTTTGAACTCTGCCGCCAAGGCATCAGCAGACGGATTGGTGAAACTGTGCATCACTCCCGGATATCCTACATAGCGGTACGAGGCACCGGCCTTGGTCATCTCTTCCTTGAAGGCAGCCACCTGTTCCGGCGGTATCATCTTGTCCGACTCGCCGTTGAAAACCAGCACCTTGGCCTTCACAGCGCCCTCCTTGGCCGGAGAGTCGGTTGCCAGGCTGCCGTGAAAACTTACTACCCCCTTCAGATCAGCCCCCTGACGTGCCATGTGCAGCACTACCCCGCCGCCGAAACAGTAGCCGATGGCGGCAATCCGCGCCGGATCAACCGACGGCTGCTTTTTAATGAACTCGAGTGCGGCATTAAAACGGGCCTCACCGACCGCCTTGTTCTTCATGACCTCAGCGGCAAACTTGCCCGCATCATCCGGGTGCTGGGCGGTTTTGCCGTCACCGTACATATCCACGGCAAGGGCTACATACCCCAAACTAGCCAGCATCCTGGCTCGTTTGCGAGCATATTCGTTATGTCCCCACCACTCATGTACTACCAGCACAGCCGGGCGCTTCCCTTTCAGTGCCGTATTTTCCGCCAGATACCCTTTGAGGACCGTATCACCGGCTCGGTATTCCACCTCACGGCCGGCTACTTTCGCCGATGCGGACGAAACCGCAAACAGGATGATTACCAGACAGAGTGACAGCCAGATACGCATAAACATAGTCGTACTCCTTTCAACTAGTTTCCGTCCGGAAATTCCGGGCGAAAACTGTTGGTTTCCGATTCGGAAAGCGGGGATTTTTTCTCCTGGCAAGGAAATCAAGAGTTTGCGCGGAGGCGTACACCGGTACGCCGCACAAGCAAAGCCGAAGATTGACGCCGCGAGGGGGAAAAAGCACCCTTTCCGGACGGAAAATAACTAATATTTTATTCAAGCATAGCAGGCTTAAAAATTATTTCCACTTGATGCAAAAAATAATACCTTGTTCTTACAATTTGCCTCGCTTCTTTGATGAAGGCAGCCAATGCATTAGACTATTTAATTAAAAGAGGGGTTGACCATTACGGTCAACCCCTCTTTTAATTTCCCAGCGGCACTTTATGTAGGGTACTTAATGGGGCCAGATATGCATTAAATGGGGCCCCTTACAACAGTTACGTTAAATATCCAGATTGACAACGTTAAGAGCATTTTTCTCGATAAAATCCCGCCTTGGCTCTACTTGATCACCCATCAGGACGGTAAAAATCTCGTCCGACTCGACGATATCCTCAATCTTGACCTGCAGAAGCACACGGTTTTCGGGGTTCATTGTTGTTTCCCAGAGCTGTTCCGGGTTCATCTCTCCCAGACCTTTATAACGCTGGATTGCCAACCCTTTTTTAGCATTTTCAAGGAAGAAGTTAAGCAGATCCTGGTGATTGGTTGTCTCAAACAGAACCTTCCCCCCCTCCTGCTCGACGAAGGCCCGACCATCAGCCATGGTTTCCACAATACGGCGGTGGTTGTCTACCAGAAGTTCATATTCACGAGTGGAGAGTACCGCCAATGTCTGCTGATCGATGATAGAACGTATATTGCCAATACGGAAGGCGATCCGATGTTCCTCGGTATCGTACTCTGAACCTGCGGCCAACGACTTCATCGCCTCCAGGTATGGCACAATCTGAGTCAGCTCTTCCAAACCTGACGGGACGTTGCTGCGAATGACAATTGAAAGCAGTTCCGGAGAAATGCCCTTCTTGACAACCTTGTTGAAAATTGAACGGTTTTCAATGAACTGTTTGATAACCGGGATGATCTGCTTGCCATTGTAAGTCCGATCCCCCTTTTCGAGACGCAGGGTCAGATCCGCAGAACCTTCTTCCAAGAGGAATTCCTGCATCGCGGGTTCGTCGCGCAGGTATTGTTCCCTCTTGCCCCGCTTGACCTTGTAAAGCGGGGGCTGAGCAATATAGAGGTGACCGCGTTCGATCAGTTCGCGCATGTTGCGGTAAAAGAATGTGAGCAGCAGCGTAAGGATATGTTGACCGTCGACGTCGGCGTCAGTCATGACGATGATGCGATGATAGCGGAGCTTGGCGATATTGAAATCATCCTTACCGATACCGGTACCGAGCGCCGTAATCAGGGTACGGATCTCCTGCGAGGAGATCATCTTGTCGAAACGGGCCTTCTCGACGTTAAGAATCTTCCCTTTGAGCGGCAGGATCGCCATATTTTTTCGATCACGCCCCTGTTTGGCCGAACCGCCGGCCGAATCACCTTCGACCAGGTACAGTTCGCAGAGCGCCGGATCTTTTTCCTGGCAGTCGGCCAGTTTACCCGGCAGCCCCCCCATGTCCAGAGCGCCTTTGCGGCGGGTCAGGTCACGAGCCTTGCGGGCAGCTTCACGGGCACGGGCAGCTTCAATCGATTTGTTGAGAATATCCTTGGCAATTTTCGGATTTTCTTCGAGATACACCGCCAAACGCTCGTTGAGGAGCGATTCTACATACCCCTTAACTTCGGAGTTGCCCAGCTTGGTCTTGGTCTGACCTTCAAACTGCGGCTGGGGGATCTTGACTGAAATGACGCAGGTCAGCCCCTCGCGCAGGTCATCACCGGAAACGGTGACCTTTTCATTTTTGAGCAGATTGTTGGCCGCAGCGTAAGAGTTCATGGTACGGGTCAAGGCAGCCTTGAAACCGGCCAGATGGGTGCCACCCTCATGGGTGTTGATGTTGTTGGCAAAGGCAAATACTTTCTCGTCGTAGGAATCGTTGTACTGCATGGAGACTTCCATCTCCACCCCCCCCTTTTCACCTTTAAAATACATCGGCTTGGGGTTAACAACGGCTTTATTGCGGTTCAGATACTCGACAAAGGAGTTGATTCCCCCTTCGTAATGAAATTCGTGGGATTTACCATCGACACGTTCGTCGCTGATCTTGATGCGCACCCCGGCATTAAGGAAAGCCATTTCGCGGATACGCTGGGAGAGGATATCGAAGGAAAATTCTGTAGTTTCGAAGATTTCCTCATCAGGCATAAAGGTGATCTTCGTGCCCCGTTTTTTGGTTTCTCCGGTCATCTCAAGCGGCGCTTGAGGGTCGCCGCGGCGATAGGATTGGCGGAATATTTTGCCATCACGACGAATTTCAAGCTCGAGCCATTTGGAGAGGGCGTTGACGACCGAGACACCGACCCCGTGCAGACCGCCGGAAACCTTATAGGAATCGTTGTCAAACTTTCCACCGGCATGAAGTACCGTCAGGACGACTTCGGCAGCAGATTTCCCCTCGTTAGGCATTATGTCGGTTGGAATTCCGCGACCGTTGTCGACAACTGTTATCGAGCCATCGGTATTGATGGTTACTGAAACATCATTACAATAACCAGCCAGAGCCTCATCTATCGAGTTATCGACAATTTCATACACAAGGTGGTGGAGACCGGCAGAGGAAGTGGAGCCGATATACATTGCCGGTCGCTTGCGTACCGCCGACAATCCTTCCAGAACTTTGATATTTTCAGCACCATATTCTTCGGAACCGTTTGTAACATTTTCCTGTTCACTCATGCGGTTAGCTTCCTTCAAACGTCAGATTGCCGTTTTCTACATGAAATACGGCGCAGTGTGGAGCAGCCTCCAGCAGAGCTGGAGACCTTTCTGTAGTTGTTATAAAAACCTGAATTTCTCTTGTTGTCAAAAACTCCATCAGGTTATGGTTCCTGCGAGCATCAAGCTCGGAGCTCATATCATCCAAAAGGAGCAGTGGAGATTCGCCAAAAGTATCGTACAAATTGTCCATTTCAGCCATCTTTAGCGCCAATACAAAACTTTTCTGCTGCCCCTGTGAACCAAAGGCCTTGAGCGGTCGCTCATCCAGTATAAAAGTCAGATCATCCCGGTGCGGACCGGTGGTTGTCGTTCCATAACGCTCGTCAGAGCGCTGATGCCGTTTGAACAGTTCCAGCAGTTCCTCGCGGATCTGTTCGCGTTTTGTTGACCCTACCCCATCCGGCTGATAACTGAGACGGGACGTTTCACTGCCACCAGCTATTGTGGCATAATATTTTTGCAGCTTGTCATCTAGTACAGCTACAAACTTAAGCCGCCTCTCGATAACCTCTGCCCCCGTATCAGCAAGTTTTTCGGTCCAGACATCAAGACCGGTTTTGTCAGAGCCTTTCAACAGGTGATTGCGCTGTTTCAGGATCCGTTGATAAGTGTGCCAACAGTGCAGATACCCAATATCACCCATGTAGACAGCCCGGTCAAGATAACGGCGCCTGGACTCTGGCCCCATTCTGACCATACCGGTATCATCCGGTGAAAATACGACGGCGTTAAGCTTACCATGCAGTTCAGATGCTTTATGAACCGCTTTCCCATCAATTTCAACCTTACGACCAGCCGCTTCAATAACCAGCCGCAGCCTGTTTTCAATCTCGCCAGATTCAACCGTACCTTGAATTTGTGACTGACGTTCACCATGCCTGATAAGCTCAGGCAGTCTTGAGGTTCTAAATGAACGCGGACTTCCAAGCAGATATATAGCTTCCAGCAGATTTGTCTTACCCTGGCCGTTAAGGCCATACAGAAGATTAAATCTTTCACCAGGTTCGATATGAACTGAATGTACGTTCCTGAAATCTGCAACCACCAGGGAGCAAAGACGCATCAGCCGCTTTTAAAGCCTCATAGGCATGATAACGGCAAGAAAACTGTCAGAATTTTCCGGAACAATAATTGAGGGGGATAGTTCATCCTTAAATTTCATTTCAACTCGTTCAGTTTCGGCCACGGAAAGAACATCAAGTAAATAGCGGGCATTGAATCTAACCGAAATAGGTTCCCCGTTATATTCTACGTCGATCTCCTCCATAGCATCGCCCAACTCAGGATTACTGGAAGAAATACGAATCCCACCCGAAGAAATTTCCAGCATGATACCCTTGAATTTTTCACTGGAAAGAATCGCCATACGACGTACGGAATGACTAAAGTCTTCCTTGTTGACGGTTACAACCTGTGTGTTAGCGGTGGGGATGACACGGTTGTAATCGGGAAATTCCCCATCAACAAGGCGCATAACCATGTACGAATCACCCCGTTTGATGACAGCGCTATTGTCCATAAAACCGAATAGCAGAGTTCCACCTTCTTCATCGGTGATCTTCTTCATCTCGTAAACGCCTTTTTTAGGCAATATAACACCTTTTAGGAGTTCCGGGCCTGCGGTTCCTTTAAGATTTCCTGAAGCTATAGACAGTCGGTGACCATCCGTTGAAACCATTTTAAGTCCGTTGCTGTCGTCTGAAAGTACTTCCACTTTGATGAAAATGCCGTTTAGATTATATTTTGTTTCATCGGTACAGATGGCATATGAGGTTCTTTCAATCATTCCACGTAGCAGAGACGATTCAATTTCAAAAAGGTTTTCCTCTTTTACATCTGGAAAATACGGAAATTCATCAGGTGAGAGGCCAACTATATTAAATTGGACCTTTCCGCACTTTATTTCGACCCAATCGTTGTCTTTAGTCGAAAATAAAATAGGCTGATTAGGGAGTTCCTTAACAATTTCATACAATTTTTTTGCTGAAACAGTAATTTTTCCTGGAGTAACAACCTCAGCAGAATAACTGCTTTTCATTCCCACCTCTAAGTCAGTTGCTGTGACAAGAAGTGAAGTTTCTGTAGCTTCTAGAAGGACATTAGATAAAATCGGCATTGAAGTTCTTTTTTCAACAATCCCCTGAATTTTTTGAAGTGACTTCAGGAATTGCTCTTTTTCAATTTTGAATTCCATGTATGTCTCCCTTTACACTATTAGTATGTTTATAAAAGATTTAAAAACCTTGTAGTACGTTGTTGGTCCTGTGGAAACTGGGGATAACCCAGTAACTGTTTTAATTACTGTGCATAATTGCAACCTGCCGGTTGTGTACAGTGAACATCATATAATCATACTTTTAAACAACATAAAAATTATCAACAGTTGTTCACATTTAATCAACAGGTTTTCCTTACTTAAGTAGTATGCGTTTTATTTCTTCAAGTATTTTAGCTAGTTTAGGTTCAATTGCCAATGCTTTGTCAATTTTTTTGTAGGAGTGTATGATGGTGGAGTGGTCTTTGCCACCGAACTGTGATCCTATGTCTGGGTAAGATGATTTTGTCAGATCTCTACAAAACCAGATTGCTATCTGTCGTGCCTGAACAATATTTTTCAACCGTTTTTCCGACTTCAGTTCAGTTACCTTCAAATCAAAATACTCAGCAACTGTTTTTTGGATTAATTCAACAGTTATTTCTTTATGCCTGTCTCCAAGAATATCTTTAAGATTTTCTTTTGCCATATCCAGAGTAACTGGAATATTTTGAAGACTGCTGAACGCTCCAAGGCGTATGAGCATTCCTTCAAGTTCACGGATGTTTCTAGTATCACTGGAGGCAAGAAAATAATAAACGTCCTCCGGAAAAAATACTCTGGTTATCTCTGATTTTTTTTTAAGAATAGCTATTTTAGTTTCTACATCAGGTGGTTGTATATCTGCAATGAGACCCCATTCAAACCTGGATCTCAGCCGTTCTTCCAGGTCAGAAATCTCTCGCGGGAATTTATCCGATGTTATCACGATCTGTTTATGGGCATCATGCAGTGCATTAAATGTGTGAAAAAACTCTTCCTGTGTGCCGGTCTTTCCAGATATGAACTGGATGTCGTCAATTAACAGTACATCGACGGTTCTAAAACGATTTCTAAAGACATCCATCTTTTTTAATCGGAGATGATTGACCATTTCATACATGAATTTTTCAGCTGAACAGTAACAGACGTTCAATTCCGGTGAATTTTTACGAATAGTGTGGCCTATCGAATTTAACAGGTGACTTTTGCCAAGTCCGACACCACCATAGATAAAGAGAGGGTTATATGTGTCAGCAGGATTATTGGCTACTGCCATTGCTGCTGCATGAGCAAACTGATTACCTGTCCCACTTACAAAAAGATCAAACGTATATTTTTGATTAAGTGGAGTAAATACCTGTTCGAGGTGATTATCTTTGTTTACGGTGGGTTCAGACTCGGTTTTAATAACAAAATCTTCTGAAATGTAAGGTTGGTATTCTTCATCGGCTCTGATGATAAAGTTTAGGGTAACCGCGTATCCAGATGTAGCGGAGAGCGCCCCAGTCAAAACCTTCAGATAATGGTCTTCCAACCACTCTTTAATAAATGAGTTGGGAACAGACAAAAAGACAGCGGGACCGTCATGGTGGCAGTAATGTACTGGCTTAATCCAGGCGCCAAAATCGGCTTCCGACATTACTTTTTCGATATTTTCAGTAGCTTGTTGCCATGCATCTAACATCAGGAAAAATCACAATCATGGTAGTATTGGTTATCAACATCGAGTACGGCGTGTAACTGCTACAGTAGAAAGCATATTATAATAACTTGTACAGAAGTTCGAGATACTTATCAACAATATTGTCAACAGCTGTTGATAACTATTTAAATCTATAAAAACAATAAGTTAAAGTGCTTTTCGGATAGAATTAGGCCTGTTGAAGGTGCTGGAGAATAGCAGAGCCGCCGTTATTTTTCAAGGCAAATCAATGGGCAAGGTTTTATACGCGGATATAATATAAAACTTGACATACAGTGAGAGGTATGTTTAATAACCCATTTCCTGAAAAATAATTTTGTAGAGGTTAATCAAGATGAAAAGAACCTATCAACCAAGTAATATTTCACGCAAGCGTACCCACGGTTTTTTGGTAAGAATGGCAACAAAAAATGGCCGCTTGGTCATTAAACGCAGAAGAGCGAAAGGGCGTAAGTGCCTGTCAGTAAGAATTGCAACAAAGTAATTTAACAGTTCTTGCGTGATTGTTGACACAGCGGCCACATTTCCAAAAACAGCGCGTTTACGGAAGCGAGCTGAATTTCTTCAGCTCGCTTCCGCACAGCATAAAACGACCGTACGCGGGTTTCTTGTTGTGTGGAGTGAAAATAACCTTCAGACGTCCCGTCTGGGTATTACAGCCAGTAAGAAAATTGGGTGCGCTGTTGTCCGTAACAGGGTTAAACGATATCTTCGAGAGTTCTTCAGGCATAATCGCTTTGGGGTTGCAGCCGTGGATGTTAATGTTATCGCCCGACGTGAATCGGCACTAATGACGTATCCCGATGTTGTGCGGGAACTCAATAAGGCCTTCCGGTTAGTAGGCATGTCCCTATGTTCAAGAGCTGCTTGCTCCTTGTAATCAGGTTCTATCAGAAGATGCTTTCACCGCTTCTTCCACAGACCTGTCGCTTTTATCCCTCCTGTTCCGAGTATTCCCGTATTTCCTTAATTCGGTATGGTGTTGCCAGAGGCATGCTGCTTACCTTTGTCAGAATATGTAAGTGTCATCCGTTTCATCCGGGCGGCTACGATCCGGTACCCTAACACAAATGTTCTAAGTATTCAGGAGCCTCGATGGAAAAGCGCGCTTTTATAGCTGTAGGTCTTTCAATTGCTGTTTTTTACCTGTTCTCCATGATGTTTGGACCGGATAAACAAAAGATGCAACCCTCCGCTCCTCCGAGCGAGTCTACGATGGTGAATAATTCGACTACCAAAAGTCAACAACCATCGGTGCCAGATAATTCTGCGTCGGCCACGCTGCAGCCGCTCCCTTCGAGCACACCTCAAAAAGATATAAACGTAGAAACCGATCTTTATACGGCGGTATTTTCTACCCGAGGTGCGAGCCTCAAAAGTCTTACGCTCAAAAATTATCGTGAAGAAAATTCACCTGCAGCAAAAAAAGTCATCCTTGGAAATGATGCAGACCCTAATGTTTTTTCTTTTTCTACTAGGGCTACCGGCTTTAATCTTCCTGACAGCACGCTTTTCATGCCTGATGCGGATGGCTTAAAAATCGAAAAAAGCGGTTCGCGTCAGCTTACATTCAATTATATTTCCGGTCAGGGGTATACGGTTAGAAAAATTTATACCTTCTCTTCGGGGGCATATGGTATCAAGCTCGAAACTCAGGTTTTTAACAATTCAGCAGCTCCTTTGGTTGGCGCAATTCAACATGTAATGACTTACCCGGCGGAACCAAAAGTAAAGAATAACCGTTTTGATACAGCCGGTGCATACCTGTTTTCAGACAACAGCCTTCAATCCAATAAAATAAAAGATGTTTCCAGCGCCTCAAAACGCTATGACAAGACTCTTTTGTGGTCTGGTTTTGCCGATAAATATTTTTTGAACGCAATACTTGCCGATAAAAATAGTATTGCATCAGTAGAGTTAAAAAAGAATAATTCAGGTTTTTTTGAGTCTGTAGTCTCATCACCCCAGTTTACTGTTAATCCTGGTCAGTCGGCCACTACAATTCACCGCCTTTTTGTTGGTCCGAAGGATATTGACATACTTAAGGAACAGGGTAATTCGCTTGAGCAGTCACTTGATCTGGGCTGGTTTACGGTCATCGCCAAGCCATTAATGTACACGCTTAAGTTTTTCTATCGTTATGTTGGCAATTACGGCGTAGCGATCATAATCATAACTATTATTCTTAAGGCGTTATTTTTCCCGCTAACCCACAAGAGTTATAAGTCAATGAAGGGTATGCAGAAAATCCAGCCTGAAATGACTAAACTTCGTGAAAAGTATAAAGACGATAAAGATACCATGAATAAAGCTGTCATGGAGCTGTATCGTGAACACAAAGTTAACCCGATGGGTGGTTGTTTGCCGATGGTCGTACAGATTCCGGTATTTTTTGCGCTCTACAAATCGTTGATGTTTTCCATAGAACTTCGTCACGCACCTTTCTTCCTGTGGGTTACAGACCTTGCTGATAAAGACCCCTATTATGTAACACCGGTTATTATGGGTATCACAATGTTTGTTCAGCAGAAAATGACACCGTCTAATATGGATCCGATGCAGCAGAAGATGATGTTGGCCCTTCCGGTCGTATTTACATTTATGTTCCTCAGTTTTCCTTCCGGCCTAGTATTGTACTGGTTGGTCAACAATGTGTTAACTATCGGCCAGCAGATGTATATAAACAAACTTGTAAAAGATTAGTCTGAGGGAATCAGGAGTAAAGTTTCATGTATATTCGCGATACGATAGCGGCTGTCAGTACTCCCCCCGGTAATGGTGGAATCGGAATTATCCG
Organism: Geobacteraceae bacterium; assembly: GCA_025355965.1. Classification (GTDB taxonomy): domain Bacteria; phylum Desulfobacterota; class Desulfuromonadia; order Geobacterales; family Pseudopelobacteraceae; genus JACRCG01. The sequence continues at coordinate 50,269 of JANXYR010000062.1, forward strand.
TGTGAGTGGTGATCTGGCCGCTACTGTCGGAAATACTATTTTTAAACCAGTTTATGACGGTGGCCTTGTGAGCCACCGTTTTTCTTTTGGTACGATCTTTGACCCGACATCAGGAGAAAATGTTGACGAGGCAATGGCTGTATATATGCGCTCTCCACACTCATATACACGTGAAGACGTACTTGAGCTACATTGCCATGGTGGTTGGCTTGTTGTAGAGCGTGTTCTTGCATTGGTTCTTTCATGCGGAATCCGTTTGGCCGACCCAGGTGAGTTCACACGACGGGCGTTTCTTAATGGGCGCATTGACCTGATCCAGGCCGAGGCGGTCATGGATATTATTGCTTCAAAGAGTGAAAGTGCTCTGCAGTTAGCCCAAAATCAGCGCGAAGGTGTTCTTTCGAAGCGTATAAATGATATTCGAAGCTGTCTGCTCCGTGCACTCGCTTTGGTCGAGGCGTATATTGATTTCCCTGACGATGATCTGGGTGAGACTGATATAGCGGCTATCTGTAATTCAGTCGGGGAGGCTCAGAGCCTGATTATCGGTCTACTCTCCACCTTTGAAGAGGGTCGGATCTTGCGTGACGGGATATCTGTTTTGATTGTTGGTAAACCAAATGCAGGCAAGTCGAGTCTTCTCAACAGGTTGCTCAATGAGAACCGAGCGATTGTAACCCATATCCCCGGTACAACCCGTGACATCATCGAGGAAACAATAACCTTTGAGGGTTTGTCTGTTCGTCTGCTTGATACGGCTGGCATTCGCCATACTGATGACCTGGTAGAGCAGGAAGGTATCAGTCGAGCACTTGAAAAAATCCCGCTTGCAGACCTCGTTCTTGCCGTTTTTGATGCTTCCAGTGAATTCAGCAAGGAAGATCAGATGATCTTTGATGCTCTTGACGGTTGCAGAACGGTTGCGGTGTTGAACAAGACAGATCTTCATCAGCGATTAGTTCTGCCGGATGAAGATCGTTTTGTGGCCGTAGTCAGAATAGCCGCAATTTCAGGAGAGGGGATCGATCTGCTCAAGCATACGGTCTGCCAACAATTTTTGCACTCCACAACAACTGATTCTCGTGAGTTTGTTGTGTTGTCTCGGGCACGTCACCGCGACGCGCTCGTTTCCGCTGAGCTGTGCTTGCAACGATTTTCAAGCGGATTTGTTGATCGCAATCTGGAGCTGCTTGCTTTGGACTTGCGTGGTGCACTTCAGGCGGTAGGGTCTGTTGTCGGTCAGACCGCAACGGATGAGGTTCTTGACCTTATATTTTCTTCGTTTTGTATCGGGAAATAACGCCATGTTCCACGTGAAACAGACCACTGATAGTGGGTTGCACTTATGATGACTTATGATCAAATCTACGATGTAATCGTTGTTGGCGCCGGACATGCTGGGTGTGAAGCTGCTCTAGCAGCCTCCCGCATGGGGTGTCGCACAATGCTGCTGACAATCAATCTCGATGCTATTGCTCTGATGTCCTGTAATCCTTCGATAGGAGGTTTGGCGAAGGGGCATCTGGTGAAGGAAATTGATGCTCTTGGTGGCGAGATGGCAAAGAATATAGACGCTACCGGCATCCAGTTTCGTATTCTGAATACCAAAAAGGGGCCTGCTGTCAGAGCGTCGCGTGCACAGGCTGATAAACAGCTTTATCGACTCCGGATGAAACGAGTGCTTGAACAGCAGAAAAACCTTGATCTTAAGCAGGGAGAAGTTACTGCTCTTTATCTTGAAGGTGGCGAGTTACGTGGCGTAGAGTTGCAATCGGGCATCAGATTCCTCTCAAAAACAGTAGTTGTTACTACCGGAACATTCATGCGCGGCCTAATCCATATTGGATTAAACCATTATCCAGGTGGTAGGGCTGGTGATCAGCCATCGGTCGGGCTCTCGGATCAATTGCGCGTACTCGGTTTTCACGTGGGGAGGCTTAAAACCGGTACTCCTGCCCGGCTTGATGCGCGATCGATTGATTTTTCCAAGCTGGAGACACAATATGGTGATGATCCTCCGTTGCCGTTCTCCCTTTCAACAGACCGAATTACGATGCCGCAACTCCCTTGCCACATCGCTTACACTAATCAGCGTTCGCATGATATTATCCGATCCGGTCTGGATCGTTCGCCATTGTATTCAGGGATTATTGAAGGGATTGGCCCTCGCTACTGTCCTTCGATTGAAGACAAGGTAGTTCGTTTCCCCGATAAAGACCGCCACCAGACGTTCATAGAGCCGGAAGGACTTGATACAATTGAAGTCTACCCCAGTGGCATGTCTACCTCGCTTCCGGTCGATATACAGATCGCTTTTTACCGCTCTATCGTCGGTTTGGAACAAGTTGAAATTATGCGTCCGGCGTACGCAATTGAATATGATTATGTTGACCCGATTCAGCTACACACCTCACTTGAAACGAAGGGAATCAAAAACCTTTATCATGCCGGCCAAATTAATGGCACCTCCGGTTATGAAGAGGCGGCTGGTCAGGGACTTATTGCCGGCATCAATGCGGCTCTTCGTGTAAAGGGGTGTGATCCGCTTGTTTTGGAAAGAAGTCAGGCTTACATCGGCGTCATGATTGATGACCTTGTGGCACTGGGCACGAAAGAGCCCTATCGTATGTTTACTTCTCGCGCGGAATACCGTCTCCTGCTGCGTGAAGATAATGCTGATCTGCGCTTGCGTGAGATAGGTTATAATCTTGGGCTCGTAACAGAGTCGGAATACGCCATTTTCACTGAAAAACGACGGATGATCTCAGAGGAGTTGGACCGCATTGCGGCCACTCGTTTGGTTCATTCTGAGATACAATTGGAAGTGCTTGCAAGCCGCGGCCTGGAAGATATTCAAAAGGGCACTACGCTCGAACATCTGCTAAAACGTTCAGATGTTTCTTATTCCGACCTGGCTGAACTAGACACTGTTTCACGTGAAACGCCCGCTGTAATTCGTGAACAGATTGAAATACAGACTAAATACAAGGGATATATTGATCGGCAGCTGGAACAGGTAGAGCAGGCAAAAAAACTGGAGGCAACTAATATCCCGCTGGAACTTGATTATGCCTCCGTGAAAAGTCTAACAACGGAAGTTCGTGAAAAGCTTTCTAAAAACAGGCCTGATACTCTCGGGCAGGCATCCAGAATCCCAGGTGTTACGCCGGCGGCTATTTCAATTCTTTCTATAGCCATAAAATCCTCTTCCTGGAAGGATAAGTGATATAAATGCACTCAAAAATAGGCGACGTATTAGCACAGGAAGTGCAATTAATTGGCCTGACTCTTTCGGCTAATGAGATCAAATCCTTCGAAACATATGCTGCTGAACTTATAAAATGGAACAGTAAGGTTAATCTGACTGCGATAACGAAAGATAGTGAGATTGCAATTAAGCATTTTTTCGACTCTCTCAGCCTTGCCCCCTATATAACATCTTCCGACAGACTCCTTGATATAGGTTCTGGAGCTGGCCTTCCGATTATTCCATTAAAAATTATCAGGCCTGAAATACCGATGGTATCGGTAGATGCTGTTGCAAAGAAAATTCATTTTCAGCGGCATATCATTCGTACTCTGGACCTATTGAACATTGAAGCTATCCATACGCGCATTGAAAATCTTCACAAAACACATCGCCATTCATTCAGTGTTATTACATCACGTGCGTTTACCAGGCTTGATCGGTTTGTTTCTTTGGCTGCTCCGCTACTTTCAGATGGCGGTGTGTTGATTGCCATGAAGGGGGATCTTGCTGAGGATGAAATAGCTGCAAGTGATGAGGTTGTAAATGCCGGCGGATTTAAGGTTACATCGATAAGTCGCTATACATTGCCGCTGGGTATGGGCGAGCGAGTGCTGACTTTCATAAAAAAGGGTAAAACCGTATAGAATAAGGGTTAAGAAGGTGTCGCATAAAACAGACCTATAAGGCTTTAATTGGTTGGCTGGTATAGCTCGATATGGGTTTAGCATGGTTTGGCGTTCTGAGTGGTTCTTGGATGCTTATAGACAATAATGATGATTTTGGCGTGAGGCAACCGAGAATTTGTTGCAGATGAATAGAATCTGCACTAGAGTAACCCACTTATCGATGAAATATGCTATGGGGTTGTGACTGTAGATGGATGTAAGAATTTATTATGAGGATACGGATGCCGGCGGTGTCGTGTATCACACAAATTACATCAAATATTTTGAGCGGGCGCGAACAGAGCTTTTTCGCAGTCACGGTTTTTTTGTTGCTGAGCTTGCCAAAAATGGTTTTGTGTTTCCGGTTGTAAGACTAGAAATCGATTTTAAAGCTCCAGCTGTTCATGATGATCTTCTTTCAGTTATTACTTACCCGGTTCGAGTCGGTGGATCTTCCATTACTCTCTGCCAAAAAATAGTGCGGCAGAATGACGGAAAACTGCTGGTGGAGGGACTTGTCACTCTCGCCTGCAAGCCCGCTGTTCAAAGCCCGACGCATACCACTGGAGATCCGCCAGATGCTTGAAGCCGATCTGGAGAAAGTTGTATGAAATCATCACAAGTTGATATATGAAGACAATTCCAGCGGACAGAATTGAGCGTGCTGCGGCTCTCGATCTGTTGATCAATGGTGACCTATTGACCATCGGAAAAAACGCCGACAAAATCAGGCGGCAGCTTCACCTGGACAATATGGTTACCTTTGTTGTCGACCGCAACGTAAACTATACAAATATTTGCGATTCAAAATGTTCATTTTGTGCATTTTACCGGACGAAAGACGCAGCGGATGCCTATATTCTGTCCTGTGACGAGATCTACGCAAAAATAGCCGAGCTTGTCGAACAGGGCGGCACTCAACTACTTATGCAGGGTGGACTTAACCCTGATTTGAAAATTGATTTTTTTGAAGAGCTCTTCCGTGAAATCAAGCTACGCTTTCCGACGATACAGAATCACTCGTTATCCCCGGCTGAGGTGACATGCATTGCTGCAAATTCGAATCTTACGCTCGATGAAGCGCTGATCCGTCTCAAAAATGCCGGGCTGGATTCTATTCCTGGAGGCGGCGCTGAAATATTGGTTGACGAGGTGCGCAGCAGTATTTCTCCCAGAAAAATCGGTTGGAAACAGTGGGGGGAGGTTATGCTGAAAGCAGCCCGCCTAGGTATGCCGACAACCGCCACGATGATGTTTGGCAGCAGTGAAAAGCCGGAAGATATTGTCGAGCATCTCTTCCGGATACGTGAAATTCAGGATCAAGGCGGTTCGTTCACGGCGTTTATTCCCTGGAGCTACCAGCCGGGGAACACTGAGCTGGGAGGAACCACTGCCACTGGTGTGGACTATTTAAAGGTACTGGCGTTGTCGCGGATTGTACTGGATAATATCCCGAATATACAGGCCAGCTGGGTTACACAAGGTGCAAAAATGGCGTCAGTTGCTCTATTTTTCGGGGCTAACGACCTTGGTGGCACGATGCTTGAGGAAAATGTAGTAGCCGCTGCCGGATGCAGTTTTTGCATGTCGCAGCAAGAGATGATAACCCTGATACATGGAGCCGGCTTTCGGGCAGCTCAGCGTACCACAACATATTCAATTATTAGGGAGTATCCGGTTTGAGTTCTTTCCATAGGCAGGCTGGAACCTGCGAAATCATTACAACAGCTGGAAGGTTGGCTGAAGTTGCCGATATCCTCAGTCAGCAGACAGAAATTGCGGTCGATCTGGAGATGGATTCTCTCCACCACTATCGTGAAAAAGTCTGCCTTGTACAGGCCTCAACCCGTCAGCAGAGTTGGTTGATAGACCCACTAGCGCTAACGTCTCTTTCGCCGTTGGCTGTCCCACTTGGCAATCCGGATATTATTGTTGTCATGCATGGCTCTGATTACGACATCCGGTCCTTGCACCGGGACTTTGGCATCGAAGTCACGAACCTGTTCGATACCATGATATCCGCGCGCTTTCTTGGAATTGCCGAATTTGGTCTGGCTGCGCTTCTAAAAGCTCGTTTCGGAATTGAACTGGACAAAAAATATCAGAAGGCTGATTGGAGTAAGCGACCATTAAGTCGTGAGATGTGCGCCTACGCTGCAGCTGACACCTCTGACCTGTTGCCGTTATATGATCAGTTTCGGGAAGAGCTGTTACATAAAGGCAGGTTGGAGTGGCTCGAAGAAGAAGGGCAGCTGGTTTGTCAGGCGCGTGTGTCAGAAAAAGATGGCCCGTTATTTCTTTACTGTAAAGGTGCCAGCAAGCTGAGAGGGCACACTCTAGCTATCTTGGAAGAACTGCTGCAGATGCGGGATCAGCAGTCGGAACTGCTGGACCGGCCTCCATTCAAGGTGTTGTCGGCTGATACCCTGATTGAGATTGCGGAAAACAGACCCAGGTCTCTGCATGATCTGTCTCTTTTCAGAGGAATGACCCCTGGCCAACTCCAGCGGCATGGCGATGGTATTTTGTCCGCAGTTGAACGTGGAATTGCAACTCCTGAAGACAGGCTGCCTCGTTTCCCGCGCAATGCTAAAAAAGAGGTGCTGGAGCGGGTCAAGGAACGGCTGAAAAATCTTAAAATATGGCGGGAGCGATACAGTCTGGAACTTGGGCTGGACCCAGGGATGCTTGCTCCCAACTGGCTGCTGGAAGCTGTTGCTGACACTGAGAGTGCAACAATAGAAGAGCTGGATACTATACAAGGAATGAGGAACTGGCAAAAGCGGCTTTTTGGAGAAGATCTTCCTCGCATACTTGCAATGACATAGCCCATGAAACACTCTCCAGCCCTCGGCACAGATGTGGACCGTCAGAGAATGGAAAACCGCTGCCAAGCAGGTTTTACCCTGATCGAGATTGCCGTTGTGATGGCCATTATCGGCATGCTGATGCTGCTGGTGGTGCCGAGGCTACCTTCATCAGATCAGGAAAACCTGAAGATATCCGCCCGTACTCTGGCTTCAACACTGCGCTATCTGCAGGAAAGGGCGGCAACTTCACGTACGGGTTATTATTTAACTTTGGCACCTGGAACAGAATCCCTGCAGATTGCCGAGATAGATACTGACGGGAGTGCCAAAGAACCTTCCGATCCGCTGTTGCGGAAATCACCAATTAAAGACGGGGTCGTAGTATCTGATGTGCGGATACCGCGACTTGGTAAAGTAAGTGATGGTCAGCTGCGGATAGATGTTGGCGTGGCGGGCGTACGGGACTTTGTAACAATTCATCTACGTTCTGCGGCAGGTCAATTCTGGACGGTGATGGCATTTCCATCGGGCGGCAAGGTCAAGGCTTACGAGGGATATCTTGAGGATCCGCCATGAAAATTGTAACATCTGGTTTTACGCTCCTGGAAGTAATGGTTGCGCTGGCCATCATGGCTGGTGTCATCCTGACCCTGCTCGGATCGGTAAATTACCACCTCGGGATCATAGCAAACGAACGTGATAGTACAACACTGACGCTCCTTGCCCGTACCCGTATGGCAGAATTGGAACAGACACCGGTTAAAGGTGAAGGAACATTTGCCCCTTCTCATCCGGAGCTGAGTTGGAAAGCTGAGTTGCTGCCAGCCGATCTGCCCGGTTTGCAGAAACTGGTTGTCAAGGTAAGGCGTGGCAGTGATGGCAGGGAGGTGGCGCTTGTCCGCTATCTCCAAAAATAAAGGTTTCACGCTGCTGGAAGTTCTGATTGCTGTAGTCTTGCTCGGTATCCTTTCTGCGGCGCTTTATGGCAGTTATTTAGGTGTCCTACGTGCAAGAGAGCGCGCTTCGTCAGGAATGGAGTCGCGTCGCGAACTAGGTGCTACCCTTGACCTGATTCGCCGTGAAGTTTCATCGGCTATGTTTAACCGCAGTGATAAGCGCCTCCGGTTTGTCGTGGAGGATCGAGACAATTTTGGGGTCCCGTCATCGACATTCGATATGACTACTCTGGCTCCGCCAGGCGGGGATAGACGCAGTGAGTCAGGTGTCGTTGCCGTCACCTACCGGATGGCTGAGAAAAATAAAATATTTACTTTAACCCGCCAGGAGCGTGATCTCTTCTCGGAAGAAACCATAATCCTGGCTTATCCGCAGATGGAGCAGATAAGTGCTTTTCTTGTTGAGTGCTATGACGGGTCAAAGTGGGTCAAAAGCTGGGATACCGCCATAAACGGTGCTCTGCCCAAGAGTGTACGGGTGACCGTTCAAGTCGAGGAGGAGGGGAAGCCGCTAGAGTTCACGATGCTTTCAACCCCGAGAGTGAGTGGCTTATGACCGGGCGGCTGAAAAACGAATCCGGGTTTGCCCTGATTTTGACACTTGTTGTAACGGCGCTGATGGTAGCGGTAGTGGTCGAGATGATCCACCAAGTGTATGTGGATACCTCGCTCAGCCGTGGCTTTCGTGATGGACAACAGGCCTCAATACTGGCTGAATCCGGAGCGATAGGTGGCGCGAAGCTCCTGCAAATGACGCTTTCCGGACGCACCTTTACCGCACTTACCGATCGGTGGGCGGCTCCTCTCAAGCTCGAAGATGATGCCGGTTCGTTGGAGATTACGGTCAGCGAGGAAAGTGGGAAAATTTATATTAACGGTCTTGTACAGCCGAACGGAACAGAAGAGCCGTTCACGCTTGCGGCACTGCGGCGGCTCGGGGCTCGTTTGAAACTGCAGGAAGATGTTTGGAACGCAGCAGCGGATTGGATTGACAGCGACGATATGCCGCGCTCAGGAGGCGCTGAAACTGCATATTATCGGACTTTGAAACCTGCCTATAGCGCCAGTAACCACAAGTTTATGACGCTGACGGAGTTGTCTCTGGTTAAAGGGATTACGCCTGATTTGCTTGGAAGGTTGCGCCCATACCTGACGATATTTTCAGATCAAGCCGGTTCTCATCTGATAAATATAAATACTGCTCCCAAAGAAGTTCTGTTTGCACTTGATTCCGGAATCGATGATCGGATGGCTGAGAGAATTTTGGAGCGAAGGCGACTAACGCCGTTTAAAACCACGGGAGAACTTTCGCAAGTACCCGGGATGGATTCTGTTGTAACTGGCTTGATCGGCAAGATCAGTGTCAAAGGCAACCTCTTCAAAATAACCTCCGTAGCCAGAGTCAAGGATTCCGGGCGGACGGTGGAGGCGGTTGTACGGCTCTCTGGCGGAGCACCGGAATTTTTATCGTGGCAGGAATACTGACACAAATACAACATCAGTAGATGAGGGTGCAGCACACTATGGATTATCTGATTCTACAGGCTGAAGAAAATCTTCTGACAGTTGCCCATTTCGAGGTCTCCAGACGTTCCACTGAACTGGTCGGGGCTGCTTCGATTGAGCTGAACGATGAGCGAACGCTTTCTGACGCACTCCGGAACATTGCTGAAAAGATGACTGGTTCACCGCGCATCATACTCTGCCTACCGCCAGCACTATTCGCGCAGCGTTCCGTTTCGCTTCCGTTTAAAGATCTTCGCAAGGTACGTGAGGTTCTTCCGGCTCACTTGCAGGGTGACATTGCACTGCCGGTCGAAGAGCTTGCGCTTGGTGTGCTGCCGGTCGAAGATGGCAACTTTCTTGCGTTGTGGGCACGCAAGAGCGATATCAGCGCGGCAATCGGACAGTTCCGCGAAGTGGGCATCGAACCTCATGTGGTCAGTTCGCTCCTGTTTGCGTTGGGCGCGCTGCCGGGAATCCCGCCCGACTGTGCAGTATGCGACGGGAATTCGCTGGCACTTTTGCATGTGGGGCGGTTGACCTATTTCCGTGCATTTAATTCCGAAGTGACCGCCGCGACGATAGCAGCTACGCTGTCGGCAGTGGAGCTCTCCGGAGGCATGATCCCGCCGAGACTTTGTCTGATCGGGTCTGGAGGAAGTAAGCTTGTTGATGTTGAATTGCTGCCGTTACCGGTAGAAACGGTAGAGGTGCCAGCTGAACTGGGGCACCTGTTTAAAAACGATGAAACCTTCCAACAGTTGGCGGGGCTCTATGCTGTGGCACGTGCCAGCTATGCCGGCACGCTCCCCGATTTTCGTCAGGGGGAACTTGCCTGGACAGCCGGGGATGCCAAGCTGCGCAAGAAGCTGATTCTGAGCGGAGTGCTGGCTGCGGCCATCATTCTGCTGCTGTTTATAAGCAAAGGGATTCAGTACCGTGCCGCCTCAGCTGATCTTTTGTCTTTAAACAAATCTATTGCGACGATCTATCGTGAGATTTTCCCGGCGCGGACCAAAGCGGTTGATGAAATTTCTGAAATCAAAGGGGAGATCAGAAAGCTGGCTGGTGTAGAAAACTCGAGCGGGTATCTGGATCTTATCAAAAAGCTGGCCGAGGCAAAAGGGAGCATCATTAACGGTCTATATGAAGCAGAGCTTGAAGGGCGCAGCCTGCGGATAAAAGGTGACGCCCGGTCCGCTCAAGCGGTCAATGAGTTTAAAACTGCGTTAGCCCCTCTGCTGGCGACAGCTGAACTGGGTGAAGTCAAGAGCCGCCCGGATGGCACAGTTGGATTTGCTCTGACAGGAACTCTCAAGGAGGGGACAAAATGAGACCTCTGGAGATTCTCCGTGAAATTTGGCAGGATCTTGACGCTCGTACACGCCTCTGGATCGGCTATGCTTTGATTGCCCTGCTTGCTGCGGCGGTTGGCTGGTCGGCATTGAGCGCTAAAGTTCAGGCACTCGAAAAAAAACGCTCTGCCCGTGAAACGGTGCTGAAGGAGCTGCTGCCGCTCAAGATGGCATATCTGTCCGCCAGGCAGTCATCCGAGCAGCTGAATGGCCGTATGGCATCACTCCGGCCGGATGATTCACTGGCTAAAATCATCGAAGATATTGGTATCAAAGGGAAATCCGTTAAAATAGTCCCAATAAAGGGTGAAGATCGTGCCGGTTTTACCGAGGATGCAGCCGATATTCGCATCGATGGTTTAACGCTCAACGAAGCTATCAATCTGCTCTATCGACTCGAAAAAGGGAGCCGTCCGCTGGTGGTTAAAAAATGTAATCTGCGGACCCGTTTTGATGATCCGTCCCGCTGTGATTTGAGTATGATTTTGGCGTTGCTTAGGCCGGCACCAGGTCTGGCTAAATGATAAAAGCTGCACTGATTGCAAGAAGAGCTGGCCTTACGGCGGCGGTTCTGGCTCTTTTTATAATTTTCAGCTATTTGATGTTCCCGACAGGAGGGATTGATTCCTTAATTGCTCAGGTTTTGTCACGACAGGGGTTAACGCTTTCTCCTCCCGTTCACAAGACACTCCTCCCTGGTCTGGCTTGGGACGATCTGCTGCTCTCGTCAGAGCAGGGTCCGCTACTGAGTTGCAAGCGGCTGCAGGTCAGACCGCTGCTGCTCCCTCTCTTCATCGGACGAGCTGTGATTTACGGTGGGGCAACTATTGGAAAGGGTCATCTGGATGTTAGGTACGCTCTGAATGGCAAGGCAGCTCTAAATCTTGACGCAGACGGCATTGCTCTTGCCGACATCCCTTTTTTCAGTAGCGTCCTTGGTGCCAAAGCGGCTGGCAACCTTTGGAGCCGAGGTACTTTGCAGCGCGGAGCAAAGGGGTTAAGTGGCGACCTGAAGCTGGAGATAAAACAACTTCAGTTTTCTGGTGTCAAACTGGGAGCTTTTCCACTCCCTGATGCTGCGGGACTGAAAACACAGGGGATGGTCAGAGTCATTGATGGGAAGGCTCGTCTGGAGAGCTTTACGCTAGAAGGGGATGGCATTTACATGCGCATTTCGGGTGACATCCCTTCGGGGGGCAACGCCGCAATGGCACCCCTTAATATGAGTCTGGAAATTATGCCCAAACCGGAGTTTCTGGAAAAACAGAAGCTGGTTTTTATGCTGCTGGCCAAGTTTATGACCTCTCCCGGGGTCTATACCGTGCCGATAAGGGGCACGCTGCTAAAGCCCTTGATTCTGTAGAGTTGCGCCCAACCGTGATAAAATTTTGCAGAAATTATTTTTAACGTAAAGAGGGAAAAGTAGATGGCTATTAAACTTGGCGAACTGCTGCTGAAAGAAAAACTGATTACTCCGGAACAGCTCGATGAAGCTCTCAAGAGTCAAATCATATTCGGCATTAAACTGGGGAGTAGCCTTATTGAACTGGGATTTATAACTGACGAGCAGTTATGCCATTTTTTAAGCAGTAAACTTGGAGTCCCGGCAGTGAATCCTCGCGACATGTCGTCGGTACCTCTGGATGTGCTCGCACTGGTACCGGCCGAGTTGGCAGGTAAATATCGCGTGGTTCCTATCAGGGCTGAAGGTAAAAAACTGTCGCTGGCTATGGCGGATCCCACTGATTTCAAAGCAATGGATGAGGTGGCGTTTGTCACCGGGTGTGTCATCTTCCCTCATATCGTTCCGGACGTACGGATCACCTCGGCTCTCTCGAAGTATTATCAGATACGGGGCGATTACCGTTACCTGCGTATAGAAGGGGAACTTGCCAACAAACAGAGAAAAGCTCCAGTTGAGCAAGCCGTTCAAAAGGCAGAAAAAATTGAAATTCAGATGATGAGTGATAGTGGAGAACTGCTCAATATTGAAATTCCGCTCGAATTCGAGGGGTTTGCCAACCTCCCTGATAGTGAGGATGATCACACTACTGCATCAGGCGGGATGGAGAGTTATTCTGTCGATCGGCTTTCGCTCGAGTTTGCCTCTGCAAAGAATCGTGACCAGGTTGCATCTATTTTTATCAAATATCTCGGTCAGGAATTCATAGTTGGCGCCCTGTTTATTATCCGGAGCGACAGAGCGGTAGGCTGGCGTGGCGTCGCATCAGGAAAGCGCATTGAAGAGCTGGAAAGCCTGAATATTCTTTTGGGCAAGCCGTCAGTGATAAGTGATGTACTAGAAACCCGCCAGTTTGCAATGGGCAGGTTGATCCAGACACCCGAAAATGTACGGCTACTCAGGGTACTTGGAGTTGGCTTTGACACCCCTTTGCTGGTACTGCCGATTGTCATGCAAAAAAAAGTTGTAGCCGTAGTGGTTGTCTCTGCCGAAATGGATGCTCTTGGCAAACGGTTGCAGGATCTTCAGAAACTGGTATACAAAGCATCATTGGCGTTTGAGATGCTCATTATAAAAAACAAGATTTTGATGACATGAGAATCGGCCTACTGGGTGGAAGCTTCAACCCTATTCACAATGCTCATCTGCGCATTGCTGCGGAGGCACAGGCCGCCTGCCGACTTGACCGGATCATCTTTATTCCGGCTGCTGATCCACCACACAAGGCGCTGGCTGGCGGAGTTCCCTTTGGACATCGCTCCAAAATGGTCAGCATGGCCATTGCCGGCCGGCCGGATTACAAGGTGTCAAACATTGAGGAGGAGCGGGGTGGGAAATCATATTCCATCGACACGATCCGGCTCTTCAGGGAACAGTTTCCGGATGATGATCTGTTTTTTATCATCGGTGCGGATTCGTTTTTGGAAATCGGCACATGGCACCGCTATGACGAGATATTCCCACTGTGCAATCTGATCGTTGTCGAGCGTCCCGGCTGTTCTATTATCAACCCGCTTGAAGCCCTGCCGGAAGCTGTCAGAGGGATGTTTTCCATTAACAGTGAAACTGGCAGCCTGAAGCACGGCTCCGGCAGCACTGTTTTCTTTATTACAGGCTCGCCACTGGAACTTTCATCGACTGAAATCCGTCGGCTTGCCGCCGGTGAAGCCGATATAACACCGTATGTACCGCCTGACGTAGCTGCATATATCTCGCACCAAAGGATCTACCACCAATGCCAGTAAAAAAAACAGAAGCTGCTGAAAAAACGACTCTGACTGCGTCTGAGCGCGCACTTAAATGCGCCGAGCTGGCGTATGACAAAAAGGCTTATGATATCTGTGTGCGTGATATCTCAAGAGTCTCCTCGATTGCCGACTATATGGTGATCATTTCCGGTTCTTCCGACAAACAGAACCAGGCCATTGCCGACAATATTCGCACAGGCTTGAAAAAATTCGGCAAGGTCAACGACATCGAAGGTGCCAAAGATGGCAAATGGATCGTCATGGATTACGGTGATGTACTCGTACATGTCTTCCATGACCAGATCCGCCGCTATTATGATCTTGACGGCATCTGGGGAATGGCGCCGGAGCTTGAATTGCCGCCGGAAATCAAAGCGGCCCGCAAGGAATCCGATTATTGAAAATCAAGGTGCTTTGGGTTGGGAAAAGTCGTGACCCATGGGTCAAGGATGCGATCGACGAATACGCCGGTCGCATCCGACGCTACTCGCCGCTGGATCTGATCGATATCCGCGACGAGAAAGGGGCCGCAGCCGAGGATATGCGTCGCAGGGAGTGCGAACGGCTGGAGAAGCAGATCCCTCCCGGTGCTACTCTGATCCTGCTGGATGAACGTGGCGATCAGATGGACTCCCCCGGATTGGCGGAATTTGTCGGCAAACAACGCGACAGCGGCGTTTGCGAGCTGATCTTTGCCATCGGCGGTGCCTACGGATTCTCCCAAGAATTTCGGCGGCGCGGCAGATTGCTGGCTCTTTCTAAAATGACCTTTACTCACCAGATGGTACGGGCATTCCTGCTGGAGCAGATATATCGTGCATTTACAATTCTGAACAAAGAGCCTTATCATCACTGATCCGAAAGGGCGTACCGATGAAAAAACCACTAATTCTGATGATCCTCGACGGTTGGGGGATCAACCCCAACCCCGCTCACAATGCCGTTGCACTGGCAAAAACTCCCAATCTTACGAAATATCTCGCAGAATATCCGCACGTCGCAATTCGAACATCCGGGATGGCTGTTGGTCTGCCGGAAGGGCAGATGGGCAACTCCGAGGTAGGGCATCTCAATCTGGGAGCCGGTCGGGTCGTCTACCAGGAGCTGACTCGCGTCACCAAATCCATTCTGGATGGCGACTTCTTCACCAACCCAATCCTGCTTGATTGCATCGCCAGGGTGAAAGCGGCAGGTGGAAAGCTGCACCTCTCCGGGCTGCTCTCGGACGGCGGGGTACATTCACATAACACCCACCTCTACGCTCTGATGGAGTTGGCTAAACGGGAAGGGTTGACGGAAGTCTTTATTCACTGCCTGCTGGATGGCCGTGATACGCCTCCGCAGAGTGGTGTCGATTATCTGGCGGAGCTGGAGGCTGAAATAATGCGGATCGGCGTTGGGAAAATTGCGACGGTTATGGGGCGCTATTACGCCATGGATCGTGACAATCGCTGGGATCGGGTTGAGAAGGCCTACAACGCCATTGTCTGCGGTGAAGGCGAGAAGCATGCCTCGGCACAAGAGGCGATTGAACAGAGCTACGCCGCAGGAGTGCATGATGAATTTGTCGTGCCGGTTGTTATTGCCGCAGACGCCACGCTTGATGATGGCGACGGTTTCATCTTCTTCAACTTCCGCTCCGACCGGGCCCGTGAAATTACCCGTGCCATAGCTCTGGATAACTTTGACGGCTTTGAGCGCAGGAAGCGGCCGAAGCTGTCCGGATATGTCTGCCTCACTGAATACGATGCAACATTTGGGCTGCCGATTGCGTTCGGTTCTACGGAGTTGTCCAAAATTCTCGGCGGAGTGTTGGCGAATGCCGGACTAAAGCAGCTGCGCATCGCAGAAACCGAGAAATATGCCCATGTCACATTTTTCTTCAACGGTGGGGTTGAAACACCATTTTCGGGTGAGGATCGCGCCCTCATCCCCTCACCGAAAGAAGTTGCCACCTATGACCTGAAACCGGAGATGAGTGCCGGTCTTGTAACCGACGAGTTGCTGGCGCGACTTGGCCAGAGTATCTACGATGTGATCATCCTCAATTTTGCCAACTGCGATATGGTTGGCCACACCGGCATTGAGGCGGCGGCGATCAAAGCCGTTGAAACAGTGGATGCCTGTGCCGGGCGAATTGTTGCCAAGGTGAGGGAAATGGGTGGTGCCGTGCTGATTACCGCCGACCACGGCAATGCCGAACAGATGGCGGATGAAAACGGTGCACCATTTACCGCCCACACGACCAATCCGGTATGGTTGGTGATGGTGGACGACAGCCGGAAGGGTGTCACCCTTCGCGAAGGTGGCCGCCTGGCTGATGTTGCGCCGACGATGCTGAAAATGCTTGGGCTGGCGCAACCGACGGAGATGAGTGGAGAGAGCCTGCTATGACAACACGCAAACTTATCGGAACTAATCAGGAATTCACCATCGGCAAGATCGTCTGTCTGGCGCGCAACTATGCTGAGCACGCCAAAGAGTTGGGGAACGAGACCCCTGCAGCGCCGATATTATTTATGAAACCGGCTTCGTCGGTCATTGGCGATGGTGAAGCGGTGCACATACCCGCCTATTCGCAGGAATGTCATTACGAAGTCGAGCTGGCGGTCCTGATCGGAAAACAGTGCCGGGGCGTTTCGGCTGAAAAAGCCATGGAAAATGTTGCTGGTTACGGCACGGCTATCGACATGACGCTACGCGATGTGCAGAGCCAGCTGAAAGCCAAAGGGCTGCCGTGGGAGATTGCCAAGGGGTTCGACACCTCCTGCCCGCTGTCCGATTTTGTTCCGGCCGATGTGGTTGTTGATCCGCATGCGCTGAACCTGAAACTTGCCGTCAACGGCGATGGGCGCCAGGATGGCAACTCGTCAGATATGATCCACCGCGTACCGCAGATCGTGGCCTATATTTCGGCAATATTCACTCTGGAGCCGGGCGATGTGATTCTGACCGGAACGCCTGCCGGAGTCGGGCCGGTGCGGGCTGGTGACGTTATGACGGCAGAGATCGTCTCGGTAGGGCGCTTGACGATACCGGTCACATAGTGTGTAAACGTGCGAAACAACCACTTTACGCATAAAAAGCGTCTTCCCAGGTTTATCAGCCTGCTGGAACGGTTGCGCCCTTTGGAACTGCCGGTAACCCATCGTCACAACAGTGTCGAACTCTTTCATGGCGGACGACAATTTTTTGAGGCGCTTTTTGCCGCCATCCGTTCTGCGGAACATACAATTTTCCTGGAATACTACCTCATTCACAACGATCGTCTCGGCATCGGACTGGCCCACGAACTGGAGGCTGCGGTTCAACGTGGTGTTAAAGTAAAACTTATCTACGATTATATCGGTTGTCTTGAGACGCCCGCATCCTATTTCAAGAATCTATCCAAACATGGGGTCAAACTACTTCCCTTCAATGTCCCCTCGTTCAAGCGTGGCTTCTACTGGTTCGACAAAAGGGATCATCGCAAGATGGCCATTATTGATGGTACGCAGGCTTTTCTGGGGGGATTCAACATCGGTGATGAGTATGCCGGTTGTGTGGCTGACAAACGGAGCTTCCGGGATCTGGGTTTCAGTATCCGTGGCGAGGCGGTGAGTGAACTGGAGACGGTATTCCATGAAACGTGGAACGTTGAGCAGGGCAAGATTGTCACGCGGGTAGCTGCGGGAGAAGAACGAAAAGCATGCAGTAAATGTGGTGACGCCGCCGTTAATATCATCAGCGGCGGACCCAGGCAGCGGCGCTCCTACATCCGTGAAGCGTTTCAGGTCAATATCGCTTCCGCTGCAGAAGAGATCCTGATTGCCACTCCTTATTTTGTGCCTGGTCCGCGCATTATCCGCTCCCTCCTTCGGGCTGTCCGCCGCGGAGTGCGGGTGCGGCTGTTATTGCCGGCCCGCAGTGACGTACCGATGTTCCTGCTGCTTGGCAGAAGCTCATATGCTACGCTGCTGCGGGGCGGAGTTGAAATTTTTGAACTGGAGCGCGAAATTCTACACGCAAAGGTTATGCTGATCGATGCCGAGCGGACGGTCATCGGCTCGGCCAATCTCGATCAGCGCAGCTTCCATCGTAATTTTGAGATCAATTGCCTGGTGGATAACGTACAGTTTGGTGGGCAGATTCGTGCGTTGCTGCTGGAGGAGATAGAAGGTTCCCGCCAGGTAGAGCTGGATGTTCACGAGAGGCGTGGCGTGTTGATCCGGATCATGGAGCGAGTGGTCTCACTCTTCGGGTGGTTTTTGTGACTGTTGCCCTGATCGACAGTCATTGCCATCTAGACCTGGAACCGCTCCGGTCGGGGTTGACACACATTATGGAAGAAGCTGTCGCCGCAGGAGTACAAGGCTTTGTTGTCCCCGGAGTCCATCCCGATGGCTGGGACGGCATTTCAACCGTTGCTGCTGAAAACCACCGTATTATGCCGGCATACGGTATTCATCCGATGCATGCTGGATGTGCCTCTGGTCAGGTTCTTGAACGGCTGCTGGAACTCTCTGCAGGTGGGGTCGCCATAGGTGAAATCGGTATTGATCCGTCCTATTCCGTACCGCTTGAGCTGCAGGAAAGTGTCTTTCGAGAGCAGCTCCGGGTAGCCGTCAAATGTGGTTTGCCGGTATTGATCCATTGTCGGCGGGTGTTTCAACGGGTGATTAATATACTGCGTGAAGAGCGTGCTGACGAGGTGGGTGGGATCATGCACGCCTTTTCAGGTTCTGTGGAAATGGCGCGAGAGTTTATCAGGCTTGGTTTTGCCATCTCTGTTTCCGGAACAGTCACCTGGAATAATGCCGTCAAACCGCTGAAAATAGCTAGTGAGATACCGCTTGAACATCTGGTGCTGGAAACGGACGCCCCTGATATGATACCCGAGCGGTATCGGGGCGTTTTCAACCGACCGGCCTGGCTGACGGAAACGGCACGGCGGGTTGCAGATATAAGGGGAATATCTCTGGAGGAGGTTGCAGAAGTTACATCCGGGAATGTTCGCAGGCAGTTGCGGATTGCAAGTTGTCCCGTGAATATAACACACTGAAAAGCCGTAAAAAACTGGCATCGATATATCGAACTATTTCAGTCAAGACCTTCCGTATTCCGGAGGGTTTTTTTATGTGTACATCTGAATGACTTATTTTGTCATATAGCAATGGTAAAAATGAAGCAGCACAGGTGGCGGTGAGGAATGAATGGACAAGCGTGAAGAACGAACCGTAGTTGTTGATGTGGAAACCAGCGGCATGTCGGCTGGTAAAGGCGGACGAGTAATAGAAGTCGGCGCTGTTGTTTTGGAAGGTGGCATGATCGTAGCCGAGTTCGATTCTCTGATAAACAGCGGCGCACCGATCCATTATGGCGCCTATCGGGTACATGGTATTTCCGAAGAGATGCTGCGAGGTCAGCCGACGCCGGAAGATGCCTGGGAGCGTTTTCGCAAATTTATCGGTAATGCGCAGTTGGTTGCCCACAATGCACCGTTTGACAGCAGCTTTATCCGTCACGAGTTTTCCCTGCTCAACATCAGCTTACCAAACGCATGGGACTGCACCCTGCGTCTGTCGCGGCACAAGCTGCCGCAGGCGCCGAATCATCGTCTGGAAACCGTCTATCGATATCTGTTCGGAATCATACCGGCCTCTGTAAAGAGGCATCGCGCCCTGGATGATGCCCGGCTGGCGGCGCGGATTTGGGTGAAATTAATGGAGAATTATTAGAATTGTTTGTGAGAGAGCGCAGTTGTGGTAGGGTGCAGCCACCGTAGGGGCGCTTGCTTGCTGCGCCCGATTTGACTCGCCCGCTTCTTCAGGAGAGGACCAATGTACAATCCGGATATCCATCATCGTCGGTCGATACGGTTACGGGATTTTGATTATTCCGCAAACGGGGCATATTTCGTAACCATATGCGTACAGGGGCGAGAATCTTTGTTCGGGTGTGTTTGTGATGATGGGATGGTATTGAATGAGGC
Organism: Geobacteraceae bacterium; assembly: GCA_025355965.1. Taxonomy (GTDB): domain Bacteria; phylum Desulfobacterota; class Desulfuromonadia; order Geobacterales; family Pseudopelobacteraceae; genus JACRCG01. The sequence goes on from JANXYR010000062.1 coordinate 69,989, forward strand.
CGGGCGGATGGTTGCCGAATTGTGGTTGAGATTGACGGAGAAATTTCCGGAAATTGTCCTGGGTGAATTCATGGTCATGCCGAATCATTTTCACGGAATCATTTGCATCACCAAAACCGTTATACGTGAATTCAACAACGGATATACCGTAGGGGCGCCGCTTGCTGCGCCCGCTTTTGATTTACAAGAATGCAACAAGGGCGCGGCAATCGCGGAAAAACAGGGCGCGGCAAGCAGCGCCCCTACGTTGGGTAAAATTATGCGGATGTTTAAATCGATTTCCGCAATCGAAGTCAATCGGATACAGGATCGTCAAGGCAGGCCATTATGGCAGCGCAATTATTATGAACGGATCATCCGGGATGAAAAGGAGTTGGCCTCCACCTCGGAATACATTGCCTTGAACCCCGCAAGATGGGCAAAGGACAAGGAAAACCCGGATTATACCGGGATGTGAACGTAGGGGCGCTTGCTTGCTGCGCCCGGTTTGGAGGGTTGTGATGGTTGGGCATTGGGGGAAGGCGGAAAAAAGAAGCCCGACATTGCTGTCGGGCTGGGTTCGTTCGATCCTTACGGATCGTTCTTATTGTAGTAACGGCTCTCACCCCGGCGAACTACAACTGGTGAGAATATATCTGGAATAGATTTGAAATTGCAACTGTTATTTATCTGGATTTGAGGAGGAGTGCATGGAGACTGTTCAGCAAAATTACACGCTTGGTCTGGATATTGGTATTGCATCGGTAAGCGCGGCGCTACTGGCTGATGATCACATCATATCACTGTTTGTGCGGACTTTTGATAAAGCGGAGACAGCAAAGGAGGGCGAATCGTTGAACAAGATTCGCCGGGAAGCCAGATTAACCCGCCGTCGCTTGCACCGCCGTGCTCAGCGTCTACTCAAAATGCGTCGCCTGTTTAAACGGTTTTACCTTGTCAGTAACCAGAATGATCTTTTTGATCATGCTGTGCCATTGTCGCCATGGCTGCTGCGTGCTGAAGCGCTTGACCGCCAGCTTAAGCCTTTGGAGTGGGCAACGGCTCTCTATCACATTGTCAAGCATCGTGGTTTTCAGTCAAATCGTAAAAGCGAGCTTACCAGCGATGATGACAAGAAAATGGGTGAAAAAATGCTCGGAGGTGTGGCCGCCAATCAAAACCTGCTACAGCAGTATCGAACAGTTGGTGAAATGGTCTGGAAAGACGAGCGTTTTCAGGATGCCAAACGTAATAAAGGTGGCGATTACAGCCATACCTTTGCTCGCGCCGATCTTGCCGACGAAGTGAAGGTGCTGTTTGAAAGCCAGCGCCAGCAGGGGAATCAATTTACGCTGCCTGATTTTGAGGAGGCGGTTTTTACTCTGCTCATGGAGCGCAAACCGATGAAAAGTATTGAGGGACTGGTCGGCTTTTGCACCTTCGAGACAAAAGAAAAACGGGCGTCGAAAGCGAGCTTTTCAGCGGAAAAATTTCTCTGGCTGACCAAGCTGAACAACCTGAAAATTTCCGGTATTGGCGTTGTCCGCTCACTCAATCAGCAGGAGAGAGAACAGCTCCTGCCGCTGCCGTTCAGCAAGGGCAAGCTCACCTATAAACAGGTGAGGAAGCTCCTTGATCTTGGTGAGGCTGACAAATTCATTGGGCTTGATTATCGAGGTGACAAAGATCCGGAGGGAACTACTACTCTCTTTGAAGCAAAAGTATTCCACGAGTTACGCCGTACATACGAGAAAGCCGGTCTTGATCTGGTGTGGCAACGTGACAGTCGCGATGTCAGCCGTCTGGATAATCTGGGCTACGCACTCTCCGTATTCAAGGAAGATAGCGAAACCAGGGAATGGCTTCACAAGCAGGGTGTCGAAGCAGAAATCATAGAAGCGGTGCTGGGACTCTCGTTTACCAATTTCATCCGGCTTTCTCTCAAGGCGCTTGGCAAGATTCTCCCCCATATGGAAGCCGGACTGCGCTATGACGAAGCAGTCCTGGCTGCCGGTTATGCCCACCACAGCCAGATTCAGACGGTAGGTAAAACTCGCACCATTCCTGAAATAAGCAGGGACGACATTGCTAACCCGGTGGTGTTCCGCTCGCTCAATCAGGCCCGAAAGCTGGTTAATGCTATTGTGCAGAAATATGGGGCGCCGCATGCGGTAAATATTGAACTTGCCCGTGACCTGAACAAACCATTGAAGGAACGGCAACAGATCAAAAAAGATCAGGAAAAAAACCGGGACAACAAGGAAAAAGATGTTGAGCAGTTTGTTCAAACTTTTGGCGTAACTCCCAAAAAAGACGAACTGCTCAAGTGGCGGCTCTACAGAGAGCAGAACGCCCAGTGTGCGTATAGCCAGAGGGCTTTTGACCTGAATGAATTGTTTAAGGCCGGTTATGCTGAAATCGATCACGCGTTGCCATATTCGCGCAGCTTTGACGACGGCATGAATAACAAGGTGCTGGTTCACACCAAAGAAAACCGGGATAAAGGGAACAGAACGCCGTACGAATATCTTGGCGGCGCGGAAGATTCCTTGGAGTGGCAGCGCTTTGTTGCCTGGGTTATGGGGAATAAAAGCTATCGTCTGGCAAAACGACAGAGGCTGTTGCGTAAAGATTTTGGCATTGCGGAATCTGAGAAATTCCGCGAGCGCAACCTTACCGATACCCGCTATGCCTGCAAAAAATTCAAGCAGTTGGTGGAAACCCATCTCCAGCTTGCCGATGATTCGGAGAGTAAGCGGTGCGTTGTTGTTTCCGGTCAACTGACTGCATATTTGCGAGCCCGTTGGGGGCTGGTAAAAGTGCGCGCCGATGGCGATACGCACCATGCTCTTGATGCGGCTGTGGTTGCGGGCTGCACGTATGGGATGGTCAAGCGGCTTGCCGATTATGCGCGGCGCAATGAGCTGGCAATGATCAGGAGAGACTTTATTGATCCTGAAACCGGTGAAATACTTGATTCGGAAAGTCTGGCGCGGGCAGAGCATCATTTCCCGCAACCGTGGGAAGGTTTCCGGGCAGAGCTTGAAGCTCGTTTGTTACCAAATCCTGCCGCCTGGCTACCTAGCCTTGTTAATGTCCCGCCGATTCGTGTTTCGCGCGCGCCGACCAGACGCGGTACGGGTGCGGCGCATCAGGAAACCATCCGCTCTGCCAGGCGTTTGGATGAAGGGATTAGTAGCGTCAAAACTCCGCTAACCGCCCTGAAATTGAAAGACCTGCCCAATATTGCAGGTTGTGGCGATCCGCGCAACAAGGCGCTTATGGATGCAATTGAAGAGCGTCTTCGACAGCATGGCGACAACGGTGAGAAGGCATTCAAAGACCCGCTGCGGAAACCGTCTGCACCAGGTAAAGAGGATGCAGCGCCAATTGTGAGGACTGTACGTCTGAATGTTACCCAGAAAAGCGGCTTGAGCTTGCCTGGGCGTGGCGGCGGAATTGCCAACAACGGCGATATGTTGCGCGTTGATATCTTCAGCAAAGGGGGTAAGTACTTTGCGGTGCCTCTTTATGTGGCCGATGCGGTGAAAAAGGCGCTGCCAAATTTGGCGGTTGTCGCCAATAAATCCGAATCTGAATGGACAGTATTGGATGAGAGTTATCCATTCTTGTTCAGTCTGTATTCTAACGACTGGGTGAAAGTATCATTCAAAAACGAACCACCCAAAGAAGGCTATTTTGCCGGGTTGGATCGTGCAACGGGAGCCATTTCGATCTGGACTCACGACAGAAACCGGGCTGTTGGTAAAGATGGTTTGCTGCGTAGTATTGGTATCAAGACAGCTCTGTCGCTGGAAAAATGCCACGTCGATATTCTGGGTGGGTTGCATCGTGTGCGTAGTGAAATCAGGCAACCGCTTCGGCGCACATAGGGGGCTGCCATGGCGTGGCGCAGTGTAGTCATCAGCAATCCGGCGCGGCTCAAACTCAAACATAGTGCGCTTGTTGTGGAGCAGGATGCCGGAGCTGTTTCCATTCCAATGGAAGATATTGCGGTTCTTGTTATTGACCATCCGCAGGTTACTATTACCAGTCAACTGCTGTCTGCGTGTGCCGACCACCAGTTTGCCGTTATTACGGTCGATCAGACGCACATTCCCAATGGTATTTTGCTTTCCTATCTGCCGCACAGCCGGGCTTTAAAGGTAATGCGGCAACAGCTCGCCATGTCGCTGCCACAGAAAAAACGGTTGTGGCAAGTCATTATAAAACAAAAACTGCTTAACCAGGCATGTCTGCTACATCACCACAAACAGCGGGAAACCGCAACTCGGCTTGAACAGCTTGCAAACAGGGTGAAGTCCGGAGATCCTGAAAATTATGAAGCATACGGCGCACAGATTTATTTTTCCGCGCTTTTTGGGCGCGACTTTACCAGAAACGATGACATAGTGGCCAATGGCGTCCTCAACTATGGTTACAGCATTATTCGTTCAGCTGTGGCGAGGAGTCTTGTCGGATACGGTTTTTTGCCCGCTTTCGGGTTGCATCACTGCAACGAGCAAAATGCTTTCAATCTTGCCGACGATCTGATGGAGCCGTATCGGCCAATAGTTGACAGGCTTGCGCTTGACCTCTGCGTTGGGATGGATGGTGAAGAAGAGCTGAATACTTCCATAAAAGCAAAGTTGGTGGCGATGTTACACCAGGATGCGCTGCGAGTTGAAGGTGGCGTCATGTCAGGTAAATCAACGATATTGTCTCTGATTGATGCAACTGTTATCAGCCTGGGGCAGTGTGTTTTGAATGAGCGATGCGATATGGTGCTGCCGGGCATAAACAATATTCTAAAATGAGTACGGAGACGCGGCGTTTTATGCGATTGCTGGTGTTTTTCGATCTTCCAACAATTACCAAGGCGGATAAGCGAGCATATACGCTGTTTCGACGCTTTTTGCTGAATGATGGCTACGATATGATTCAATGGTCGGTTTACGGGAGGGTGGTAAACGGTTTTGACGATTCAGAAACGCATCAAAAAAGATTGTCGCAGAATTTGCCCCAATATGGTTCCGTACGTTATTTACAGATAAGTGAAAAACAGTTTGCCAACATGAAGATATTGCTTGGAGAGAGAAAATTGCAGGAAAAAACGGTAAATGCGGCGCAAATGTTACTATTTTGAGTTCAAAAAAATGCCCGTAACCACCTGTTTGTTTACTGATTACAGGTGGTTACGGGAGGGTGTTATAGCACGCCGGGGTGAGAGAGGGAACTACAACATAAACTGTTTAAGGAAAAGCGCGATCCCGGTTATAGCACGCCGGGGTGAGAGAGGGAACTACAACCATGGTTCACAAGGTCGTCCAGTACATCGGTTAATGCTGGTGCGACGGGCCTGAACCAAAAACGGGCGAACACAAGGTATCGCCCCTACGAATCGGTGCAAAACCAGGCGGGCGCGGCAAGCAGCGCCCCTACAATGTGGCGGGATGAATGAATGGATCAGACAGCAGACGGTAATACGAAACGGGAAGTCCATCTTGAGAACGAGACGGTCTGGCTTTCGCAAAAACAGTTAGCGGAGTTGTTTCAGGTTACCGTTCCAACCATAAAATGAGCATACAAAAACCATTTATGAAGATGGGGAGTTGGAGTCTAGGGCAACTATTCGGAAATTCCGAATAGTTCAAACGGAAGGAACTCGCCAGGTAAGCAGATCGGTAGATTTATACAATCTTGACATGATCATTTCTGTTGGTTATCGGGTGAAAAGTCATGTCGCAACTCATTTTCGCCAATGGGCCACCCAACGGTTGCGGGAGTACATCATCAAGGGTTTTACCATGGATGATGTACGGCTCAAGCGGGCTGATGGAGGTAACTACTTTGACGAACTGCTGGCTCGCTCCGTGATATACATGTTCGCGGGGATGAACCGCTGTTCCGCGGCAATCTGAGGGCATAATTCAGAATTCTGCAAGGATTTACCGTTGGGTGAAAATTAGAAAGGGATTTGGGTAGATTTGACTTTGACTCAGACAACAGAGTGAGCTGTACTTTAAGCGATTCTGTGCTATTGTTGGCCAAGTTACGATTTTTGAGGAGCGACCTATGAAATATACCCTTTTGCTGCTTTCCTGTTGTGTTGTCACAACCAGCGGTTGCGCCATGTTCACCGCCTGGAAAAGCATTCCCCCGCCGGGAGGGTGTGATCAGTGCCACACCGTGTCGATCAGCACCAACTGGCAGGTGATGTACAAACCGGCTGCAATAACTGATGAGCGCGGACGGCTCTCCTTCCAGACTCCTGAGTACAATCAGCCTTCGCTGGGTGGTCAGCAGTCACCGCTCGAAGCTAAAAAAGTGGAGGAAAAGGCCTGTTTTGACTGCCACAAATCCCCTACACCGGCGCACAGAGATCGTAAAGGGCGCTTTCATCACTAATCTTGATACTTGTTTTTCACTCACCTTCGCGGCTGAAGCGATATCCAACAGCGCGAACCGTCTGAAAATGTTTCGGATGAGAGGGATCGGGCTCAAAGTATTTGCGCAAGCGGACAATAAAATTGTCCAGTGTGCGTGTCTCTGTGTCACTGCTGTAGCCCCAGACCGATTGCAGCAGATCGCTGCGATGGATGGGGCGTCCCTCTTTCTGGAAGAAAAGTGACAGCACTCGAACCTCCATCTCGGTCAGGTCAATCTCCCCTTGGGCTGTTTTGGCCCGGTAAGACAGCAGAAACACCTCATTATCACCAAAGCGATACCCCTCCTCAACCGGATCCGGCCTATACCATGAAGAACGTCGTAGCATCCCTTTAACCCGAAGTAAAAATTCCACCAGATTGAACGGTTTGGTGAGGTAGTCATCTGCCCCGTTTTCTAACCCCTCCACCCGATCGACATCTTCAGAGCGTGCAGTCAGCATCAGGATGGGGACACGCGGATCTAGCTTCCTTATGGCCCGGCATGCCTCAAAACCGTCCATACCGGGAAGCATGACATCCAGAATAACAAGGTCAAAGCGCTCGATCTCAAGTGTTGCCAAAGCCCGCTCGGCGGTTTCAAAATGGCTGACACGGTGCCCCTCTTCTTCTAGGTTGAAACAGATGCCGCGTGCCAGGTGAATTTCATCTTCAACCAGCATAATATGTGGTTTGTCGTCAGTCATTTATTACCTCAAGCTGCGGGAATTTTTATGGCAAAGGTGCACCCTTTGCCCTGGCCGTCGCTGGTTACTCCGACTGTGCCGCCATACCCTTTGATGACTGTTTCCACAATGTAGAGGCCAAGCCCGGTACCACGAACATTGTGGCCCGGTGGCTGGGCGCGGTAGAAGCGGTCAAATACCTTTTTCAGCTCTTTCCTGTCAAGCCCCCGGCCATGATCCTGTACCGAAAGGTGCAGCCATGCCCCGGTTTTGGCCAGTCGGACTGATATCTCCGGGCTTTGTGGCGAATATAGTACGGCATTTTCAAGCAGGTTGCGTATCACCATACTCATCTCTTCCGGATCGACCTGTGCTTTTAGAGATACGGTCGCTTCGAATGAAATGCTGCCACCTTGGGGCAGGGTATTCCGCTCTCGTTCGACATGTTCATCAACCAGTTGAGTCAGGTCGGTCAGCCGCCGTTCGGAGTGCTTGCGACGCTGTTCTAAGCGGGCGGCCATCAGCAGATTGTTGATAAGATAATGGAGTCGGTCGGTGTCGGCAAGCATGGTGCTGACGAAAGAATCGAGGCGCTCTTCAGATGGTCTGCGCAAGCGGATCGTCTCCAGGTGTAGTTGGATGGAAGCGAGCGGCGATTTCAACTCATGGGTCACCTGAGAGATGATGTTGCGTTGCTGCAGATACAGGTTTGATTGGCGGTTCCAGTAGACAAAAATCACATAAACGCCGATCAAAATCAGCACCAACATGACCAGACCTTCTACCATGACCGGCCAGTTTGCTCCCTGACCGAGTAGTTCAGGGCGGTATTTTTCGGCAAGAGCCTTGAATTCTAAATGTTTACCGATAAACCAGTAGATCCAGAACACTACAACGGTGATCCAGACCAACTGGATGGCGATCAAGGCAATAATCGGATTGAAGATGCGGCGAGTGATGCCCATAAATTTCAGTACCTTGTGATCTGAGTTGCGTGCAAGTTTCAGCTAAAATATTGAGTGTACTTTTGCATGCTTGTGCATCCATCTGCTTTCTGCTATGTTTGCGCTATACTGAAACAGAGTTATAAATTCATTACGGAGTGTATGTCAATGCCCAGTACAGATTTCAAAAAACTTAACCGGCAGATGATGATTTACCGTATCGTGCAGACAATATTAACAGGGTTGCTGGTTGTACTGGCGATAGTTTTCCAGGGTCAGTTTGCCGCACTACACAAACCGGGACAGTTTATCAGCAGTATCATCGCAGCTATCGCCGTACAGTTGCTGCTGATATATCCGGTCTACCGATTGGCTTGGCGCGATGCCGGTGTGGAAATCGAAGGAAGCCAGCCAAACTTGACACCCGAACAGTTGGCCGCTCTGCGTAAAAAGCGACTGATCGGAGACATGTGGAAATTTTGTGGTGTGGCTTTCTATATGGTTTTTGTCGCGCTGGCTCCGGATGCAAAAAAATCGGTCGGGGCGATTCCGGTGCTTGCCTCTACAATCTTCTCGTTTCTGTTGACCTGCCTGATGTATTTCCAGTGCTTCAACTTTAGTGCTAAAAAACGGATAAAATCATTGTAGCATATGTATAACTTTTATTCTTTTGCAGGTGGGGTTAGCGTCTCTATTATCTAACCCAACCTGCAAAATCAAACTACCTCTTGAAAAACTCCTTCATCCTTGCAAAAATATCCACCGAATCCCCTCTGACAATCTCCGTATCCGGCAACGAGCGGAGAAAAATTCTGCCGTAACTCTTGTTAAGTACCCGCCGGTCAAGGATCAATACCGCTCCACGATCATCCCTGCTTCTTATCAGGCGCCCGAAGCCCTGGCGAAACTTGATTACCGCCTGCGGCACGGAAAAGTCACGGAAAGGATCGCCGCCGTCAGCTTTTATTTTCTCGGCACGGGCTTGTTGAACCGGTTCGGTCGGTACCTGGAACGGGAGCCGGGCGATGATCACTAGCCGCAGAGCCTCCCCTTTGACATCAACACCCTCCCAGAACGAATCGGTGCCGAACAGCACAGAGTTCCCTTCCTTGCGAAACTGTGCCAGTAGAGCGTGGCGACCGGTTTCACCCTGTTTTAGCGAGGTCAGCCCCAGACGTGACAGCGTCGGTGAAAGAGCCTGGTATACTCGATTCAGCATGTCGTAGGAGGTGAAGAGGATAAAGGCGCCACCGCGCGAAATCGTCACAGCCTTGAGGATGTGACTTTCCAACGCTTCCCGGTAACCGTGAGCAGTCGGTTCCGGCATCTCTTCCGGCACGGCAACAAAAACCTGGTTTGCGTAGTCAAAAGGTGATGCCAGCTGCAGCTCGGAAAGGCGTTCTTTGGGCAGCAGGCCAAAGCCGGTACGCTTTTTGAGGTATCCGAACTGCCCTCCTACCGTCAACGTGGCGGAGGTGACGATGATTGTTTTGAGCTTGTCGAGGACTGTCTCCTTGAGCTGGGAAGAGATGTCGAGCGGCGCAGCGGTGAGGCGTGCCTGAACGCCGCGATTGCCGCGTTTTGTCTCGATCCAGCGGCAGTACCCTTCGGCTTCGGTCGTGAAGAACAGCAGCGCGTCAGCCATGCTCTGGAGTCGCCCCTCAATACCGCTTGTGTCGAGCAGTTGGTCAGCCATCTTTTCCTGCAGTTTCTCCGGCAGATCTTTCGAGCGTCGCACCAGAGTACGCAGTGATGAAGTATAGTCATTCACGGCATCCGCCAGAGCATGCAGCCGCTGACGGCACTCCAACCAGAAGGGTGTCCGCTCCACTTCAGGTGTGATTCGCAGTTTCTGTTCACGGCCGGCAGCGACTCCCACTCCTGCGTCATGCTCTACGCTGATCGCCAGCCAATCCATGGTCTGCTCCGTCATTCCCGCCAGATCGTGGGCTTTGGGGAGCAAGTGGCTTTCCAGCAGTCCCGATAGTTCGTTATAAAGCCCTTCTTGTGATTCCGGCAGATCACGGGTGATTCGGGAGGAAATGATCGTTAGCAGCCCTGCCCGATTGGCTTTCTGCGGCACCAGTCGCTGCAACTGTTTGAGGATGCCACTGCGGGCAATAGTCAGCGAGAGATGGCTGGTGGCGACGTCTTCAAGGTGGTGCCCCTCGTCGAAGATCAGACGGGTAAAGGGGGGGAGAATGGCGGTGGCATCATAGCCGGTCTCCTTGCGGAGGACGATGTCAGACAACAGCAGGGCGTGGTTGACCACCAGCACCCGAGCGGCGGAAGATTCACGTCTGGCGCGGTAAAAGAAGCAGCGGTTAAAATGCTTGCATCGAGATCGCCCGCACTGGTCCGCTTCACAGCAGACCTCTTCCCAGGTGCCGCCGTGCGGCGTGAAAGCCAGATCACTGCGACATCCCTCCTGACTGCTGTGGCTCCACTCGATAATGCTGGTCAGTTCTGCTGAATATTCATCAGGGAAAAGGGCCGGTTCCGCTTCGGCATGCTCCAGTTTGCGCAGACAAGCGTAGTTACTGCGCCCCTTGACCAGCGCAGCTTTAAATTCCACTGCGGAGTTACGTGCCAGAAAGGGGAGATCTTTTTTGATCAGCTGTTCCTGCAGGTTGATTGTGTTGGTTGATACGACGATCCGTTCATTGTTACGCACCGCCCAGAGGATGGCCGGAATCAGATACGCCAGCGATTTGCCGGTGCCGGCTTCTACAAGCACGACCCGGTCACCGTTAAATGCTTCGGCTACGGCAAAGGCCATTCGCACCTGTTCATCACGTTGCTCATAACCCTTGAGGTGGGCCATCATGCCATCATTGGCAAAGACGCGGCCAATCTCCTCCAGGGAGAGCAGCTCCCCTTTTTTTTCGGTGTGTGGTGCGACAACCTGATAACAGCGGTTGCAATCGTTGTCGATGATGGCAAAGCCGATGCCTTGGTTGCCGCAGACCGAGGCGATGTCCATATCGGCAGATGAAGGGGTCAGATCACCGGTGGGGTGGTTGTGAATAACAACGTCACCACCGGATGCGCGGGTGATGATGGCCGGTACGGCCACTTTGCTGCCGCGGGCGATGGTCTCGGCTTCGCAGACGACGCCATCGATGTTGGTGTGGCCGATGAAGAAAACCTCGTTGCCTTTGGCAGAGGCAATCTCGTGACGCATCAGGGCGCGGCAATCAGTGGTAAATTGAGTTTCCATAAGGGCTAGCACCATAGCACACTGCACAAAAAAAGGCACCGGGGAAACCGGGCGCCCTTTTCAATAATCGTGATTGTGCAGTGTTCAGTTTAACAAAAGTCCAACTAACCCAGCTCCGAGGATAACAATCATCGGGCTTATTTTTGTCCATTTGAAGACGGCAAAGCCGATCGCCAGGACCAAAAATTCCTTCAGACCGGAAAGAGATGAAACTCCCAGGTTCCAGGCAGCTGCGGCCACCAGACCGACCACAGCCGGAAGCAGACCGTCAAGAGTGCTGCTGATGATGTCAATCTTCTTCAGGCGGTCATAATTTCGTCCGACGATCAGCATCAGCACGACACAGGGGATAAAAATACAGATGGTTGCAACCAGGGCGCCTGGAAAGCCGCCAGCCCGAAAGCCGGTAAAGGTGGCCAGCATAGCCAGAGGCCCTGGGGTCAGTTGGGAGAGTGCCAGACCATCAAGGAATTGCCTGAGCGTCAGCCATCTGTATTGCTCGACCATGATATGATTGAGGAGCGGAATCAACACGTAACCGCCGCCGACAAACATCAGGCCGATACGGAGATATATCCAGGCAATCATAAATATGGAGGTCATCAGTTAAACCTTCGGCGGAAATAGGAGCTGCAGAGCGACCAGAGTGCCGCTCCGAGAAGAATCCAGGCGGCATTGAGTTTGAACAATACCGAAGCGCTTAATGCGGCGAGCGCCATCAGCGCACCGCCCACTCCCTTGATCTGTTTGCGTCCCATGTCGATGGCGACGACGACGATCAGTCCGATTATCACCGGATTCGTTCCCTTGAGAGCAGCTTGTAGCTGTGGCAGTTTGTTATAGGTGAAGTAGACCCAGGATAAAAACGACACCAGCAGGAAGGAGGGGAGGATAAAGCCAATGGCCGCTATGATTCCGCCGCGTATTCCGCGCAGGTGGTGACCGGTGAAGGTACATACATTAAGCGAAAATGGGCCTAAAATCTGGCCGAACGCCAGGCCGTGCATGAACTCTTCCGATGAAATCCATTTCTTTTCGCGGACAGAGATCCGTTCTACCAGAGCGACAATGGCCATGCCACCGCCAAAACCGGTCAGGCCTATCGTGGCAAAGGTCAGGAAAATCTCTGTCAGGCTCACTTTGTGTGGGGATTTATCCATGGCGCATTTATATCAGTAAGCCCTGTTTTGCAGCAAGGGAAAAGGGGCGTAAAAAATTGCCTTGAATGGCGCTCCGTGGTACTAATAACACCCTGACCCCATCATCACCCCACCCCTCTCCTTGAAAAGACCCAAAGCGGGCCTAAAGGAGGTACGGGCCTTTTTAAGGAGCAACCCGCATGTCCTTTCGTACTATTGAATGGCTCGATGACAACGTGGTCATGATTGATCAGACCCGTCTGCCGAGCGAAGAGATCTATAACACCTATACCGATTTTCAGTCGGTCGCAGAAGCGATCAAGGGGATGATCATCCGTGGAGCTCCCGCTATCGGTGTTGCCGCAGCAATGGGGGTTGCGCTTGGAGCGCGATCTATCATCGCTGATACTCACGAATCATTTTTTCGCCAGTTAGACAACGTCTGCGATGTGCTGGGGCGCACCCGTCCTACGGCGGTCAATCTATTCTGGGGGCTGGAGCGGATGAAGCGGGTGGCAGAAGCCAACCGGGGCAAGAGTCTTGATGCCATCCGTGAAGTGCTAAAAAAGGAGGCGATCCGGATCGAGCAGGAGGATCTGACTATCTGTAAAAATATCGGCAAGTGGGGTGCCACGCTGATTCCTGATGGAGCCACGGTGCTGACTCACTGCAATGCTGGGGGGCTTGCCACGGCGGGATACGGCACCGCGCTTGGTGTTATACGCGCCGCTCATGAAGCGGGCAAGAAGATCCAGGTTTTTGCCGACGAGACCCGCCCCTGGCTGCAGGGTGCTCGCCTGACCGCCTGGGAACTTATGAAAGAAGGGATTCCAGCCACGCTGATTTCCGATAACATGGCCGGGTTCTTCATGAATCGCGGCGAGATTACCTGCTGTGTTGTCGGAGCCGACAGGATTGCCGCCAACGGTGATACCGCCAACAAGATAGGCACCTATTCAGTCGCGGTACTGGCTAAAGAGAACAATATCCCGTTCTATGTTGCAGCCCCTGTTTCGACTCTTGACCTGAACATCTCTGATGGCAGCAAAATCCCGATCGAGGAGCGCCCGGCGAGCGAAGTGACCCACATAAAAGGGGTTGCCATTGCGCCTGAAGGGGTCCGGGTGCGCAACCCGTCGTTTGATGTCACGCCGGCACGGTATATTACGGCTATTATCACAGAGAACGGCATTGTCACCGGCGACTACCGTAGCGGACTGCGCAAGGTAGCGAGTCTCTGACATGCATATAGAACGCTTCTCCCAGGAGTTCAGCCGTGTCATCGCCATTAGCGATCCCGCCGTGCAACTGCAGGAGTTGGCATCATTTCTTGAGTCCCACGGGTTTCTGTACGGTGCCAGGACGGCTGAAAATATACAGCTGCTCCGGCATTTATTCACGGCCCAGACACTGCATCGTATCGTCATTAATGCTCTTATGACTCCTTCGCCGGATCTGGCGCTGAATGCCTTCGAACGTCTGGCCGGAGTCATACCCCCTGAGCATCTATCCGAATTGGCGGAGCGGAAAAAACGGTTATCCCAATGTGTTCTACTCTGCGGCTCATCACCATTTCTGGTGAATCTGATGTACAAATCCCCTGATATTATGCGCTGGTTGTTCCTGGATAACGGCATCGATCTTTCCCGTTCTGCCGATGATATGCAGGCCGCCGTACAGGCCACGGTTGATGACGCCACTGATTTCACTGCGCTACAGAAGGCTCTGCGCTGTTTCAAGCGGCGTGAAATTGTGAGGATTGCCGCCAGGGATCTGAATGGACTGGCGCCACTCGAAGAGGTTATGAGGGAACTCGCTGATCTTGCCTCATCAACGCTTCAGGTTGCTTATCAGGTTTGTAGGAGTTGTCTGATTCGTGACCACGGCGCTCCTCTGCTGGTGGGAGAGGAAACGACCGTCCGCGAGGCCGAGATGACTGTTATCGGTATGGGGAAGCTGGGTGGCCGGGAACTGAACTTTTCTTCAGACATCGATATCATCTACTTCTATGAGTCTGACAAGGGTGAAACTGCCGGTGTTGAAAACGGTTCCGGGAACAAAAAAGGTGTTGTCTCTCTGCATGCTTTTTTCAATAAACTGGGGGAAATGGTCAGTAAGGCGCTGTCGCAGGTGACTGAGGATGGCTTCGTGTTCCGGGTGGACGTTGGTCTCCGCCCTGAAGGAAAATCCGGAGATATGGCTGCTTCACTCCGCTCGGCCGAGATTTACTATGAATCCTGGGGACAGTCCTGGGAGCGTACCGCCTTGCTGAAAGCACGACCGGTGGCCGGTTCTCTGGCGCTTGGCGAACAGCTGCTTAAAACACTGCAGCCGTTTATTTATCGTAAATATCTCGATTACAACCTGATCGAGGATATGAAACAGATGAAACAGAAAATCGATGCCTCGCTGGCTCGTTCAAGAGAGGGGGAGATAAACCTGAAGCTCGGTCGTGGCGGCATCCGTGAAATTGAGTTTTTCATCCAGGCCTTGCAATTGGTGTATGCCGGTAAAAATCCGAAACTGCGGGAACGCAACTCACTCAACGCACTTGATACGCTTCTGGCGGCTAACCTTCTCGGGGAGGACGATTATCGTAAGCTGCGGGAGGCTTATCGCTTTCTCCGCTCGGTTGAACACCGGATACAGGTTGTACAGGAGCGTCAGACCCATAACCTGCCGGCCAAAGAGGAGGAAATGCTGGCGCTGTCGCGGCGTAGCGGCTATCTCCGCGCTGGTGGACTTGCACGTTTTAGCGAGGTGCTGGAAAAGCATCGGAACCATGTTTCCATTATCTATGGTACCTTGTTCCATTCGCGAGATGAAAGGCTGGAGCAGGATGTTTATCCTGAAGTTCTTTTTATTCTTGACCCAAAAGCGGATTCCGATCTGGTCAAGGATATGCTTGCGGAGCGCCATTTTGAGGACGTCGAGCGGGCCTATGATAACCTGGCTTCTCTGAGGCGGGGGCCGGTAAAAGGTAATCTGACTGAACGGAGCCGCCGTATTCTGGAAAAGATCACGCCGCAATTGATCCATGAGATCCTCGAATCTCATGATCCCGATCTGGCGCTGACCAATTTAGAACGATTCATGGCGGTCATCGCCAAAAGGCAATCATATTACGCCCTACTTGCTGAAAATCGCGCCACTATCAAGCTGCTGGTGTCACTTTTTGGCCTGTCTGAATTCCTTTCCAAAATTCTGATCAACCATCCGGAACTGCTCGACAGCCTGGTTGCTCGTAGTGATTCATCTGTTATCAAAACAAAAAATATAATGAAGGAAGAATTGGATTCATTGCTCGAACAGAGCGACTATTTCGAGGACCATCTGAATATTCTGCGTCGCTACCGCAACGAGGAATTCCTGCGCATCGGTCTGAACGATATTCATGGGAGATTGCTACAGGGTGATATTACATCGCAGCTCAGCCTGTTGGGTGAAGTCTGCCTGGCTGCAGCTTTCCGGCTGGCAGTTGCGGAGTTACGGCGTTTCGGTCGCCCGACATGGCAACGCGAGGAGGTGACTACAGAGGCGAACCTGGCGATAATCGCCATGGGGAAGCTGGGAGGGGGGGAGCTCAACTACCACTCCGATCTGGACATCATTTTTGTCTACGACCACCAGGGATCTACGGACGGTGAAAAGCAGATATCCAACCATGAATATTTTGCCAAGCTCGCCCAGAAGATTATATCAATTCTGACCATGCAGACCCGCGAAGGGTATGTCTACAAGATCGACACCCGTCTGCGCCCATCTGGAAATGCCGGTCCGCTGGTTACATCGCTGGAGTCATTTCTCGACTACCACCGCAAGGAATCCCAGATCTGGGAGCGGCAGGCGCTTACCAAGGCCCGCGTGGTATTGGGTGATGAGAAGTTGGCCAGCCAGCTGCACGATGTTATCCGCCACACGATTTATGGTGCGACAATAGGTGATGAAGGGCGTCAGGAGATCCACCGTCTGCGGATGCGGATGGAGAACGAATTGGCACGGGAGAAGGACGGTAGTTACAATATCAAAACCGGTCGCGGGGGGATGGTGGATGTGGAGTTTGCCGTTCAATACCTACAGTTGCGTGAGGGGTGCCGTTCTCCGGAGCTACGTACCACGAGTACAGTGATCGCCCTCAAAGAGATCAGTACGATGAGGCTATTACCCGATGGGAGCGCCCAAACGCTCCTGACTGGTTACAAATTTCTCCGCAAACTAGAAAATCGCCTGCGGCTTATCAACGACTATTCTGCTAATGATCTATCCGGAACGAGAACATACCTGAACAAATTGGCACGCCGTCTTGGCTATGATCCCAAATTAAAGAATCCTGGTGCCGCTTTGATCTGTGATTATGAGGAGATGACCGGCAAAATCCGGGATGTGTTTGATCGGTTGTTTGAGGATTAGCCGGCTCTTTGCGGATTGAAACCGCCGGTTATTATTTTTCAAGCACCTGTTCCAACGCTTCATCAATCTTTGACACATCCACGACCGTATTAAAGCAGGGGCCAAAGGGGCGTTCGTTAAGGATGCCGATAACCGGTAGCGGGTAGCAATCTTTAATGCCCGAGGTCAGGTCGCGTTCACAGGCGACCGCCAGAACCAGTTTCGGTCGCTTTTCAACAATAACCTTGCGGGCCAGTGTGCCCCCGGTGGCAACTGAAATATCTACCGAATATTTTCGTCCGATATCTACCAATCCCTTGATGCTGCAACGTCCGCATTGAACACATTTATGGATGTTGCCGGTCACCTTGATTTCACAATCAGACAGCTGAATACAGTGAGGCAACAAGACAAGAATCCGATCCGGTTTTACCTTCATCCGTTGAGACGTTACCAAGCTGTTATTCATGGCAATAAAAGACTGCCTGATGCGATCCTTGTCGAGCCCTATCACCCTCCCCACAAATTCGATTACCGGCAATAGAAATTTGATTACCACAAGGCGCATGAAGCGGGTCAGTAAGATATCCTTGCCCAGTGCGGTGGTCAGTACGAGCAGTCCAGTGCCAAGTATTGCTGCACCGGAAAGCACCATCATGACAATGCCGACAATATGCGGCAGGTTTGGGTGGATATTTGCCAGTCCGCGGTTTGGGATCCACCATGCCAGGAAGATTGCGGCGACTACGATCAGGCAGGTTACACCCATCAGGGTGACAAAGAGCCTTTTGCGTGGAGGTGTGGTTGCTGTTTCAGGGATTATAGTCACAATGTTGGGCCATCTGTCGGCACAGCTCCCAGATGCGCCCCAGCAGATACAGGATAACCAGCCAAAAAGCTGGCGCTGTCAAGGCGCTTTTTACCGGCAAGTTGTAGCTCTTGTAAAAAAAGACTTCCAGTTTGACAGGCTACTTCAAAATGTCCTTTTGCTGCTTGCAGCACTGTTCCGGGTTCCCCTGAGCCTTCGCCGATGCGGGTACGAAGTATTTTCAGTATCTGATTGTCGATGACCGTGCTTGCGCCAGGCCAGAGCGCCAGGCCACGCACCAGATTGTGTATTGTGCGGGAGTCTGTGTGCCAGTTGATAATGCCATCTTCTTTTTTGAGCATGGGAGCATAGCATGTGTCGGCGTCATTCTGTTGCTGCGGAACAAGGTCACCAATTGCGATCCTGTCGAGCGTTTCGGCAAGAAGATCGGCTCCCATTGTCGCCATGCGATCATGCAGAGATACGATGTCTTCGTTTTCGTCCAGCGGTGTTCTCTGGCTCAACAGCATATCACCGGTATCGAGACCTACATCCATCAGCATGGTGGTGACGCCGGTTTCAGTCTCGCCATTAATAATGCACCAGTTGAGCGGCGCCGCGCCACGGTATTGTGGAAGTAGTGAGGCGTGTACATTTATACAACCGTGAGGCGGGATATCCAGCAGCGCTTTAGGTAGTATCTGGCCAAAAGCAATGACAACAATAACATCCGGCTTAAGTTCGCGGATGATGTCAACGAAATCAGGATTGCGTACTTTGAGCGGTTGGTATACTGGAATGCCGTTCTTTTCGGCTAACTCCTTTACCGGTGGTGGCATCAACTTCTGCCCGCGCCCCTTTGGGCGATCCGGTTGGGTGACAACCGCGACAATATTTTCTCCGCGATCAATCAAACCCTGCAAGGTCGGACAGGCAAACTCCGGTGTCCCCATAAAAATGATTCTCCAGCCGGTCATCGTTTCTCCTCGGCCGCTTTGCGGGCTTTACGCTGGAACAGTTCGCGCTTGAGTGTTGATAGATGGTCGACAAACAGTATCCCCTCCAGATGGTCAATCTCGTGTTGAAAAGCGATTGCCAGCAGATCATCCGCTTTCCAGGTGCGCTCAATCCCTTCCAGGTCGAGCGCTTTGACGATCACCCGCTCATGCCGTCTTACATTAGCGGCATACTCTGGCACAGAGAGGCACCCCTCCTCTTCGTAGGTTTCTCCTTCGGCATGAACAATGATCGGGTTGATAGCGACGATCAAATCTGGCGGCTCATTTTTTCCAGAAATATCGATAATAATTATGCGTTGGTGGATACCGATCTGAGGCGCTGCCAAACCGATCCCCGGAGCAGCATACATTGTTTCGCTCATATTACGCACAAGTTCCCGGGTCGAATCGGTAATAATTGTTACCGGTGCGGATTTCTTTTTGAGCTCAGGGTTTGGATAGGTGAGAATGGTGAGAATCATTGCGTGGTGTATCCTTCATTGAAGTTATGAGTTTGCAATGATACTATTTCGTAACAATAAAATCAATTTTCATCTTATTGTGGTGCATAGGGGAGCTGTTATGACGGATTCGATCAAGGGAATAAGCGGTACTCAGGTGACTTCAGCAGGTGGGAGTTACAGCGGAGGAAGTTTCTCCGACGGTCATAAAAAAAGAAGCGCGACGACACCGCAAGTCGATCTGATCGAAATATCTCAAGACGCTCGTAACCGTTCCACAGGCAAAAAAAAGAAGAGCCTTCTGGAATACCTGAGAGATCTGCTAAGGTGATTTGCGGAAGCGTGAGTGATTATAGATAATCAGTTAAAAAAGCTTTTATCTTTTTCATATGCTTCTGTAAAACGTTCCATTATGGCGCCCATTCGCTGTTCATTAAGTCCCAGCCTTTGGGCTGGTATTGTTTGCAGGAGGTCCAAATCGTCATCCGGTTCGCGGATGCCGATTCCGACTTTGTGACAAAATTGATCAGCTAATCCGACAACACAAGTCAAGCTGACCTGATAGGAATCTTCTTCCTCAGCAAAATCAAAAGTATGATGGTTCAGAACGGCACGCATTAGCATGTCTGGAAAATTCCATTTTTTGATAACCAGTCCACCAACTTCTGAATGTGTGTATGAAAAAACCAGCTGTTCGGCTTCCTCAGAGGCAAGTCCGTCATTATAACATCTCTGCATGACATCCTGAAACTGTTGTTTGTTCATGGTGTTCATGATTATTTTACCAATGTCGTGGAAAAGCCCCCCCAGAAAGGCCTCTTCTTCACTTACCAGACGTGTTTCTTTAGCGATGATGCGGGCTGCCAGGCCGGCGCCGAATGAATGCTCCCAGAGCATTTTTTCGGTTAGGCCATAGGGTTGATATACCTGCTTAACGGATGCTGCGACTACCAGACTCTTCAAAGTGCCGAAGCCTAGAACTACAATCGCGTGCGACAGTGTCTGAATCTGGCGCTGGCAACCGTAGAATGAAGAGTTGGATATTTTCAGCACCCTGGCGGCTACGGCTGGGTCAGACGCCACTACCTTGGCCAGTTCTTCCGCAGTCGCACTTTCGCTCTCGATAAGTTGCATGACCTTGGTTGCGACAACCGGAATAGTCGGCAGGTCGCTGGCGGTCATGATCATAATTTCAAGTTCTCTGTTCATCGTATCCCCAAGCTACAAAATGATTCTGATACTGCTGGTGCGGCAAATCATTAACGATGTATTATCCACATACTGCCACTAATAATCAAGTATTTAGCCTAAATTATTGAAATATTGTCAGATGGTGTGTATAATCCCGCCGCACTACTGACAAAGTTGCCCTAGATAATACAGGATAAGTGCGTTAACGAGGTTATTTTCTGCCAGAAAATAACCTCTAACTGACCAAAGGAAACAATCGTTATGAAAATATTGCAAACATACATGTTGCTGCTGGGCGCCGTATTCCTTTTGACCGGATTCAGTTGGGGCCTCGGCTCTGATCCCTGTATGGAAGCGCTTGAAATTGCGGGCTCTCTGGGCACTGTTCGTGATGAGGCCCAGATGCGTCAAGCAGAAACTAAAATTATTGCCCAGTGCCCGAATGGTGCTGCTGCTCATTTTGTCAACGCACTTCAACAGGAGCGGGTCGGCAACTTTGATGGCGCTATTGAAGAATATCGCCGAACTCTGCAGCAAGCTCCTTCTTTTGCCGTAGCCAGTGGTAATCTGGGGTTGCTGTATGCCCGTAAAGGGATGAATGATGAAGCCTCAGTTGAACTGACACGAGGTCTAACTTCAGTTTCTAACCCTCTGTACCATAAGGCGATAGCGCAAATCTTTGCCACGCAAAAAGTCTATCAGTTGGCGGCTTATCATTACAACATGGCAGGGCGTGAATTGCCTGGTGATGCTTCAATTTTTGTCGGTCTTGCAGAAATATACACTGCGTCAAGCCAGCCTGATAAGGCGCTGGATGAATATCGAAGGGCTCTGGTTGCTGATCCCGGATCTGCAAAGGCCCATATCGGTACCGCCGCGATCTACTTGCAGCGTGGTGAGCTTGACAAAGCGCTTGAACAGCTTAAGCGGGGAGAGGTCGCTGCACCGCAGAATCGCGAAATCCATCTGATGCTGGCAACTGTCTATGAAAAGAAGGGTGATGCCAAGCTGGCTGATTACCATTCGTTGCTGGGTGGCAAAAGCAAACTTACTCAGCCGGCAACAAAATCGGTCGGGCAGTCAACTGCAAGCGGGGCTGATGAAGAGATTGAAAACCTAAAGGCTGCTATCAAGGAGCATCCTGAAGATACCCTTTCATACGAAAAACTTGGTCATATTTTTCAGGCAGCGGGGAAAGATGCGGAAGCCATAGAGGCTTATCGTGAGGCGTCGCATCGCAACAGCAGCAACAGTGATGTGTACCTCAACCTGGGAATCCTGTACGAAAAAAAGTCTCAGATCGATGAGGCGGTCGTAGTTTACAAACGGGCGGTCAAGGTAAATCCGGCCAACGCAGAAGCCCATTTGCGCCTGGGTGATATTCGTTTTTCCCGTGGACTCTTTCAGGAAGCGGTGGAGCAGTATTCGGAGTTTCTCAAGCTGCGTCCCGCAAGCCCGGATATCCACCTTAAACTGGCCCGGATATTTGCCAAAAGCAAGGAAGCCGGTCTGGCGCTTTCATCTTACAATTCGGTGCTAACTTACAGTCCGAATGATGGAGATGCTAATCGTGAGATCGCTGCCCTCTACGCTCAAAAGGGGGACAGCGAGAAAGCAATTTCACATTACAAAAAAGCACTGGCAGTTCATAAGGATGACAGCGAGGCGCGTACCTCGCTCATATCAATATACGTGAAAAACAAGCAGTATGATGAAATAACAGTTCTGCTGAAAGAAGCGGTTGAACTGAGTCCTGACGACCCGGTCAACCACTACAAGCTAGGTCTTATCTATGACTTTAAAAAAGAGTATGACAATGCAATAGGTGCATACAAGAAAGCTATAGAGCTGAAGCCTGATAATGCCAGATCGCTGAACGCGCTTGGACGTCTTTATATGAAAACCGGTCGGCTGAGTGAAGCGAAAGAGACTCTTGAAGCGGCGAAAAAAGCAGATCCGGCGATGGAAGAGACCTCCATATTGCTTAATAATATTCGCGACGAATTCAACCCTGAACCTCGTAAAATAACGAAAGGTAAAAAAGGAAAATCTAAAAAGGGCAAAAAGAGTTCAAAAAAGACAAAAACAAAGAGTACTGCCAAGACAGCTTCTGCAAGCACCAAGACACCAGCAAAAAAGTAGTGGCTTGCTAGCAGCATGTTACCTACAAACAATTTATTACATCCCGGTATTCCGCGACTGGAAACATTATGACAGCTCAGAGCGGCACTGATTCATATTTCCCTTTCGATATCCAGATTTCTTCCCATCACTGGCGGTCCCTCGGACTAGGACCGCTTTCCAGCGGCATTAAAGAACGTGGCATCCCTCAAATACAATTTTTCCGACAACTGGCTCACAAGCTTAACAGCTCACGTTCTCCTGGTTCCGCTGTTGTACATGCCGGCGAACTGAATCTGTATGCCTCCATGCAGAAGGTATTGCGCTACCTGATTGACGGTGTTGCACATGCTCCTGCATCTTCCCTTTTGATTAACGCACTGAAAACCGGTGGATTTGACTTGGCAGGTGATGGTCTGAGAACAACTGGCGAGCGTTTTGTGGAGTTATTTCCACCAACTCCGGTTCTATATGGGAGTGCAGAACCCCGCCGCTGGCTTGCGGACAGCCTGGATGACTCTCTGCGCACTCATCAGTTGCTGCGGGAAATGCTGCTGTTGCGACTGGCGGCCTCTAATCCCGCTATCGAAAGTTTTCGGGAACTTGTTGATGACCGGGACCTGGCTGCTTCGTCTCATTACGCTAGCATTATTAAGGCATTTGATCACGCCCTGAAAGATGGGCCGGTTCTTGTCGGAAAAGGATGCACCCTGATAGAGGCGCTGATGGCGGCTATCAACGCTTCCCCAGACTCACTTGCCGGTCAGGTCGCCTACCTCCGCCAGCAGTGGCAGGATGTTTTCCCGCCCGAGCTGCTGCATGAGTTGGAGATTGCTTTTGACATTCTCCACGAAGAACAAAGGGAGCGTGGCGGTGGTGGCGGTGACCCGGGACCTGCCCCTGTGCTGGAGTTCCGTCGCGACGGCCATCCTTTTGGGACGCCGTCTGCTTCCGGCGTCTTTCAAGGTTTCGATTATCCGGCCTATGAAGCATTTTCATCTGATGCCAACTGGATGTCCCATGTCGTTCTGATGGCCAAGATGGTCTACGTCTGGCTCGACCAGCTCAGCAGCACCTACGGTTATCCGATAACCCGTCTTGATCAGATTCCGGACTCAGAACTTGAGCGGTTAGCTGCCCGGGGGTTTTCGGGACTCTGGCTGATCGGACTGTGGGAACGATCACCTGCGTCACAGCGGATAAAACAGATTTGTGGTAACCCGGAGGCCATTGCTTCGGCCTATTCGCTGTACGACTACGAAGTGGCCGCTGATCTAGGTGGGTGGGAAGCACTGGCAAACCTGCGGGAGCGTGCCGGTCTTCGTGGCATCCGGTTAGCCAGCGATATGGTGCCGAATCACACCGGGATTTATTCCCGTTGGGTGGTACAGCACCCGGACTGGTTCGTCCAGACCGATTATCCACCGTTTCCGACCTACCAATTTACCGGAGAGGATCTTTCCCACGACAGCAATATCTGCCTGCAGGTCGAGGATGGCTACTGGAACAAGAGCGACGCTGCTGTAGTATTCAAACACTATGACAAGAACAGCGGCCGGGCACGCTATATCTACCATGGTAACGATGGCACCAGCATCCCATGGAACGATACGGCCCAGCTCAATTATCTGATCCCTGAACTGCGTGAAGCTGTTATCCAGACTATACTTCATGTAGCCCGCAATTTTCCGATCATCAGATTCGATGCCGCCATGACGCTGGCCAAGAAGCATTATCAGCGCCTCTGGTTTCCACTGCGCGGCCTTGGTGGCGGCGTTCCGTCTCGCGCAGAACATGGTATGAGCAAAGAGGAGTTTGACGCTGTTTTTCCGGTTGAGTTTTGGCGTGAGGTGGTTGACCGGGTCGCGTCCGAGGCTCCCGGCACGCTGCTGCTGGCTGAGGCCTTCTGGATGATGGAGGGGTATTTTGTCAGGACGCTCGGTATGCATCGTGTGTATAACAGTGCCTTTATGAACATGCTTATGACCGAGGAGAATGCCAAATACCGTACGACTATTAAAAACGTGCTGGAATTTAATCACGAAATCCTCAAGCGCTTCGTCAATTTCATGAATAATCCGGACGAAAAGACAGCGGTTGCCCAGTTTGGTTCGCAGGGTAAATATTTTGGTGCCTGTGTGCTGCTGGCCACGATGCCCGGCTTGCCAATGTTTGGCCATGGCCAGATAGAGGGTTTCCATGAAAAGTACGGCATGGAGTACAAGAGGGCCTACTGGAATGAGCAGGTTGATGAGGGGCTGGTGCGCGGGCATGAAATGTGGATTTTCCCGTTGCTGCGCCGCCGCTGGTTATTCTCGGGATCCGAGAACTTTGTACTGTATGACTTTCACGCCGGTGAGAGTGTCAATGAAAATGTGTTTGCCTATTCCAACCGGGCAGGCGAACATCGGGCTCTTGTGTTGTATCATAACTGCCATGCGACGACCTCCGGATGGATCAGGGAATCTACCTTTTTTGCCGGTGAAGGCGATAATCTTGGCCGGACATCAATTGCAGAGGCTCTTGCAGTATCTGATAAAGATGATTGTTACCTGGCTTTCCGTGATCAGACAGAGGGGCTTGAATACCTTCGTACAAGTCGTGAGGTCCGCGAACAGGGGCTTTATGCAGAACTTGGGGAGTATCAGTTCCATGTGTTCATGGACTTTCGGGAAATTCGCGATGATCAGGATGGCTCATGGAAACTGCTGCACTCGCAACTGAACGGCTCAGGAGTTGATTGTCTTGAGGAAGAGCGCAAACAGTTGCTGTATGAGGGGTTGAATGCCGCCTTCCGCACTGTTTTTATGCTGTTTACGGGGAAATCTGCTGCAACAGATAAAGAACTGCAGCAGGTTGTTAACCTGTTTTTGAAGAATGCTGATGCAGAGGAACTGATGTTGCCTGCTGATGGCAAACAGAGTGTCGCTGCCGGCAAAAGTAAACGGAAGTTCACCCGTAAGAAAAGCAAGGCGGTTGAGCAGTTTACCCGCTTTTGTGAACTTGCTAGTCACAAGACAACAGCAAGTGATGCCCGTTCATTCCAGCTCCGGATGACTGCCGGGTTCTCTGATCAGGCGACCCAATCTCTTTTGATGGCCTGCCTGATACTGCGCGAGACAGCACTGGATCCGATCAGCCTGGGGCTTGATTACACATTACGGACGTTTTTACAGCGGGATGGTGATTCTGAATTCAGCAACCGCGCTGCCAAGCTGCTGATAGCTCTGCTCCAGTGGTGGCGGTCGGAGGAACTGGATCTCACCATGAGTGGGCTAAAACAGATGCAGAGTCTCTTTAAGCTCGAAGCGTGCCGAAAATATCTGTTGAATCATGAAAGCGACGGGGTTGAATGGTTCAACAAGGAGCGTTTCGAGGAGTTGAGCGAGTGGATAACGCTGCTGATGCTGGTGAATGGATGTGAGATGCCCTGCTCTGCCCGGCTTGTCTCCTCTAAAATGGCGGAGGCGGAGCGTTCTCTCGGGCTGGTAATAAAGCTGGCTCAGGATGTCGGTTACCGCAGCAGGCTTTTTGTGGAAATGCCGGAGAAGGATGTCACCAAGCGACCTGCTCAACAAAAGCTGATCAAAGCGTGATCAGCACTGAGAATGCAAAGAGGCCGGCATAATTGCCGGCCTCTTTGCATTTACGGCATATTCTTTACATTTTATGCAAAAGGATTTCTGATGGTAATAGTCTGGTCGCGTCTCGGTCCAACTGATACAAGCACTATCGGACAACCGGCCAACTCTTCTAGTCGATGCACATACGCCTTGGCGTTTGCCGGTAGCTCTTCAAAGGTTTGGGCTGCGGTAATATCCTGCTTCCAGCCTGGAAGCTCTTCGTAGACCGGCTGGCACTTCTCGAACAGTTCCAGCTGGGCCGGCAGGGTCTCAAGGGCTCTTCCGTCACATGTATAACCGGTGCAGACTTTGATCGTATCAAATTCGGAAAGTACATCGAGCTTGGTCAGAGCGATACCGGTAAGGCCATTCACGCGGACGGCATAACGGATCACCATGGCATCAAACCAGCCGCAGCGACGGGGGCGACCGGTAGTAGCGCCAAACTCACCACCGATCCGGCGGAGCTCTTCACCAACCTCATCCTGCAGTTCGGTTGGGAAGGGGCCGCTACCAACGCGTGTCACATAAGCCTTAGATATTCCAATAATTTCGTGAATTTCACGCGGGCTAACACCGGAACCGGTACAGGCGCCGCCTGAGCAGGTCGATGAAGAGGTGACAAAGGGATAGGTACCATGGTCGATATCAAGCAGCGTCCCTTGCGCACCTTCGAAGAGCGCCTTCTTGCCGGCCTTGAGGTCTTTGTTAAGTATCAGGGCAGTGTCAGCTACATAACGGCGCAGGACATCGGCGTAACCCTGGTACTCGGTAAAAATTTCGTCAAAGTTGCATGGCGGCTCCCCCAGGAACTTTTCCAGCATGAAGTTCTTTTCAACCAGAAATTCTTTGAGTTTACGGGCGAAAGTATCGGCGTCAATCAGATCCATGAGGCGGATGCCACGGCGACCAATCTTGTCTTCGTAGCAGGGGCCGATGCCCCGGCCTGTGGTGCCGATCTTCTTGTCGCCACTTTGTGCTTCACGGGCGATATCAATCCGTTTGTGGTATGGCATGATGATGTGCATCGATTCGGACAACAGCAGGCGGGCATCGTCCTTGATCCGGCCAGACTCCTTGAGTTTGGTGATCTCTTTGATGAATACCTCGGGGTCAAGAACTACTCCATTACCGATAATACAACGCTTCCCCTCATGCAGAATACCGGAAGGAATCAAGTGCAGGACTATTTTTTCGGTGCCGACCACCAGAGTGTGCCCGGCGTTGTTGCCACCCTGATAGCGGACTACATCGTCGGCGTGTTCAGTGTAGATATCTACGACCTTACCCTTTCCTTCGTCGCCCCATTGGGCGCCTACAACAACTACGTTTGCCATATTCAGTTTTCTCCCTGGCTTTCTTCGATATAGTTCATAAGTCCCGGCTGGGCAATCATACCCTTCTCAATCGGGATTGTACACCCATCATGGCTGCGGACGGCCCTGTACAACTCTTGGTCGTCGCCGATAACAAGCATGCAGCGTATATTCATTTTCTTCGCATATTCCAGTGATTGGTTACAGTCGCGGCGAATTATGTCGCGGGCAGTTGTATATCCCAGGGAACGAAGCTGACGGCCAACCTGAAGCACATTCCTTCGGTCGTGGCCGGTGTTGAACAACAAAAAATCTGTGGCGGCGCATCCTTGCAGTTCGGGTCTCCGTTCGACCGTTTGAAGCAGATAGAGCAGATTAAAGGTGAATCCGGTTGCTGGTGCTTCAAATCCATACCGGCAAATCAGGTTATCGTACCGACCGCCGCTGCAAACCGGTTCGCCAAAACCGGTGACAAATCCTTCGAAGGTGATTCCGGAGTGATAATCAAGGCCTCGTGTTTCCCCCAGATCAATCGAAAGGAAATCTGTAACGCCATGAATATCCAGAATTTCGAGAACCTGCTGCATGTTTTCGAGAGCGGCGAGTGAACGTGGGTTATTCACTATTCCTTGCGCCGTTTTCAGCACATCCTGTCCACCAAACAGACGTGGTAAAGCACTTAATTCGCGGGCAGATTCAGGGGAGACCGGATGCACTTTGAGCAGAGATGCTACCGCTGAACTGTCCTTCCGTGACACCGCTTCACGCATCTGCTGGAGAGGCTCACCACTTAAACCGGAAGCCTGGAAGACTCCATGACAAAATTCTACCTGACCGAGATCAATTGTAAAGTCGTCCAGCCCCAGCCCCTGCATAGCTTCAATCGCCATCACAATCATCTCGGCATCTGCCTCAGGCGAGTCCAGACCGATAAGTTCGACGCCGGTCTGAAATATTTCACGACTGCGGCCAGCCTGTATTTCTGTCTGGCGCAACACTCGTTCGCTGTAGCTGATGCGGTGTGGGAGGGGCAGGACAGCCATGCGGGTGGCGGCAATACGAGCGATCTGCGGGGTTATATCCGGAGGCAATGCCAGCAGCCTGCCAGACTGCCGATCATCAAAACGGTAAGTTTTACCTTTGAGCTCGTCGCCCATACCGGTTGCAAGAACATCCTCATATTCAAGTCGAGGGGTGATAATACGCCGGAACCCCCATAATTCAAATACGCGTAGTAGACGATCTTCAATAGAGCCGATTTTTGCGGCCGCTTCCGGGAGCAAATCACTTACGCCCCT
The DNA here is from genome assembly GCA_025355965.1 of Geobacteraceae bacterium. Taxonomy (GTDB): domain Bacteria; phylum Desulfobacterota; class Desulfuromonadia; order Geobacterales; family Pseudopelobacteraceae; genus JACRCG01. The sequence goes on from JANXYR010000062.1 coordinate 98,587, forward strand.
TGGGAGGGCTATTTCGCTAGGCGATAATAACATACGTCCTTTTGTAAGTTAGAAATCATTTTCTGTGTTTATGAGCATAAAGTGTTTTATTAACGCACTTATCCTGTTTATGTGCGTTAAGAAAACAGTGAATTGTCGCAAAATACTCTTGCCATGTCAAAACAAAAGGCTAGAGGGTGCTCTTTGTCGCCGGAACAATTTCGTTCGGTGCAGTTGGCAGGATATTAGGCGTCTCAGTAGTTATTTTTGGTGATGGCTCTTGTATTGGCACCTTAACAGCTGGAACTGGTGCTGGCGTGACAACCGTCTGCGGTGATTCGACCGCTCTCTGTGGTTCAACCGCCGGTGACGCCGGCCTGCCCTCTACTGCAGCGGCCCCTTTTACCGGCTTGTCACCATCATGATTGATCAACGAGGTCATTTCATCAAATAATCTGCCGTATACTTCCGGCTCAGGGGTTTCGCGGAATAACCAATCGTTCTTTTTCTGCTCAAGAGTTCGTCGAAGTCCGTCAAGTGATTTGAAGCGGACCTCAGTTTTTCGGGACAGGTTAGCTTCGGACTCGCTGAAATCGGGATATTGAAGGTTGGCCAGCGGGTAGTAAGTTAACAACCGCCCGCGGAAATTCGGGTATTCCCACAGAATAGTTCCATCCGGGCCGATTATCTGGGCCGTCATCGTCAAAAAATTAAAGTTGGTTTCAAGAGATGTCAGCAGATTGCTGGAAAATATTTTACTGGTTTGGGTCAGTCCACTCACGACGATTACCATGACGGCGTCGAGGCGGTTTTTATTTATGTAGGCGGCGATCTCATCATTCTTCCAGAAATATTTGTTGTACTGAATAGAAGCATCATTCCGTTTTTCGTGGCGGGCCATCAGTGAACTGAAAAGCTGTTTCGGCTCATCAGCCAGCAGAGTAACCGCATAGAAGTTGCCGGTGCCTTGAAGTTTTCGAATGAGCAGTGGCTCGTATTTTCGGTTAAGATCTGAGATGAGCGGTATCAGAAGCTCTTTTTGAGGGTGGATAATGTCGGAATCGACATCAACAAAAATCGGTGCGACTCCGAGCACCTTTACCTTTGCGGCGAAATTCTCCGACGGGATATTAAAATAGTTCTGAGCGCAGCCAAGCATCGTTCCAGCAACAAAAAACAAGCCAACGACGAGTCGTTTCATGGAAATACTCCGTGTGTGCGTAATTTGAAATACGCAACTGTATCAGAAAACAGGGTTGTTTTCTACTCAATTTGATGCCGGACGTGGGGATAAAGCCGCGCCAAGTGTACTCAATTTTATTGACAAAATACGCTGATATTTCGTATCGTCGTCACTACGAACCTGCTTATCGAGAGTGGTGGAGGGAAAAGGCCCTGCGAAGCCACAGCAACCGGTCATTATGACGCCAGGTGCTAAATCCTGCCGAAAGGCAAAGATGAGAGGTGTGCTGTGCTATTTTTCCAGCCCCTTCTCATGTAATGCGAAGGGGCTTTTTTATGTCAGAAGAGTACATCAAAGAGCAATCAAAAACCTTTGAATCCGGCATCAGACTGGACAGTGGGCGTATTCTGGCCCCGATTACCCTGGCATATGAAACTTACGGTGCGCTTAATGAGCTGAGAACCAACGCTATTCTGGTTGAGCATGCCTGGACCGGGGATGCTCACCTGGCCGGAAAACGGAACGAGTCAGAAACCAAACCTGGCTGGTGGGATGCCATTGTCGGTCCAGGGCGGCTTCTAGATACGGACCGCTATTTTGTTATCTGTTCAAATGTCATCGGCTCCTGTTTTGGCTCTACCGGTCCCACCTCAATCAATCCCAAAACTGGTAAACGCTACAATCTTTCTTTTCCTGTGGTCACAATTCGTGACATGGTCCGTGCCCAAAAATTGTTGATAGATGCTCTTGGTATAGAGCGTCTGCTAACGGTTGTAGGGGGTAGTATGGGCGGCATGCAGGCCTTGGAGTGGGCAACGCAGTATCCTGACAGCATTGCTTCAGCTATAGTCCTGGCCACGACCCCTCGCCCGTCACCTCAGGCTATTTCGCTTAATGCCGTAGCACGATGGGCTATTTTCAACGACCCTACCTGGCGCAAGGGAGAATACAAACATAATCCCAAGGACGGTCTGGCTCTTGCCCGCGGCATTGGTCATATCACCTTTCTTTCTGACGAATCCATGAACGCTAAATTCGGGCGCCGTTTTTCAGCTCGTGACGGGAATTTCGACTTCTTTGGCCAGTTTGAGGTTGAGCGCTATCTGAATTACAACGGCTACAATTTTGTTGATCGATTTGATGCTAACTCTTTTCTCTATCTGGCCAAGTCACTTGATCTCTACGATGTTGCCTGGGGTTACGAATCAATGTCTGAGGCCTTCAGCCATGTTAAGGCTCCTATTCAATTTTATGCGTTCAGCTCTGACTGGCTTTACCCTCCATATCAGACAGAAGAGATGGTTTCCTGTCTCAAACAGCTCGGCAAAAACGCCGAATATCATCTGATTACGTCGGCATACGGCCATGACTCCTTTCTGTTAGAACATGAAACCTTTGCTCCGCTTGTGAGGGATTTTCTTGAGCGGATCTAAAGTGGTGAGCAGTTCTGATAAGAAAAAATCATTAGCTGAATTCAGGAACCATCCGTTATTCAGGAAGTTGAGGCATGGTGTTGGTAAAGCCATAGGCGACTTCGGTTTGATCGAGAATGGCGACCGTATCGCGGTGGCCGTTTCAGGTGGCAAGGATTCTTACGCGCTGCTTCTTGTGCTGGAGGAGTTGCGTAGAAGGGCCCCAGTGACATTTGAGCTGATCGCGCTCAATATCGATTCAGGCTATCCCGGCTACCGCGCAGATGTTATTGAAGATTTCTTCCGTAATAACGGTTTTTCCTATCTGATGGTGCCAAGCCGACATTATGACATCATTAAAGAAAAACTCCGTCCCGGTTCCTCTTACTGCTCTCTCTGTTCGCGTTTGAAGCGCGGAGAACTCTATGAAGCCGCACAGACTTTGGGGTGCAATAAGCTGGCGCTAGGTCATCATAGTGATGACTTTATTGAGACTCTGTTGCTGAACCAGTTTTTTGTCGGTTCACTCAAGTCGATGTCCGCTTCAATGTTGGCGGATAACGGCATCATTACTGTAATCAGGCCATTGGTCTACCTTGCAGAAGAAGATATAGTCGCGTTTTCCCAATATGTGGAGTTGCCGGTAGTCAGTTGCTGTTGCCCGGTCAGTGGCATCGCCGACATGCAGCGCAAGCGGATGAAACAACTACTTAAAGAGTTGCAGGCTGATATCCCTCACGTCAAGAACAGCCTGCTGAAAGCTCTTTCAAATGTTCACCCCCGCCATCTGCTTGACCCTTTGCTGCGAAGAGAGTTGGCAGGAGTCGGGAAATCTGCCGATCTTCTCGTCAACCATGCTTCGCTTCCTGAACCGGATTCCCATGTCTGCCAGCAAATCGAGAGCTGAATACCAGCCACTGACCGCCACAACTGCTATAGCCACTATCATTATCGCTTCCATATGCCCACCCCCTGTTTTTATTATGAGCAAAGGATAGCAGAACTATACGACAGAATAAGTCATTTGAATATTATGGGAGATTGTGTTGGTATGGTTAAGGCCATATCCACTCTCTCCGCAAGGAACAACTGTGAAGAATGAAAATCCTGAAAAGGTGATGAAATGGTTACAGTCGAAGCCGTCACTGGAAGATCTCGGCGTAGAATTTCCCGAGTTACGGGAAACTGTCAGGCAAGAAATTGCTGAAATAGTTGCCAATGGCACTTTAGCAGAACTACCTGCGTACCTGAAACGAATGTCGCAGACAGAAAAGTCTCTAGAAAAAAATTTTGTTGGGAGTCGGGGAGATAAAAAGATTGCCACAGCATTGGTGTTGCAGGTTGTAAAAACTCGTATCGCTCACCTGTCGATTAAGCGGCATCTGGTTTCAGAGGCTACCGGCATTGAAAAAGGTAAGGTCCGTTTTAATCTGCTGAATGGTTATTTTGCTCAAAGACTTCTGTTTGCGAACGGCCTTGAGCGTAAACCGGTTTCACTGTTCATGTTCCGCATAGTTTGGCCGCTAATCTGGCAAAGAAGATTGCTCATGCCGCTTGTTCAGCCGGAGGGTATTTATTGTTTCTATTCGCGGCAGTTGGTTGATGCCATTGCGGCGCTAATCGCCTCCCGAACCTGCCTGGAAATAGCAGCTGGAGATGGTACGTTGACGCGATTTTTGGCCGACAGTGGTGTTAAAATCACGGCTACTGATGACCATAGCTGGAAACACGAGGTTAATTATCCCGAATTTGTGGTCAAGCTGGATGCAAATGAGGCATTACGCGAGTATTCTCCTGAAGTAGTACTCTGCTCCTGGCCGCCAGCTGGCAACACATTTGAGCGTCAGGTGTTCAGAACCAGAAGCGTACAGCTGTATATTGTTGTCGGCAGCCGTCATTGGTTTGCCGCTGGAAACTGGGACGACTACCTCCAACAATCTTTATTTGACTTTGAAGAGGATAAAAAGTTGAGCTGTCTCGTACTCCCGCCGGGACTTGATGCAGCTGTGTATGTATTTAGAAGAAAACATGTAGGGTAGAGTGCGTGGTGAGGTCTGCAGATGTACTTGTTTAGGGTTCGCCGTGCTCGGCATCTCCTGAAAGCATGACGAGATCGACGCGCCGGTTCCTGGCTCGCCCCTCTTGGGTCGTGTTGTCGGCAATCGGTCTGAATTCAGCATAGCCGGTTGCAGATATCTTGTTGGGATCAATGTCAAAGTTTTTCAGAAGATACTTAAGGCCATTTGTTGCGCGGGATGTTGAAAGTTCCCAATTTGATGGAAATTGTGCTGTGCTGATCGGGACGTTGTCGGTATGACCCTCGAGCCGCAAAGGGTTGTTGTACTGAGTCATTACTTCAGCGATGGTGTTGATCAGTTCATACGCTTCAGGCTTAATGTTTGACTGGCCGGAGTTGAAAAAACCGGCCTCTTTCAGACTGACGATTAGGCCGCGCCGGGTTATTTCAAGGGTAACCTTAGTCTGCGCCCCCTGTTTGACAAGATACGCTTCAACCGCAGATTTGATCTGGCGGAAATCTTTTTCTTCCGCCCTTGTCTTTCCTTGACCACTTCGAGTTCGCCCCATAGGGTTTACTTTTACTTCCGGTTTGAGTGATGGGATTACGGTCATTGTCTGCGAAGGGATTACATTGACTTTTGGAGCGGATGCGCCTGCGGTTGCCATGCCAAAAGATTGCTGAATAGCCTGCATGACCTCTTCAACCTTCTTTTTGTCGCTCTGCCCCATCGCGTACAGAACTACGAAAACAGCAAATAGCAACGTAATAAAGTCTGCGTATGAAACGAGCCATCGCTCGTGGTTGACATGCTTTTCAGGCGCTTTTTTTAGTGCCATAGATGGTTAGTGGCCGCCTACATAGGCCATCAGTTTCTGTTCAATGAAATGCGGATTCTCACCGTTTTGGATTGCAATAAGCCCCTCAAGAATCATGATTCTCCGGAGCATTTCTTCTTTCATCCTTATTTTGAGTTTAGTTCCGATCGGCAGACAGACAACATTGGCTACAATCAGACCATAAATGGTAGCAACGAACGCAACGGCGATACCACCCCCCAGTTTGGAGGTATCGGAAAGATTGGCCATGACGTGGATGAGACCGAGAACAGCGCCGATAATGCCGATAGTCGGAGAGTACCCACCGGCCGCTTCATAAAATTCAATTGAATGTTTAAAATGATCTTCATACGCCATGATATCAGCTTCAAGTGTTTCGCGCAGTTTCTGAGGGTCAATGCCGTCAACTACCAGCGATATTCCTTTTTTTATGAACGGATCGCGAACTGACTGAGCCTCCTGTTCCAGAGAAATCAAGCCATTTCGCCTGGCTTTGGTGGCATAATTTATGATGTCTTTTACAACCTGCTCATGATCAACTTTTGCCGGCAAAAACGCAATTTTAATATTCTTCATCGCGCCAATAATTGCCGACAGCGGGAAAGAGACGAACGTTGCCCCAAAGGTGCCACCCAAAACAATCATCGCTGCCGTAGGCTGTATCAGGGCCGATATGTGTACGCCTTCAATAGCGGCGCCGCCAAAGACAGCTCCGAAGGCCATCACCAACCCTATAATTGTAGCTAAATCCATACGCTAATAATCCCGATTGTGGAATGGAGTGTGGTTGCGTTTGTCCTCAGAATCCGGGGAGGTATCATCTTGCGGATCTCTCGACCAATCAAGCCGGTGAGCCATAGGGCGACCAAGATAACGTCTTGCTGCCGGAACTGCCGCCCGGCGTGAAATTCTGGCGCGAAAGGCGACTATCCTGCTTACAATTGTGCTGGCCCGGTCGACAACTATATATCGATTGCCGTTGAAAAGTGTAATAACAGTGTCCGGAGTTTCTTCGATGCAGATGATGTGGTCCGGATTCAAGTACATCCGCTGTTTATCCAGACGTGTCACTACTATCATAGACTCCCCGATAGATTGATGAGTATCTCATTGTATAAATATCAAAAGCTGAATAAGGTCAAGAACTTTTTGCTCTTTTGCTGCCTATGCTGCTGTGGCTGGTCAGATCATGTTATCAATCGCATCAAAATCAATATAGCGCTCTGCAATAGAGTTTATCAGCTCAATCTTTTCACTATCCTCAGGACCAATCTTCGAAACATGTTCGCGCAACTGGTAAAATATTTCAGAGGATGTCTCTTTTATACGAATGTACGGGATGTTGCTGTCGTCCAGAATACGCTGGGTTATGCCGGAAACCGGTACGTGGCCGGCGATGATCAACCCGGCAAGGCGTGCCTTGTACTCCGGGATGTGGTGTAGTGCCGAAGCAGTAACAAGCAGCTCATCACGCGAACTGGTCACAATAAGAAGGGTAGATGTTTCCAGATGATCAATAACAATCTGCGAAGAGGCCGCACCAAGCTGAATGTTATGGCAGAGACGGCTGCGTTCCGATGAATCACCGTTAAGCGCCAGTCCAAGCAGCTCGGAAACATGGAGAAGCGTTGGATCGGCAAGTGTTGGCAGATAGTCAAAGGCACTTGTGACCATAATACCGCTTCCGGCAAAAGCTTTTGCAAGATAGCTGAGGGTATTTAACCTCTTTTCAGAAACAAGTTTGTTGGCCATGATTATGCGAACATCCGTTTTTTCACGTTGATAAAGCGCCAGATTAAGCTCAACAGCGTCTATGACATTGCCGATCCCGCCACCGGTCACCAGCAGAACCGGAGCGTTCAATTCAGCCGCAATCTGGGCATTATTCATACCGATTACCGAACCGACACCGCCATGACCTGCTCCCTCGATGATCAGGAAATCATACTTCTTTTCCAGCTCATTGCAGGCGGCCCGGATAGCTCTGCGCGGTGCCGCCGAGTCTATCAAGCCGTCAAGAAACCGGCGTGTTGTCCCCGGGGTCAGTGTCACGGGAGACATAAGCGCAACATCCTCCTCAACGCCGAAAACGCTTGAGAACATGGCGGCATCCTTGTCAACCGTAGTGCCGTTAAACTCTATCCATTTTGGACCGAGCGGCTTCATGAAGCCGACTCGCTCGTACTTTTTGCGCGCCAGATGCATCAATGAGAGACTAATGGTTGTCTTGCCACAATGCTGACCTGTTGCCCCTATGAAGATTTTCCTGCACATTACTGAATGACTCCTGCAACGAATTAAAGTGGTATTGCTATCTTGTCGAAGTATTCGTCAAAGGCCTCTTCGCCTGAAATAAAACGTAAAAAGCGAACTCCCATTCCGTTTTTCTTTACAAGATGAAAGAGGTTTGGCGGGACTTTTTTCGCCCACATGACTAACGCCACCAGTTCTACTGTGCTTCCTTCCGGGAGTGTGATCTTGATTTTAATCTTTGAGTTGGGTGGTAAAACATAGGGTGTATGGATAAACATGCCGATCATGGAAATATCTTGCGTAAAGCCGACCTTGACGACTTTATCGTCGCTAAAGTTGATCGTAATGCGCTTTTTAATTCGCCTGATATCTCGTTTATCCGCCACTCTTTATATCCCCATGAATCCTATTTGGAAGAACAAGCTGTGCATATGTCGGACACCATGCCAGAAATATACCATAACTTCAATAGATAGAAGGTTCTGTGTATGAAAAATATCATAATCTGATGGCCCCGGCATGAGTCTAAAATGAATTGACAGAGCATCAGCAATCATCTACTTTGGCACAAAGCTAGGGGAGTTTCGACTGAGAGCGGTTACACCGCGACCCTTTGTACCTGATCCGGGTAATACCGGCGTAGGGAAGCGCGACCTACTGATGTATTAAATGAGCCGCTGCTGCGGTTTTTTTTGTTTGCGGAGGTTGAAATGCAGATTGTGCTAAACGGTGATTCTATAGAGACGATGGATGGTTGCACAGTCGAAGCGCTACTGCAACAGCTTGGAATCGGTCGGGAGCGGGTCGCGGTTGAGTTGAATGCCGACATCGTCCCGAAGGCCGGTTATGAAAAACAGCTTCTTTCAAATGGCGATAAAATTGAGATAGTTCATTTTGTTGGTGGAGGATAACAGCCTATGACACAGGCAGCAGATAAACTAATCATTGGCGGTCGCGAGTTTACCTCACGTTTGATGGTTGGCACCGGTAAGTATGCCAGCTTTGAACAGACAGCCCTGGCGCTGGAAATGTCCGGAGCCGAGATCATCACTGTGGCAGTGCGGCGGGTAAATCTAGACCGTAGCAAAGAATCGCTGCTTGATTACATTGACCTGAAGAAATACACCTTGCTGCCAAATACAGCTGGTTGCTACACGGCTGACGATGCGGTGCGAACATGCCGCCTGGCCCGTGAAGCCGGTATGTCGGACTTTGTAAAGCTGGAGGTCTTGGGAGATGAAAAAACACTTTTTCCGGACAACGAAGAGCTGCTTAAAGCCGCAAAAATACTGGTAGCGGATGGGTTTACCGTTCTCCCCTACTGTAGTGACGATGTGATTGTCTGTAAAAAGCTGGAAGACATAGGCTGTGTCGCGGTTATGCCCCTGGGAGCCCCCATTGGAAGCGGGCTTGGTATCCGTAACCCATACAATATTCGTATCATTCTCGAAAATGTCAGCGTACCGGTCATTGTGGATGCCGGAGTCGGTTCAGCGTCAGATGCCGCCATCGCTATGGAGCTGGGTTGTGCCGGGGTTCTTATGAACACTGCAATTGCCTGTGCTCAGGATCCGATCGCCATGGCGGAAGCTATGAAGTTGGCAGTGATCGCCGGTCGATTGTCTTTCAAGGCTGGGCGGATTCCCCGCAAGCTTTACGCAAACGCTTCCAGTCCGCTGGATGGCCTGATCGGTTGAATATCTCACTCTGATGCAGATGACAGATTACAGCCTGTATCTGATCACTGACCGGCATCAGACCGGTGGCAGAGAACTTACAGAAGTCGTGCGTCAGTCGCTTGAGGGGGGAGTAAGAGCAGTTCAGCTGCGTGAAAAAGATCTGTCCGGCGCAGAACTGTACCGGCTGGCGTTGGAGTTACGTGCCTTAACCCGTAGCTATGGCGCCAGACTCATGATCAACGATCGGCTGGATATTGCTCTTGCTGTAGAGGCTGATGGTGTCCATCTCGGCGTCAATAGTCTGCCGGTGGCTGCAGCACGGCGTTTGCTTGGCAGGCAGATGATTATCGGCTATTCCGCTCATGCCCTTGACGAGGCTCTGTGCGCTCAGGCTGATGGAGCTGATTTTATTACGTTCAGCCCAGTGTATCACACTCCATCCAAGGCGGCCTATGGCGAACCATGCGGAGTCAAAAAGTTGGCAGACGCTGCCTGCGCTCTGGAAATACCTGTTATCGCCCTGGGAGGAATTGGGGAAGCAAACATCTCCGAAGCACTGTCTGCCAGCGTACAGGGCATTGCTGTAATCTCGGCCATTCTTGCCGCCGCCGACCCGCGCGCCGCTGCCGTATCCCTGCTTAAAAAGATCGAAGAGTATGTCACACACCCCTGACGAACGAATACACCCACAACTTCATATAAATTCTTACGGAAACTATCTGCGTCGCCGTTTCGGTATGCGGATCAGCAAAGTCAACGTGGATGCCGGCTTCACCTGCCCAAATCGCGACGGCAGCAAGGGGACCGGTGGCTGTATTTACTGTAATAACGTGTCATTCTCACCCAAAGGGACCCTGCCCGCAGTGCCGCTGGAAGAACAGATAGCGGCTGGCATTGAATACCACCGCATCCGGCTTGGCTCCCAAAAATTTATCATCTATTTTCAAAAATACACAAATACCTATGCCTCGGTGGAGCTGTTGTCAGAGCTTTATCGTAAGGCCCTTGACCATCCTGATGTGATAGGTATCTCGGTCGGAACACGTCCCGATTCACTTAGCGATGAAGCTCTCGACCTGTTAACGGAAATCGCGTATACAAAATACGTCTGTCTTGAACTGGGATTGCAGTCGATGGATGACGCTATTCTTGATAGAATCAACCGTGGGCATACCCTGGATGATTTTATAGGGACGGTTAACCGTGCCGCCGGTCGTAATTTTGACATCTGTGCCCATTTGATTCATGGTTTTCCCGGGGAAAGTTCAAAAGAGTTTTTAAAGACGGCGGACCTGATGGCCGGCTTACCCATCGACTCAATCAAGCTTCATCAACTGCATGCCGTAGAAGGGACAGAGCTGGCGGAGCTGTACCGCCGTGGAAAATTTACTCCACTTACTCTTGAAGCATATATCTCAACGATCGCTGACTTTTTGGAGTTATTGCCGCCACGGATTGCCATTCAACGTTTGTATGGCTCGGCCCCTCTGGCAATAAGTGTCGCCCCGCAGTGGGGGTTGAAGAATAATCAGATGTGGTATGCGATTGTCAACGAATTGACAAAGCGTGGCAGTTGGCAGGGGTGTAAAGCCGGGGTAAGGAAAGACGTTAAATCTTGACCCTTGCCTCTTGACCCTGTAATTAAAATCTGTGCGGCCATACATTTTTTATAGAAGGAGTCTATCATGTCCGAACTTCGCGTCCGTTTTGCTCCCAGTCCAACCGGGTATCTTCACGTCGGTGGTGCCCGTACCGCCCTCTTTAACTGGCTGCTGGCCAAAAATAAGGGTGGCACGTTTATTCTGCGGATTGAGGATACGGATGTGGAGCGCTCCACCAAGGAGTCAGTGGATGCGATTCTGGAAGGAATGAAGTGGCTCGGTCTTGAGTGGGACGAGGGACCTTTTTATCAATCAGATTATTTTCCTCTCTATAAGGAGCATGTCCAAAAGCTGCTGGATTCCGGTAAGGCCTACAAATGCTACTGCGCGTCAGAAGAGCTGGATACCAAGCGCAACCTGGCGATGCAGGAAGGGCGCAAGCCCAAATATGACGGCACCTGCCGAGAAAGAGCTGAACAGCCTGACGGTCAGCCGTATGTAGTTCGTTTTCGGGCGCCGCAGGGTGGGGTGACCGCTTTTGATGACCTGATTAAGGGGACCATAACGTTCCCCAATGAAGAGCTGGATGACCTGATAATTCAACGCACTGATGGCACGCCAACCTACAATTTTTGCGTGGTAATCGACGATGCCAGCATGCGCATCACGACCGTCATCCGTGGGGATGATCACGTCAACAATACGCCACGCCAGATCCAACTCTATGAGGCACTAGGTTTTCCGGTTCCGCAATTTGCCCATGTTCCAATGATTCTTGGTTCCGATAAAGCGCGCCTCTCTAAACGGCATGGTGCTACCAGCGTCATTGCCTACCGTGACATGGGGTACCTGCCGGAAGCATTGCTGAATTATCTGGTCAGGTTGGGGTGGAGCAATGGAGACGATGAAATTTTTAGCCGCGAAGAAATGGTTCAAAAATTTGACATCGGCAACGTGGGGCGTTCCGCCTCAGTCTTCAACACCGAAAAATTGAACTGGTTGAACGCACACTACATTAAAAACGGCGATCCGGAGCGACTGGCGGACTTACTGTTGCCGCATCTATCCGTACGTGAGGTGACAACGCTCAATGGACCGGATCTGATGGTTGTTGTCAGGACGCTACAAGAGCGAGCCCAGACCCTGGAAGAGATGGCTGAACGCGCTGTTTTTTACTATAACGCCCCGCTTAGTTATGATGAGGTGGCTCTGGCCAAGTTTGACAAAGAACTATTATTATCTGTTTTTTCTGCAGTTATGGAGAAACTTTCAAAGGTGTCAGAGGCTGACGTTTCCGGGATTGATGCCCTCTTCAAAGAGGTCTGCAACGAAAATGGGTGGAAGATGGGGCAGGTCGGACAGCCGGTCAGGATTGCTCTCTCCGGTGGTACACAGGCGCCCGGAATAGGAGAAATAGTGGTGACGCTGGGGATAGAGGAGACGATCAGGCGGATTCAGGCAGCTCGGGAGTTTGTGGCAGGAAAATAACCGGTTACAATCCGCTTAAGTCTCTGCCGATTTTAACACTCTAGATAGCTCCACTGTCAGGTTTTTCAGCGTATACGGTTTCGGGATAAAACCGTTCAGACCAAGTCCTATGAAGCGTTCTGACACCTCCTGCTGACTGAAGCCGCTCGCGAGCAGAACCTTGATGTCCGGCCTTATGGTGCGAAGCTCTTTGAATACGGTGACGCCATCCATGTCGGGCATGACCTGATCCAGCAGTACAACATCGATGCTGTCACCGTCTTGGCGGAAAATCGCCAACGCTTCCTCACCGCTCGCGGCTGCCAGCGTTTTGTAACCGAGTTGTTCCAGCATGGCTGTCGAGACGGTACGTATCATCTCCTCATCATCAACGACCAGAACCTTGACCGTGCAACAGACATGTTCTTTCTGAAGCAATTCATCTGCATTGAGCGGACAAGAATTAGCCGGTTGATCTTCGATAACCGGGAACAATACCTGGATGGTGGTGCCGACGCCCGGTCGGCTCTCAACCAGAAAGGCCCCTTTGTGGGCGCGAATGATTCCGAGTACTGCCGACATACCTAGGCCGCGGCCGGTAAATTTTGTTGTAAAAAACGGATCGAACAACTTCTGCAGGGTATCCTTATCCATTCCGCAGCCGCTGTCACTGACTTTTAACCAGGCATAGTGGCCTGCTACCTGCTTTTCCTCCAGCCGACTACTGTTCAAGGTTGCCTGATCGAACTCCTTTACGCCGGTCGAAAGGCGGATTTTTCCACCCTGATCGTCAATCGCTTCTGCAGCGTTGGTGATCAGGTTCATGATTACCTGCTGTAGTTGCCCCGCATCGGCACTGATGTCCGGAATGGCTTGGTCAAGATGCTGCTCAAGCGTTATTGACTTGGATATGGCGGCCTCCAGCATGGCGGCATTTTCTTCCACCAATTCAGTCAGATTGAGCGGTTTGATGACAAAAAGGCCCTTTCCGGAGTATGCCAGCATCATGTTGGTCAGTTTGGCGGCATGCAGACCTGCTTTAATAGCCTGATCGATGTTTTTCCGGGCGGGATTTTCCTCCGGGAGTTTCATCAGTGCCAAATCAAGATTGCCGAGTAACGCCTGCAGCAAATTGTTGAAGTCGTGGGCTATGCCACCCGAGAGTACGCCAAGGCTTTCCAGTTTCTGGGTGTGCAGTAGTTTGCGCTCCAAGTGCAGCCGCTCTTCTTCTTCTTTTTTCCAATCAGTAATATCACGGCCCTCTGGTACCAGAAAAACGACCGTACCAGATTGATCTTTTACAGGCCGGAGAGAAAAGTCAATATGGTGAAGAGTCCCGTCCGGAGCCGGGTGGATCGTTTCAAACGTGACGTAAGTACCCTCTGCAGCACTTTTTATCGCGCGACGGAGCTTTTCCTGCTGTTCGGGGGAGTGTGCCCACCAGGGTGTTTCCCAGAAGGGTCTGCCGAGTACATCCTTTTTTCCCACCCCGATGAGTTGGAGTGAAGTGTCGTTAACATCGGTAAGCGTTCCGTTCAAATCCAATAATCCAGCTAAATAGTATCCCTGCTCAAAGAAAGCCTTAAATTTTTCTTCACTTGTGCGGAGGATCTGCTCCGAACTTTTTAGTTCCGCAGTCTGCTTCTCTACACTTCTATTCAGCGTTCGGATCCAGATGAAAAGAATCAGCACCAACAGGGAGAGTCCACCGACTCCTGCAAATATCGGAGTGGTCGGAAAATTATTTGCAAGAGACGACCCGTACCATTTTTTATCGATATTTTTCAGTTCATCCGGAGTGATCGTTGCAAAACCATCATCCACAATCTTCAGCAGTTCGCTGTTGTTTTTTTTGACGGCGCGGTAGAACTGATTAACGTGTAGCGGAGCGGATTGTCTGAAACGATCGGCGATGCCGTACCTGTTGAGGAAATAGAGCGCTGGCGGTTTCCCCATCACGAAGACATTCACTTTGTGCTCTTTGGCAGCCTGTATAAGAGACTCAAAATTGTCAAAGAGCTGCAGGTTTTCAATGCCGTTCTGATGGAGGATATTTATCATGGCATCGCCGCGCTTGTCTGCCACGATAAAGCCTTTAAGGGATGCGGCGTCTGTAATCCCGCCGATATCCTTGTCAAAAAAGATCGGGACTTCGATTGTTGCGTAGGGCTTGGTGAAATCGAGCCATTCTGAGCGTTCATTCGTTTTGAAGAGCGTATCTATAACATCAAATTCACCACTCTTCATGCCGGCAATTGCCTTGCCCCAATCGATGGCATTGATTTCGACCTTGATACCGGTCTGCCGCTCCCATAGCCGCCACTGGTCGATCAGGATGCCCTGCTGTTTGCCGTTGCTATCCTTGAAGCTGAACGGGGGGTAGTTGTCATCCATGACAACCCGGATTTTGTCGGGGCGTGTTTCAGAAAAGGACGGGGTGGCCGGAAACACTGCAATTACAAGCAGTAACCACAACAGGCAGCTAAGGGCACGGAGAGTTGTCATAGGTTTATATACCTTGTATTTTGGCAACTTATAGTGGTTGTAATATCAAAAGAATGAACTCAGTGGATCAGACGAAAACGACTTGGTTCTTTCCAAACATTTTTGCCGTGTACATCGCCTCGTCGATCCGTTTGAAAAATGTAGTCAGATCTTCTCCGAGGTGATAAAAGCCCCCTCCGATACTAATAGTCATGTTCACACCGGTGTTGGGCCGTGGAGTAAACGTGATCAGTTCGAAGGCGCTTCGGAGCCTTTCCGCAACCACCTGGGCTTCTTCCGGATCGGTTTCCGGGAATAAAACGATGAATTCCTCTCCACCGTAGCGATAGGCTGAGTCGACCTCCCTGATCTCGTCCCTGATGACATCGGCCAATCTAGCAAGTACCCGATCACCGTCAATATGGCCGTAGGTGTCGTTGAAGTTCTTGAAATTATCTACATCCAGCAGGATCAGCGAAAGCGTTGAGGAATAGCGGTTACACCGCTCGATCTCTTCCTTTGCGCGTCCGAAAAAATGGCGGGAGTTGTAGAGTCCGGTCAGACCGTCCGTGATACTGAGATCACGGTAGAGGCGCTCACTTTCTTTCAGCGCCAGTTCGGCTTTTCGGCGCTCAGAAACATCCTGAAGCGTCTCGATGGCGCCGATGATCATGCCGTTGGCATCTCTCAGCGGTGCGGCTGTGAAATAAAGCCATTTGCCAGCCTTGCCGAAATGCGGGAAGAAGTCCTCCGCTTCGAAAGCGCCCTCAATAATCTCTGAGTGGCGATATTTCGGCCCGTAATGCCTAGCAACCATATCCTCGATGCCTTGATCAATGATCAGGTCTGCCATGACCGGTCGTTCAGAGGCGTAAAAGGCACGCCACTGCTGACTTGTTCCGACTATTTCGGCAGCCGGAACGCCGGTGATGTTGGCGCACGCCTGGTTCCAGTGTGTCGTGACATGATCCTTGTCTATGACAAAGGTCGGAACGGTAATACCTTCAATGATATACAGCAATAGATTCTGGCTTGCGCGCAAAATGTTTTTGCTTTCCTCACATTCTTTTCGTTCCAGATGAGCTGCCACCACATTACTGAGGACCATCGGCAATATTTCCAGGTAAGCGCTTTCGGGGTCCTTGATAACGTAGTCATTCACTCCGGCCTTGAGAGCCTCTACAGCCACTCTTTCTGAACCACTGCCGATCAGGATGACCAACGGCAGCGGAACGGACTTTGCCAGCAGCTCCTTGCAGAGATCAAGGCCGAATAGACAGGTAAGGTGGTGGCTGGCGACCACTATGTCAAATGACGAAGGATCCTTCTCGATCAGTGAAAGCGCCTCGGGGGCGCGGATGCATTCGGTGATTCCGAACGCGTCTGCGGGATAATCTTTGAATGCCAGTCGAAACGCTGCACGATCATGCTCATTGTTCTCGACAAGAAGTATCTTCAGGTTGCGCGGTTCTTTTGCTCTTTTCATTGGATCCCTCCTGGAAGTTCAGCCAGTTTCCAGAACAAGTTAATGGTTCGTATCCTGAAGTGTTTCGATAGCACAAGAACTCCAGTCCAGAAGTTGGCAGTGTTTCCTTGACTGAGGAAAACTGCAGACGGTATTTGCGGAGAATTGTAGCTCTTGTGTCATGTGTGGCCCCGTGTTACCGTGCAAGTTACACTGCCATTCTGCTAATGAATAGCAAAGGTCACTTTACCTTTTTGCGGTGTGAAAATCCATAGCAATCCTTGGTAATTCAAATCACTTGGGAGCATGTTGGTACCAATGGGCATTTTTAATCTGACAACCTCTTACACCCCGCGTGGTGATCAACCCCAGGCTATTGAAGAACTGGTAGCAGGAATTGAACGTGGTGATCGCCACCAGACGCTGCTGGGAGTTACCGGTTCCGGTAAAACTTTCACGGTGGCCAACGTCATTGCCCGCACCGGCAGGCCAGCGTTGGTACTGGCACCCAATAAAACGCTGGCGGCTCAGCTCTACGGCGAGTTCAAGGAGCTTTTCCCGGATAATGCCGTCGAGTATTTTGTCTCCTACTACGATTATTACCAGCCGGAAGCCTACATTCCGACCAGTGACACCTTCATTGAAAAAGATTCTGCCATCAACGACGAGATCGACAAGATGCGTCACTCCGCCACCCGTAGTCTCCTGACGCGGCGCGATGTCATAATTGTTGCCTCAGTATCATGCATTTACGGTATTGGCTCACCTGCCGCGTATCAGGCGATGCACATCTTTTTCCATCAGGGGGATGATTATGGTCGTGACGAATTGCTCAAGAAGCTTATTGAGATTCAGTACGAACGTAACGACATGGATTTCCATCGCGGCACATTCCGGGTGCGGGGGGATGTGATAGAGATCTTTCCGGCCTACGATAGTGAACGGGCGCTCCGGATTGAGTTTTTTGGCGACGAGGTGGAGGCGATCAGCGAAATTGATCCGTTGCGCGGCGTTGTAATGCAAAAACTTTCCAAATGTTCCATCTATCCCGCTTCACACTATGTTTCCACCCGCGAAACTTTGGAGCGGGCGGTGGAGCAGATCCGGGTCGATCTGTCAGAGCGGATCAGGTATTTCCGCGGTCAGAACATGCTGTTGGAAGAACAGCGGATAGAGCAGCGCACTTTCTATGACATCGAAATGATGGAGGAGATGGGGTTCTGTCACGGCATCGAAAATTATTCGCGCTATTTCGATGGACGGCAGCCTGGTGAGGCCCCCTATACCCTGATTGATTACTTTCCGGATGATTTTGTTCTCTTTGTGGACGAGTCACATATTACCATCCCCCAAACGGGCGCCATGTACCGTGGCGACCGATCGCGGAAGGAGACGCTGGTCAACTACGGATTTCGTCTGCCAGCCGCGCTTGATAACCGGCCACTTAATTTTCAGGAGTTTCAGGCCCGGATCCGGCAGGCGGTCTATGTTTCGGCTACACCGGCCGATTATGAGCTTGAGGCGAGTGGCGGTGTATTTGTTGAGCAGATTATCCGCCCGACCGGCCTGGTTGATCCTGTTATAGAGGTGCGACCGGTGACGGCAAAGGGTGACAGATTCGGCCAGGTGGACGACCTGCTTCACGAAGTCCGGGAAACAGTTGCCCGTGGTGAACGCGTGCTGATAACGACCCTGACCAAACGCATGTCCGAGGAACTGACCAACTATTACCGTGAATTGGGGGTGCGGATAAAATATCTCCATTCAGATATCGTCACTATTGAGCGGATGCAGATCATTCGCGATCTGCGTTTGGGGGAATTTGACGTATTGGTCGGGATTAACCTGCTGCGGGAGGGGCTTGATCTGCCGGAGGTTTCTCTGGTTGCTATTCTTGATGCTGACAAGGAGGGGTTTCTCCGTTCACAACGGTCATTGATTCAGACCTGCGGTCGTGCTGCGCGGAACATCAATGGTCGGGTGTTGATGTATGGTGACAGCGTAACCCGTTCAATGCAGGGCTGTATCGATGAAACCGGGCGTCGCCGGGTCAAACAGCTGGCCTACAACGAAGAAAATGGCATCACGCCTGAAACGGTTAAGAAGGGGTTGCGCAGCATTCTGGAGTCGATCGAGGAGAAGGATTATGTTACGCAGCCTGTTGGAGTCGCCGAGGCGGGTGAGGAATACACCTCGCCAAAAGAGATTCCTAAGTTGGTGAAAAAACTGCGTAAGGAGATGCTGGCTGCAGCCAAGGAATTGAATTTCGAGAAGGCTGCCGGGCTGCGCGACCGGGTGAAAAATTTGGAGAGATTGGAGCTGGCACTGAGGTGAGAGTGAAAAACGGGGGAAACGCTTTGCGTAACCCCCGCCTTAATTATATGGTAAAGTTCAAAAGCTTATTTTTTGTGGCAATCCTTGCAACCAGTAGGTCCTTTTTTCAAATCGGTGTGGCAGCCTTTACAGGTTTTATGAGCCCAATCCTTGTTCTTTTCAGCAATTTTGCCAGGAGCTTTTGTATGGCATTTTTTACAATCATTTTTCACTAATTCCTGATGTTTTTTGTGAGGAAAAGTGACTTTACCCATGGACGCAGGCAGTTCGATCGTTTCCGGGCCAACAGCAAGGGCTGCTCCGGCAAAAGCGATGATGGCAAGCATGGCTACTAAGGCGGTGATCTTTTTCATTTGAGTTTTTCTCCTTTTTCGGTTTTTCTGCGTTATGGCGCAGGCGTCAGTTTCTTATTCATGTTCTAAGTGTCCAGTATTGACGATTAATTAGCATAATGGGTGCCAATCTGCAAGTCCAATTGTAACCATATAAATACATTAGGTAATTTTTTTGTGAGTGCAATAAGCGGAGAACGATTTATACCGCAATTAAGGCATATGTGATTTTTTTTGAAGCAATACTGGATTGAAAGAGCTTGCCATTGAGTCCCTCTATTGAGTAGAGTTCGACAGCAGGTAATTTACGCAGGAGGAACAAACGTTATGCAGCTTATAAGCAATAAAAAGGGTTTTACGTTGATTGAAATTATGGTTGTAATCGTCATACTGGCGCTACTTGCTGCGCTGGTTGGCCCGAAGCTGATGGGGCGTACGGACGATGCCAAAATTACCGATGCACGGGTGCAGATCAAAAATATTGAGACGGCTCTCAAGCTTTACAAGCTTGATAACGGCAGCTATCCGTCTACGGAGCAGGGTCTGGGTGCGCTGGTTGCCAAGCCTACCGTTGGCGTAATACCAAAGAGTTACAAGGATGGCGGTTATCTGGAGAGCAAGAAGGTCCCCAAGGATCCGTGGGGCAATGATTATCTGTATGTCTCCCCCGGTGAGCATGGTGACTATGACCTCTTTTCTTACGGTTCAGACGGTGCCAAGGGTGGCGAAGGAAAGAATGTCGATATCACCAGTTGGGATACAAAGTAAAATATTTTGCACAATAAAGTTGATATTTTGTGAATCTGCGCTATAGTCTGATCTCTTAAGCTGTTATTTTCATTATGAATAAATGTTTTTAGTGACTGTAAAGCACATGTAATTATCTACGGAAGAGGAGGCAGTACGATGGGGCAGAAGTTTGTATATTTCTTTGGAAACGGTAAGGCTGAAGGTCGGGCTGACATGAAAAATCTTCTGGGGGGCAAGGGAGCCAATCTGGCAGAAATGTCCAGTATCGGTCTTCCGGTTCCGCCGGGTTTCACTCTCACAACGGAAGTATGCACCGAGTTTTACAAGAACGACAGCAATTATCCCGCCTCGCTGGCAGCTGAAGTTGCCGCACATCTTTCCCAGGTTGAAGCTTTGATGGGCCGTAAATTTGGTGATCCGGCCAACCCCCTTCTGGTTTCAGTGCGTTCCGGTGCACGTGCATCCATGCCTGGCATGATGGACACTGTCCTTAATCTGGGACTCAACGATGTTACGGTGCAGGGTATAATCGCTCAGAGCGGTGATGAACGTTTTGCCTACGATGCATACCGTCGCTTTGTCCAGATGTATTCAGATGTCGTTATGGGAATGGATAAACACTCTCTTGATCACCTGCTGGATCAGAAAAAGGAAGAGCGGGGAGTTCACCTTGATACCGACCTGACCGCTTCCGACTGGAAAGATCTGGTGGCGGCCTTCAAAGCCAAAATCAAGGAAGAGCTTGGAACACCATTTCCTGAAGATCCGCAGGATCAACTGTGGGGTGCTATCGGGGCCGTGTTTGGCTCATGGATGAACCAACGCGCCATTACCTACCGTCGTCTGAACAATATCCCGGCAGAATGGGGCACCGCCGTCAACGTCCAGTCGATGGTCTACGGAAACATGGGCGATGACTGTGCGACCGGCGTAGCCTTTACCCGCGACCCCTCCACTGGTGAGAATTACTTTTATGGCGAATATCTTGTCAACGCCCAGGGCGAAGACGTCGTTGCCGGTATTCGTACTCCGCAACCGATCAATCGTGCCAAAGCAACGACGCTGCCTCCGATGGAGGAGGTGATGCCGGAGTGCTACCAACAACTCGATTCCATTCGTTCAATCCTTGAAAAACATTATAAGGATATGCAGGACATAGAGTTTACAATCGAAAAGGGTAAACTCTTCATGTTGCAGACCCGCAATGGCAAGCGTACCGCTCCAGCCGCCATCAAGATTGCAGTTGACATGGTTGCCGAGGGGTTGATTGATGAAAAAACCGCGGTGAAGCGCGTCGCGCCGGAACAGCTTGATCAGTTGCTGCACCCATCACTTGACCCGAAAGCGGTTAAAAATATCATCGCCAAAGGGCTGCCTGCATCTCCTGGCGCAGTGTCCGGTTCGGTAGTCTTTACAGCCGACGAAGCTGAATCTGAAGCAAAAACCGGACGCAAAGTGATTCTTGTACGCGTTGAAACTTCGCCTGAAGATATCCATGGAATGCATGCATCCCAAGGTATTTTGACTGCGCGTGGTGGTATGACGTCCCATGCAGCAGTCGTTGCCCGCGGCATGGGCAAGTGCTGTGTTGCTGGCTGTGGTGACATCAAGGTGGATTATGCCAATCAGTGTTTCACCACCAAGAGTGGGACTGTTGTCAATAAAGGGGATATGATCACACTGGATGGATCGGCTGGTGAGGTTATGCTTGGTGCAGTCCCAACGGTTTCTGCGGAGTTGACCGGTGATTTTGGTACGCTGATGGGGTGGGTGGATGGTATCCGTCGCCTGAAGGTAAGGGCCAATGCCGATACTCCGCATGACGCCAAGGTGGCTCGCCAGTTCGGCGCCGAAGGGATCGGCCTCTGCCGCACCGAGCATATGTTCTTTGACGCCGAGCGTATAGCTGCTGTGCGTGAGATGATTCTGTCCGAAGATGTTGAAGGGCGTGAGTATGCCCTGGCTAAGATTCTTCCGATGCAGAAAGGTGATTTCATCGGGTTGTTCCGCGAAATGAAGGGGCTGCCGGTCACCATCCGGTTGCTCGATCCGCCGCTACACGAGTTCCTGCCGCAGGAAGAAAAAGATATCGTGGAGCTGAGCAAGACGATGAAGGTGCCTGTCAGCGCTCTCAAACACAAGATAGAGACGCTGCATGAGTTCAATCCGATGCTTGGTCATCGCGGTTGTCGGCTGGGTATCACATACCCGGAAATCTACAATATGCAGGTTACGGCTATCATGGAAGCTGCTTGTGAACTGGTCAAGAATGAGGGTTTCAGCATCGTTCCGGAAATTATGATTCCACTGATTGCAACAGCTAAAGAGTTGTCGGTTCTTAAACAGAATGCTGTGGTCATCTGCGACGAAACTATCGCCCGCTACGGTGTCAAGGTTGAGTACCTGATCGGTACGATGATCGAGCTGCCGCGCGCCGCCCTGACAGCAGACGAAATTGCGGTTGAGGCTGAATTTTTCTCTTTCGGCACAAATGACCTGACCCAGACGACCTTTGGCCTGTCGCGTGATGATGCCGGTAAGTTCCTTCCCTTTTATGTAGATAATGGCATTTTGCCGGAGGACCCATTCGTTTCGCTTGATCAGAGCGGCGTTGGCAAACTGGTCAAGATGGCCTGCGAACTGGGGCGCACCACCCGTCCGAACATCAAGCTCGGCATCTGCGGCGAGCATGGTGGTGATCCGTCATCAGTTATTTTCTGTCATAAAGTCGGGCTGGATTATGTTTCCTGCTCACCGTTTCGGGTACCAATTGCCAGACTGGCAGCTGCTCACGCGGTTCTTGGATAGAAAGTCACCGTCATAAAACGTAACTCCCGTTTCATGAAAAAGTCCGTTCATCCACTGTTAATGCAGGGATGAACGGACTTTTTCATTGTGAATCTTCTTGAAATTTGAAGTTAAAAATTATGTACCTGAATATTCGGGAGATTTCGGAGATTCAGGGGCCGCAAGTGGTTCTTCCAGATGTAAGATACAGTCGGCTATGATACGGCTGGTTGCTGAAGAATTCTTATGATGTAGTTGAACGTGGCGGTAAAATTCGAGGGCCAAGTCGCGGCTGCCGTGTTGAAGCAGCAGCCCGGCTTCGACAAAAAATCGAGCATCATCTCCCTCGTGACGCAACAGCTCGTCATAGCAGTCACAGGCTTCCTTCAGTCGTCCAGCTTGGCAATGCAGCTTCATCATGCCCACCTGGGAAAACTTTGCATAGCCGCTCTCCAAACCCTTTCTATATGTGCGTTCGGCTGCATCTAATTGGCCGAGATTTCGGTACGCATCTCCCAGGCGGGCCAAAACATTGGTTGGGCCGGTGTTCTTTTCAAGAATTTGCTCCCACAACTCGGCAGCCTTCTGGTAATTGCATTTTATACGATAGTAATTACCCAGCCCGTACAGAGCCTGAATGTTGTTAGGCTCTTGCTGAAGGGTTTTTTCGTAGTAATATATGGTCTTTTCGTAATTTTTATGTTTCAGGTACAAGTTACCTAAAATAGTCAGGATGCTTGTCATGTCGGCACCGTTGGCCAAGGCTTTTTCATACTGTTCAATTGCTGGAAGATCAAGTCCCTTTTTATGGTACAAATCGGCCAGTCCCGTCAAAGCAAAGCGGTCATTAGGCTTAAGTGCAAGCACTTTCTTGTAGTAGGTCAACGCATTTTCGTAGTCATTGAGTGTTTTATAGCTATCTGCAATGCGGGTTAGAACAAAAATGTCCTTAAAATGGTTCTGTCGGAGATATATCACCCAACAATCAATAGCCTCCTGATAGCGAAGCATTCCGCGCAGAGAGTCACCGAGACCTCGAAGGGAAAAGAGGTTGTGCGGGTCGTAGTTCAGTACTTGCCGATAATATTCGGCCGCATCAGAAAATTTTTTCTGATGGCGCAACCCGTCACCCATTCCGGTCAAAACGTATGGATTCTCAGGGTCAAGCGCCAAAGCTTGTTCAAATACAGTGTGCGCTTCAGTGAATCGACGGGCTTTGAGCAGATTGTGCCCCTGTTTAGACAGCTCAAATACCTGACTATTCGCTGGGGCGGTATCCTCATCCTTGTCCTTGTGCATAACATTCCTCTATACCGGAGATAAGTATTTCAACCCTTTGTATATATGGCTATTGCTTCACAGAGAATCATCAAATCTTCAGCAGGATCACGATAGTTCAATAAACGATTGGCTCCACACAAGCTAAAACTTTTTTACTATACGAAACAATATCACCCAGAATGAACTACCGTCAATGAAATTAGATCAGTTTTATTATGTGTTTTTGGAGATTTTGAGGAGACCGGAGTCCTGTTGGATTTTTTGTTGTTGATATGTTTCATAGATGCATCCTTTTCTTGAGCAGATATCGTTTGAGGAGTATAGATGAATTCACAATATGCCTTACACACTAATAGCTAGGCTGGTACAAGCGGAGTAAACATGAATATTTTGACCTTGAGCTGTTGGAGCAATTCAATAAAATACCATCTTTTCTCATGGGGTGGGGGGGCGTTGCTTGCTGCAGGACTTGTCAAGCGGGTTGGACTCGGCGGATCATCTATCAGTCTGAAAGTGCCGGGGCGGAAGCAGAACAATCAGGATGTAGAATTTGTCGATCACCTGGGTGCGATACGGCTGATCCTCGAAACACTGGCCACCACCCGGCATGGTGTTAGCGATGAGGCGGTAAAGATTACGGCTGTCGGCCACAGGGTTGCTCATGGTGGTGAAACGTTTCACCACTCCGTATTAATTGACTGTCAGGTGCTTAATACCATCAGGGATCTCCAACAACTGGCACCGCTTCATAATGCGGCCAATATTGCCGGGATTGAAGCTGCGATAAAACTTCTGCCAAATATCCCTCAAGTTGCTATATTCGATACCACATTCCACGTTACTATGCCGGATTTTGCTTACATATATCCCCTCCCCTACGAATGGTACAAAAAGGATGGTATCCGTCGTTATGGCTTTCACGGGCCGTCACACCTTTATCTGTCGAGACGGGCCGCCGCCCTCCTCGGCAAGCCAGCCGACGTATGCAATCTGATCACCATTCACATCGATAAAGGCGTGTCGTTGTGCGCCATCCGGAACGGTATTTCTATTGATACCAGTATGGGTTTGACACCTCTTGAGGGAGCGGTCATGGAAACGCGTAGCGGTGATATCGACGTCAGCATCCTTCCCTATATGATGCAAGTGATGAACCTTTCGGCACAAGAGATGGAGCACATCCTTAATCAGAAATGCGGAATTGTTGGCATAACGGGGTGGAATACGGATCGTCAGCATTTTCTTGAGGCAGCTCTTGATGGGGATTTAAGATGTAAACTGGCCCTAGAGATTGAAGCCTACCGTCTCAAAAAATATATCGGCGCGTATCTTGCTGTCATCGGACCGTTGGATGCGGTGGTGTTTACCACAGGTGCTGGCGAAGGAGAGTGGTTTGCTCGTGAGCTAGTACTGGAAGGTCTGGAATGTTTCGGTATACTGCCAGACAATGGAAGAAACCGTACTGTCAATTCGGAACGAAAAGAAATTCTCATTACCGGCGACAACTCACCGGTTAAGGTATTTGTCATTCCTACCAATGAAGAGCTTGTCTTCGCCGAGGACGTTACTGCCATACTTTCTGGTAACTACAGCGACCACCTGCACTATCATTATTCTTTTGCCGGTCCAGATTTTATCCCACTATCTGCTGTGGAATAGGTTGCCTGAAAACAGAGAAAACACCGTCCAACTTACTAAAAAAGACATCAAGGACATCTCTATTAAAGATCTTGCTCGACTTATTCCATATTTGATCTCGCTCCGCAGGCAATATGCCGGTGGAGCGATGTTTCTACTTTTTACCAATGCCTTTGCGTTATTGATCCCATGGTTCATGAAGCTGGCGGTAGAGGCGCTGCAACACCCGTTGGGTGCTCGTTTCTCTTCGTCTGCCTGCGCCATGATAATCATACTCCTGGCAGTTCTGCATTGCATAACCCGGATTTTTTCCCGGACTTTAACCCTGAATGCCGCCCGCATCATTGAGTTCCGTATTCGTAACGACCTGTTCCATCGCCTGACCCGGCTTGACATCGGTTATTTCTCAAACAGCCGCAGCGGTGACATCCTTTCGCGTTTTTCTAACGACCTGACCAATGTCCGCATGCTGACCGGTTTTGGTCTAATGAGTGCCATAAATACGCTGCTGATTTATAGCGCAGCTGTAACGATGATGACCCGTATTCATCCCTGGCTTACATTCTGGGCAATCCTCCCTTTCCCACTGATGGTATTGATCGTTAAGAGAGTCAGTCACCGCCTCTTTCATCGTTCTCTTCAGGCTCAGGAGGAGCTGGCACATCTTTCCAGCCAGGCTGAAGAAACGGTTTCAGCTGTGCGTTTGATCAAATCCTACTGCAGGGAAGAGTATTTTCAGAAAGAGTTTGGAAAAACTGCCGAGCGCTATCTCAGGCATAACCTCCGGCTGGCTCGTTTGCGAGGCATCATCATCCCGGTGATGGCAACAGCTACAGGATCAGGAACACTCATAGTGTTATTTATGGGTGGACGACTGGTCATTTCAAACGACATAACACTTGGAGATTTTGTGGCCTTCAGCGGTTATTTGGCGATGCTGGTCTGGCCGACAGCAGTACTAGGGTGGATTCTGACCCTGGCTCAACGGGGAGCAGCCTCAATGTCGCGTCTGGCCGGAATACTGGGGGCCGAACCAACGGTTGTGGATTCTCTTGACGCACAGCCAATTGTCACATTGCAGCAGGGTATCGAAGCGCGCAACCTAAGTTTCAGTTATGGCAATACGAACGTTTTAGACGGGATTTCTTTTCAAATCCAGGCAGGAGAAACAGTGGGGATAACCGGAGAGGTAGGGAGCGGAAAAACTACTCTCTTACGGTTGATTGCAAGACTGCTGCCGGTCTCTAAGGGAGTTCTATTTGTCGATGGGCGGGATATCAACACGATAACCATGACAAGCCTGCGACGCTTGATCGGCTATGTACCTCAGGAAACGTTCCTGTTTTCGCGAAGCGTTGCTGACAATATAAATTACGGAATTAATGGTGATCATCCTGATGAGCTTGTGATTAAAGCAGCCCGTCAGGCAGGTTTTCTTGAGGATGTAGAATCGTTCCCAGACAAATTTGGTACGCAGGTAGGTGAAAAGGGGGTTACCCTTTCCGGTGGGCAAAAGCAAAGACTTGCCATTGCCCGGGCCGTTGCCGGTAATCCACCGATATTATTATTGGATGATCCACTTTCCGCTGTAGACGCCGGACGGGAAGAGGAAATCCTTAATGAGCTTGGGAAATTCTACACCGGGCGGACGGCGCTGATAGTTTCACAGCGAGTTTCAGCATTTCGCGACTGCCACCGGATTATCGTCCTGAAATCGGGGCTGATTGCTGAACAAGGCACCCATGCTGAATTGCTTTATCAAGGTGGCCTTTACGCAGAAATATGCCGTAAGCAGCAACATTTTCTGAAAGAGACCACCATTGGACCGTAAAAACAAAAAGGGCGTTACGATCAGATCGTAATGCCCTTGTAATGTTTGGTGAGCCGCGTTGGGGTCGAACCAACGACCACCTGATTAAAAGTCAGGTGCTCTACCGACTGAGCTAGCGGCTCAAAAAAGATGATCTTTTTACCGCACTAGTTGACACGTGTCAATGTTTATTTTATAGCATGCTGCTTTTTTCCCCTCGCAGATAGCCACTATTTACCATAAACCATGTTATATGTACTAACTCTTATGCCTTTACTGGTGTCGCATTCAAGCAATTCCACCTCTGCATATATTCAGCTGATATTATAATACAAAGGAACAGCTAATAACATCGGAATGCTCTTCCGCTCGACTTTTTACAGCCAGTAGAACGCAGTTTAAGTTTAGATCATTTTTGTGTTGCAATTATCATTTCAATAATGTTATGTATTCAACCTATTCGATGTTTAATTGTTAATTAATGTCCGCATTCAGTTTGTATCTTACTTGATTATTTGAACTTTATTATTATAAGTAAGCCTTTACTATCTTAGTATTTCGGTCAAATATAAATTTATTATCTAATGTATACCGGTTTATTATAGCTTCTTTTATAACACTATTGACGCACTACATACTTGTGTGAAATAAACGCAAGTTTATTTGATGTTGAATTCAGTGTATGGCGGTCGAGATGACGTAACCAGATTCACTCATAAAATGAAAGGAGGTTTTATTCGGCAATTGAGACAGGTATGGCAGTTGGCCAGTATTAACTTTATGTGAAAGGAGTAACTAATGGCAGATAAACAGTATGATTGGGCAGCAATAGCAAAGAACCCTAAGTTCGTTGAGCTTCACCACAAAAAAACCGCATTCCTTTTTGGCTGGTGGATTTTCTCCAGCGTG
>JANXYR010000030.1 GCA_025355965.1 Geobacteraceae bacterium
TCGTTGGTGCCGATGCTGACATAATCTACATCCTGAATCAGATAATCGATAATCTGTACCGCAGCTGGCACCTCGATCATAATCCCGAACGGAATATAGCCCGGCACGTTATATCCTTCACGTAGCAATTCATTTCTGACCGATGTCAGAATTTCCCTGATCTGACGGATTTCATCCAAGCTACTGATCAGCGGAAACATGATCGTCGGGTTACCGGCATGTGCTGCAAGCAGAATACCGGCTAACTGTTCCTTGAAGATATCCTGCCGTTCCAGCGAGACACGAATTGAACGCCAACCGAGGAAAGGATTGTCCTCTTGAGGATATGGGAAGTAAGAAAGTCCTTTGTCTCCACCGATATCAAGTGTACGAATATTTACGATTTGGCCGGGGAAACCTTCCAGAATTTTCCGGTATATGGCAGCCTGCTCATCACGACTTGGAAACGAGGAGCGAGCCATGTAGGGAAACTCGGTACGATATAGTCCAACACCTTCGGCCCCATGCAGGTTGGCGACCCGGACATCCGAAATCAATCCAATGTTGGCGCTCAGAGTAAACTTAACGCCATCGGTCGTAACCGCCGGCAGGCCACGAAGACCCTCCAGCTCCCTCATCCGAACGGTATACTCCTGTTCGAGGCGTACGTACTCCTTTTTAATAGAGGTATTCGGATTGATATAGACATTCCCGGAGGTGCCATCAACGATGATCTCATCCCTGACATTGGCGGCAGTCATTATTCCCTTTACACCGAGAACAGCCGGTATGCCGAGTGACTTTGCCATAATGGCAGCATGGGAATAGGCGTTGCCTTTCTCTGTAACAATGCCGAGAATTTTGTTTGGATCAAGCATAGCAAGGTTGGAGGGAAAGATTTCATCAGCCACAAGTACCCGTTTTTCCTTCATTTTCAGTTCACTGGAATCATTTCCTACAATTGCGTCGATGATTCGTCGCCCGATATCCTCCATATCGGCTGAACGCTCCCGCAGATAGGGGTCTTCCATGGCAGAAAAAGCCTGAATATAGTGCTGAACAACATCATGCACAGCTCGGGTAGCACCCATCCCCTGTCCGATCAGATCCGTGATTTTTGCAGAGAAACTCCGGTCTTCCAATATCATCAAATGAGTATGGAAAATGGCTGCGTCATCAGCTGACAACGTCTCACTAACCCGTTTTTCCATATAGAGGGTCTGAATTTTGGCCTTTTCAAGGGCCTGGTAGAATTTAGGCTGCTCTTCGGCAACAGAGCCAACTTTTGCCAGTTTGATGACTTTATCGTTGAAGCGATCGAGAATGTAAATTTTCCCACAGCCGATACCGGCCGACACGGCGGTGCCACCCAATGTGCGGGAAATGAGCGTGCGCTTTGCACTTCCTGAGCCGGAAGATTCCGTTTCACCCCCCGATCCGTTTTGGACCTTTGCAAGCTCTTTCTCGAACCAAGCCCGTTCACGCTCCTTGTACTGAATAGAATCCAGCAAACGTGCCGTATGGATAATACTGCCGATCTGAAAAGTTATGGTACGCAGGATACTGATTTCATCGTCGCTGAAAGTCCTGGTTTCTCTCGTTTGCACTACGATTACGCCAATCGGTGCCTTGTGCTCAAACAGTGGTAACCCCAGGAAAGAGAGAAACCGTTCTTCCTTCGCCTCCTTGAAATATTTGTAGCGTGGATGCTCCGGGGCGTTATCCGTCATGACCATGGCACGGGTTTCAATTGCAAGACCGGTCAGACCTTCATGAACTTTCATGGAGACGCGGTTAACCGATGCCTTTGAAAGACCTTTGGTAGCCTTCAGGGTCAGTGTTTCGCCATCGTTTTCAAGCAGATAAATTGAGCAGACATCACTCATCATCCTTTTGGCAACCAATGTAACAATATTGTCGAGTGTATCCTGCAGGTCATGTGAATGCAGGATGATCGAACTAATATCTTCCAATGTGCGCAAGCCGAGTGACTGCTGGGGCTCTTTCATAACAGTTCCTGGTAGATTTAATTTAGATTATTGTACTACGTCTACAACCAGAATAAAGTTCATATCTAGGATTCCAGTGCGCCAATCATGCTCTTTATGTCAGCAACTCCGTTTTCAATCAACCAGGTTTCCATATCTTCGGCAATTTTCTGAGCCGTACCAGGGTTGATAAAACTGGCGGTACCGACCTGGACAGCAGTCGCTCCGGCCAGCATGAATTCGAGCGCATCGACTGCATTCATAATCCCGCCTATGCCGATAATCGGCACCTTAACAGCTTTTGCCACCTGCCAGACCATGCGTAGTGCAACCGGTTTGATAGCCGGTCCGGAAAAACCACCGGTGACATTGGCCAGCACCGGCCGGCGTTTGTTCAAGTCAATAGCCATACCGATCAGTGTATTGATCATTGATAACGCGTCAGCGCCGGCATCTTCACATGCACGGGCCATAAGCACCACATCTGTCACGTTGGGTGAAAGCTTGATAATCAGAGGCTTATTCGTAGCAGCACGGCAAGCCGAAACAACCGAGGCCGCACTGTCCGGATCGGTACCGAAAACGATCCCCCCCAGCTTGACGTTAGGGCAGGATATATTTACTTCCAGAGCGGCCACTTCCGGGATTTCATCGAGACGGCGGGCCATTTCGGCGTATTCATCAACGGTATTGCCAAAGAAGTTGGCGATAGCCGGGGTGTTGACCGAGCGGAGGTACGGAACCTTCTTGGCTATGAAGGCATCTATGCCGACATTCTGCAGGCCGATGGCGTTCAGCATCCCACCAGGGGTTTCCACTATTCGCGGCGTCGGATTACCTGCCCGTGGTTTAAGTGAGAGTCCCTTGGTTACAAAGGCACCGATCGACTCCATATCTACATATTCGGCAAATTCTTCGCCATAGCCAAAAGTACCGGAGGCGGTCATAACCGGGTTACGAAGTGGAATACCGGCCAGATTTACAGTCATGTCGGGTTTTATAACAGATTTCATGATCATTCCCTCCACTTCAGTTCGCCCGACTCAAAGACCGGCCCTTCGGTACATACACAGCGGTAGTCCGGAGTTTCGGCAGAATGGGAGTGCCCCGGAGTAACACAGCCAAGACAGGCGCCAACGCCACACGCCATATACCCTTCCAGCGAAACCTGACAGGGAATATCTCGCTCAGCCGCGATCCTGGCAACTGCGTTCAGCATCCCGTGCGGACCACAGGCGTAGACCGTCGCCCTACCCTGCAACTGGTCCAGTCGCCTGAGCAGCGCCTCCGTCACCAGACCGCATTCACCCAGTGAACCATCTTCTGTGGCGGTATAGCACTCAACCCCAAGCCGTTCAAATTCGGTGATACAGAGAATATCATCCCTTGTGCGCCCACCGGCAAAAAGCCTGACCTTCGACCCCTTCACCAGCTCTTTAGCCAACAAATATAGCGGTGCCAACCCTACCCCGCCGCCGACGATCAATTTTTCCTCGTCCGCCGCACCCAGATCAAAACCTTTGCCGAGCGGCCCCAAAACATCAAGCAGATCGGATCCATGCAGCGTTGACAGCATGGCGGTCCCTTTACCGACGACACGGTAGAGCATTTCCAAATACGGCTGCGGAATGGCACCACTCTGGGCAGGGATATATGTGCCAACATCAAAAATGCCGAATGGGCGGCGCAGCAACGGATCGATTGCACCATTAACCCGCACCATCACAAACTGGCCAGGGCGTGCCGCAGCACATTCAGGTGGTGCGGTCATGCGCATCCGCCAATAGCCGGGCGAAACCTCC
>JANXYR010000036.1 GCA_025355965.1 Geobacteraceae bacterium
CAACCGCCATCATTTATCAGGTGGTCGGCGAAAAACAGCAGAGATAACTGGTTTAGGAAACCAGTATAACCACTTCACGTACTTATATTATCCGCCTAACAACAGTTGTGATTGTTTCCAATCTCTTCTTGTTCCTTCCGGTTGGACTATCGCTGTACCGCAACCGACAGCAGTATGAGAAACGGACAAGGGAGGCTGGTTATGAAGAATGTCAAACATCAGGATTGTTTTAGGGGGAAGCCCCAGAATCCTCAGACATACCGAGTATTAGCGATTAATTACGAAGACAAAACCATCTCAGTGACTGAGGTGGCAAAAAAATTGTTCCCTAAATTCGATGAAGTTGATGCCAGGGAATTTACGGGTTTTTACGATAAAAATAACAAAGACATATTTATTGGCGATATAGTGAAAGATGACCGAGTAGGTAATCCTCTTGTGGTTTTATTCGAGGATGGAGGCTTCTGTATAAAAAATAAAAACCACCCAACATATATTAACGCTCCAATACTATACGTGGAGATTATCGGAAATATATACGAAAATACAGGAGTTGCGAACTGGAAAGGAATATTATGAACGACTTGACCGCAGCCATCCCATAAAAATCTTCTGTATTACTGTTTTGTACTGTTTTGTACTGTTTTGCAACTCGCCTCTCTATCAGGGTAACACGTATTGACTTCCTCTTTTAAGTCCGGTCTGCTTGAGAATTCCCTTGTCACGCATCCGGAAGAGAAATTTACGGGCTGGAATATCCTTCAAGTCCAGTAGTCCCGCGCATTGCTTCCTCGTTATGAAACCATGTCTGCGGACATAATCCAGCACCTTGTCTTCAGGTAAAAGCAGTAACGGCACTTCAACGGTATCGATAGTCGGTACATTCAGCATATAGTGAGTCCAACGGCGGGAACTGTGTTGCGAAGTGAGTCCCGTTTGCACAAGACCACGTAGTTCACGGCTTGCAGTCACTGAATCGACATGGGCAAGCCGCTGATAATCAAAATTAGTAATCTGTTGATTGTGACGTAAGTATACTAATGCCAGCCTCTGTCTGTCGTTGAGCGGTCTATCAGAAAAATGATTAAGCCAGTCGATTGCATCTGTGTTCATCAAAGTCAAATTGCGCATTATAACTAGAAATGAACTCCGTCGGTCCTGAAACCGGGGCGGCTCAAGATTTGCGGAGCGCATTGCGCCCAGCATTGCCTTTATACCACTACCACGATTCTCCACCAGATGCAGGTCTTCGAGCAAACGTACCAGCGTACGATTACGAGTCGATTGCTCTTCTTCCAAAGTTTCGAGCGTCACCGTCCCATAAAGGCCGCCGGGGCTCTGGATCTCCATCCGGTCGGCAAACAGGCGAATCTGAATGTAACTTCCGCGTGCAAAGTTGCTGTAATCGCGATGGGCGATCGCATTGACAATCGCTTCACGAATCGCTTCTTCGGGGTACTCTGGAATATCCCGAAGATACAGTCCCTCAATCAGACTGCCTTTACGGATACTTGCCATCACGTGGTTAACAGCGTCACTAACCATTTCCGGGATCGGTCCTTCGAATTTTCGGTTGTCAAGAAAGCGCTCGCCGCGTGGTGTCTTTTCAGTCTCGGTCATTCCAAAGTAATGGAGAAAGGTGATAACAAGTTGCGATTCCAATGTTTGAGGATGGCTGCCGAAAGTCAGAAGTCCGGCTAGAGTGGGATGGAGCTTGCCGTTAAACGGACGGGCAATCTTGAGGTGCTTCAGCACCTGCTCAAACGGCTGTTTCAGGTAAACGGCTTTCGGACGGTCCTTTTTGAACCTTTCCAAAAATGAAGTCAGTTTTTCCTTGTCCAGATCCTCCAGAGTAGCTTCCAGGATTGGCTCCTCATCAAAGGTCGGCTGGTTTTGGGAGCTGACATAACCGAAAATCTCGTAATCAGTCATCGAGCGGTTGGTATTGCCGACTCGTATATAAGAACCCTTCTGAAGGCCAGCATTCTTGTAGTGGCATGGGCGCTTGTCAGCTGGGACCGGCGAAACTTCCAAAGCGACTACGGTTTTTCCATCGAACAGTTCGACGGTAAACTCAGGCTGGATCTGGGGTTCCATATCCGCCCAGGCGAGGTGGCTGATCTCGGTGTGCATTGCCGACACCTACTATTTCAAAATTGCGGCTTTCATCAAGTCCGAAAAGGATAGCGCCGCCTTCGGTACGGTTGGCAAAGGCTGAAATTGGTTCATATAACCGTTGCGGAGTTCCGCCATGAGCAGATTTCACCTCGATATCGGCAAGCTCGCACTGGCTTAGTTTGACCTCGGTTATCAGTTGTTGCAACTCTTCTCGGGTCATGACGGTTTCCCCTCCACCACGGCAATTTCATCATCGGTCAGTCCGTAGAGTTCATAAACAAGGCGGTCGATCTCGGCTTCGAGTGCAGGCACATCGGGGCTGTCAGGTGCGGCGAGGATTCTCCGGACGCACTCGACGATGGGGGCTTGTTGGGCGTCGGTGGCGGGTGAGCTGAAGGTGAGTTTCATAATTAAATGCGACCTTTTGTGGACCCTTTAAGCGCCGATTGGTCTAAAATTCATTGGGGAGTTATAGCAAAACGCCCAATCAAATACCATACAAACAAAAAAAACGGCATCGCTGCCGCTCGTTGAAATCCCTTCAGTTTCAAACTAAACAATTACATCTCCATAATCACCGGCAATATCACCGGTCTGCGCTCAATGGTCTTCTTGCAGAAACGTCGTAGCGCCGCACGTACCGCGGTCTTGACCTCGTCGGCATCACAACGCATTTCGGCGTTGATTTCCTCAAGCGCAAACGCCACAACCTTGCGGGCATCTTCGAGGTACTCCTGGCTCTCATCCTCAAAAACAAAACCACGTGAGACAATGTCCGGACCGTAAATAATTGCGCCTGTCTTCATATTAAGGCCGATGATGACAACAATCATGCCATCCTCAGAAAGATGTTTGCGATCCCGCAGAACTATTCTGCCGACATCGCCAACCCCTTTGCCATCTACAAAGACCCTGCCTGACTCTATACGCTCTTCTATCGCTGCGGTATCAGAATAAAATGAAATCACTTCTCCGTTTGTGGCCAGAATGCAGCATTCCTCAGGAATGCCGACCGTGCGAGCCAGTTGGACATGTTTGTACAGGTGGCGATATTCGCCGTGAATCGGAATAAAGAAGCGTGGCCGTACGGTATTGAGCATCAGCTTGAGCTCTTCCTGGCTGGCGTGACCTGAAACATGTACCTCGGATACCTTTTCATGGAAGACTTCGGCGCCACGGCGGTAGAGGTGGTTAATAAGCTCAGAGATGGTGCGTTCGTTGCCTGGAATGACACGCGAGGAGAGGATGACGGTATCACCTTTTTCAAGCTTGATTTGTTTATGGTCGTCCATGGCGATGCGCGTAAGAGCGCTCATCGGTTCTCCCTGGCTGCCGGTGGAGATGATGCAGACCTGCTCCGGCGGGAGGTGCGGCAGTTCTCTCAGATCCATGAGTTCTTCGTCAGCGACCGTTAAATAACCCAGATCCCGGGCAATCTGAACATTTTTGACCATTGATCGGCCATTTAACAGGATTTTACGGCCACAGCGGACTGCAACATCTACTACTTGCTGAACACGGTGGATACTGCTGGAGAAGGCGGCTACGATGATCCTGCCGGTGCATTTCGGGAATATGTCGCCGAACGCCTCCCCCACATATTTTTCGGAAAGGGTATACCCC
Source organism: Geobacteraceae bacterium (assembly GCA_025355965.1). Classification (GTDB taxonomy): domain Bacteria; phylum Desulfobacterota; class Desulfuromonadia; order Geobacterales; family Pseudopelobacteraceae; genus JACRCG01. The sequence goes on from JANXYR010000036.1 coordinate 3,742, forward strand.
TCGCGTTCCACGTTGGTTGAATCCGACAACAGTGCCAATACTCCCGCTTCGCCATAACGCGATAGGCTGGCCAGATCGGTCAACTGGCCGTCAACAGGGGTATGATCAATTTTAAAATCACCGGTATGGATGACAACTCCCTCCGGAGTAGTTATCGCCAGAGCGCAGCCATCGACAATTGAATGGGCAACCCGGAGGAACTCGACATTAAAACAACCAATATTAACGGTTTCCCGAGGGCGGACGGTGACCAGCTCAACTGCTCCATCCAGCTTATACTCCTCCAGTTTGGCGTTAACCAAGCCGAGTGTCAGGGCCGTGCCGTAAACCGGTACGTTAAGCTCCTGTAGTACAAAGGGGAGGGCGCCAATATGGTCTTCGTGCCCATGTGTCAGGCAGATTGCGCGGACGTTTTCAGCCCTTTCGCGAAGCCAGCTGATATCCGGTATAACATAGTCAATCCCAAGCATATCTGGGGAGGGAAACATCAGGCCGCAATCGACGACCAAGATGTCGTCACCATGCTGGTAGGCCATCATGTTCATACCGATCTCGCCTAAACCGCCGAGGGCAACGATCTGTAATGCTGAGTGTGATTCTAATCCATCCATAGATTATCTTTCATTTTGTAAGGGTATAAGCCCCGCTATTTTTTTATCGCATCTTGTGATCCATGTCATGCCGGGAGTAACCAGCCATTGATCAGCATAGAAAGAACTCCGCAGGGAGCGGTACGCAATCAGCGCACGGTTGGTATCTCCAAGGCGTTCATTAGTTTCGCCGATTTGCCATAACGTCTCAGCCGCTTTTTCGATTGTCGGGTGATAGGGAATATACATGTGCAGAGCAGACTCGAATCCGGCAATCGCTCCCGTAAAATCTCCCCTGCGGAGCGCCGCTTCCCCCTGGCTGAATTGGCTGTTCATCCGCCACCATGTACTCGCAAGTAGCATCAGCAGGCTGATCATAATGATAATTATACTATTTAATATGGCGCTTTTTACTTGTTCACTCATATGATTACCTGACAAAATTTGGGATAAAAGTTAATAGAACGCCAAGAGCAAAGGCTATGACTCCGCATAGAACTGCAAACGCTGCAGCAACATCATATGGGCTTTTCAGACGGTGCGTAGCTGGCAATCCCCAGATTATACCTGCCAATCCTGCAATAATCAGTGTTATGTATTGGTATCCGATGTTCATTTAATGCTCCAGTACGGATTCAATCCGGCCCCGCACGGCCTCCATCATCCAGGTTTCAGCCTCACTCCTGCGTAGATCAGGAGGGACAACTATCAGTGGATGCAAGGTAATGGTGATATTGCCGCTATATAACCTGATCTGGTTGGCCGGATTAATTTTGCCACTGCCGTTAATAGTGACTGGAATCACCGGCACAGCAGCCTTACGGGCCAGAATAAATCCTCCCCGCTTGAACGGAAGCAGGTTGCCGTCCGGAGTGCGGGTTCCTTCGGGAAATAGTACTACGCTCTTGCCCTGATGAATTGTTGCCGCCGCCGCATCTATACTTTGCAACGCCTTACGCCCATCGCCGCGGTCAAGAGGAATATAACCGCTGCGCTGCATTGAGTGGCCGAACACCGGAATCTCGAAAAGTTCCTTTTTGGCGATCCAGTAAAATTGGCGCGGCATAGCAGCCAGAAGCGATAGAATATCAAAGTTGCTTTGATGGTTGCTCATGAAAATCACCGGGCCATCCGGAAGTTTTTCAGTTTCAATGACGGTTACCTTGACCAGGTTAAGCGTCAGCATCAGTCGCGCCCAAAGGCGAGCGTGCCAAGCATAAGCCAAGCCACTTGAATCAAACATCGTCGAGATAAAGGCACTGACTGAAAAAAGAAATGTTAGCGGGATAAATGCCGCAAGATAAAGATATGCGCGGGCCATCACAAGCTCCTGATATAAACTCAGATAAATTACAGTGTTATCATAGTTGAGTCAAACGAATTCTGGAAGGAGGCTGGGTAAAGTGACTAGCCCAGATTAATCGGGATAAGTACGCACACGAAATTTTTTCTGCAAAAAACAGACAGGAATAATTTCTATCGTACTAATAACGCAGATAATAATTTCTAACTTACTAATCCAAAGTCGTGCGCAGGCGTTTCTTTTCGGATGTGATTTTTTTACCGGTAAGGCGATTTTCCTTAGCTCGCTTCGGCACACGGGTGGATATCCGTTTCTTAACTTTGCGTTCACGACGTTCAAGTGCAACACGCAGGCGTTCCATTGCAACTTCGCGGTTTTGAAACTGACTGCGATTTTCCGAGGCCTGGGCAACTATCCCGGTCGGAAGGTGACGGATGCGCACGGCGGAATCTGTTGTGTTGCGATGTTGTCCTCCAGGCCCGGAACCCCGGTAGAACTCTATCTTTATGTCAGATTCACGTATTTCAATCACTGCTTCAACTCCAATGGATTGTAACAAGCTTGGTTATCAAAAACTGTCTCGCAACTTGACCAGCAGGTACAAACAGCCGACCCCTACAGCCGCCATCAACAGATCGCGTCCCCAAGGGATCGGCTGTTCAAGCATGGAATAGAGTAGCGGGTCTAGCAAGGCCGTAGTCAACAGACCTACACCGCCCCATGATAACATTTTTTTCATTGTTTAGACTTTCCTGACAAGATATTCGACTTCACGCAGGTCGCATATTTGAGATAACGCCCTTCCTGAAAGGTGACCGGATAGGGAAAATCTTCCGGTTGTCCGAGCAGTGAGATCACCCGTAAGTCGCAACCGGACTGGAGTGCTCCCCGGCGCAATTCTTTAAGGTATTCGGCGACGTCTATCTTCTGGTGATTTGAAGCTGCGATCAAAAGCCCGTTGTTGGTTAGCAATGGCAGAGCCGCTGCAACCAGGTCAGAGGTGCCGCCGCGGGTAGTAAAACGGCTCTTGGCTGTGGTGGAAAAAGATGGAGGGTCCATCAGAATTACATCAAAACTTTTTCCGCTCTGTGCCAGATTGGCCAACACCGAAAGGCAGTCACCGACTATGAACCCATGCTGACGTGGGTTGAGACTGTTGGCAGAGAAGTTGTCTTTTGCCCAGCCGGTGTATCCGATCGAGGCATCAACACTTGTTACCTGAGTAGCGCCGGCTGCGGCAGCCACCACTGAAAACGCACCGGTGTAGGAGAAGAGGTTGAGCACCCGCTTTCCATTTACCCTACCCATCAGATCCTGCCGATTGCGGCGCTGATCAAGGAACAGTCCGGTGTTTAAACCCTGCTCCAAACTCACTAAAAATGTGAACCCGTTTTCCAGGACTTCCAGCCGCTCTGGTGCTGCTTTGCCGGCTAGAAGGCGACCGTAGTTTTTATTGTCGCTGACCGCTTCAAGTTCGCGAGTCTTCTGAGGGCGGCTTTTTTCGTAAATACCGTGTGGCGACAGTAGCTCCTGAAGAACCTCTGTAACCAGCTCCAGGTGTGGTTGCCAGGCTGCGCTGTAGAGCTGCAGCATCAGGTAGTCGGCATACCGATCAACAGTCAGACCTGGTAGGGCATCACCCTCAGCGTTAACCAAGCGGTAGGCGTTGGAATTGCTCAGGTTAGCATGTTGGTTGCGCAGTTCTATGGCGTTTCGCAGCCGCTCCGCCAGCCAAGAGCGATCAAGCTGTATCTTTTTTCGGTCCAGTACCCGCGCTATGATCCGTTCCTCCGGATCAAGCAGAGCCGTTGCCAGAAAGCGGCGCTGGCTATCACACAGCTCTATGATTTGCCCGGAATTGCCGACAGGCCACTTATGGGTATAGGCATCAGCCAAGACCCAGGGGTGCCCCAACTCCAACATTCTGGCCGTCTCGACACCAACGATTCGTTCTTCATCCTTAGTTTTCACATTTATTCTCCATGGTTTATTGTTTGGAAAACCTGTTGCCGCAATCGTCCTGACCGCCTCGGATTTTTTCAACGGCGTGACCTATCGTTGGCCATACCGCCTCCAGGTTTTCCAAAGCACCGCGGGGGCTGCCGGGGAGATTGATAATCAGCGACTGGTTCCGAATCCCTGCCACAGCACGTGACAGAGATGCCATCGAGGTTTTGTCGAGGCTTTTAAGGCGCATCAGCTCGCCAAGGCCTGGAATGACACGCTCCACTACAAGCAGCGTTGCCTCAGGAGTTATATCACGCGGTGAAACACCTGTACCGCCGGTGGTCAAAATCAGGTCGGCAACATCGTCGTCAGCCCATTTAGTCAGCACCGCCACAATCTGTTCGAACTCATCGGCAATGATAAGGGATTGAACGGTGCGTACTCCCCGTTCTGCCAGCCACGCAGACAAAGCAGGGCCGCTTTCGTCAACGCGTTCGCCACGCGAACCTTTGTCGCTCAACGTAAGAATAGCGGCTCTCATTCGTAATCCTCCTGCAAAATCCGGGTGTCATGAAGTGCCATGAACTCAAGGCAATACGCGTGCGCATGAAGCATAACAAAACTTATCATGGTTGTCCCCGAAATTATGCGGGTTTTCCACAAAAAATGCCCCGCCGGTTTCCCGGCGGGGCATGTACATCCAGTTTGTCGCGTTTGATTAGTTAGTCATTTTTAGATTACGTTCCGGACGGCTGAAGTTGTGGCATAGTGAGCAGTCATAGCCCTCGCTGGCAACGTGCTTGCTGTGAACCGACATGTAGCCCGGGTTAGTTTTCTTGCTGTGGCACTGGATACAGACAACAGCTTCCGTATTCTTTAGAACATAACCCAGAGTCTTCAGGTTCATCTGGGTTGCGGTTGTGCCGTGACAGCTGGTGCAAGCCAATGCGCTTGTTTTAGGTGTTACGGTGTGGTTCAGCATCTGGTACTCATCAGTTGTTACCATGGAATAAGCATCGGCTGTACTAAAGCCCATGTTGGTCATGCCGGACAGGATGGCTGCAGCTACGTCATTGTTCTTGAAGTACAGTGCGGTGTTTACGGCAATCAGCTTGCCGGACGCAGTGTGAAGCGGCTGTGTGGATGTTTTGTATTTGAACGGTGTAAGTTTGCTGTTGGTGCTGTTGATACCACCGTTTGGACGGCTAATCTTGTAAGCACCGGTGGCTGGATCAATAACGGCTACGTCATACAGGTCAGACACCCATGAAGTGCCGTCGAAGAATGCGTAGACAGGCTTCAGGTTGTTGGCTTTTACAATAGTAGGCTCCCAGCGGTTGTTGAGAACAGACCATTCAGGGGTTGCCCAGGTACGGGTTGTTTCAGTTTTCTGGTCGCCAAAGCCTGTGAGTGGGTCAACTACTGCATCGGCAGCCATTTTCCCATAAACAGGGATGTGGCAGGTCTGGCAGGCAACACGTTTCATATGCTTGTTGATGTCAGTTGTTGCATGGCCAGCTGTAAGGGTCGCTTTGGTCGTGTGGCAGGTAGATGTCGCACAGTTAACGGCAACAGCGTTATCGGTTGGGCGCAGATCGGAGCCCCGACCGGCTACCTTGTGATTGGTGTAGGTGTGGCACTGCTGACAGGCCAGATTTGCACCTGTAGTGGCCATATGAACATCGTAGTTACGATCAGTTGTGGTGCCGTTGATCAGAGCCATATCGCCCCGTTTTAGGGCATCACCGCCACCGCCCTTGGCGTGGCACTGGAGGCAGTTGGATTTGACCGGTTTGTGAACTGTCTGTACGGCAACATCCATTGTGATGGTCATTTTGGTTGGATCCGGATCGAAAAGGCCCGTGACTGAGTTACGTACACGCTTGTAGCCCTTCTGATGACAAACGAGGCAGTCGATGTTCTGGGTAGCGTCAGCAACGGTGCCTGGTTTTGCGCCGGCGCCGATATGGCAGGAACCGCAACCGTTCCAGTTACCCAGGATGTTGATGCAGTAAGCGTTCACGGCACTGTTCAGTTTCCCACCGGTAACGCCCGGCTTGTTGCTGATCTGGCTGTTTGGGCCTTCCCATTTGTAATGCACGCTACCGGCCATGCCTGCCGCTTGGGCTGCGTGGCACTGGAGGCACATAGTCGCTCCGGTATATGTCAGGGATGCATGGCTGCCGGTAGTTGGAGGTGGCGGTGGTGTGGTACCGGCTGTAAACGTAGCTGTCTTGACGGTTTCGTTATTGCCGGCTGTGTCACGGGCAAAGTACTTCAGCGTCGTGGTCCCAGTCAGGGAGATTGGAGCGGTATAGCGGGTTGAAGCTGTTGTCGGAGTAGTACCGTTCACCGTGTAATAAATTGTGGCTGTCTCATTGGCAGTCAGGGTTATGCTTATCGGCATGGTATATGTTCCGGCTGCCGGAGAAACCGCTGTTGCCGGTGCGGTGCTATCTACTGCCACTATGGTGTTAACCTGTGGATAGGTGTAGCCCTTGACCTCATTGTCGCCTGAGGAGAACTTAGCGCGGACTTCATACTTGCCGGTTTTGGCAGAGTTGGAGAGTTTGTAGCTGTATTTGTAGGTGCCGCTTCCAGCAGAGGACATACTGGTTTTAATCAACTCGGATCCAGATGAATCTTTGATGCGGATCTCTCTGGTACCGGGAGATGTTATGACGGTGCCGTCCTTCTTGAATATGGCAGTGGTTACAATAGTCTGGCCCGGTGTGTAGGCGGCCTTGTCTGTAGTGACAGTCAGTGTGTAGGATGCTGCGAAGGCCATTGCAGTTATGCTAAATGCCAATGCAAAAGTAAGCAGCGCGGACAATCTCTTCATATTTTTTCTCCTTTGCGGGGTTTCCGCAGTTATGAACGTAAGCCGTAGCTTATTTGTTGGCACTTGACTACACAGACAGGGAGGTACGTTGTCAACACCAGGCGAGGTTGCACAATCTAATTAGCTTGGTCAGATCACCGATACCCTCCTTTCATGAGTGAGATGTACTACAAACGCAAAACAGCCGGGCACCTAATATCAGTTTGATATTTCGGCGACCCGGCTGTCTCAAGGAGACCCTGTAGGCTTTCCGTCCTACCTTCGCAGGTAGTTTAGTATTATCGTTACCATAAGCATTTTGTTTGCGTACAATTGCGGTTAACAATACAAATAACCACAAACATAGTCAAGTAAAAGTTATATCATGATTGTTATGGCCAGAGTGGGCACTCTATATACCTAAATCCAGCGCGTTGTCGAGAGGGTGATATCACCGTGCCAGTTATCGCCCTTTTACTAACAGTTCCTTGAAGGGCCACCCGGCAACGCCATCTTCCAGAATCTGCATGCGCTCTTCAAGCACACCTTTCGATAGTAAGTAGTTATAACTGTTTTTTGCGCCAGTTTTCCCGCGTGGACAGATCACTATCACCGGGGCCTTTGAGGCTTTGATGACGGTCAGCACTTTGTCCAGTCGGGCTTTCTCTTCATCCTTTGTTGCCGGGAAAGCGTTGGTTTCGATGGATCCAGGGAGGTGCTGTTTCTCAAAATCAGCAGCAGGCTGGATATCCACCAGGATTATTTCACTCTTCTTATCCAAGAGCAGTACCAGCTCCTGCGGTTCAATGTAGTTTGCGGCCAGTACCGTGGTTGCGGCCAGCAGGATCAGAGCCAGAGACAGGGTTATCTTATTAAGCATATATGTTTCTCCTTTTCATTTTTGTGTCAAAGATCGGCTTCCATGCAGTGCCGCTCCCAGTGCCCCGACGATTGAAGGTATGGGCGGAACTTGCACGGGCACTTTTAACTCCTTCTCCAGTAGCGCGATCAAAGTGGTGTTATTGGCGACCCCGCCGCTGAAGACCAGATGATCGCCATAGCCACATTTGGCAACCATGGCGGCCAACCTTCCTGCCACGGCAAGATGCACCGAGCGGGCAATTGCCGCCGGTGCGACTCCCCGGTTTTTTAATGATACCACTTCGGATTCGGCGAATACGGCGCACATGCTATTGATCGGAGCGCCAACTTCGGTTTCAGCTGCCGCTCGGCCAAATCCCTCCAGATCGTAACCCAGCGAAACCGCCATCATCTCCAAAAAACGCCCCGTGCCTGCTGCACATTTATCGTTCATCTGGAAGCTTTTTACCCGGCCAAGCTCATCGAGCAGAATCACCTTACTGTCCTGCCCGCCAACATCCAGAATAGTCCGGCAGTTTGGAAAAAGGTGTCTGGCCCCCAGGGCGTGTGCCTTGATTTCAGTTATCACGTCCAGCTCTGTGTGCTGCAGCAGCAGATGGCGACCATAGCCGGTGGCCACAATATGTGCCGCAGGATGTTGTCCCAAAAAAGCGAGCGCTTGGCGATGCGGATCAAAACTGCTCTCCGTGACCTGATGGTGGATGATGGCGCCGTTCTGCCAGACAACAGCCTTGAGTGTGCGTGAACCGAGATCTATACCGATTTGCACCCGCTATCCTTTGATCTGCTCGATGAAGGCTTCGACCCGCGTTTGCAGTTGGCCGACATCATCAGGGGAATAGTCGCTTTCTATGGCCATGAACGGTATGCCACGCTGCTCGCAGGCCTCGCGCAGCTTGACCGCTTCGATGTTGTAGGTATGGCAAAATTGCAAACAGTAATCTATGATACCCTGGGCTCCCGATTCCTCATACTCCTTGATGACTTGAGTGATGCGCTCTTCGTTGGGCGTGAAGCAAGAACAGTCGATCTTCATGTAGCGTTCGGTCAGTCGCTCCAGTTGCTGATCCATTGTGGTTGAGCCTTCGTCAATCAGATCCTTGTAGTAGCGGGTGCCGATACAGCTTTCTTCGTTGACCACCACTGCTCCCGATGTTTCGATGATGTTATGCAGCTTCCAGTTGGGGAGCGCCATCGGGGTGCCTGAGACCATGATTCGAGGGGTTGAAGCCGGTGCAACAGCAATCCCGTCGGTGATGCGCAGTTCCAGTTCGTTGCATAGTTCATTTACCTTCTGCGCAAAACGGACTGGTTCGTCGTAGAAAGCGATCTGCTCGATAAGCAGCATATCCTTGCCGCTTATGGGCGAAGGGTTGTGGTGGCGTAGGCTGTTAAGCCGCTGCAGCGCGGCACGTTTTGCATTGATGGTGGTAATGGCGCCGGCAATCTCCTTGAAACTTGTTTCCGTGCCGCTGATCTTATCCACTGCAACTTTGAAATCTTTCACCTCTTCGACCCAGAGTTTCTTGTCCCGTTCGCGTTTCATCTGGGGGATTTCCATGACGTGGGTCGGCACATAGTGATCTAGCAGTTCCCATGTTTTCTTTTTGGCATCGCAGGTAGTTTCGCCATATACAAGATCCACAGCCTGGAAATAGGGGCAGATCTTGCCGACCTTGAAGCCGAAGGCGGATTTGACCATCGGGCAGATGTTACGCGGCAAAATTTTCTCTGCATCAGCAATAGACCCTTGCGCACCACCACAGAGGCCGACGCAGACACCACCGGCAGCCACGATCAGCTCTTCGGGGACATAGACGCAGAATGTGCCGATGACCGGCTTGCCGCTTTCCTTGACAGCCATGATCTCATGAATGCGCCCGGTATGAATGTTTTCCACCATGCTGTCAAAGTAGACCATAGCGGCGGGACGGTTTTTCTGTGATAGGAACATATTGGTGTAGGCTTGGGTCAACATGGGTGGCATACCGGAGAACCTGGCCACATCCATTCCTAACTTTTCCCACAATTCCGGATCTGATTTTACCTGAAATGCCTCGCTCATGTTCCCTCCAATATTACGTAGATGCATATAGATATATGCGTAAATCACTATAAATTGAGTTTAATCGAATAAAATGAATGCACTTAATACCAATTGAATGCTTGTATGGCAAATAGATAATCTGGTATAAAAACGCTCTGTACTATCGAATAAAACGATGGAGATGCCATGACGTTTAAACAGTTGCAGGTTTTTTTGGCTATTGCCGACACGCACAGTTTTTCAAAAGGTGGTGAAACCGTTAGCTTGGCCCAGTCCACGGCCAGTCAGCATATCCGAGCTCTTGAAGATGAACTTGGGGCGCGTCTGTTTGACCGTTCTGCCAGCCATGTTACCCTGACGGAGGCTGGGCGGCTGTTTTATGAACATGCTGCCCGGATCTGCGGTCAGTTTGGAGAGGCAATAACTGCGGTCAGGCGCTTTCAGGGCCTTGAACAGGCGACTCTGCGTGTTGGGGCCAGCACCATTCCGGCTGCCTGTCTGATCCCTGATCTGCTGGGTAGTTTCAGTGCCGCCCAACCCGGAGTAGGACTTGAGGTTATACAAGGGGATACCCGTGAGGTGATTCGCCTGCTGCAGGATGAAGCAATTGAACTTGCAGTGGTCGGTGGTCAGTATGATGCTGATACGATCTGTTTCCAGGAGGTTTGTGCCGAGCGGATCGTGTTAGTAGCGCTGCCTGGACAGTTTTCTGAAGCGGTGGTGACTGTACGGCAACTGCAGGAAATGCCGTTGCTGCTTAGAGAACCGGGGTCCGGAACCAGGCTGGCAGTGGATGGTGCATTACAGAAAGGAGGTCTTGATCTGCGTAGCATGCGGGTGGTCGCCCAGCTTGGCAGCAGCGAGGCGCTCCGGCGTGCGGTGCTTAGTGGCGCAGGGTGCGCTTTTTTGTCCGCCCTGGCGGTTGGAAGAGAATTGGCCGACGGTACGCTCACGGCGGTGGGTATTGAAGGAATAGAAATAAGCCGCAGCTTTTATCTTGCTTGGCGCCGGGGGAAGAGCCTGTCTCCGGCAGCAGAAGTTTTTATGGAGGCGGTGCGGCAGATGAAAAAATATTAAGGTTAGTTAAATCATAGCGGTTCAACAATCAACCCCAGCGCTTTTTTGTAGCAGGCTGCAGCAGTCGCCGGATCTTTCAACTCTTCGTACGCCATTCCTTTGTAAAAAAAGAGTTTATAGTCCTTGGGATTATGTTCTTCGGCTTTATTAAACCACAGCAGCGCCTGGGCCGAGTCTCCCTTTTTGCCTTTCAGGAGTCCTAAAAAATAGTAGCTGGGCAGATATGCCTCGTCTGCCTTGATAGCCTTGTTCAGTGCGATCTCTGCGTCGGCAAAATTTCCTTCGTCCAGCAAAATTTGTCCCATTGAACTCAGGGCTATTGCATTATCAGGTTTCTTTTGTAGAACAAGCTCGAACTGTTTTTTCGCTTCAACCAAATCGTGCTGTTTGTAGTACAGAGTACCAAGGCTGATGTATGGCAACGTGAATGCTGGATCTGCGGCAATTGCCTTCTCAAACCAACCTTTAGCCTTTGCAGCGGTTCTATCGGATTTTAGAGAACTCATTCCCATATTCCACAACCTGACTGCCTTTTTGTCTGGCTGGTAACCCGCTGCTACTGTCTCGGTCGGCATTTTCTTGTTTTCTATAACAACTTCAACGAAATCATTAAGGCTGTCGGCTCCCATCAAGGGAAAACCCGATAACTCATACTTGATAACCCGGTTGTTATCGATAATTAACGTGCTGGGAACAGCTATTATTCCATAGCTGTTGAAGGTAGTCAGACCACGATCAACCAGCAGAGGGAAGGTAATATTCAGCGATGTTGCACTGCCCTTGATTTTGCCAAGGGTCTCTTCGGTTACCTCCTGTTTGTCAACGTTGATGCCTATGACCGACAGACCAATGTCCTTGTACTTCTGGTGAAGACCCTGCAACTGCTTCAGGGCCTTTTTTGAGTTTTCACTCCAGGTTGCCCAAAAAAGCACAATGGTCAGTTTATCTCCTTTAAGAGCTGTAATTGATTGTGTTTGCCCGTTCAGGTCAGTCAAGGAAAAATCCGGTGCCTCCATCCCCAACTCCAGTGAACGCATGGCGGAGGATGATATTGTTGTATTCAACAGAATAATCAAAACCAACAACGGCATCAGACGAACAGCAAGCGATCCGGTATTAAAGGTGAATCTTTTCATGGGCTCTAACGTCTCCCCTGCTCATGTATTTTGATGCCTTCTTTGAAGGCAGCAATCGCTTTCAAGCTGTCACCACGCTGTTCGTGGATGCGGCCAAGCTCATAATATACCCGTGCCGGGTCAGGGGTAAGTGCCAGAACCTGCTGCAGTAAAAGTTCTGCAGCATCCAGTTTTCCCTGGCGTAGAAGGTCCAACGCCATTTCGGTTTTTCCCTTATTGTCAAGAGTGCCGACCTTTTCCTCGAGCCCCTTGCTTTCATCACTCGTGGCTGCCATTGAAGGCACAGCCACGAGTGTCACAACCAGAAAATATAACCATATGCTGGTACGGATCATCTGTTTTTCACCTTATTGTTGCGATCATATTTGAACTCTTGATGACAACCCGGTAGACAGGAACCTCCGGTCTGGTTTTTTACCAATCCAACCGGTAGCTGCCATGCGCCAAAGGGGACAGTATCTCTGACGTGTTTCGGGTTGTTAGTGGCGTGGGCGTCGTGGCAGGCACGGCAGGTTCTACCCTTTGGAGTCTTGTTTACGTGTACGAAGTGCAGGTTTTGGTCGCCATTTCGGAAGCCTGTCAAAGTAGTGGTTTTGGCGTCTTTTACCAAGGTGTCATTGTGGCAGTTAAAGCAGAGCTCATAGTTTTTAGGGTCGTATTTGGCATAGAAAACCGGGCTCAAGTTCCCTCTCAAAATCCTGAAATCTTTTGATCCGTGGGTATTGTGACAGCCTGAACAGTCCTTGTCCTTTATCGGCCCATGAGTGATTTTGTTTTTGGCGAGGAATCCTTTCATATCGGAAACCTTTTTGTCGCCACTGCCATATTCACGGTCGTGGCAACTCAAGCAGAGATCCATAGGTGCCATTGCCAACTGCTTTGGAAAAGCCGAGGTATGGGGACCATGACAAGCCAAACAGCCATTAGGCAGCTCAAGCCCGCCATGTTTAACGGTGACAGCTGAAATTTCCTTCTGCTTATCTTTGTGGCAGGCAAAACAGACCCCCTTGGTGCTCTCTCCAATCAGGGTAAACTTGTAATCACTGCTGTGCGGGTTGTGGCACTGGATGCAACCGGTTTTCATCGGCGAATGGATATGCTTTTTGGAGGCAAATTCAGTCTTTTTGTCTGTATGGCAACTATAACAGACATCGTTTCCCTTCGCGGCCAATAGATTGGGGAAGTTGCCGGAATGGTGGCTGTGACAGGCGCTACACTCACCGTCATTTACCGGGCCATGTTTAACCTTGCCGCTAATGATGGTCTTTTTATGACACTTTAAGCAGAGGCCCTGACCTCCCCCAAGCAACTGGAATTTGTATCCGGACTCGTGCGGGCTGTGGCAACCGGTACATTTACCCTCTTTAACCGGTTTGTGCACTACCGGACCCAAGTGCAGTTTGTCATGGCAGGAATAACAGACTTCTCCTACATTGGTAATAGGCTTGAATTCGTGCAGATTTTTATTACTCTGTTTATGACAGAATGTGCAATTTCTGGTGGCTACCGGGCCATGAACAAATTTATCCTTACCCATATTAGAGTGGCAATCAGAAGTTACACAGCTCTTGCCCTCTTTCAAAGAAAAACTTGATTTGGCTTCGGACGGCGCTACACACAACGCAACAAGCAACAAAACAACTCCTATGGCACAGCTTGTTAAGGCTAACAGCTGTCGGTACTGCAATGCTCTGAACATAATGAATCTCCCCCCTGTTTGATTTACTGCATTTCATATTATTTTTGCATATATATCAATAACGTCCGGCCAATGCCAGAAAATTCTTGTCAACATATTCCCGAAAGTCAGAGTGCTTGGGAAGTCAGGTGTGCACAAAATAAAAAATATTCGTCACTTTATCTACCAAAACAACTCGCGTTCAGATTTAAACTCTCTGGTTTCACCGTTCAGAGGGTCCTTGAAACGCAGAGATTTTGCTACAAGTTGCAGCGGAGTATCAAAGTTGTCTTCACTTTCGTCTTGCAGTTCCGGATAATAGCGGTCATTCAATATTCCAAACCCGAGACCACTCATATGAATCCGGAGCTGGTGGGTTTTGCCGGTTATTGGATGCAGGATAAAACGTGCCAGATCTCCTTTGACCTCCACCAGATTGATGGCTGACCTGGCATTGGTACTACCTTGCGTCACCTTCATACGAAAACAAGGTTCCCCCCGTTCTATTCTGTTCTCGACTTCCCATGAAGCTGTCTTCTGAAGTGGCGTACACGCTGAGATAGCCTGATAGGTTTTTTCAACCTGACCATTCATGAAGAGTGTGCTGTAGGCGCCCCTGCTGCTTTTATTAGCAGAAAATAGAACAATTCCAGCTGTTTCACGATCGATACGGTGAAGTGGCGCCAGATCTTCGATGCCGGTGCTGGCTCGCAAACGATTCAGCAGGCATTCTTCGACATAGCGTCCACCAGGGGTTACGGGAAGGAAATGCGGTTTACATGCGACCAGAATTTCGTCATCGAGGTGCAGAATTTTTTCAGCAAAAGGTATGACTGGCTCACTGCTGACTTCCCGGAAATAAAAGATACGGTTCAATGGGGTGTATTTAGTATCCAGCGTTATAGGCCCTGTTTTTTCGTCAAGGACCTTTCCTTCTAAAATTCGCTTTTCCCAGATCTCCTCCGGAATCGCGGGGAATCTCCTGCTCAGAAAAGAGAGGATGCAAGGGTACGGTTTTTCGGTTTCAGGCATGGTGACGATAGAAGGGTGTTTCGATATTCCCATATTAATTTTCCCGAAAAATGAATTAATCTACTCTCCCTCTTTGCTGACCAGTCCAAGGTCCTTTAGCCGGTACTGCAGGGTACGCAGCGAGATGCCTAGGGCCTGAGCTGTCTTGCGGCGGTTGCCGCGATATTCTTGCAGCGCTGTGCGGATGGCATCTTCTTCACGGCTTTTAAGGATTCCTTCGCCGATCACGCTTGTCAGATGATTTTTTAGAAGTTCCGGCGGCAGTTCGGATGGAGTAATCTCCCTTTGAGCCAGAATGATCCCCCGCTCGATGACATTTTGCAACTCGCGCACATTTCCGGGCCAATGGTACTGTTCCAAGAGTTTTAAAGCCTCCGGAGTTATACCTACCGCTCGTCGGTGACCCGAAACAGCGGAAAAACGAGCACAGAAATGCCGCACCATTGACACGATGGCATCCCGTCGTTCACGGAGTGGTGGCAGTGTGATCGGAAAGACATTGAGGCGATAATAAAGATCTTCGCGGAAGCGCTTTTCAGCGACCTCAATGGACAGATCTCGGTTGGTGGCGGCGATCACACGTACATTGGCTTTGATCTGCATCGTCCCACCCAACCGTTCAAAAACCCTTTCCTGCAGCACGCGCAACAGCTTTGCTTGTAGTAGAGCGGGCATCTCGCCAATTTCATCCAGAAAAATAGTGCCGCCCTGTGCCAGCTCAAATTTTCCGCGTCTTGCTTGAGCGGCTCCGGTAAATGCTCCTCGTTCATGTCCGAACAGTTCGCTTTCAAGGAGGTTCTCCGGAATCGCGGCACAGTTGAGAGGTATAAATGGTGCGTTACTGCGCGGACTGGCAAGGTGAACCATCCGGGCGATCAGCTCCTTGCCGGTACCGCTCTCACCATACAACAGAACAGTAGAAGGGGTGCGACCCACGTCCTGCACCAGCTTTCTGACACCCTCCATGGTTCTGCCGGCAAAGATCAGATCTTCAGGAGGGAGTCCCGCCTGCTCAATATCCTTCAAAGATATCGTCAGACGCTGCAGCTCAACATGCTCAAGGGCTTTTCGCACAGTTGCCAGTAAACTTGCAGGATCCTTAAGCGGCTTGGAGAGAAAATCGAAAGCTCCATTTTTTACCGCTGCGACTGCCTCTTCCACCTTTCCAAAGGCGGTGATAAAGATAAAGAGTGGAGGGTTCGGCTCGCCCTGTGTTAGGTGGAACAGATCAAGTCCGCTTCTGACCGGCATTTTCAGGTCAGAGAGGACCAGATCAAAATGTTCACGCTGGATGCGCCTGAGACCCTCGCCGCCATCAGCTGCAGTTGCCACAGTGTACTCTGCACTGTCCAGTATTGCGATTAACAGCTCCCTAAAAACGGTGTCATCTTCTACTATCAGAATGGTTGCCGACATTTTATTATCTCTCCATTGGCAAAGTCACTGTGAACGTTGTGCCGACTCCAACCACACTCTCAACAGTCAGATTCCCGCCATGCTCCTGAGCTACTTTGCGGCAGAGGGCAAGCCCAAGTCCGGTGCCACGAGCTTTGCTGGTCCAGAATGGTTCAAAGATGCGGTGAATATTTTCTGGTGGGATTCCTATGCCGGAGTCGCTTATCCTGATCATAGCCAGCGATGTTCTGTTTTCCAGTTCGACACGCAGCTCACCGCCGTTTGGCATTGCCTGAAGTCCGTTTTTAAGCAGATTGAGCAGTAGCTGGAATATTCGGTCGGAAACAACAAGTACATTTATTACCGCTTGTGGGGCGTGGATGACCTTCACTCGTGATAAATCTGCCTCCAGCCGGATCATTGTTACGCACTCACGCACCAGTGCCGACAGATCGGTGTGTTGTCGCTCTCTCCGGTCTTCTCGAGCAAAGGCGAGCAGGTCGTTCACGAGCGTCTCCATCCGGAGTGACTGGTGGACAATCTTGCCGGCATAGGTGCGCGCCTGTTCAATGTTGGTAGCTGTTTCAATCAGCTGTGCAAACCCCTTGATTCCGGCCAGTGGGTTACGGATTTCGTGTGCCATGACTGCACCCATCTCACCTAGCCGCGCCAGCTCTTCACGCCGCTGCATTTCCAGCTGACGCCGTTCGTCACGGCGCAGCAGGTACATGAGTCTCAGGGTCACTAACCAGAGTAAAAGTGTAAGAAGAGTCACCATCATTACACCGGTTCGTGCCCGCCGAATAACCTGGTCGGCGCGGTAGGTATGCAGCGCCAGCGTAAGCAGATAATCGTTTCCCCCAGTATGAATACGCGTCTGGAGGAGGTAGATGTCTTCGCCGGTGCCAAGCTTTTTTCGACTTTCGTATATACCGTCTTTGCTATTGGTTGGTGGTGTGGATTCGGCTGAAACTGTTCCGGTTAGTGCACTGTTGGTGTGGAAGCGGACAGCCCTTTGGCGGTCAACAAGTGAAAAATAGGCAATATCAGGTGTGCTATAGCGTGAAAGTGAGTTAAAACTAGGATCTGCAGCGGCAAGTTGTTCGATGGCCGCTGCCATTGAAAGTCCGGCACCGCGTAAATTTTCTACCGCTACCTGTGGCGCAGCCCGAAAGGCATTCCATGAGAACCATCCCACCATAAGGGTGAAGCAAATCGGGATGATTATAAAGCGCTCGACTCTCCGCATCAGAATGAATAAATGACCGCAAACCCACCACCGTAGTCAGCACTGCTTTTGCTGATACCCCGGGTAGCAAAAAGATCGAGGGATGTTGACGTGTAAAAAGTCCACAGCAAGCGTCCTCGGACTTCCATAAGGTCGTCAGAATACACTGATGGTGTTGTTGATCCTTTGATAACGAGCATCGGCTGAATATCGTTTGTTAGCTGATAACCGACTGTGCCGGTATAGCTGAGGTAGTTCTTCAAACCGAGCCCGGATACCTTTCCTTGATAGGTATAAAGGGCTTCTCCTGCCAGGTGGATGTTGCCGAACCATTTGGAGAGATCAAGCCCGCCGCCGAAATCAAACTCCACGGTGCCAAGCCCTTCAGATAATGATGCGGTAGGCGTTTTAACAAACAGAGACGCTCTCAATTGTGGCATGTCGTTCTTCTCTAAGAGGGGAATGTATCCGGCCCGCAAGACGATGTCGCCTAGTCCGGAGGTTGTAGAGCTGCTTCCGGATGATTTTATTGGGATTATTGTTGATGTTGATGAGGTGCTTGTGGTCGAGAGAATTCCCCCTGCACTGCCGTAACGGGTAACGGTCTTGGGGGTGGCTGCAGTAGCGATGTTATGATATTGGTAGGTCTGGTATATAAACGGCAATTCAATGCTCATATCCAACCGCTCATGTGGAAACCAGCTGACTACCAGTGGCATGTAGAAAATACGGGTTGTAGTATCCGTATTGTATGTCCCCGAACTGTATTCAGCACCGATGCTGATTGATGCGACAGGTCGATTGTCTGAAATATCGGCACTCCTTGCTGCAATAACTGAATAAAACAATAATATAGAGGTGCTTACAAAAATAATGGGGCTTCGCTTCATCGTCTGCCACCCCCTCTCATGCTGCCACCTCGATAACCGGAACCAGTGCCGAATCCCCCTCCAGAGCTCTGGCCAACCCCGCTGCCGTAACCTGAACCGCTTCGTAACCACAATGGTGAGCCTGTTTCGGTGCGAAGTGTGATAGTCGTACTGTTTGCAATATTGTCAAGCTTCTGGGCAAAGAGATATTCTGAGCCATCTTTTCCCTGGGCGCGGGAGCCGCTAATGCTGACCTCCTGATCCCGGCTTATCATCAAGCCCTCTCGTTCCCAGTAGGTCCAAGGCCCAAGAAGCACAATTACTGTGCCTTGCTGTGTAGTGATAGTCATCTGTGTATGCTCACCCTGTTCGATTTTTGCTGGTGGGGTGATGACGGTCCCGCGTATGGTGGTAACGGTATTAACATCATAACCGGCGGCAACATCAAGTCCGCTGCGGTTTTGACGTGCCTCGCTACCCCAGAAAGCACGCGCCTCACCCTGGACAACGGCGATCATGACAAAGATTACGATGATAAAAAGGGCCCGTTTCATATCGGCAATCCTTTGAAAAAGTCCCGGTCAAGCTTTTGAAACTTGACCGGGATTGTTGTTGATTATGACAATGTTAAGGTGTTGTTGTAACAGTTGTCGTTGCAGTCGTGGTGTTGGCTGGGGTGATGCAAGTGCTGTTTTGAAGTCCGGTGCCTTTTCCGTTACGTGTAGTTGAACCGTTGGCTGTTGTGCCCGTTGTTAGGAATGTGCCGTCGCGACGCTGCGAACCAGTCGGACGCGTTGCAGATGTTGCGCCTGCTTCACCGCTGCCGTAGCCGCGCCCTGCCGCAGATACATCACTCACTGCCAATGCTGCCAAAAGTCCTACAACTGATGCTGTGGCGATAATTCGCGTTTTCATGATTCTGCTCCTTTATTTGGTGAGATAGTCAATCTGACCTATATGAAAGCAGGGAGTGTACCAAGTTTGTAACGTGCTGTATTTTATGAAATATATTATGTGCTGTTATGATAATATGTTCCGGATTAAGTGCAAAATATGCACCTGCTTAGTGATAGTTGCATTCTTTTGCAGAGGTTAGATCATAGTTTTTTACAGTCGGGAGACCATACCAGCCAGAGTGAGTCGCAGTCAATTTGATTTCTATATGATTATTTTGTTCTATATATAATACAAAATATTGTTGTAACAGCTTTATGTTTCATATAACATACATTTATGCTATTAATACTATACGATATTGGTGAATGCATCAGGAAAGAGCGCAAGCACCGGAAAATATCTCAGGAAAAAATGTCAAAGGATCTGGGGATGAGTCGCTCTACAATCAGTCAGATCGAGGCTGGAATCGTGCAGGAGGTTGGCATCCGCAAACTTATCAGAATCCTGGACTATCTTGGGCTGGAAGTCCGAGTGCGACCAGCAGGCGCGCCGCTAAAAGAATTGAGAGAGGGTTTATGATAGAGTCGTCTTCTCAACTAGTTAGAGTTTACCCGGCGGCTAAACTCTAACTAGTCAGAACGCCATATTTCCAGCGACGATAGAATAAAGACCAAAGGCGACCAGTGTGCCTCCGCTTACATAGCGCAGGATGGTTTCATGTTTAAGCAGTCCCTTGATTTTGTTCTGCAGAAGTTGTGATGAATAGCCAACGATCAGCATCGGTATTGCCAGGCCGAGGGAATAAAAACTGAGCAATATGATTCCGGTCGCCAGTTGACCGCTGGTGGCAACCATGGTCAGGGTAGTTGAAAGAAACGGGCCGACACATGGAACCCAGATCAGACCAAGTGCCATGCCGAGGACCAGCCCGCCTATGCGCCCTTCACCTTTGACCCGGATGTTGGAAAACCGGTGGAAACGCTTGAAGATGCTGATGTCAAAGAGCACCATCAACCCCATGATGATAATCACCAAAGCACCGGCAATCTCGATATAACGGGTTTTACCGATTAGAAGAGTCCCGAAGAGTGACGATATTGCTCCCATCGCCATGAATGATAGAGAAAGACCAATCACCACAATCAGCGGACGAAGACGATCCTTTACTTCCGCCCCTGCCATGATGATCGGAATTACCGGCAAAACGCAGGGTGAGAGAACGCTGGCAACTCCAGCTCCAATTGCCATCAGGATGTTGATAATACTGAATTCCATTATTTCAGACCATCCAGAGCGGAAGAAAGAACTTCAATATTCTGAATTCCAGGCGGGAAAACCCTGCTGATTTTACCGGTTTTATCAACCAATACCAGTGTTGGCAAGCTTCTGATGCCGTAATCATAAAATCCTTTTTGATCCTCCTGATTCAGGGTGCTGACGCTGGCAATATTGAAGTTTTCCTTACGCTGTTCAACAAGTTTATTCAGTAACGCCTTTTGAGCCCTGCAGGGTCCACCGTTGGGATTCTCAAAAAAAACCAGTGTCGGTTTACCGTTGGAAGCTATGGTTTTCTTCAAGGTTGGGGTACTCAAGGGGGCTGTAGGGTTTGATGCCATTGCAAGAGTTGCTGTTGTAACTAAAGCTACTGTTATAAGTGCGGTGATAAGTCGTTTCATAGTGGCTCCTTCGTAATAGTTTATTTTAGTGTAATACACGACATCATGAACAGTAATGACAAAATCAGTTAGATTGCGCCGTTGCTAATAGCACCGGGAAAGAGGACTCTCCTTTTACAACTTCTGTAGCCGTGCTGATGGTAATTTCAGAAAAACCGGTCTCTTCGAGCATGTCTGAAAGCTCTTCACGGCTGAAGCCGTTGTGGAATACGCCGGTAGGATCCTCGTGAAATCTTCCCCCTTCAGATTCCAGATCAGCCAGAGCTATCCATCCACCGGGAAGCAGCAAAGTTTTAAGTGACTGCAGGAGCGGTACAATCTCCTTGATGTGATGCAGGGTCATGGCGCTGGTTATGAGGTGATAGCGTCCGGTCGGCAGTTCGCCTTTGCCAAGGTCACACAGTTCTGTTCGCACATTCTGAAAACCTGACTGTTGTATTTTTGCACCCAGGCGTTCAAGCATACCGGTGGAACTGTCGATCCCCGTCATGCTCCGAAGATCCGGGGCGAGCTGCAGGGTTACCAAGCCTGTCCCGCAACCAAAATCGAGGGCATCCCACTCTTTTGAAAGAGGAACATTCTCCTGTATGGCAGTAGCAATCTCCCCCGCCAGTTTGACCCGGCGCGGTTCTTCGTCCCAATTTAAAGCAGCAGTGTCAAAATCTCTTTTTTGTGTCATTGTGACTCCTTCAGGCGTTTTTATAACTCAACTTTTTCCGCGTTGTTCGCGACTTCCGCCCCAGAGGGCATCATCCATGAACTGTCGTCGAATGCGCTCTTCAGGGTTCTGACTGTAGAACTCATCTTCCGAAAACGAAAAGCGATATGATTCAAGATATTCACTTAAAATACGGTAGGCAGCATTAATCTGCTGGATTTTTTCGCCGCCTACATTCTCTCCGGAATCCGGGTGATACCGCTTCACAAGTTCGCGATGACGGCTCTTGACCTGCTTCATCGTTACCCGGTCGTAAAGCCCCAGTATTTCCAACGATTTTTGTAGTTCCTTAAACGTCATGGTTATGAATTCCTTGGCGTAACGGTTCATGCGTAAAAGTCATTTCTCAACCGTCAACCCTGCTCTGCGCCACCCCGCCATATGCCCATCAAGGAGTGCCACGTTGCGGTAGCCGTACAGCCCCAAAAGCCCCTGAGCCATCTGGGCACGTGGACCATGCTCGCAGAGTACAACCAGCTTGGCCTCTTTGTTCTTTGGAAGTTTTGCCATTTTAAACAGGATTTTCCAGGTCGGGGTGTGGATGGCGCCAGGGACGTGACCGCTGTTAAATTCGAAACCGCTGCGAACATCAATGACGGTCGGTGACTTTTTTGATTTTATAAGTTGGACTAACTCTTTAGCTTGCACAGAGACTCCTTTTATTGTGAATGGGACAAATACAATTCAATAATATACATGTCAATATAAATGTAGAGAGACCCCCGAGGCTTATAAAGCTTCGGAGGCCTTTTACTTGAATTCAACTCTGAATTAGAATTTTACGTTATTTTCCGCGACGAGAACTATTGAATACTGTTTTGGATGCGGCACCTGTTGCCCCTGGTCGTGTCTGCTGAGGACGCCCCGCAGGTTTGCTGCCGGGATGATCAGTTTTGAAAGGGTTGATTGAGCCTGCCGAACTTTTTTTGGCAGCAGCCGGTTTACGGGTTGGCCGCGGTTCGCGTGGAGGCCGGGCGAACTCCGCATCTTTTTTTGGTGCAGGAATCGTGTAGTCAAAACCGTCTAGCGTGCGCCGTTCCAACGGGGCGCCAAGTTTTTTCTCGATCGTACGTACCATGATAGTATCCTCGCTGCATACCATAGTAAAAGCATCACCGCTTTTGGCAGCCCGCCCGGTGCGCCCGATACGGTGAACATATGCTTCCGGCGTGTCCGGAATGTCATAGTTGATAACGTGCGATATCTGCGACACATCGATGCCGCGAGCGGCTATGTCGGTTGCCACAAGAATCTGGTAGGTGCCATCACGAAATCCGTCCAGAGCCGCCTGACGGCGATTCTGGGAGAGATTACCCTGCAGTGAGGCCGCCTTGTAACCGGCATTTCCCAACTGCTCACCAAGGCGTTTGGCGCGGTGCTTGGTGCGGGTAAAAATCAATACGGAATCAGTATCGGTATGCTTCAGCAGTTCAAGCAGCAGTGCCGTTTTCAGATGCTGCTCTACCGGATAAAGAGCGTGGGAAACGGTGACCGGGGGAGCGGTATTGCCGACCTGAATGGTGACCGGATTTTTCAGAATGTCGTGAGCAAGTTTATTGATGCTGGGCGGCATGGTAGCCGAAAACAGCAGGGTCTGTCTCTTGGCAGGGATGTGGCTTAGAATCCTGCGAATATCGGGGAGAAATCCCATGTCGAACATCTGGTCAGCTTCGTCCAGCACGAGCACTTCAAGGTGGGAAAGATCTATGGTGCCTTGGCCGATGTGGTCCAGAAGCCGGCCTGGGCAGGCCACTACGATTTCAACGCCGTTTTTTAGCGCATGGATCTGTGGATTGACGTTGACTCCGCCATAAACGGTAACACTTCTAAGACGGGTTTGTTTTCCCAATGTCACAAATGATTCATGTATCTGTTCGGCTAATTCGCGGGTAGGGGCCACGACCAGGGCACGGACAGAGCCGCGCGGCCCTTCCATTAGACGATTCAGGACAGGTAAAGCAAACGCCGCAGTTTTGCCTGTGCCGGTCTGGGCCAAGCCCATGACGTCGCGCCCTTGCATTACCGTTGGTATAGCCTGTTGCTGGATAGGGGTCGGTGTGACATAACCGGCCTCTTTGATGCTTGCTGCGATTACGGGGTGTAAATTAAATTCTTGGAACTCCATGCTACTCCTTCTTTCTGGTTGCTCTGGGTTGTACAAAAAAAGCCCCGGAGTTTTCCGGGGCTTACGATTAAGTGCTATCCGGTACAACAATTGTAATGCCGTACAATAGCAGTTTTACAAGAGTTGTGTCAAGCAGGCAATTATGAGCGGGTAAACGGCTGAATAAGGAGACGGGGCAAGGTAAGCCGTTGCGGATTCCGGTATTCCTTGAGACCGATGATCATCTCCAAGTGACCTTTTTCGGGCTGGGGGCGATAAGTTCCAAAGAGCCGATCCCACCATGGGAGGTTGAAGCCGAAATTACTGTTGGTCTCGCGTGCAATCGACGAATGATGGACACGGTGCATGTCCGGAGTCACCAGAAACAGACGCAGCAGGCGGTCTGCAGCGGCTGAAAGTTTGATGTTGCCGTGGCTGAACATGGAGCAAGCATTCAGAACGATTTCGAAGGCCAGCACCGCCAGCGCCGGCGCACCCAAAATGACGACCGCCGTTATTTTAATAAGCATCGAGATAATAATTTCCAGAGGATGGAAGCGATTACCGCTGGTAACATCCAGATCAAGGTCTGTATGGTGCATCCGGTGTAAACGCCATAAGATCTGGGTATGGTGAAACAGAATATGCTGAAGATAGATGATGAAATCGAGTATTAAGATGCTCAGAAGGATTTTGGACCAAAGTGGAATGGCTAATAAATTGAAGAGCCCCCATCCCCGTGTCTCGGCGCTTCGTGCAAGAGCGACAGGTAGGATTGGGAACAGAAGTCTGACCGTAGCGGTGTCAATGACAACCAGAGAAAGATTGATAAACCAGCGCCTGCTCTTGTTATCCCGCAAGGGACGTCGCGGTGCAATGATCTCCCAGAGGGCAACCAGTAGGAGGACGCCGACAAAAACGGAGAGTCGTATGGTCTGTTCTGTCTGCATACAGGTCGTCAGTCTTTATTGTTTATGTCGCGTCGGTAGACGCCGCTTTTGCCACCTTCCTTGAACAGCAGCTTGATCTCGCTAATTGTAATCGATTTATCGCTCCCTTTGCACATGTCGTAAATCGTCAAAGCTGCGAGGCTGGCTCCGGTCATTGCTTCCATCTCCACACCGGTACGCTCATACGCTCGTACGGTGCAGCGTGCCGTGATCACTCCGGATGGTTCATTCATTTCGAAATCAACGCTGACGTTATGTATTGCAAGCGGGTGGGAAAGCGGGATCAGATCCGGTGTTCGCTTGGCAGCCATGATGCCGGCCAGACGGGCAACGCCCAGAACATCTCCCTTGGCAAGACCGCCCGTCTTGATAGCCGCCAGCAATGCAGGCGAGAGCCGCACTTCAGCTGCCGCAACGGCGGTGCGCATGGTCGGCTGTTTGTCGCTGACATCGACCATAATCGCGTGGCCGCGTTCATCAAAATGGTTAAAGTTCAAGGTTAAATCTCCTGATATGTAAAGAATTTATATCTTATACACGACAAAGTGGCTACTCGAAAAAGGCAAATTCCTGTTCTTGTCCTTTCCTTCGGGGTTCAGGATTCAGGACTATCCAAGATCCCGCAATCGACCGGGAATGTCCCATTTTTTCATTAGGCGCATTGTTGCAGGAGGTACCTGGTCTTCCCACGGTTCGTTGGCCGCCATCCGACCGCGGATTTCGGTACCACTCAGTCCCTTCTGGTTTTCGGGTACATCTCTGAGGACACAAGTACTAAGCCCGAGTGATTGAAAGTAGTCGAGTTTGCGCTTTCCCCACTGATCGTAAATGGTGAGAAAAAAGAGGGCATCAAGCGGAACATAGTATTTATAGAGTTCGGGCATATTGATGGGAAATGGGACAACGGAAAAGCGCGATGCTTCAATTCCAGCTTCTTCGAGAACAGCACGAACCATAACGTAACGCTCAAAATAGGTGAGCGGATTGGCTGCGAGGCTACTTCGCTTATGGTCTGCAGCTTCGTCTCTTGTCAGAAGCGGATCGGGGTTGGTGATCCCCACTACGAGGTGCCGGCAGAGGGTCATCCCTGACAAGAGGTAAACAAGGTGATCGTTGTGCAGGACTTGAAAACGTCCATGGATTACCCCTGTTTCTGTGTTCGGCAGTGCATTGTTCATATTGATTCAGCCTCCTTTGTATCATGTCCGGTAACCTGAAAGTTTCTTCCGTTGGCACTGTGGGCCAAGAGAGATAAAAACCGGGCTACCTCTCCCTGATTTCGCAGATAGAATTCCGCCGCCGGGCTTCCGCCGACGGACACGGAAATACCGCACTTACGAATTGCGCGGAAAGCGTCTTCGTCTGAAATGTCATCCCCCAGATAGACCGGCACCATGCCGCTGCCCACCTCTGCCATCAGTTGCTGTAGTGCTGCCCCCTTGTCGCCGGCCGTCTGTGGAAAGATCTCGATAACCTTTCTCCCCTCGGTGATCCGTAGCCGCCCGGCGTATTGCCTGGCAAGTGGTTGGAAAGCGACCAGGAATGTTTCCCGTTGAGCAGGCGCAACACGCCGGAAATGGATACTGGCGGTTACCCCTTTGTCCTCGATCAGCACACCGGGAACTTGTGCAAAAGCCCGCTCCGCATCGACGAGGAACTCCTCCAACAGTAGTCGGTCATCGGCAAGAGAACCGGTTCCGGCTGTGTACCCTCCCATTTCCGCTCCGTGATTCCCTCCGTAGATCAGTCCCGGTAAACCGGTCCGTGCCCGGACATCGGCGAGGCTCCTGCCGCTCAGTATGGCGATGGGGTGGCGCCCCTGTAACGCAATTAGTTGGGCCCGGACGTCGTCCGGCATCTCCGCCCGCTCCGGGCATTCGACGATAGGCGCAAGGGTTCCGTCAAAATCAAGGCAGAGAAGTAGCCCCCGTCCGGCCAGACGGGCCGCAATTTCCTCACCATGCTGCAGGGCATCCCTCCCCCCGCCCTTCATCTGGGGAATAAGCGCCAGCTCGTCAAGGATATTGCCAACCCAACCGTAGATAGTATGCTGTCTCACCTGCTGTCGCATTTGCGCCATCCGCTCCCGTTTTTCCACCCGGGACATGGTAAGTGCCCGTCGGAGGGTGGCTACAAATGCATCACGATCTGTTGGATCTACTAGGAGTGCCCCATCCAACTCTGCGGCGGCACCCGCCCTTCGCCCGAGAATGAGCACCCCCTCTCCATCAGTCTTGGCAGCGACATATTCCTTGGCTACCAGGTTCATACCATCACAAAGCGGAGTAATGACGGCAATATCAGCCAACCGATAGTAGGCGGCAAGTTCCTCCTGATCGAGTTGTGTCGTGGAGTAGACAATCGGCCGCCAATCTGCCGTACCGAACCTGGCGTTGATCCTCTCAACCAGAGCCTCGACCTCCTGGCGGTAGGCTCGGTAAGGCGCACCGTTTCTGGTCATGACAGCGATCTGGATGAAGGTGAAGGTACCTCTGAAGGAGTGGTTGCTATGGAAAAAACGCTCAAGCACCTGGAGTCGCTCGATAATTCCTTTGGTGTAGTCGAGCCGGTCAACGGCCAGGCCGACCAGTTTGGGCAGGCGGTGCTTACTTCTAAGACGTCTTACACGAATCTCCGTGGCGGAAGCTGTTGCGAGGGAATCGAAACTGTGGAAATCGGTGCTGATCGGAAAGGACCTTACCTGAGTGATACGTCCTTGCCAGGTTACGGTCATAGCCTTGTAGTCGATTGCTGCACCGAGACATGCGGCAGCGCTTGCCATAAAATTGCAGGCGTAGAGAGGAATTTGAAAGCCGATCAGATCGTTGCCGAGAAGCCCGGTGAGCAGTGCTTCACTCTGTGGGGCGGCGCAGAACAGCTCCCAATCGGGCCAGGGGACATGCCAAAAATGGGCGATGGTCCGCTCCGGGCTAGCGGCGCGGACCATGGAGGGGGCAAGGCAGAGATGGTAATCGTGGATCCAGATGGTGGAATCCTCGTTCCCTTCAGCAAGGATCGCATCGACAAAAGCCCGATTAACCCTCTCGTAATGTCCCCAGAAGGGCTTACGGTAGAGGATACGGTCCGGTTCTCCATGGAAGAGCGGCCATAGGAACAGATTGCAGAAACCGTGGTAATGGTTTTTAACCGATTCGGGGGAAAGCCAGACTCGCCTGAGACGGTAAGAGGGGTTTAACGGAGGAACCCATACGCGGCTGTCGGCATCAGTCCCTTCGCGGTCGCCGTTGCCACTTCCCCAAGCGACCCACGTTCCTCCCGTTACCCGGAGTACCATGTCGAGGGCCGAAACAAGTCCGCCGGTCGGAATTTCCAGTTTCAAACCCCGTCCGGTTTTACGGTGGGAATAGGGCTCCCGGTTGGAGGCAACGATGAGCCCCCCCCTGACCTTGTCCCCTCTCCCGGAGAGCTGTGAGCCTGCGCAAAAAGGGAAATCCATGGGATCAGTCAACCCTCAGCGAAGTATATCTGCCCGGTGTGAACGGCTGGTCGTCCGGCGAATCCATAAGCCCCCAGAGCTTCGCCCGATCGATAAAATTCAGGATCAGGTACATGAGTTCGTTGCCTCGCACGAGGCTGAGCCCTCCCGCGGCGCAACTAACCTCGTTGAAAGCCTTCACATCATCCCGGCGCGTGTATTTTCCGGTCATGACCAGCGGGACGTTCTCACCGGTATGAATCATGGTGCCGGAAGAGGCGGTGGAATGGTCGGCGGTAACAATGAAGAGGACCTCTTCATCCGGGACGATCTCTTTCACGACATAGGCGAGTGCCTTGTCAACCGTCTCGATCACCCGTTGCTTGAAGAGGGGGTCCTTTTTGTGTCCAGCTTCGTCCGTCACCTTGGTGTGAACGTGGATAAAATCGTATTCCCGCGCCTGGTGGGCTAGCTTGAGCCTTTCCAGCAGATCCCGGGAAGGGTCGTCCGTATCCTTTACCCGCCGGGTGTCCATGCCTACAACCTGGCCGATTCCATTGTACAAGGCGCCTGAAGCGATAATCAACCCTTTGAGTCCCCATCGCTCTGCGAATGTCGGAAGTTTGCCCAGCATGCCGGCACGCTGCGTTCCAACGGCATTAATTGGTGGCAACCCCATTTTTACTCGCTTCTTGTTGAGGGGGTGCGCAGAAAGTTTTCGGTAACTCCAACAAAGGTAGGCGTTGAGAACCGCAGCCGTCCTTTGTGCGCAAAGATCTTCGGACGCGCGGCGCAAGGGCAGGACCTCCATGAGTGGACGTCCTTCATGAATCGGATTAGAATCGGTGATGGCGCTCGACACGTCACCACGCAGGATCAGTATCCCGCCTATCCCTTTGGTGGGGACAAACTCCACTTCAATACCGTCCTGTTTAAATATTCCGATCTCCTGCTGGAGGATTTGGCAGCTACTCTGGTCAAGTTCAGGGTTTTCATGGGTGAGAACAAGGGCCCCTTGTTCTTCGGTCACCGAAAATATCCGGGTAAGTAGTGCCACGTCCCCTTCCCGGACATCGAGCCCTTCACCAAGAGCCTCAACTACCCCGCGACCGGGAAACTCATCCAAGCGGTAGCCGAACATCAAAAAGTGGGCAAGCTCGCTCGGCAGGGCAGTTCCCTGGAGGTGACTATGGAAGAGGCCATTCATGCCGATTGTTGCTATTTGGTCGAGATTGGGAGAGTGGGCCGCCTGGAGGGGGGTTTTGCCGTTGAGAACAGGGTGGCTCCGATCACCGAGGCCATCAAGGAGAAGAAGGATGCAGCGCATATCACGGCCTCTGAATAAAGATATCTGGAGTATTTCCGGGTAACGGGACAGAGGAGTAAATTTCCAGCCTCAAATAGTACTTACAGGAAATGGGTAGCGGTAGTCAAGGTAGCTTTGCAGAAATACACGAGTACGAAGAACCTCTTCCGGCTTCATCAGCTCTATTACCCACCAATCGCACAATGTAGCTGAACTGAGAGTTTCCAAACGGCTGAACAGATCCGACAAGCATTCCGGTGGAATATGGCCGTACCCTTCCAATTCGGTGTGGTAAATGTGGGCATTGAACATTCTTTCACGGTGAGGAACAATATATTCATCGTAGATTTCAAGCTGAGGGTGGAGATCTTTGACCGCATGGGCATGGCCAATATCAATGGTGACAAATGCCCCGCTCTCCGCTACGATCCGGTTGAATACGCGAGGGTCACTGGTGAGGGGAGTCGTCAGGTTCTCCAGTGCTACAGCAACACCGTTACGGTTGCCGTGTGCCACGAGGATGCCGAGATTGTCGATGGCGCGCACATGGTCGATCCCTGCGCTGGTGGGGTTATTCAGTCCGCAATGAACCGTCATGTGGCGACCGCCGGCAAGGGCCACCTGGTCCACTGTGCGTATCAAGAGGTCCAGAGAGTCTTGGCCCCGCTGGTCAATAAAGGCCACATCCACATCATGAAAACGGCAATGATAGCGAATCTGGAAACCATCAAGGATTTTCATCAGAGAAAGGAATTTTTTCTCGGACAGGGATGGATCTATAGACCAGTCAATGCCGGAAAAACCATGCCTGGTGGCAAACTCCACCAACATTTCCGCATCCTGATCAAATATATTGCATATGGCGATCTCAGGTTTCATAGGCCTAGAATATATTACTGCTTCCGATAAATCAAATTGATAATTCAAATAACTGTGCCATTCCTGATGGTTAAAAATCGATATTGTTTAGGCAGGTTCCTCATTATGGAATCCTGACGTCGACCATAATCGCGTGGCTGCTTTCGTTTGAATAGCCTAAATATCAGGGTTTTACCGTTTTTTTACTGCCGTCATAGGTGAAGCCAAGGCTCAGAATGATCTCATTCATCCAGAGGGATTGGTCAGCAGAACCCTTGTAAACTGGAATGTCAAAGAGCCTGGCGTAGGCCACTTTATCAGTCAACTCCATATAAACAGGTTTGGCGACAACAAAGCGTAATCCGGCTTCAATTCCGGCGGTCCAACCGTCAAGCTGCCACCAGCCGTGTTTTGTACCAAAAAAGTTGCTGATTTTTTTCGGGCCGACTTCTTCTTCATTAGTCTTCCCAAAAACGGTAATGTCAGAATGTGGCAGCATCACGCCCAGCCCCGCTTTGCCGAGGCCGGCAAGGCTGAAACTTTCATTGGTTTTGCCAATCAGCGGCACGCGTTTGACGACGTTAACCATCAAGTGGTTGGCGCCGTTATGCAGGTAATAACGAAAATAATTGTCCGTTAGCACTTTGTCTTCGTTAACAGGAACTCCATTTATCGTCCCGGTGACACGTGCCGTCTGGTTGCTGGTAGAGGTAAACTTGGTGTGATCCAGGCTAAGCTCAAGCGCAACGGTGTGATCGTCATCGATGAAACGGCCGAGGCGAATATTGTTTTGCGGGGCAAAGAGACCTTTGTTAAAAAGACCGGTATCCCAGCCCGGCTCATCATGCCCTTTGACGTCATGAATAGTAAAGTCATTGCCTTCTGATGGCTGGGAGACATGAATGTCAGTCGGTGCCCATGTTTCGGTGCTGTACCCCCACGAGAAATACCATTCTCCTTCGGTGAAAAAACGCCTGAACGCTGAGCCGGTGGAAGGTGTGGTGGCTACTTCGGGCTTGCTGGCAAAATCAGTCGGGGTGTTCGAAAGTTCCTCCGCTTGGGCTGTGACGCAGGTGGTGATGATAAACGTTGTTATCAGCAAAGCATTTTTAAATGACGTTTTCAAGGCAGTTTCCTTTGCTCAATACAATTACGCGGGTGTCAAATATTGTTCGAATTGTTTTTTGTCAACGGCACAGCGATAGGCTTCTTCGGGATTTACCATTTTAGTTTTCAGCAGATCGAGCAGGTGTTGATCCATCAGCTGCATGCCATCTTTCTTGGCGGTCTGCATGATGGAGGGGATCTGGAATGTCTTTCCTTCGCGGATCAGGTTGGCGATTGCCGGTGTGCCGAGCATGATTTCCAGAGCTGCAACGCGTCCATTGCCGTCGGCTGTTTTCAAAAGCTGCTGGCAGATAACCCCCTTTAATGATTCTGACAACATGGCGCGGACCTGCTCCTGCTGGTCGGTTGGGAAAACGTCAATAATACGGTCAACCGTCTTGGCTGCTGTGCTGGTGTGCAGGGTGCCAAAGACCAGGTGGCCTGTTTCGGCAGCACTCATGGCGAGCTGGATTGTCGTCAGATCACGCATTTCGCCAACAAGTATGACATCAGGATCTTCTCGTAGAGCCGCACGCAGGGCCGAGGTGAAGCTTTCGGTATGCTCGCCTATCTGGCGCTGGTTCATGAGAGACATTTTATTCTCATGGATGAACTCCAACGGATCCTCAAAAGTCAGAATATGTTCTTTACGAGTGGAATTGATCAGGTCGATCATGCCGGCGAGAGTCGTAGATTTGCCGGACCCGGTTGGCCCGGTCACCAGTACCATACCCTTCTTGAAATTGGTCATGCGCCGCACCCCTTCCGGCAGTCCCAGTTCGTCAGCCGAAAGTATTTTTGTGGGTATGATACGGAATACGGCGGCAATTCCGCGATACTGCATCATGATGTTGCCGCGGAAACGAGCCAACCCCGGCACTTCATAGGCAAAATCAAGATCCTTGGTTTCGTTGAAGTATGCCTGCTGTTTTTCACTCAAAATCTCGAACAGGATATCTTTCAGTTCGTCATGCCCCAGCATTTTGAAGTTGAGCCGTACCATATCCCCCCGCTGACGAAAAATGGGTGGATTCCCGGTGGATAGGTGCAGGTCGGATGCTCCCTGTTCCTTCATCATGTTAAAGAGTGCATCTATACGTGCCATGAGATTCCCCTCTTTTATTAATGCGGTAACGAAATAGATTCTTTGCAAAAAATCCGCAGATAATTATTTCTATCTTACTAAAGTACAACCGATGCGATGTATTCCTCAGGCGAAACGTCTCCAGCCATCAGGAGTCGCATACCCTCTTCTTCCAAACCATGATAACCGGTCATTTTAAGGTAATTTTCCACAGCAGCTACATCGCTGGACTGCTCAAAAATCCTCAAAAATTCGTCATTGAAGGTCAGTACGTCCACCAGAAATTTTCTGGCACTAAAACCACTATGCCCGCAGGCATTACATCCGCTAGTGCGGAAAAAGTCATTCGGAGGCGCAGCCAGATTCATGGCGGCAAGTTCTTCAGGTGGAGGGCTATAGGTAGTGCGACATTCAGGGCATAGCAGCTGAATACCTTTGAAAGAAACCAATCCATTGACAAAAAAAGGCAGGAAGTAGTTTTGCTGTTGATATAGCAACATCTGGCGCAGAACATTGCGGGTCCCACGAATCTCCAGACCTGCAAGAACAAGTTTCCCTCGCATGGCGGCCCGACAGGCGGCTGTAAAAGGCATCCCCTCGGTAACATCCTCAATTACCAGGATGTCTGGCGCATGGTCCAGAGCATTCATGATCGTTGCAGCCCGTTCAGATTCGTCACGCGGAAGAATGACTCGCGGGAATTGTTTATTCATCCGACCTGGGCCTTCACCCAGGATAATGATATTTTTGCCGGCTGTATCCATCTCTTCAAGCATCAGATCGATAAAACGATCCCGTTCCTGAGTGTTTCTCGAAGCAAAAAAAGTGATGCCGTGTGGTGCGTCGGCAAGAAGCAAAAAATTATTCTCCTGCTGGGGGGGGAGATGCAAATCGGAGAGTCTAACCGGAACAGTCGAGGATACGTGCGGACGGATGGTTATGTACTCGCCACCATAGCCAGGCAAGGAGGAAATTTGGAAGGTGATCAAATGCGATTGGTAGCTGAATTTCAGCAGCCCGTTGGATGAGGGTTCACTATTGGTGCTGTTACCGATGTTTTTACGGATACTGAGGGTAACATCAGGGTAATAGGTACCGACTAAAAAACCAACCGGGCGTGAAACGCCACTTCGTCTGCCGCTGATGGCAACAGCCTCTCCCATCGGTTTCAGGGAAAGCGATGAAAGTCGGTTTTGCAGGATATAGACCAGCAGGTAGTCTAGCAGCTTGCTACCGCTCAAATCGCTGTTAATGGCCTCCAGAACATTTTCGGAAAAGGCATCCGAAGTAAATCCAAGCTGTTCCTGCCCGCTGCTGCCGTAACAGGCCTCGATCATTTCACGGATTTCACGAATCAAAGCCACGGAAATATTGACCTGACAACCGGTCAGTTGCTCTACTTCAGCTATTGCAACGCTGTTAAGCGGGTCGGAAAGGGCGATGCTCAACTCATTTCCGGCTTTGATGAGGGGGATCAGATTGAACTTTCGTGCCGTTGCCGCCGGGACGAGCCGTACGGCATCCGGGTCAATCATATCGACCTTGAGCCGGATGTAGGGGATGTCAAGCTGACTGGAAAGTGCCCAGTCAATATCCTCCTGTGTGACTATCCCCAGGCTGATTAACGCTTCACCGAAGCGGGTTCCGCTGCGTACCTGTTCTTCCAGAGCTGCAGTGATATCAACCTCGGTGATGATTTTGCAGGCAGAGAGAATAGCGCCCATGGACCCTTTTTTTATCTGTTCTGGCATAGTTGTCCCCCATACTTAACGGCTATTGGTAAAAAACTATTCACTCCGGTCACTCAGATTTTCAAAACGGGTATGCTCGCCGAAAAAGGCCAGACTGACCGTGCCTATCGCGCCGTTTCGCTGCTTGCCGATGATTAGTTCAGCGGTTCGATCGTGTCCCTGGGTACAGGAACCATCACGCTTGCGGCACTGCTCGCAGTAGACCGCTTCACGGTAGACGAACATGATCACGTCGGCATCTTGCTCGATGGCCCCGGATTCACGCAAGTCACTCATCATCGGGCGCTTGTCGGCGCGTTTTTCCAACTCTCGATTAAGCTGGGACAGAGCCACTACCGGAACACCCAGTTCCTTGGCCAGTGCCTTCAGGGACTGGGATATCTCGGAAATTTCCTGTTGACGTGATTCGATGCGGGTACCGGCTTTCATCAACTGCAGATAGTCGACAATGATCAGCCCGATATCATGTTCGCTCTTCAAACGGCGTGCCTTGGAACGCAACTCCAGAACGCTGATGGCCGGGGTGTCATCGATAAAAATCTTGGCATCATGGAGAATCCCGGCAGCTCTGGTCAGGCGCGGCCAGTCACTGTCCTGAAAATGACCGGTGCGCATCCGGCCAAAGTCAACCCTGGCGATAGAGGCCAGAAAACGCATAACAAGGTCTTCCTTACCCATCTCCAACGAGAATATGACTGACGAGATTTTCTTTTTACTCTCGGCGCTGGCATGCTGGGCGATGTTGAGCGCCAGGGTTGTTTTGCCCATCGATGGTCTGGCGGCAATGATGACCAGGTTGCCAGGCTGGAAGCCTGCGGTCATCTGGTCGAGATCAGTATAGCCGGTCGGCACACCGGTGATATGCTCTTTGCGATCGTTAAGCGACTTGAGGATTTTGAAAGCTTCTTTGATGAGAGGCTGGATCGGTACATATTGGGGCCGCAGCTTGTTTTCACCGATTTCGTACAGATCCTTCTGGGCTTTGTCTAGTAGCTCATTGACGTCTGTCTGGTCCTCATAGCTGCGGGTAACAATTCCGGTGGCGATGGAGATCAGCTTGCGGTTGACCGATTTTTCTTTAACAATCTTGCAGTAATAGGAGATGTTAGCTGCAGTCGGTACATAGTCAACAAGCATGAGCAGATAGGCGGCGCCGCCTATCTCATCCAGCTCCCCTTTTTTTTTCAGGGTTTCGGTCAATGTTACCAGATCGCACGGTTCACGTTTGTCGGACAGCAGCATCATCGCCAGAAAAATCTTACGATGTACCTCACGGTAGAAATCTTCCGGAACTATGCTTTCCAGCACCCGGTTAATGGCGTCGTTATCGATGAGAATGCCGCCGAGAATGGACATCTCTGCGTCCAGATTCTGGGGGGGGAGCTTTGGATCAATCATACTAATTTATTCCTTGACCTTCTGTTTTGTTCGAATGAGGGTTGAATTACTGCCTGTCTCTGCTTAATGCCTCGGAAACGGCTTTGCATAGTTCCATGCAGAGATATGGCTTCTGGAGGAATCCCACTGCACCAATTTTTTTAAGATCATCAATCGTTCCCTCCTGATTGAATCCTGACAAAATAAGGACACGGATATCGGGATAGCTTTCTATCAATCGCAGCAGTGTTTCTTTGCCACCCATTTTGGGCATAAGCATATCCAGAATCACCAGCGAAATATTTTCCTTCTCTCGTGCGTAAGTTTCCAGTGCATGTTCTCCATCTTCCGCAAGATATACCCGGTATCCCAAACCCTCCAAAAGAGCTTTCCCTACATCGCGGAGTATCTCCTCGTCATCCACCAGCAGGATGCCGCCTGAACCGGGAATCAGCTCCTCAACACAGGCTTCCGCCGCTTTTTTATCGTTTGACAAAGGAAGGTATAATTTGAAGATTGTTCCACTGCCAGGCTCACTAAAAACGCTGATACTGCCATGGTGATCTGTCACAGTGCCATAGACGGCAGCCAATCCCAGTCCGGTCCCCTTGCCAACGCCCTTTGTCGTAAAGAACGGTTCAAAAACATGCTGGATGATTTCTTTTGTCATCCCGGTGCCGGTATCAGACACCGATATTTCAATATATGGGCCGGGAATTATGGTAAATGTGCTGGATCGGCAGTACCCGGAATCCAGTTCAACGTTTGCTGTGGCGAACGTGATCACTCCACCTTCCGGCATTGCGTCGCGGGCGTTGACACCAAGGTTGAGGAGGGCATTCTGCAGCAGCGCATGATCACCTACTACACACGAGTTGTTAGCGACCAGCTTTGTCTTCAGGGTGATATTCTTGCCAATGGTTCGCTCCAAAAGAGAAATAACCTCATGGATCGTCGTATTAATACAAATTTGTACACTGTTTTTTTGCCCTTTTCTGGAAAAAGCCAGCAGCTGACTGGTCAGTTCGGCCGAACGGCTTGCTGCCTTTTGAATGTTGCCGAGTAGTTTTGTCGCCGCAGAATTATCCTTTACATAACGCTCCATAAGTTCGGCGGAGCCTAAAATAGCGGTCAGCATATTGTTAAAGTCGTGGGCTACACCACCGGCCAACTGCCCGATTACATCCATTTTCTGAGTATGCCTGATCTGATCCTCCATCAGCTTCTGCTCGGTGATATCCAGGAACACGATTAACACACAATTTTCATCCTTAAAATGTATGTGGGTGCAGTACAAAAGCACTGAGCGGGACTCCCCCGTAAAGGTCTTGAGCTCAGCCGCAAAACCGGAGACTTCCTGTTGTTCGCCAAGCAATTTTAACAATCGATCCCTTTCGTAAGGATCGCACCATAAATCAAGTTCAACTCCGCTCTTGCCGATGGACAGATCATCCTTATAGCCAAACTCATCGCTGAAGGTATGGTTGATCTTGCGAAGTATTCCTTCGGGAAAAGAAGTAACAACTATGGACAGGGGCGATACATCGAAAAGAGTTTGAAGGTTGATATTCGATGCGTTCAGCAGTTTTTGGGTGACTTCGTATTCTTCAATCTGTACCCGCAACATCTCTTCGGTTGCCAATAGCTGGTCGTGTGTCTCGATAAACTCAGCTACCTGCTTGCGCAGTATTTCCTCAGTCGATTTCATTGCACGGTTCCAGTGCTGAAGCTGCTCGTTGCTTTTTGCCAGTTCATCGGCCGACAGGCTTAACTCAGCGGTTCTCTGTCCCACCAGCTCTTCAAAATGGTCTTTATTCTGCTCAATCTCACGGCGTTGACGGTACAGTTCGGCAAATATTCTGACCTTGCTCTGCAAAAAAACTGGTTCTATCGGTTTTGCAAGGTAATCTACCGCTCCGGCATCATACCCTCTGAACTGAAATTGGGCATCTCTCATGCCGGCGGTGACAAAAATGATCGGGATGTGTTTGGTCTTCGGATTTGCACGCATCAGTTCGGCCGTCTCGAAACCATCCATTTGCGGCATCTGTACATCTAGCAGCACCAGGGCAAAATCCTGCTTGAGCGTCAGGCGCAGGGCTTCATTGCCGGACAATGCCCTGACAAGCTCATACCCCTGGTCACGAAGAAGTTCTTCCAGCGACAACAGGTTTTCCGGTCGGTCATCGACCATTAGAATAGGAATGGTATTGGGTTGTGACTGGTTCATGGTTTATCCCCTGCAAGCCTCACCAAAAGGCCAGAAATTTCCTTCAATCGTACAACATGATCAGCATTCAGCAATCGTAGCGCACTTCCGGGCATAGAGTTCATTTCGGCATCGGTGGGGTCCTGGACAACAGCCACACCGCCGTTATTTTTTATTTTTAACAGACCCTTGCTGCCGTCACTACCCGCACCGGTAAGTATGACGCCGATTAGCTCCGTTCCGTAGACCTCTGCCGCCGACTCAAAAAGTACGTCCACCGAAGGGCGGGCAAAGTTGACCGGTGGATCAATGGAAAGGGCCAGAATGCCTCCCCGCTCAACCAAAAGATGGTAATTGGCTGGAGCCAGGTAGACTGTGTCGGAGGTTATTGTTTCTTGCTCGTCGGCTTCCCTTACCCGGATGGTGCAGAGTGTGTTCAGCAACTTGGCCAAGCCGTCATCGGAGTCAGGTGTTATGTGGCAAACAATCAGAATAGGTATCGGAAAGTCGGCTGGCAGCGCCCCCAGTAGTTGCGTGAGCGCCGAAACACCACCGGTAGAGACTCCAATTACAATCGCCTTGAACTGCCTGCAATTATTTCTTTGCATACTGTTTCCGATAGATCTGCATTCGTGGTGCTATTGCCTCATAGTGTCCCGCAATCTGACGTTGATTCAAGCTCTCCTTCGTTCCAAGACAAAGATAGCCACCATGTGTCAAACTTCTGTCTAAGAGGCCAAGAACCTTTTCTTTGAGTGGTTGTTTAAAATAAATCATGACATTGCGGCATAGAATCAGGTTCATTTCGCCAAAGTCGCTATCAACGGCCAGGTTGTGTGCCGCAAAAACGATATTTTCTCGCAGTTTGGGGGAGATAATGGCATGTTCGTAGCGGGCCGTGTAATAGTCTGAAAATGAACCGGTTCCCCCCGCCTGCTGATAGTTTCTGGTAAAATGCTGCATCTCCTTCAGAGGATAAATCCCCTCCTGTGCCTTGCGGATCACCTCTTCATTTATGTCAGTAGCGTAAATTCTGAAGCGCCCTTTAAACCCCTCTTCCAACAGGAGTATTGCCATTGAATATGCCTCTTCACCACTTGCACAACCGGCGTGCCAGATCTTCACAAAGGGGTAGGTTTTCAGATGCGGCACTACATGTTCCCTCACCGCCTTGAAAAAAGCAGGATCGCGAAACATTTCCGAGACATTAACCGTAATCCCTCGCAGCAGTGTGTCGAACAAGGCGCGATCCCGCAGCAGCTGGGACTGGGCCAGAGAGAAAGTGGCAAAGCCGGAATTGGAAAGCCATTGGGTCAGCCGCCGCCGTAGTGATGCTTCGGAATACTCCCTGAAGTCATAACCGTACACCTGGTAGACTCCATCCATGAGGAGCTTTATTTCTATGTCTACCAGTTCGTCTGTGATCATGTTATTTTCGCCGTTCCGCTAACATTCTGGCCCGTTCCTCCAATTCCTCATTGATTTGACGTAACTCATCCTGCTGGGCGTGCAGCTCTTCGGCCTGGGCCTGAGTCTCTTCCAGTAGCTCGTTGACGAGTTGCCGCGAACGGTTGATGTTGATTGCAATGGCAATACCCTCCATGGACTGCTGCAAAAATTCAAAATCATCGGCGCTGAATTGTCTGAAACTGCCCAGTTCCAGGACACCGGCCAATGTATTGTTGTGCATAATCGGCAAAATAACGACATTCAGCGGATGCGCCTGGCCAAGTGCCGAAGTGATAGGGAGATAATCGGGCGCTACAGCTTTTAGACAGATCATTTTACGTTCCAATGCCACCTGACCGGGCAGTCCTTCTCCGAGGCGGAAACCCCAGTTCAGTCGACCTGGTTTGGAAATGGCGTAGGTGGAGAGGGTTTGAAGCATCTCACCTTCTCCATCGTACAGATACATGATACCAACTCCGGCGCCAATAAAATCTGCTATAAAGGCCAGTGTTTCGTCAGCCAGTTCGGCGGTATTATGCTCGATTCGCAGAATTTTGTTGAGTTCATACAATCCACTCTTTAAATGGTCACGGCGGGCAGTTTCATCCCTGCTGTTGCGAAGTGATGCCGTCATGCCGGCAAAAGCCCTGTCCAGAGTTGCCTGGGCTTCACTCATGCCGACAACCGCGCTCAGCGCCATCCCCATTTCATCGTCGCCAATCTCTTCCTGATCAAGCTTTATCGCTTCGCTGACTGTTACCTCAAGGTTTAGATCGCCCCCGGCGACAGCCTCTGCAAGAGTCGCTTTTTCCTCCCCCATTTTCTGCTGTTTACTGATGGCATTCATAACTACACGCAGAGGCCGCAACACAGAACGGTAGATCCAGAAGCCAAAGAACATCCCGATAACAATAGCTACTGCACCTATGAAAAGGATCTGTGATATGCTCCGCAGGATTACCGCTTTTACCGTAACAATTGACTTTTCCTGTTCATCCCGAGCTGCCGAAACACTCTCTTTCCCTTTTGCTATTTGCCTGAAGACTATTTCTCGCAGTTTGTCGGCGGCCTTGTTTGCCTTCTCTATTGCATGCAACTTCTTTTCGAGAGTAGCTGCAATTCCAATTTCTGAATAGATCCCCGTGTGAACTTTTTCAAGCGACACGTGAGCAGTGCGGAGTATTTCCAATTCATTCTTGTTATTCAGTTTGGTTAGAGAACTTTCCAATATCTGGATTCGCTCATGTATCCTTGAAAAAAGATCGCTAACTTCCGCATCAAGTTTGTCCAATTCAGTACTCGATTCAACGGTAAACATACGGTTATTTATGCCAGTTACCTTCAACCCAAGTGCCACCAGCTCTGAGTTTGCCACGAGAATGTTGTTGGCACTGTTGGATTGAGTGAACGAGCTTCCCTGTTTGCTGCTTGCAGATGATAATTCGTAGCGTGCTAGCGTCGCCTCCTGATCCAGTGTCTGAAAAAGAGCGCCCAGTTTATCGGGGACGTCTTTTCCTGAAGACGCAGCCCTGTTTTTTGAGTCATCATCGTTTTGTACCAGTGCGACGGATTTTAATCTAATATATTCACCCAGCAGGTCGGTGAATCCGTCGACAATAGCAGCAATGGACTTGTTGGCTTTATAGTAATCATTTTTAGCTATACGCGCCGCAATAGTTTTAAGCTTGCCTTTTGATATAAGAACAGCAGTGCCATTCTGGATGTTTTGCACATTGACGGCAATCAACTGCAGCTCCCTTATCAAATTACGAAGATCCTCAATATTTCTCAACTTGCCGGAAGATGTGGCGGTATTCTCCAATGCCACTGCAAAAGCCCGAGAGTGGTTGGCCTGCAGATTGCGTATGGAGGCATCCAGATCGTTAAGACGGGCCGATGCTTCTTTCATGCTCTGCAACATCTTGGTGCTGGCCGCTGTTGCAGCGTCATTGCTATTTATACGCTCTTTGACGGCAGCAAAAAGCTCAAGTGCTATTTTGCCAAGATCAGCTGATACATCGTGAGTACTGTTACTCATCTTTTCGAGTGATTTTTGAGTGTTCTCGACAATTTCGAGAGTTTTTTCGGCTTCAGCCTGTAACGTATTGTACTCTGATATGGTTCGAGCGGCGTTCACCTTGACCAGAGCCGTTATTGCTCCGTTCAGTTCCCGCTGAAGTTCAATTGACCGCATCTGGAAAGGGGTACTTTTCTCAGTCAGATACGAGAGCTTTTCCTGAAGAAAGCGTATCGATAAAAAACTTGCCAATGAAATTACAATGATAATGGTTGCAGTAAACAACACATTGGCTATGAGTTTGGCTTTTATGGTCATCTAAATTTGTCTCCGGCTATGCTTGTTCACACGTCATTCCTTTACGAGGCAGTTATTTTATATACAACGTTCCTTCGCCCTTTAAAAAATCCAGTAGCTTTTGCAGGTTTGGAGAAGGTTTCCCTTTGTATGCAAGTGTTAATGGTCGTTCAATGGCCGGTGCAATCTCCTTGATCCCGGCCTCTGTTCCGGTCTCGGTAACTATGCCGATCGCCTCCGGAGTTGCGGCTATGGCATCCGGAGTATCTGCAATAGTTTCAACATCATAGACATCTTTTATTAGCGTTTCATTGTCCATGACTCGGGCCTTAAAAACGACCAAAGCTCCGGAAGAGACGGATGGCCAGACAACCAGTATCGGGGCATCATCGCCACCAACCTCTTTCCAGTTACGTATCTTTCCGGTAAAAACCCCTTTGAGTTGTTCCTTCGAGAGCGCTTTTACTCGGTTTCCGGCATTCACCATGATCATTAATTTTTCAGTAACCGGTACATATGAGTTGTATGTACCGATTTCTTTTACTGCGACGCCCCCTTTTTTTGCCATTTCCAACCACGCTTCAAGTGGCAGGCTTGCCCCTGCGGCATCGACATTTCCTTTTTC
This sequence comes from Geobacteraceae bacterium, assembly GCA_025355965.1. GTDB lineage: Bacteria > Desulfobacterota > Desulfuromonadia > Geobacterales > Pseudopelobacteraceae > JACRCG01. The sequence continues at coordinate 45,608 of JANXYR010000036.1, forward strand.
AAGTTCGGCCAAAGCTGGTAGCGGGTCATTGTAAAAGATATGAATATCAATGCCGGTTTTATCTCTGAAGGCACTTCTTACAGGCTCGATAACTCTTTTGATAATGGTATGCCCGGTCGCTATTTTTACTTCATCGGCACAGGCGGCTGACGAGGTTAGCAGAGCCAGAAGGATAGCTGTTGATATGAATAAGCGGTTCATTGTGAGCTTCCTTCCTGATACAGCCAGACCCGCAGCAAAGAAAAGAGTTTTTCCATATCTACCGGTTTTGGAATGTAATCGCTGGCACCGGCTTTAAGGCACTCTTCACGGTCTCCCTTCATCGCCTTGGCGGTCAGCGCGATAATCGGTAGTGAATGGAAGCGGGGGTCTTTTCTGATAGCGCGCATCGCTTCATAGCCGTCCATTTCCGGCATCATGTTATCCATCAGAACCAGATCAATGTCAGGGAACTCATTCAGCCGGTTCAGCGACTCGCGGCCATTCTCTGCTTCAAAAATGATTATGTCTTTTTCCGACAGGGCGCTGGAGAGCGAAAAAATATTGCGCATGTCGTCATCGACGATCATGATCCTTTTTCCAGCCAGCATAGCTTCCTTGTCCAAAGCTGTCCGGATCATGCGCTGCTTGTCCGGGGCAAGTGAAGTCTCTACAAGATGGAGAAAGAGCGTTACTTCATTCAGTAGCCGTTCAGGGCTTTTCGCTCCCTTGATGATGATGCTCTCTGCATAGTGATGAAGGCGTTTTTCGTCTTCTTGAGTCAGTTCGCGTCCAGTGTGGATAATGACCGGGATACGCCGCTTCGGATCGAGTTTTTTGAGCTCTTCAAGTAGCTCAAAGGCGCTCATGTCTGCCAATCCCAGATCAAGTACGATGCAGTCGAATTGGCTACGGGAAAGAAGTTCAATAGCCTTAGCCCCGCTCTCTGCAACAAGGATTGCCACTTCCCTTTCTTCCAGAAGGGCCACCATGGCTTGTGCCTGTGCCGGATCATCCTCAACAATCAGCAGCATTTTCATCGTTTTTTTAATGGAGTTTTCCAGGGTGCTGAAAACGTTGTCCAGTAGTTCTCTGCTAACCGGTTTGGTAACATAACCAACGGCGCCCATGCTCATCGCTTTCTGGCGTTCCTCCAGGCAGGTGACAAAATGTACCGGTATATGCCGCGTTACCGGGTTATCCTTCAAGCTGCGCATGACGCCCCAACCGTCGATATGCGGAAGCATGACATCCAAAATGATTGCATTGGGCCGATAAAATTCAGCCAAGGCGATGCCGTTTTCTCCATCGGCAGCAACAAGTGCAGAAAAACCGCGATCGCGAACCATTCTGGCCAGTATACCGGCAAATGTCAGGTCATCTTCAATGACCAGAATGCTCTTGCCACCTTCTGGTATCTGCAAGCGGTCGTCAGGAATTGGTGCCTGGAGTGTGTCAGCCCATTTGCTTTTAGTTATTGCTACGGAAGTGTTAACCGGACTGACCGGGATAACCGGTTTCTCAACTGCGGCATTGAGATCACAGATTCCTTTAATCGGCAGATACAGTGTAAAGGTGCTCCCCTTGCCCGTCTCGCTGGTCAAATAAATTTCACCACCCATGGAGCGGGCAAGCTGGCGCGAGATGGAAAGCCCCAGACCTGTGCCGCCATAGGTCCGGCTGGTGCTCCCGTCCGCCTGCTGGAAGGCGTTAAATATGAGTGACTGTTTATCGGTTGGAATGCCGATGCCTGTGTCGGAAACGGCAAAGGCTACGGACGATGTCTCAAGCAGGCACTCTCCAGGATCCGGGGTGTAAACATGTAAAGCAACCGCACCCTGTGTTGTGAATTTACATGCGTTTGACAGGAGGTTTTTAAGAATTTGCTGGGTTCTCTGGTTATCGGCGGTGATGGTTTTCGGTGAGGATTCGTCCAGCATAACCGAAAAGCCGATCCCCTTATCTCCGGCAATCGGATTAAAAACAGTTTCAAGTTGCTCGCAGATTTCGGACAGAGTCAGGTCCTCATAATGGAATTCCATATGTCCTGATTCAATCTTGGAAAGATCTAGAATGTCGTTTATCAAATTGAGTAGATCACTGCCGGCCCCGTTGATGGTGGCAGCAAACTCAACCTGCTTGACCGTCAGGTTCCCTTCCCGATTATCTCTCAACAGGCTGGAAAGAATCATCAGGCTGTTGAGAGGCGTGCGCAGCTCATGTGACATATTCGCCAGAAACTCTGATTTATAGGTGCTGACCCGTTCAAGCTCATTTGCCTTGAGTAGCAGTTCTCCCCCTTTCTCCTCCAGCGCGCGGTTTTTGACCCGGATCTGTTCGCGCTGCTGCTCCAACATCTGGGCTCGCTCTTCAAGCTCTTCGTTGGTTTGCTGTAGCTCTTCCTGCTGTACCTGAAGCTCTTCAGACTGCCCTTGGGTCTGTTCCAGAAGTTCGTTTAACTTTTGATGCGATTTGTTGACACTGAGGGCAATTGCAAGCGCCTCCATTATCTGCTGCAGAAACGATAAATCATTGTCACTGAATGTGGTGAAAGAGCCAATTTCGAGAAGACCAACCAGAGTGTCGTTATACAGAAGGGGAAGGGCAACGATATGGGCAGGTTTTGATTCACCCAGCCCTGAACTGATGCTGAGATAGTCGGGAGGGGCTTCGTGCAGGGTTATGACCTTTTTCTCCAGTGCCGCCTGTCCTGCCAGCCCTTCACCAAGAGCGATCCGCTCGTTGGGGAATTTACCCGGAGTAAAGGCGTAGCTTGCCGCCATTTGCAGCACAGCTTCCTTTTCATCAAAAACATAGAAAACACCGACTCCGGCGCCAAGGTATTCGGCCAGAAACGAAAGCGCCTGATCCGCCAGTTCTGCGGTGGATTTGTCGCCCCTTATGATGGTGTTGAGTTCGTTCTGGCCGTTTTTGAACCAGTCGTGCACTGTTTTCTGATCCCGATTTTTGCGCAGGGCGCTGGTCATGTGTGCAAAAGCCAGATCAAGCGCATTCTGTACCTCATTCATCCCGACAAACGCCTTCAACAGCATCCCGGCTTCATCCCGGTTCTTTAGATCAGTCTCGATCTTGAATGGCTCGGTAATTATTACCTCCTGATCCAGATCGCCTCCGGCAATCGCTTCAGCCAGTCGGACTTTTTCTTCACCACCCGCCTGCTGCGAGCGGACAGCTTCAAGCACCTGACGCAGCGGGGTGGCGATACTGCGGGTAATCAGCACAATCATCGAGATGGCGAGGATGATAGAAAAAATGATCAGAGCGGCCAGCCAGAAGCGAAGTTCAATATAGGATAAATTACTTTGTTCGAAATGCTCTTTCACCTCATTATCGTTAAATTGTGAAAGCTGAATGATGGAGCTTTCCAGCTGATCGGAAATATTTTTTATTTTAAGGTGTTCGGCTTGCAGTGCCTCATATTTGGTGCCGGAGCTTATAGCGATGCGCATCTTTTTGGTGGCGCCATAAAACTCCTGAACAGTTAGAGACACGTTGTCCAGGAGTTCGCGCTCTTTTGGTTCGGCATGAAACTTTTTTGATTGTTCCAGCAGATCTGTAATAGAGTGTTCAACACCGGTTAGTTTGGCTTCGAGTTCTTTGCGCTGCTGTGGGCTGATTTCAAGCATATAACGGAGATATATTCGTCGATACTGTTCGGTCAGATGGTCAATCTCTGCCACTTTTGTGATGGAAGGTATCGTGTGTTTTTGCACATCATCGAGTCTGCGTTTGGTTTCGGACATCCCCTTGAAACCCAAAAAACCGACCAGAAAACAGCAAAACAGTACCATTGCATAACCGAGAGCCAGCTTGTCCCTGACTTTGAGGTTGTAGTAAAAATTCATGTTATGCTCCTCTTATTTCATCCGGCCGATAAGCCGGTTCCTTCACCCGGCAATCTTCTCGCGGCGTAGAAGATCTCCGGTTTCAACTGTGAACGGCACAGTCAAAAGTATCCGTTGATTGGGATTGGCGACTTCTGCAGGGATGGCTGCCCCACGTTCAGAAAGAGTGGAAAAGTGTTGCAGGGTCAGACTGTCGTTCCGCATTCCGGGCCCGATAAATTCGATTAAATCACCGGCCTTGATTCTGTTGCGTACGCTGATCAACAGTGTCCCGTCTCCCTGCACTTCATCTACCACTCCGACAAAATCGTGACTACGGATGTAGGCCGACTCGTATTCCTGACCGACGTTGCGTGGCTGTCCGAACAGAAAACCGGTCGTATAGCCGCGATGGCTCAGTTTGGCCAGTTCCTCAAGCCATTCGGGGCGGCAGGTCCACGCCGCAGGGTCTGCAAGATACTCGTCCAGAGCCTGACGATAAACTCGCAGCACCGAAGCAACGTAGTTGATCCCTTTCATGCGCCCTTCAATCTTGAGAGCATGCACCCCGCTTTTGACCAGAGCTGGAATATGTTCCAGCAGGCAGAGGTCGCGAGAATTGAAGATGAAGGTGCCATTTTCGTCCTCAACCACCGGGAAATATTCACCCGGTCGCGATTCTTCAACCAGATGATAGCTCCAGCGGCAGGGGTGGGTACATTCACCCTGGTTGGCGTCACGCCCGGTCAGCATGCTGGAAATAAGGCAACGCCCGGAATAGGAGATGCAGAGCGCACCATGCACAAATGCCTCGAATTCCATCCCCGGAACTTTTGTTACGGTTTCTTTAATATTATCAAGGCTCATTTCACGGGCAAGGTTGATCCTGCGAACACCCTGCTGTTGCCAGAATCTGGCAGAGCGCCAGTTGATCGTGTTGGCCTGGGTCGAGAGGTGCAGCTCGCATTCCGGTGATGCCTGACGCACCGCATCGATGACTCCCGGATCGGCGACAATATAGGCGTCGAAGGGGAGGGGGGCGATCTGTGCCAGATAATCCTCCAACTCAGGAAGTGATTCATTGCGCGGATAGCTGTTGATCGTCAGATAGGCTTTGACATTTTTCGCATGGCAGAAATCCAGAGCGGCTTTCATCTCATCTACGGAAAAGTTGTCGGCCTTATTACGCAGACCAAAGGACTGACCACCAAGATACACGGCATCGGCACCGTAATGTACCGCGATTTTTAGTTTTTCCATGTTACCGGCTGGAGCCAGCAATTCGGGTCTATGCATTGGATTCCAATAAAAAAGCGTTGGGCTGTTCGTCTGATTCGCAGGGTTGTGATGCTAACATAATCAACCTGCCAAGAAAACTTAAAAGGCACCTTTCACTTGACAAAGGTAACTATATCGCTTTAATTATGAAAAACGTACGTTAAATGGGGGTATTATGCCATCAGACAGTCGATTGGTACCATGTCTGTTCTTGTCTGTTTTTCTGTCAGGGTGTGCCGCCAATGACCTGATGGTAAAGCGCCAAGTAGAGTCCGAAGCAAAAATAGAGTTTATAATTCAGTCTTCAAAAAAAGCTGAACAGCGGCACAATGAACTTGCCGGTTTGCTGCAGGTTCAAGATGATCAGCTTAAGTCGCTATCAGGTGAAATAAAGAGGCTGAGGGATGACAATCGTGATTTTAGAGCATCAGTTGATGAATTTAAAGCCAGGGTTGCGATCCTTACCCAACAGTCGCAAACTCCAAAAGTAGAGGTAGTCAATCAGCCTTCGCCAGTCAAAGCTACCAGAGAGTCCGGACCACCTGAGGAATATATCAAGTCATTCGGTCTCTACAGTGCCAACAATTTTCAGGCTGCCATCGAGTCGTTTGAATCGTTTCTCAAGAATAATCCTCAGAGCGACTACGCTGCCAACGCCGTATACTGGATAGGTGAGTGTCACTATACTCTTTCAGATCTTTCAAAGGCAAAAGAAGCATTTTTGAAGGTGGTGGAAGTTTACCCGAAAAGCCATAAAACCCCGGATGCACTTTTGAAACTAGGCTATACGCTGTCTGCCATGAAAGAAAAGGAAAAGGCTACCGGCATATTTGAACGGATTATTACATCGTATCCAAGCAGCCCTGCTGCAATAAAAGCACGTGATCGTCTGAACGCACATTGAACGAGACATGCCCTGCCTAGAAGGCAAATAGGAGACCTACATGAAAATCAGATTGCTGCTGCTGTTGGCTCTTTTAGTCATACCAACTGTTGTACTTGCCGCCGGACAGGATGAGCCAACCGTTTATGTCATCAAACAGGGTGATACACTCTGGGGGCTCTCCGACCGTTTTATAAGGGATCCGAATTATTGGCCGGATATGTGGTCTAAAAATGGCCAGGTAACAAATCCGCATTTTATTTATCCCGGGCAGAAAGTGCGGATTTTTCCTGATAGGCTTGAGTTTGTTCCCAAGGAGCAGACAAAAGAGCAGATAACAGAGCAGACAGCAGTTACTGCTGCACAAAAGAGTTCCCCAGCTGCAACAGTTGCTGAAGTGCTTCATGAAGTTGCTGCCGAAAAAACCTACGCTATCTATGGTGCTGAAGGTTATCTGGCAGAGAAAGGTTTCAAGCCATACGGTGCTATTGTCGGGGCTCAGCAGGATCGGATAATTGTTGGAGTTGATGATATTGTGTACACCGATATCGGTGCGAATCTGAAAGCATCTAGCGGTGATAAGTTTTCCATATTTCGCAAGGATGCGTCAGTCAATCACCCATTGAATAATGAGGAGATGGGAAACAAGATAATTCCGCTTGGGACGCTGCAGCTAACCGATGTTGAAAAGAAATCGTCCCGTGCCATTATCATAAAGTCAACCAGAGAAATTAGCCCCGGTGCTTACCTGCTCCCCTACAAAGAGAATCTTCGGCGGGAAATAGCTTTAAAAAGTAACAGTACCGATCTTAAAGGGTACATCATTGAAAGTTATAGTGGAACCAGTGTCATAGCGGCCGGAGATGTTGTTTATATTGACCTTGGAACCAGTCAGGGAGCTGAGGTAGGCAACATGCTCTATGTTGTCAGAGATGTTAAGATTGACCAGAAGTACGTAGAAGGGCGAATTGACAGGTTACCTCAAGAGCTGCTGGGGGCGTTGGTTATTCTTGAAACCGGTAAAAAAACAGCCACGGCGTTGGTTGTAAAGAGCATAGATACCATCTATAAGGGTGACCGGATCGTCAGCCAGACAAGGTAACCCGACAGACATTTGCAAGTTAAAGACCGGCTTCGGGCCGGTCTTTTTTTATAGGCTGGAGCAGGTATGGAAATGGAAAACTATTACTGGATAGGTCTCAAAGCGGTTTCAGGGGTCGGTAATGTTGCCTTTCGGCGCCTTCTTGAGCGTTTTGATACACCTGAAACCGCCTTGAAGGCGTCTTCTGCGTCACTTGCCGGCATCAGGGGAATAACTCCTGCGATAATAGAGGGATTCAAAAACGCGGAATGGAAGCGTTTTGCGGAGGAGGAGTGTCGTCGGCTTGAGGCGAGTGCTGCACGTCTGGTGACATATATATCGAGTGACTACCCCAAATCCCTGTTTGAAATTTCTGATCCGCCGCCGTTTCTGTATATCAAAGGGGAGTTGCGCTCTTGTGAACTTTCAATCGCCATCGTTGGCTCGCGCCGGGCGACATCGTACGGGTTGCTGACAACCGTAAAGCTGGCCGAGGCGCTCGCCAGTCACGGAGTCTCTGTTGTGTCCGGGATGGCGCGTGGAGTCGATACTGCAGCCCATAAGGGCGCGCTCCAGGCGGGAGGAAGGAGCATCGGCGTATTGGGGTGCGGGGTTGACAAGATTTATCCACCTGAAAATCGCTTGCTCTTCGAAGAGATGGCGTGTAAAGGGTGTCTGGTCTCTGAATTTCCGCTGGGGACCATGCCGCTGGCTGAAAATTTCCCGCGTCGCAACCGGATCATCAGTGGGCTGTCAAGTGGAGTGCTGGTTGTTGAAGCCGCTGAGAAAAGTGGTTCATTGATAACCGCTCAGTATGCCTTGGAGCATGGCCGCGACGTTTTTGCCGTGCCGGGGAATATCTCCTTCGCCACCAGTCGCGGTTGCAACCGCCTGATCAAACAGGGGGCCAAGCTGGTGGATTGTGTTGAAGATATTCTGGAGGAACTCCCGGCCTATACGCTTGCATCTGCCGATACGCCATTGTTTCAGCCATCTCTCCGTACCTTTGCGTTGACACCGAAGGAGGCGGCAATTTATGAACTGCTTGCCCGCTCTCCGTTGCACATTGATGACATCATCTCCCAAACTGAATTGACAGCCGGAGAGGTTTCCTCTATGTTACTGCACCTTGAACTCAAGGGAGCGGTTACACCGCTGCCCGGCACACATTACGCTGTTACTTGATAAGGACCCTTTTACTTATGTCGAAAAACCTTGTTATCGTAGAATCCCCCGCCAAGGGGAAAACCATAGAAAAATTCCTTGGCCCGGACTTTAAAGTCCTGGCTTCGTTCGGACATGTGCGTGCCCTCCCGAGTAAGCAGGGTTCAGTGGATATTGAGAAGGGGTTTGAGCCGAAGTATCATGTCCTTCCTGAAAGTAAAAAACATCTTGATGCAATAAAAGATGCGCTTAAGGGGGCGGATCGACTGTTGCTGGCAACTGACCCCGACCGTGAAGGGGAAGCGATCTCCTGGCATCTGCTGGCGGCACTCGGCCTAGATAAAAAGAACCCAGGCATCAAAATCCAGCGGGTTGAGTTTCACGAGATCACCAAAGAGGCGATTTTGCATGCCGTTCAAAATCCAAGAGACATAGCGCTTGACCTGGTGGACGCACAGCAGGCTCGTTCGATTCTGGACTATCTGGTCGGCTTCAATCTCTCACCTTTTCTCTGGAAAAAGATCCGTTACGGGCTTTCCGCCGGACGTGTCCAATCGGTAGCGCTTCGGCTGGTTTGTGAACGTGAGAAGGAAATACTGGCCTTCAATGAACAGGAATACTGGACTGTTGCCGCTCGCCTGGGCGTTGCGGCGAGTCAGGAGTTTAAGGCCGGTCTGGTAGAAGTTGGCGGTAAAAAACTTGGCAAGTTCGACATTCCCGGCGAGGAGGTTGCGACAGCGCTCAAAGCGGCGCTGCAATCTGGCAGTTACAAGGTCGCCAAGGTCACCAAAACCGAGAAAAAACGCAATCCTTCGCCACCTTTTACAACCTCTACGCTGCAGCAGGAGGCATCGCGCAAACTGGGGTTCTCGGCCAAGAAAACCATGTCAACTGCGCAGAAGCTGTACGAAGGTATTGATATTGGAGAAGAGGGGACGGTTGGTCTCATAACCTATATGCGTACCGACAGCGTCAACCTTTCAACACTGGCTCTGGCGGATGCCCACGACGTTATCTCCGCTGCATACGGCAAGGAGTATGCGCTTGCCAAACCACGCATATTCAAAACAAAATCCAAAAATGCCCAGGAAGCTCATGAAGCTGTCCGGCCAACCTACATTGCCAAGACCCCGGTTGAATTGAAGAAGCATCTGACGCCTGATTTGTATAAACTGTATGAGCTGATCTGGAAAAGAACCGTTGCCTGCCAGATGGCCGAAGCGCTGCTCGATCAGACATCGGTTGATATTACTGCAGAGCTGTCCGTACCACCAGCCAGCGGCCCTTTTGCCGGGTCAGGCCGGGCTGGACTACGTGCAGCCGGTACGGTTATCCGTTTCCCCGGTTTCATGAAGTTGTACATCGAAGGGCTCGATGATCAGGATGAGGAAAAAGAGGGGCTGCTACCGGCCATGAGCGAGGGTGCCGCTCTCAAACTTCATGAAGTTCTCCCCGAACAGCATTTCACACAGCCGCCTCCACGCTATACCGAGGCTACCCTGGTTAAGACGCTGGAGGAGTACGGTATCGGCCGCCCATCTACTTTTGCCTCTATCATGAATACACTGGTCGAGAGGAAATATGCCCGCCTCGATAAGAAGCGCTTCTTCCCCGAAGATGTTGGTATGGTTGTTAGCGACCTGCTAACGGCTCATTTCCAGAAGTATGTTGACTATAATTTTACCGCTGGACTGGAAGAGGAGCTGGACCAGGTCTCGCGTGGCGAAAAAGAGTGGAAACCGCTGCTCAAAGAGTTCTGGGAGCCGTTTATCGCCCTTCTGAAGCAGAAAGAGGGTGAAGTCAACAAGGCTGATTTGACAACAGAGGCGACCGATGAGGTCTGTCCTGAATGCGGCAAACCACTGGTCGTGAAACTAGGTAAACGTGGCAAATTCATCGCCTGTTCCGGCTTTCAGGAAGGGTGTAAATATACCCGCAATGTTGATCAAGATGGTGAAATTGTAGAACCGGTTGTTTCAGAAGAAAAATGCGAAAAATGCGGACTACCGATGCTGATCAAGGATGGTCGCTTTGGCAAATATCTGGCCTGTTCCGGTTATCCGGCCTGCAAAAATATCCAGCCGTTGGTCAAGCCGCTCAACACCGGCGTAGTCTGTCCGGAGTGCAAGGAAGGGCAGCTGATCGAAAAGAAATCCCGCTTCGGCAAACTCTTCTACTCATGCAATCAATATCCGAAGTGCAAGTTTGCGCTGTGGGATCTACCGGTGGAAAGTCCCTGCCCGAAATGCGGTTTCCCGCTGCTGGTCAAAAAGATCTACAAACGCAAGGGTGAGTTTTTGAAGTGTCCCAAAGAGGGCTGTGACTACAACAGCAGCGAGTGAATTAAATTATTCGGATGACCAAGAGGCATGGGTTATGGGAACTTTCGGACTACGGTACGAATCTTCCCAGTCGCCCGTGCCTCACTTTTTATGAGGAAAAATAATGTCTGAAAAGAGTATTACCATCATAGGTGGCGGCTTGGCTGGTTGCGAAGCCGCTTGGCAGGCTGCGCAGCGCGGCATCTCCGTTGTCATCTATGAGATGAAGCCGGTAAAGTTCTCACCTGCCCACGAATTGCCAGGGTTGGCAGAGCTGGTCTGTTCCAATTCATTACGCGGTATTTCGCTTGATAACGCTGTGGGACTGCTCAAAGAGGAGCTGCGCCGTTGCGGCTCTTTGACAATGGAGGCTGCCGAAGCAACCTCCGTTGCGGCAGGTGGCGCACTGGCGGTTGATCGCCAGCTTTTTTCTGATTACGTTACTGCCAGGATTGAATCTCACCCGCTGATCCGGATTGAACGGAGTGAATCAACCTCCATTCCGACTGAAGGTGTTGTTGTCATCGCCTCCGGTCCGCTCACGAGTGATGCGCTGGCGACTTCGCTAGCCGAGCTGACCGGCGACCGCCTCTATTTCTATGACGCCATCGCTCCAATTGTTGCCGCCGATTCACTCGATATGACGAAAGTTTTTGCCGCCTCTCGCTATGGCAAGGGGGATGGCGATGATTATCTCAACTGTCCGCTCAATGAGGAGGAATATCTAAAGTTTATCGATGAACTGAATCGCGGCGAGAAGGTCCCGGCACGTGATTTTGAAAAGGTTGTCCATTTTGAAGGGTGCATGCCGGTTGAAGAGCTCGCATTGCGTGGTGTAGAAACACTGCGCTTCGGACCGATGAAGCCGGTGGGATTGCTCAACCCGCATACCGGTCATGAGGCTCACGCGGTCATTCAACTACGCGCCGAAAATCGGGAGAAAACCATGTATAATCTGGTCGGTTTTCAGACCAAGCTTACCTGGCCGGAGCAGCGCCGTGTTTTTCGCATGATACCCGGATTGGAGGGGGCTGAATTTGTCCGTCTTGGTTCGATGCACCGTAATACATTTATCAACTCTCCGGCGCTTTTGGAAACAACCCAGCAACTAAAGAGTGATCCGCGTATTATCTTCGCTGGTCAGATCACCGGAGTGGAGGGCTATGTGGAGTCAGCGGCCAGTGGCTTTTTGGCCGGTATAGCTGCTGTTGCGTTTGTTCAAGGCAAACTCATTCCTGTACCGTCACCGGAAACCGCCCTGGGTGCCCTGATGCACCACATTACGAATGCTGATGTAAAACATTTCCAGCCGATGAATGTGAACTACGGACTCTTTCCTGAGTTGCCTGGGAGAATCAAGAAGAAGGAACGGCGGCAGAAGCTGGCGGAGCGGGCGTTGGTTGCGCTGGAAGAGTGGAGAGAAAGTTTGTGAAACAGAGAACAACAGAAAAAGCTCAAAAATTTGTTTCTTGATTAAATGACTTGATAAGTTTCAGTTTGTTTGTTTACTATCTATAAGTAGAAGGCTTTTTATATGTTGCTCGCATAGAAGCGCCTACTTTTGGTCGTTGCTTTCTGTTTTAAGAAGGATTTTAGAATGGCTAATGAAAATACAGATCCCCTCAAGCGGGTTGAAGACCAGCTGAAAAAATGTGTCAAATGTGGCGCCTGCCGTACCAACTGTCCGGCTTTCAGCGCTTTTCAGCGGGAACCTGCTGTAGCGCGTGGAAAAATTGCGTTGGCGCAGCATATTCTGACAGACGATATTGATCTGGACGACCAGACTTATCTTGCTATGTCCAAATGTCTGCTCTGTGGCAGCTGCGTTGATAAATGCCCCAACGATGTGCCGACCGATGAGATCGTTATCGCAGCCCGCGAGTCGCTGGCAAAGAAGCGTGGTCTGACCACGTTTCATGCCGCAGTTGGCCAGGTAATCAAGAATAGAACCGGTATGAAGATGGGGGCCAAGATGGCTTCGCTTTTGGGGCCGCTCTTCTTTAAAAAGATCCCTGAAACATCCGGTCTCCGTCTACGCTTTCCGCTGCCGTTCGTTGGTAACAAGCGCTATATTCCGAAAATTGCCAAAAAAAGCTTTATTGATCAGCATCCCGAAGTCATCCCGGGTGAACCTGGCAAGCCGCGCATCGCCTTTTTTGTCGGTTGTATGACCAATTTTGTTTATACCGATGTTGGTGAGGCTGCTCTGTCCCTGTTTCGTCACCTTGGCTGTACGATAATTATTCCCAAAGGTCAACAGTGCTGTGGGTTGCCGGGTATGTCGGGTGGTGATCTCGGAACAGTGCGTGAATTGGCCGAAAAAAACCTGGCTGAATTCGAAAAATACGAAGTGGATTATGTCATGAGCGCCTGTGCCACCTGCGGCGGTGCTCTGCATCGCCTGTATCCACTGGTGGTAGGAAAGCGCAATCCTGAGTTGCGTGAGCGTTTGGAAGCTCTGGCTAAAAAAACCGTGGATGCGTCACAGTTGCTGCAGCAGTTGGGACTTGATCCCTCTGAGACTGGTATCAGTGAAAATATCCGTATCACCTATCACGACCCATGTCATCTCCGTACACGCGGTGTGGTAAAACAGCCACGCGAACTGCTAAAGGCTGTTCCTGGTGTTGAACTGGTTGAGATGGATGGGGCTGACAAATGTTGCGGTCTGGGTGGGACATTTAATGTTTATCACTATGATTCGTCCATGAATATCAATAACGGTAAGAGCGAAGCTATTGTTGCTACCGGTGCTCAGATTGTTGCTACCGGTTGTCCAGGCTGCATGATGCAGCTTTCTGATGGCCTCAAACAGCATGGCTCGAACGTGGAAGTTATGCATACGTTGCAGTTGCTGGCGAGTAGGCTCAAGAAGTAAAGCTGTTATTTTATTGGCAGTAAACTTGTTTTTATTCAGCCTGTTAATATATTATTTACGCTGAAGGAATTTTATTGACATTGTAAAGCAAATTGTATACAAACCCCGCATGGAAACTGAGTTTTACTATTCATAGTCAGGGGTTTGGATGCGCGAGTTTAACATTGGGGCTAAAATAAAGAAGCTCCGACTTTCAAAAAAACTGACCCTACAAGCTGTTGCCAAAGAGACCGGGTTTTCTCCTGCCCTCATTTCTCAGATCGAAAATAATAATGTTTCACCTCCGATTGCTACTCTCTCCAGAATCGCTAAATTTTTTGATGTAAAAATAGGCGTTTTCTTTACAGAAGACGAAGAAGAATGCCGCTTTGAAGTTGTTCGTTCTCATGAACGCAAAGCGATCCCTCGCGTTATCTCCAAGGCTGGCACAAGCCAAGGATATTCCTACGAATCACTTTCATTTCACAAACAAAACAAGAAAATGGAACCCTTCCTTCTTTCTATCACCGAAAAAGCGCTTGAAGAGAATACCTACAGCCATGACGGTGAAGAATTCCTCTTCGTTATGAGTGGGACTGCAGAACTTGTCCTTGATGAAAAGCGAATTGTTCTGGAAGAGGGTGACTGTGTTTATTTTGATTCATCATTAAAACACCGTCTGCTTTCAAAGGATGGCGCTGAAGTTAAAGTATTGGCTGTTGTCACAAGATAGAGCCCCTGCAAAACCAACTCAGGTTGTTGATATACATTAAACTGGAAGGATGGCGAAGATGTCAAAAACTGTAATTAAACCATCACTGAAAAACCCGTTTGCACCTGCTGAAACACTTGAATTTACGATTCCAGGTGAAATACCAGGGAAAAAAGGGGGCTACGAAGAGGCCATGCATGCAGGCCACGACCTGATCCAGCGCCCGACCAAATCGGTCAGTATTGCCCAGATTGAAAAGCAGCACTTCAAAAAACGGATGACTGTCTGGGAACGCCTTCGTGTGTTAACAGAAAATGAACCAAATATTTTGTTCCAAAACTGGGGTAAGAATTTGGATGGAGCTTCTCTGGTCACTGGCATTCTTAATGTCAATGGTCGTGACGTTGCGGTTTATGGCCACGATTTTACGGTACGGGCCGGTTCTATTGATGCTACAAATGGCCGCAAACTGGCCCTGCTATTCCAGATGGCCGGTGAAAAGGGTATTCCGTTGATAGGCATGAACGACTCTGCCGGTGCTTTTGTACCTGCTGGGGTGGGTGGTCTGGACGGTTATGCCGAAGCTTTTACGGCGCTTCGCAAAATAAGCGGTGTTGTCCCCTCAATCATGTGTATGTTCGGCTTCAACGCCGGCGGCGGTAGCTATCTTCCCCGCCAGGGGAGCTTCCTGATCCAGCCGCAGGACACTTTTTTCGGTCTGACAGGTCCTGGAGTTGTTAAATCTGTTCTTGGTGAAGATGTGACCCCTGAAGAGTTGGGTGGACCCAAGGTTCATGGGCAGTCCGGAGTCGCAGACATGACGGTCGAGGACGAAGTGGATGCGTTGCGTACTGCATTGCAGTTGCTTTCCTATCTCCCTGACAACAACAGCGTTATGGCCCGTTTCCGTGAAACCAGCGATCCGCTGGATCGCAAAACCTGGGAGATCAACACTCTGCTTAAAAAAGCCTTTAACTCTCCCACCGGCTTTAACACTCCATTTGATGTCTCTATTATGATTCAGCAGATCTGTGATCATGGTGACTATTTTGAACTGCAGCGTGATCGGGCCCGCGAAGCCGTTACAGCCCTCGGGCGTCTGGGTGGCAACGTCGTCGGCTTTGTCGCCAACAATAGTGCGGTTTCCTCAGGTCAGATTACGGTTGATTCCGCTTACAAGATCGCCCGCTTCAACCGTTTCTGCAATATTTACAACATCCCGATGATCTTCATGGAAGATACTACCGGCTTTCTGCCGGGACGCGAGCAGGAAGGGCGCGGCATTGTTCAGGCTGGTCGTGCCATGTTGGATTCCATCGTCGATATCAGAACGCCACGTATCCTGTTGATCATACGCAATGCCTACGGCGGGGCGTATGCTTCTTACAACAACTACCCTACCGGTGCAGATTTGGTACTGGCACTCCCCACGACCCGTCTGGCGGTCATGGGACCGGCCGGCAAAGAGTTTGTCTACAAGGACGAAGTGCGCAAGATGCGTGCTGCCGTTGCCGACCGTGTTAAGCATGGTGTTCAGGAACGCGTTGCCGCCGGTATGTCGCCTGGTGAAGCCAAAATGGATGCCGAAAAGGATGCCGCTGACTGGCTGAAAATTGAGGATGCCGCCTTGAACATGCGCTATGAAAAAGAACTTATGAATCCGAAAGAGGGTCTGGCTCTTGGCTCTATCTCTTCTCTTGTTATGCCGACAGACCTGCGCAAGGTGCTGGGGGAGAATATGAACTTCTTCCTGCGTCACTACAAGCCAGGACCAATGCAGGCCGTGCAGCGCGAGTTCCATTAATTTTATTCATTCCAGATTGGAGATATTGATACCATGCCACAGACCGATTATTACAAGTATAACCCGCTGGTTCACCGGAACCGGAAATTGAGCAAGTCCACATCCGAATGGGTGCGTTCATTTTCCTGTGAGGATCTCAAGCCTTTGATTGTCTGCCGTGGACCGATCCGTAAAGAGGCAATGGACGTTTATGAAGAGATGGGAATCTCTCATTACGGCATCCTGCTTTCAGAGAAGGATTCGATCATCTACCCTAGTGCACTGGCACCGGAACTGCGCCAGTTGACCGATTCCCGCCGGGTCCACCGGGTCCCTGACTACAGCGGCGCCAGCAAGGAAGAACGGGTTGAGCGTATCAACCAGATCATCCAGATGGCCAAGGATAACGGCTATGACTCAATCTTCGCCGGTTACGGATTTATGGCTGAGGATGAAGAGTTTGTGTCTGCTATTGAAAAGGCGGGCCTCAAGTTTATCGGGCCGTGCGCTGTTACTCAGGCGCGAGCAGGCAAGAAAGACGAAGCCAAGCGTACCGCCCTGCAGGTAAATGTCAGTGTTACTCCCGGTATTGATAACGTAACAGCCCGAACCCTGCTCAAAAAATACCCGACCCGTGAGAAGCTGCTCAAGCTGGTTGAAGCAGAAGGGTTGGCTTGCGATAAAAAGGTTCTGGACGATAAGAAGATCGCTATAGAAGTGTTGGCGGATCATGTCCTTATGACCTCATATAGCAAGGGAATCGACCTCTTTTCTATTGAAGAGCTCTGTGCCCAGGTACAGATTGAAGTGACCGAGCTGTTCAAAAAATACCCGCAGAGCCGCTTCCGTATCAAGGCAATCGGCGGCGGTGGCGGTAAGGGGCAGCGTCTTCTGGGTGCATCGCTGTTGGCGCTAAAAAAAGCTGATGAAAAGGCGATTGCCAAGGCGGCTGCCGAAGCTCCTGCCATGGTGCGTGAGGTGCTGAACGAGGTCAAGGCCAATGGCGTCGGTGAAAATAAAAACGTCCTGATCGAGCTGAACATCGAGCAGACCCGTCACAATGAGATTCAGCTGCTCGGGAATGGTGACTGGTGTATTTCTCTTGGTGGTCGCGATTGTTCTCTGCAGATGCACGAGCAGAAACTTCTTGAGGTTTCTGTCACTCAGGAAGGGCTGATGGCCGCAATTCTAAAGGCCAAGGCTGCCGGTAGAAAAGAAGAGGTTAAAGCCCTTGAGTCTGATCTGAAAGTGCTCGCACGGATGGAAGAGGAGTCGGCCCGCTTTGGCCAGGCCGTAAAGCTGGATTCTGCCTCTACCTTTGAATGCATTGTTGACCGTGATCGTCACTTCTTTATGGAGGTGAACACCCGCATTCAGGTTGAACACCGCGTCACTGAACTTTGCTACAGCCTCAAGTTTACCAATCCAAAAGACAGTAAGGATTTCTTTATTGTCGAATCTCTGGTAGAGGCTATGGCCCTGCTGGCAGAGCACAAAAAACGTCTGCCAAAGCCGGAGCGAATTGTTCGTTTCAACGCTTCGGTCGAGGCGCGCCTCAACGCAACCGACGCATCACTGTCGCCACATGCCGGCGGAATGATTCGTTACTGGTCGAAACCGATCAAAGGTGAAGTCCGTGATGATCAGGGCATCTGCATGCTCAATCCGGATACCGGCATCTTTATGAAATACAAAGTAGCCGGTGCCTACGACTCCAATATCGCCCTGCTCCTTACCAAGGGTGATGATCGCCAGTCCAGCTACGAGCGCCTCTCCAATGTATTGTGCAGCACTACGCTACGGGGCAGTGCATTGGCCACAAACCTTGAGTTCCATTATGGCCTGGTCAACTGGTTCCTCGGTAGGAACGTTATGGCCAAGCCGACGACCCGCTTTGTGCTTCCCTATCTGGCACTGGTCGGTACCCTCAAGGAGGAGGCCAATAAGCTGGACGAGGTATATGCCTTCTTCCAGATGAAGAAACACTATGCCAAACAGATTTCTGAGCAGTTTGCCGATCAGCCTGATGTCTGTGCCAAAGAGCTAAAAAACATGTCTTCCCTGCTCGATCGTAAGGGGACCCTGATCACTCGCCCGATGGAACGCCTCCTTGGTGATCCGCACCTCCTCTCGGGGTGGCTGAGCATGAACACGAAGAACTTCCGCATCGACAAGGGGAGAGTCGTCTGGTTGAGGAATCCTCTTGGTGTTCTCAACGAAACCTACGAATATCTGCATATGAATTACCGCCAGCACAAACCGGCTTCAGAGATCATTTGGGACCATGATAACGAGTTGCTGCAGCAGTCGTTGCACTTCTACCGTACCTTGCGTGAAAAACTGGGGCTTGAACGGGACGAGTATTTCAAGCTTAATGAGTTGGTCAAGAAGGAAAAACCGCAGGCCGGTTTTGATGCGGATACTTGGGAACAGATCCGTTCTGCCCACTTTGGTTATGAAGCCGGACTTGAATTGTTGGGCATGTTATTCCTGATAGGCGAAAACACGAAATTCTGGGATATGAAGGTTCTTGATGACCTTGAAGTTGTTATCCCTGATTACCTGACCGACCTCGACCTGCAGGCCAGGATGAAAAAAGTTCTGGTACCGCCACCTGCTACCAAGGCAGACGAAATCGTAGCGGTTTGCGGCGGGATGTACTATGGCCAGGAAGCACCGGGCCTGCCGACTTTCGTGACGGAAGGGATGCATTTTGAAAAGGATCAGCCGCTCTACATTATCGAAGTAATGAAGATGTTCAACACAGTCAGGGCGACATTCTCCGGCACGGTTGATAAGATCATCATGGAAGGTGCCGATGGCTGCATCGTTCAGAAGGGGCAACCGCTATTCAAAATTACCCCGGATGAGAAGTTTGTCGAAGTTGACCATAAGGCGATTGAAAAAGAAAAACGTGAGCGGACAGGTGAATATTTGAAAGCTGTACTGTAGTAGTTACGTGATGTAAATGTAACGCTGAAACCGGTCAGGGCGGGGAGTGTATCTTCTCCCCTGACCTTTTCTTTGAATACAATTATGTAAAAGGGGCCATGTATGAGTATCAACGATAGCAAGCAGAAGTGGAATGAAAAGGTTGCCAAAGGTCTTGCCAAGTCACCCGAGCGGATGGAAAAGTTCCTGACGTCTTCCAATATAGAAATGGAGCGCTGCTTTACACCAGGTTTTGACTACCCAGGTTATGATGAACAGCTGGGTCTTCCCGGTGAATACCCATACACTCGCGGTGTGCAGCCTACCATGTATCGAGGTCGTTTCTGGACAATGCGCCAGTATGCCGGTTTCGGCACTGCTAAGGAATCCAACGAACGCTACAAATACCTCCTTTCTGCCGGTCAGACAGGGCTTTCAATCGCCTTTGACCTGCCAACCCAGATGGGGTACGACTCCGATGCAGGCATGAGTCTCGGAGAGGTTGGTAAAGTAGGTGTGGCGATCGATTCGCTTGCCGATATGGAGATCCTCTTCGACGGCATCCCGCTCGACAAGGTTTCGACCTCGATGACGATCAACTCTACCGCAGCAATCCTGCTCTGTATGTACATCGCCGTTGCGGAAAAACAGGGTGTCTCTGCCGATAAGATATCCGGCACGATTCAAAACGATATCCTCAAAGAGTACATGGCTCGTGGCACCTACATCTATCCACCCAAAGAATCAATGAGGATAATCACCGATATCTTTGCCTACTGTAAAGACAATGTTCCCAAGTGGAACACTATCTCCATCTCCGGTTATCACATCCGCGAAGCCGGTTCCAGTGCAGTCCAGGAAGTTGCCTTCACTCTGGCCGACGGTATCGCTTATGTTGATGCGGCCATCAAGGCCGGTCTGGAAGTGGATGAATTTGCCCCGCGACTCGCCTTTTTCTTCAACGCCCACAACAACCTCTTTGAAGAAGTCGCCAAGTTCCGTGCCGCCCGCCGTATCTGGGCAAAGATCATGAAGGAGCGCTTTAACGCCAAGGACCCAAAATCGCTGATGCTCCGCTTTCACACCCAGACAGCTGGCTGCACCCTGACCGCCCAGCAGCCGGACAATAACATTACCCGCGTTACCATTCAGGCTCTGGCTGCAGTGCTAGGTGGAACCCAGTCGCTGCACACTAACTCACGTGATGAAGCGCTGGCACTGCCGACAGAAGATTCGGTTAGAATTGCGCTCCGCACTCAGCAGGTTATAGCCTATGAATCTGGCGCCGCTGACAGTATTGACCCGCTGGCCGGTTCATTTCTGGTGGAATCATTGACTGACCAGATTGAAAAGGAAGCTCTGGAGTACATCGAGAAGATCGATAAGCTAGGGGGAGCTGTAGAGGCTATTTCTCGTGGTTTCCAGCAGAAGGAAATTCAGGATTCTGCCTATGCTTATCAGAAGGCTATTGAGAAGGAAGAGCTGGTCATCGTTGGTGTCAACAAGTTTACCGTCAAGGAGCCCGCACCGACCGGCCTGCTAAGGGTCAAGGAGGAGGTGGAAATTTCCCAGAAAGCATCACTGGCAGCCATGAAGGGTGGGCGGGATGCCGCAGCAGTTAAAGCGGCGCTTGCCGGGCTGGAGATAGCCGCCAAAGGCACAGAAAACCTGATGCCGCATATTCTTGCGGCAGTTAATACCTATGCAACATTGGGTGAGATATCAGATGTATTCAGATCCGTTTTCGGGAAGCATACTGAGACGGTCGTTTTATAATGCCTGAAATAACACGGAGCAACGGAGCAACAGAGAAAACCCTCATTGATTCCGAATTAACCGGTTTAATTATTGGAAGTGCAATGGTTGTTCACAGTGCCCTTGGCCCCGGATTGCTGGAATCTGTGTATGAAACCTGTTTAGAATATGAACTGAAACAATTAGGCTTATTTGTTGAAAGACAGAAGTTTCTTCCGGTTAACTACAAAAGCATTACTCTGGATGATGGCTTGCGAATGGACATGGTTGTAAATAATCTTGTTGTCATTGAGTTGAAGTGTGTAGAAAAATTGCAGCCTGTTCACGATGCGCAGCTTTTTACCTATCTTAAATTGTCCGGCATTCGAACAGGGCTCTTAATTAATTTCTACACGAAGCTTCTTAAAGACGGAGTTAAAAGAATAGTCTGTTGACTTTCTCCGTTGCTTCGTTGCTCCGTGTTATTCAGAAAGGTCTACCATGCTAACTAAAATAAATCATATCGGCATTGCCGTAAAATCGCTCGACGATACCATTCCCTTTTACCGTGATAATCTTTGCATGGAATTTAAGGGTATTGAGGAAGTTGCCGAGCAGAAGGTGAGGGTCGCCATGCTGGAGATCGGTGAGTCCAAGATCGAGCTTTTGGAACCAATATCCGAAGAGAGTCCGGTTGCCAAGTTCATCGAAAAAAACGGTGCCGGTATCCACCACATAGCCTATGAAGTTGCTGATATTGAAGCGGCAATTGCCAAACTGCTTGCAGATGGTACCCGTATGATCGACGAAAAGCCACGCAACGGTGCGCACGGTTCACTTATTGCCTTTATTCATCCGAAGAGCAGCGGTAGTGTGTTGACGGAGTTGTGTCAGGCGGGACATTGAGAATGCTTGCCGGTTTTGCAACTCATTTGATATTTTAGTTTAATATGAAAAACAAACAGTTTTTTACTTGACATCGATTCACTTTGTTGTGTATTTATGGGCCTCCGATAGAACGGAATTTGAAATAGACTTACCGTTTAAATGGGGAGTTTGTTGATAGTAAATAAAAGTTATATTATTCTATAATTAAATCAAAGGAGGTTATAACCTGTTGCACGATCGGGATTTTAATCCTGAGTGGAGAAAGTGGCGTACCTAAGTGTTCTAAAACTACTATGAAAATGGAGGAAACAAACATGAAAAAAAGTATATCCAGTTCCATCATCGCAGCAATGCTATTATCTGTACCTGCAATGGCTTTAGCAGAGCCGGTTACCAGCAAATTCGACCTCACTGTCGGCGGCTTTGTAAAGCTTGACTACGCCTACAACTCGGTGAATTTCGGCAACAGTGGTTCATTGACGCCAGGTAGCGGTGCAATTGCCAAGGGCGGTTCTACCGCAGCAAACCAAGAACAATCCATTTTTACTGCCCGCCAGTCCCGTCTATGGTTCAAGGCCAAGGGGCCTGATTTCATGGGTGCCAAGACTAGTTCTCTTATTGAGACCGACTTCTACGGTGATCCTTCTGCTGCTGCAGAGAGTCCACAGCTGCGCATGCGCCTTGCCTACGGTGCTCTGGACTGGAAAGACACCCAGGTGCTTTTTGGCCAGAACTGGGATATCTTCGGTCCTTTTGTCGCCTCCACTGTTGACTTCCGTTCCGGCGCTACCACTGGTTCCCCGAACAACCCGCGCGTCCCGCAGGTCCGTGTGACCCAGAAGATCGATTTTAATGCCGATAACTCCCTCTCTTTGGTAGCTGGTCTGCAAGACCCTAACCAGGATGCCAATAACAACCAAGCAGCTGCTACTAACTACGGTGCTGCTGTCAATGCCGCCGGTCAGATCATGTTCAGCAGCAAGGCTTTGGGCGCAGCCCCCACTTACTTTGGCCTTTCTATGAAGCCGTTGACTGTAGGTTTATTTGGTCTGTATGGTAATTCAAAAGTTAGTGCGACAAATAAAACCGTGGATTCATATGGCGCCGGTGTCTATGCTTTTGTACCGGTATTGAAGTCGTCGGACGGCAAGAGCCGCGCCATGACAATGTCTCTGGAAGGGCAGGCCTATGAAGCCGGTAATATGGCTTTTAACACGGCGACTGCTGGCACCGTTGTTGGTCCTGCAGCTGATCCCAACCCAGCCAAGGGGTATGGCCTGTGCGCTCAGGCGATCTTCTACCCAACTCAGGAGCTTGGACTTACTGCCGGTTATGGCAAAAGGGGAACTATTACCAATTCTGATTACACGGCAGCAGATTTTCAGAAATCCACTTATCAATTATACGCCAATGCTTCATATGACCTGAATGCAGCAGTTCGAGTCATGACAGAGTACCAGTACATGGAAACGCAATATGGAAATGTAACTGCGGGTACCTCTAATAAGGGGACTGTCAACATTTTCCGTGTAGCCGCCTTCTATTTCTTCTAAAGTACGCCCGCATTTTAAGGGTTACCACATGTAATAAACATGGCGGGGAGTTAGTTAATCTCTCCGCCATGTTTATTAGTAGAGTCTTTTTGATAGATGCTCAGCACCTTGTCCTTCCTTTATTCATACATTCTGGATAAATAGTTTATTGTTCTATTTTGAGAAGTCATTAAGTATTTAATATAAATTTTATATTGACATCTGTTTGATTTGTAGTATATTTCGCTCATTCAAATAGAACAAAGCCTGAAACATACGAACCTAATAAGTAGCTAACCGATTATTATTACTGGGAACCAGCAGTTGCTGGCAGCAAAGACCGGGAGCGAAACACTGTGAACGTTTCAGAATTTAAAAATATTTGTATAGTAGTATTTTGCCTTTAAGCGTCCATCTTCTGACTGGGTGCTTAAAGGTATTTGTGTTTTAATGGGTCTTTTGAATCTGATGGCGAGGTTGTTTGAAAAGTTCAGGCCAAATCTAACTACGAAAGGTGGTGAGCAGAGGCATCAATACTAATCTGACAGTACGTTAACTGCAGTTGTACAAACAACTACCATAAAATTGGAGGAACACACATGAATATCAAAAAAACAGTAGCAATCGCAACAGCAGCAGGTGCACTTGCCGCGATCTCCGTACCGGCAATGGCGTTTGAGAACGAGTTTCACGGTCTGTTGAACTTCAACACAACATTTTCAAACTTTCAAGATGGTGCCTCAGGAAATTTTAACATTGCTGGTACGACAGAAAAAAAGATGATGAACAACTACTTTGAGCAGCGCGTTCGCCTTCAGTACATCGCCAAAGCTAGTGATGATCTCAAGATGGTTACACATTTTGAAATCAACAACAGGTTCGGCAATATTAATACCGTGGCTGGTACAAAAGGTGCTGCTGACATTAGCGGTAGCGATCTGGATACTGATGGTTTGACCCTCGTGACAAAGCATGCTTATCTTGACTTCAATGTTGGCAAGGACTTTAACACTAAGCTCGGTCTCATGCCTTATAAAGATACCATCAAAGGTCTCTTTATTGATGCTGATATTCCGGCCATCATGACCACAACAAAATTCGGTGCTTACACACTGGGAGTTGGTTTCTCGCGTTTACTTGATGAAGCTGGTGCAGCTGGTGCCTCAACACGTCTCGGCGGTGCAGACAGAGATCTATTCATCCTGGACAATACTTTTGCTGTAAACAAGGATACAAAGGCAGCTCTTTCTTACTATTACTATGCTGATTATAGCGCCACTGGGCACACCTTGGATCAAGATATTCTGCTGAGCACTCTTGCCCTGAGTGGCGAGACAAAGCTTGGCGGGTTGTCCCTGAGCGGTTTTGCAGCCATGCAGGCTGGAGTTCAGAAAAATGTTGTTGGTACATCTAGCGGGAATTATCACGGCTATGCTGCCAACGTAGCAGCCAAGATGGCTGTTGGTCCCGGAACAGCCAGGACCGCCTTCCTCTTTACTTCAGGCGACAATAATACGAGCGCAACTAGTAACAAAGCGTGGATTCCTTCCGGCGTCAGCAGCTACAATGAAGGTGGCATGATGATTATTGCACGCAGTACTGCCAACAGCCCTACCAGCACAGACCGTTATATTCGTCGCAATGTTACCAATCTTGCCCTGCTGACCATGGGTTATGATGCTAACCTGACCGACAAGCTGTATACTAATGGTAATGTTGGCCTTGCCTGGACTCCTGCATCAGGTGAAACAACACATCGTGCAGACTTCATGGGTGCAGAGCTTAATGTTGAGACAGGCTACAAACTGTACAGCAACCTGACCCTGAAAGCACAGGCAGCCTACATGGTTCTTGGTGGCCTCTACAAGAACACCGCAATAGGTGCCACAGCTACTCCTGAGAACCCATACAGTATGCGTCTACACGCACAGTATAGTTTCTAGTAGTTTGATTTACGTAACATCCTTGAAGGGCGGGAGAAATCCCGCCCTTTTTTTGACTTTTGGGGTGAATTCGAGATACTCTGCCGGAACATAAAACGGTTGTGGAGGTGCCATGAATAAACTGATTTTATTACTTGTATTTTTGCTTGCGTCGCTAATAAACAGCTTTGCTTTTGCAGCCCCGTTAAGGGTATTTGTGGCGGAAATAAATACCGCCGGTGGGCAGAGTAAGGACGAGATGAAACCGATGCTGCAGAACCTGCTTGCGTCCCGGTTGAACGGTGACGCTATCGCTGCGGTTGGTAGCGCGCCTGAGGCAGATATCGTAGTGACCGGCACCTATGTCACTATTGGTAAAATATTCAGCCTTGATGCCATGGCTAAAACCTCAGCAGGCAAGATTCTGACCCGTGCCTTCGTGCAGGGGGAAAGTCAGGATGACCTGATTCCCGCTGTGGGAAAACTGGCTGATAAATTATCTGCCGAGTTGGTAAAGATGTACCCTGCCACACAAGGATCTCCCGGCATCATAAAAAACGAGCAGCAGCTGCGCCCTGCACCGGTTGGAGAATTTATTAAGCTGAGTGAACAAGAACAGGGGTCTGTCGGTGGCTGGTTGAGCAAACGCCTGGAAGGTGCAGCCAATCTGATCGCAACAGGAAAAAATCTGCCGGATGGTGGTCGCGAGATATTTCTGGCGGAGAACCGTAGGCTTTCATATTACCGCCAGGGTAGCGATATGAATCTGGTGGCAGAAGTGGAGATGAGAACCAGCGAAAAGATTATTTCGCTGGATACAATTGAGAACAGTGACGGTGCTCTGGATATCTATGTAACTATCGTTCGTTCTGATGAACTTGCCTCACAAGTGTGGCAGTTAAAAGGGGACAAACTGGTAAAGGTTTTAGAAAACCTGCCATTTTTCTTTCGTTCATTCACCCTGGCAGGAGCACCAAGAAAACTTTACGCACAGAGCATGGGGCGTGATGCCGATTTCTATGGTGATATTTCAGAGGCAATCCGCAACGGCTCTAACATCATCCTCAAAAACCCGATTAAAATGCCGCGCTACGGTAATATTTACAATTTCAACAAGTTACTCGACCGTGATGGCAAGATTTTTACAGTGGCCATCAATCCGGACGGTTATCTGATCGTTTATGATCAGGGTCTTAAGGAATTGTGGCGCAGTAACGACAAGTTTGGCGGTTCAGAGCTTTTCTTTCAAAAAGAGGACGCTGATGTACGTACAACAGGTAACAAGTTTCGCTCCATCTTCATGAATCAGCGTGTTCAGGTCACGGCTAAGGGTGAAGTGCTGGTTGGCAAGAACGATGGTTTCTGGGTGATGGGTGATGCCCGCTCGTACAATAAGGGAGCGGTCTACAGCCTGGTATGGAATGGCTCAAGTCTTGATGAGAAGTGGCGTACCAAGGATACCCAAAACTATATGCCGGATTATGTATTTGACGAGGCGCGCAATGAACTGCTGATTCTGCAGACAGTGCAGCGGCCAGGTGTTACGACCCGTGGGGCCTCATCTTTGGCGATCAAAAAAGTTGAGTAGGTGATAAAGTCGGGCCGTTTTTGTTTTATTCAGCAGGCGGGAGCGATCCCGCCTTTTTAGTAAGTTAGAAATTATTTTCTGCGTTTTTATAGCGGAGAATAATTTCGTTAATGCACTTATCCTGTTTATCAGGGCTAACGGTCTTTCCTTTGACGATTGTAAAGAGCTGTGTTACATTCTCGCCACGCTAAATCTGGAGGCAGTTGTTCCAGATGGTTCATTCTAAAAGCCCACTGAAAAGAGCCTTATCTCCTTGAAACCACAATCAAAAATAATCTGTATCGCCAACCAGAAGGGTGGAGTTGGTAAAACTACTACTGCTGTCAACCTCGCGGCATGCTTGGCTGCAGCGGAGAGGCCGACTTTACTGGTTGATATCGATCCGCAGGGTAATGCTACCAGCGGAGTTGGTGTTGACAAGGCTTCGCTGAAGAGCACTGTTTATGATGCCTTGATAAATGAAGCTGATCCGTGTGGGTTGATTGTTGATACGGGGCACCCCTTCCTGCATATCATCCCCTCGAATTCCGATCTTGCCGGTGCTGAACTGGAGCTGGCAAATGAAATCGGGCGTGAGCATAAACTGAAGTGTGTTCTGTCTTCGCTGGCAGAAAAGTACAATTACATTGTCATCGATTGCCCTCCATCACTGAGCCTACTGACAATCAATGCCATGACCGCAGCCAACTCGGTACTAATACCACTCCAGTGTGAGTTCTATGCAATGGAGGGTTTCTCCCAGATATTACGAACTATCAAGCTGATTCAGAAAATAGTTAATCCTCAGTTGACAATCGAAGGGATTCTTCTGACCATGTATGATGCGCGTGGCAATCTCAGCAAGGATGTGGCCGAAGAAATCCGTACTCACTTTCCCGGTCAAGTTTTTGAGTCAGTCATTCCACGTAACGTCCGCCTGGCAGAGGCTCCCAGTCATGGCAAGCCGGTCATTTACTATGACATTACTTCGCGCGGTGCATCCAGTTACCTTCAGCTTGCCCGCGAGATTATTCAGAGGGAGAACAATAATGGCTAGAATAGGCGGCCTCGGCAAAGGGATGGCTGCGCTGTTGCAGGTGACAGAAACGGTAGATGAGTCAAAAAACTACTTTATTTGCCCGATCGAAAAAATCCGTCCCAATCGGAATCAGCCGCGCAAGCATTTCTCCGCGGAGAAATTGGAAGAGTTGGCTGCATCAATTCGCGAAAAAGGGATTATTCAACCGCTGGTTGTTACCAGAAAAGATGACGGCTATGAGATAATTGCCGGCGAACGTCGTTGGCGTGCGGCCCAGAAAGCCGGTCTGCATGAAATTCCGGTTGTTATCCGCGAGGCAACTCCGGATGCTGTTATGGAGCTGGCGCTGATCGAGAATATTCAGCGACAGGATCTGAATGCTATTGAGGAAGCCATGGCATACCGCTCGCTGGTTGAACATTTCAGCATCTCCCAGGAAGATGTCGCGCGCCGGGTCGGCAAGAACCGGACAACTGTTACGAACGCACTGCGCTTGCTAAAACTGCCTGAAGATATCCAGCGGGATATTGTTGAAGAACGACTTAGTATGGGGCACGCTCGTGCACTGTTGTCGCTGGAAAGTGCTGATCTGGTCGAAAAGGCGCGTCACGAGATACTGCATCGACAGTTAAGCGTGCGAGCTACTGAAGATCTCGTGCGCAGACTGAAGGTTAATCCGCATCCGGTACCGGCCAAGCGTCTGCAGCAGCCGGACTTGCTGATGTCGTCACTGGAGGATCAACTTCAGAAACGCTTCCAGTCTCGGGTTACGATACGTAAGGTCGGCACTAAGGGCGGACGGTTGGAAATCCATTTTAGTGATTCTGACGAATTAACCAGAATTATCGATATGTTGGATATTTAAGGTTACATAAATAAGCAGTGTCACAGTTAAATTGTGTTGACATGTGTTCGGATTATATGATAGCTAACCACTGTTTTACGCCCGTCTCTGGGATACAGTATACAAACTAGCATACCTGCAAGGGGTAGGTCGTGATTGAATTAAATTTATCATTTGTAATCCAGCTGATCAATTTCGGCATCCTGGTTTTAGTTCTGAACGTGTTTCTGTACAAGCCGATCCGCAAGGTGCTGGCTGATCGCCGTCAGGTAATTGACTCGGCTCGCGAGAAGACCGTTTCGGTTGATGCGGAAGTGCAGAGCAAGATGGCTCAGTATGAAGCTCGTCTGCATGCTGCTAAAGCCGAAGCGGGTGCACAACGCGCTGAAGCTATGAAGCTTGCTCAGGTTGAGGAAGCAGCAGTGCTTGAGAAAGCCCGCAAGCAGGCTTCGGAGTCGCTGGCTTCAATTCGGGAAAAAGTTGCCAAAGAAGCTGGCGAAGCGAGAGAACTGCTGAAAAAGCAGGTCGAGATTCTGTCCGGTGATATCTGCGAGAAAATCCTCGGGAGGAGCCTGTAGTTATGAGTATGGTAACCAATCGCTCCAAAAAATTGATTATTACGTTGGCGTACATCGCAGCTATCGTTCTTGTGGCATCAGTCGGTTTTGCTTCTGAGGGGGGCGAGGGTGCTCACCATGTTGATCATGCTGCTGCTCAGATGAAGGATTTGGGTTGGCGCGTTCTTAACTTTGCCGTTCTGGTCGGGATAATTGTCTGGGCGCTCAAGAAAGCAGATGTCAAAGGCTCATTGGCTGCACGTCAGGCTGGTATCGAGAAAAGCCTGAAAGATGCTGAAACTGCTCGTGATGCCGCCGAAGCTAAATTGCGCGAATACAGTGTCAAACTTGACCAGGCATCGAAAGAAATTGATGAGCTGCATGCCGCTATTGTTCGCGAAGGCGAGCAGGAAAAAAACCGAATTATTGCAGAGGCGAACAGCGCGGCTAAAAAAATAGTTGCCCAGGCGGCTTTGTCTGCCGAGCAGGAAACTGTGAAAGCCCGTAATGAGTTGCGAGTTGAAGCGGCCAGGCTTGCAGTGGAAATCGCGACAGGTAAGCTGACTGGCGCTATCCAGAAGAACGACCACGACCGATTTGTCGGCGAATATCTTGACAAGGTGGGACAGATCCAGTGATCAATAACGCGATTGCGAGACGATACGCCAAAGCGCTTGTACAGCTTGGCTCTGAGGGTGGTCTTATTGATCGCTTTCGTGAAGAGCTGTCAGTAGTTGCTGGCTTATTCAGAAACAATAATGAATTGCAAGCAGCATTTGCAGACCCAGCTCTCACTTTGGTGCAGAAAAAATCCATTATGAAGGAATTGGCTGATAAAACCGCCTGTTCTGAACTTGTTGGAAATTTTCTTTTGCTGCTGGTGGATAAGAACCGTGTTGCCTTTTTGGGGCAGATTATCCAGACTTATGAGAAGCTTGCAGATGAATTCTCTGGCGTAATCCGTCCGGTTATTAAAACCGCATTCGCACTGGATGACAGTCAGGTCGTTGCAATTCAAAGTGCTCTGGAGAAAAAGACCGGCAAGAAGGTTGTGCCGCAGATGGTGGTTGACCAATCTCTGCTAGGCGGCATAGTAACCCAGATAGGCGATATAGCATACGACAACAGTGTTAAAACTCAGCTTAAACGGATTAAAGATATATTACAGAAGGGGTAGGAGCATCCATGGAAATCAGAGCCGAAGAGATCAGCGAGATCATCAAAAAACAGATCAAAGAGTATGGCAAAGAGGTT
>JANXYR010000046.1 GCA_025355965.1 Geobacteraceae bacterium
ACTGCTCCTGGGGGTGGGAATCGGGCTGTTCAGCGTCCTATCCCAGCCGGCCAGCACGGCGCTGCTGGTGGAAGAGGGGGCACGGCACGGCATGGGGGTGACGGTCGGGACTTTTAATTCCGTGCTGAATCTGGGCTTCGTTTCGGGGCCGCTTCTGGGGGCAGGGGTGCAAAGTACCCTTGGGCTGACTGCGGTCTTCTATGCTGCAGGGATATTGGGACTCGGGGCGGTGGCGCTGTTTGTGGTTAACGGGCTTTCCGCGCCACAAGAATCAGCGCAGCCCATGCCCATAGGTAAATTACCACTATCGCCATAGGTAAATATATCTCAAATCCCAGCAACCATCCCGATTGCAAGAAAATATGGATACGCATATACTCAACTCCATAAAAGACGATGTTTAGATAAAGATAGTTGTCTTTTATGGGAGATCATATGACGCGGCAGACAACTAACTCCTCACTCCGGCAGCTCAAAGAAGATCTGGCTGAAAGCCGCGCAAATATGGCAGCTTTGGTCAGGGAGTTCTCACAGCTTAATGATGCCTATGTTGATCTATTGAAGAGTGAAGAACGTTACCGCCTGATGTTCGAAAATGTGCCGCTCGGGTATATGTCAATGGATGAAAATGCCCGGTTGATTGATGTCAACAAGGCGTTTGCCGATTTTTTCGGTTACAGTTATAACGAAATAGTCGGAAAACAGTTTGCCGATTTGTTGGCCGAAGGAGTTGACTACCATCGAAGCACCTCTTTCCCGGCTTTTAAACGTCTCGGCTATGCAAATGACATTACGTGGAAGGTACGTAAAAAAGATGGCAGCATTGCCATTGTAGTAGTGAACGGCAGAGTCAGGTATGACGAGAACGGCGACTTTATCCAAACCCACTGCATGATGATGGACATTACCAAGCACCGTAAGGCTGAAGAAGCATTGCGCAAAGCTGAACGGGAAAAGGCATTGATCCTTGGGGCAATGTCGGAACGGGTTATCTACTATGATGAGAATCGCCGTATAATATGGGCCAATCATGTTGCCGCCAAAACAGCAGGTATGGCTATTGAAGAGATGGCAGGTAAGTTTTGTTTTGAGTTGATGCACAAGAGTGCCACGCCCTGTGATGGCTGCCCGGCTATGATTGTGTTCCAGACTCATTCGGCTCATGCAGGCGAAATTCAGGTTGATGGCAAGGTGCTGGAAATGTCTGCTCACCCGGTCTTTGATGAGCAGAACCATTTTGTCGGGGTTGTGCAGATAGCTGCCGATATAACCGAACGCAAGCAACTTGAGCGGGAACTGCTTGATATCAGCAGCAAAGAGCGAAGAAGGATAGGCCATGATCTACACGACGGCATGGGTCAGCAACTAACCGGCATTTCCTTTCTTGCCACCGCCCTCCACAATCAACTCACCAACCTGCAGCCTGACGCAGCTGAAAGTGCTGCACGGATTGCACAGTCTGCTGATTCAGCATTAAAACTCATGCGTTCAATCCTTCAGGGACTATGCCTGGTCACTGCCGAGCCTCAGGGATTAATGTCCGCGTTAACGATACTTGCATCAAACACAACAGGCATCTGTCGAATAGAGTGTGTGTTTTCATGCAATAGGCCGGTAATGATGACAGACTATACTGCTGCATCCCATCTGTTTAATATTGCGCAGGAAGCGGTCTGCAATGCGGTCAAGCATAGCAAATGTTCCTGTATTCGCATCACTCTGGAGCAACGCCGGGATTTTGTGAAGATGTTCATTCAGGATAATGGCTGCGGATTTACACCGCAGCCGGGTGATCAACACGGCATGGGGCAGCGTACCATGCGTTACCGTGCTTCAATTATCGGGGCCACTATTGAAATTAAGGGGACAACGGGAGAGGGCACCACGGTTACCTGCCTTGTGCCTTCATCCAGATTGAGTAATAAGGAATAGTGATAATGACAGAACTCAATCAGTATACGGTTTTCATCGTTGATGATCATGCGGTCGTACGGGAAGGGCTGACAAAGCTGATTAATCAGGAAGCGGATATGGCGGTCTGCGGTGAAGCCGAAGATGGCCCTTCCGCGCTAGGCCAGCTTTTTGATATTAAGCCGGATCTGGCGGTGGTCGATATTTCGCTTTCATCTTCCAGTGGGCTTGATCTTATCAAGGGTATGAAGCTGCGTTATCCGGCCATGCCGGTTATCGTTTTCTCAATGCACGAAGAGTCGATTTACGCTGAGCGGGCTCTGCGTGCCGGGGCCTCTGGCTATGTCATGAAAAGCGAAGCTCCGGCGGTATTAATAGCCGCCATCCGTAAAGCCAGGCAGGGGAAAATACATCTGAGTGAAAAAATGACGGAGCAACTATTATACAAGGCGATCCACAAGAATGAAGTCGGAGCAGAGGACGGGATAGGATCGCTTTCGGACCGTGAATTCCAGGTTTTTCAACTGATCGGCAAAGGAATTGCCAGCAGACAAATTGCTCTGGATCTGAACCTGAGCATCAAGACCATCGACGCTTTCCGCGAAAACATTAAACGCAAGCTGGGTTTAAGAAGCGCTACCGAGTTAACGCGTTACGCCATCGAATCCGTCCACAGCAAGAATTTTGAGTGACCCGCAGCTTGTTTCTGTCCAGCACGCTTTTACAGCCCCTTGTGCCGCAAGGGGCTGTCTCTTTTTCTGCCGGTAACAATACCTATACCCATCGCCACAATCCCCCTATTCTTCTGAAGTAATTTCTTACTGTTTCATCAAAAGTTACCCTCATATAAATGGTAGTTGGCCTGATAGTAACACTCCCTTCGATCCATTATAGTTGATTAAAATGGGAGAGGAGGTGAGGGCGGCGAGTTGCGTGCATCACCGGCATACGGCAGCCGTATCAACGTTGTTGAGTTATTTCTACACAAAAAAAGGGAGGCCCCAATGAACGCAGTTAAAATTGTCAGATTGATGGTATGTGCGATGGTTGTTTCGGTCAGTTGTAGTGCCTATGCAAAAGACCGGGAAATGAGCACAGATGTTGTTGTCGTAGGTGCTGGTTCAGCAGGTTTATCGGCTGCTGTTAGTGCAGCCTACAAAGGAGCTAAAGTCATACTGCTTGAAAAGATGCCCTTTGCTGGCGGGAGTTCAAACTTTGCCGAAGGACTGTTTGCCGTCAATACAAACCAGCAACGTTTAAAGGCGATCGGCCTCACCAAGGAACAGACAGTCGAAAAGAACTTTGAATACCACCACTACAGAAACAATGCCGTACTGGCAGCACAGACCATCACAAATTCCACCGGTACCATTGAGTGGCTTGAGCAACAAGGAGTGCGCTTTGAGGTCGTCACCATGTCTCCGACTGAAGCGCCGACATGGCATTTGATTCAGGATCGCGGCAATGCCCACCATGGCGCGGCTCTTGTGCAGGCGTTGCAAGCCAAAGCAACTGAGCTGGGCGTAAAAATCATGTTTGAAACCCCTGCAAAAGAGCTGATTTTCGACGGCAGCAAGGTTGTCGGCGTGAAGGCAGTTAACAGCAAGGGAGACAATTACAAGATCAGCGCCAAGTCCGTTGTTCTCGCATCCGGTGGTTTCCCCAACAGCAAAGAGATGGTCAAGAAATGGACCCGTTTTGATGCTGACAAAGTATTCCCAACCGTCCCGATTAACAAAACTGGCGATGGCATCAATATGGCTCTGTCAGCCGGCGCTGACCATGAAGGGTGGGGCCTGATGCTGCATCCCGGTACCCATGGCCCTGGCATTAAGCCGCTCGGGCCGCTGTATGCCGTAACCTGGCAACCCACTCTGTGGACCAACAAATATGGCGAGCGGGTTGTTGACGAAAATGCCGTCTGGTCCTTTACCTTTGGTGGCAACGCCATTGAGCGTCAGCGTGACAGCTTTGTCTGGAGTATTTTTGACGACGCAACCGTACGTTACCTGGAAGAAAAAGGGATTGACAACGGCCTCGGTGTCCTCGTACCGATCGGCACCAAGCTGAAGGATCTACGTGCCGAGATTGCAACGGCATCGTCCCAGAGCAACCCCAGCATCGTGGTGGCTGACAGCGTTGAGGAGCTAGCTCAAAAGATGGGGGCGGATCCTGACAAACTGAAATCAACGGTTAATCAGTATAATCACGCAAAAGAGATCGGCCATGATGCAGTAACATACCGCAAGGCTGATACCATAATCCCTGTCAAGACCGGCAAACTATACGCACTCAAGACATTTCCCTACTACTTTGTGTCGCTTGGCGGCGTGAAGACCTCGCTGAACTTCGAAGTTATTGATAAAAACGACAGGCCTATCTCCGGTTTGTATGCAGCAGGTGCTGACATCGGTGGTCTGTATGGCGATACTTACTCCACCTGGCACTCAGGCATGCTGTTCCAATTCTCTTGCCAATCTGGAAAAGCTGCCGGCGAAATGGCTGCAGCCAACAGCAAAAAATAATTGATATGAACTGTGGCACGGCACCTTATGTGCCGTGCCACATAGGATCATAAACATATACATGGCAACGTGATGCGGAGTCATCACGATAAATCGGAGATGGAGGAATACAATGAACTATTTCAGAATATCGAAAAAAACGGTTGCATCATTAGCGCTCTGTGCCTGTGCCGCTCTGACTGCAGGTATTGCCGGAGCAACTGAAGGAGGCGGCGGAGCATACCCGAACGGCGCCGAAGGTATTATGGCCGGTGCTCTGCCACCTCCAGGAATGTACTACTTGAACTACCTGACCCACTACTCTGCTGACAGGCTGAATGATAAAGACGGCAACAGGGTACAATTTATACCGGGCGTCAATGCCGATTTCCACGTCAATGTAACCGCTAACGTTATGCGTCCCCTCTATATGACCGGTGTTCAGGTTGCAGGCGGCAACCTCGGCTTTTACACGATTATCCCTCTGGTAGATCTGAGTGCCGCTTTGACTACTCCTGGTGGCACCCTCACAAGGACTAAAAGCGGCCTCGGCGACATAAGTGTTGGTTCGCTGCTGGCATGGCATGGCAAAAACTGGCATACCGCCGCCGGAATCGACTTAACGATGCCGACAGGTCAGTATGGTAAGGCACAAGCGTTTAACATCGGCAGAAACTACTGGACGATCCAGCCAATTCTTGCCGGCACCGTCCTGACAGATGACGGCTTGGAACTTTCCGCCAAGGTCATGTACGACATCAACACCGAAAATACCGACTCCAACTACACGTCTGGACAGGAATTCCATTTTGACTATGCCACGGCCTATCATACCGGGCCTTGGACGATGGGTGCTACCGGCTACTTCTACAAACAGGTGTCTAATGACCATGGTGCCGGTGTAGTAGACGGTAATAAAGGGCAGGTTCTGGCGGTTGGCCCTACCATCAAATACGACTACAAAAATATGAGTCTCGAAGCGAAGTATCAGAAAGAGATGCTGGTTGAGAATCGGACTGAAGGCGACAAGTACTGGCTCAAACTTATCTGGGCATTTTAGTACCCTTTGGAGAGGATATTTAATAGCCGTTTCGGTCACTGAATATTCTCTCCAAAACCTTTATTACCGTATCGAATCAGGAGAAGAATATGAAAACAATTATTGCGTGTACCACCATGGCGATCCTCTTTGCTGGCTTGATGATAGGAAGTAACACCGTGCAAGCCGCTGCAACCTGGTTCCAATGTGCAACCTGCCACCTTTCAACCACTAAGGTATTACCGACCAAGCATGTTAAAAAGAGCGATTTCTCCGCTTGTTTCACCTGCCATGGGGCAGGCAGGGCGGCTCGCGCCCTATCGGGTAAAGTACATTCTATTCATCTTGCCAAAGGCACGGCAACGCCTGAAACATGTTTGGAATGTCACCCGGTTGATGCCGCTGGAAACATGCAAATCACAGCCGCTGGCCAACCTGTTGTAAAGAAGGCTGATTTACCGGATCTGGTTCAAAAAATGGCCAGTTGGCTGAAATCTGATAAACTTGCGCACGCCCACCGGAAGAAAGGGCTTTCCTGCCAAGCCTGCCACTCCTCCTACGATGAAGACGACTCTTACAACGAGAAATGCATCGCCTGCCACGGCAACTACGATGCCATGATCCAGAAAACGGCTAATACCAAGCTGCCGCGCAATCCTCATAAGTCGCACTACCCGACGTTGAAGTGCACCAACTGCCACCAGTCCCACGACGTGTTTAAAGATTTCTGTGCTACATGCCATGGTTTTGGATTTAAATGGTCAGCAAGTGGACTGAAGTGAGATTCTGACGAGGAGTCACGCAGCACATCAAGTGCTGTAATATATGCTGTCGCAGAAAGCATAGTTATCCTGCGCAGAATTCGGGGCTGGCCTGTCTCCGACTCTGCGGAGTCGAACCCGTGGAGGTCAACCTCCTCCCTCCACGGGTCTTTTTCACCACGAAGAGGCTTGATATAATTAACCTATAAAAAGCAGTTAACCGCAGATGGACGCAGATAGATCAAAAGCATACAGCAAAATAAGGATTAACCAATAAGGTGAAAGGATGTAGTCAGGATTTGGTTGGTTTTATCTGCGTTTATCCTATTTATCTGCGGTTAAATGCCGTTTTGAGGATTAATCAGAAAGATCCTGTCAGCACGAGGAGCAGACTATGGCACCATGCAGCATTGAAGCAGCAATCGAAGACATCCGCAGCGGCAAGATGGTTATCCTCGTCGATGACGAAGACCGTGAGAACGAAGGTGACCTCACCATGGCCGCCGAGTTTGCCACCCCCGAAGCGGTCAACTTCATGGCCCGCTTTGGCCGTGGCCTGGTCTGCCTCACCCTCACCGGAGAAAGCTGCGACAAGCTCGGCCTCCCGATGATGGTATCCCACAACACCTCATCATTCGGCACCGGCTTCACCGTCTCCATCGAAGCCAGAACCGGCGTCACCACCGGTATCTCCGCCGCCGACCGTGCCCGCACCATTCAGGTCGCCATCGCGGATGACAGCACACCAGCCGACCTCTCCCGCCCCGGCCACATCTTTCCGTTGCGAGCCAAAGATGGCGGCGTCCTCGTCCGTACCGGCCAGACCGAAGGCTCCGTTGACCTTGCCCGCCTTGCCGG
Organism: Geobacteraceae bacterium; assembly: GCA_025355965.1. Taxonomy (GTDB): domain Bacteria; phylum Desulfobacterota; class Desulfuromonadia; order Geobacterales; family Pseudopelobacteraceae; genus JACRCG01. Next base: position 7,074 of record JANXYR010000046.1, read on the forward strand.
ACTGAAACCTGCCGGGGTCATCTGCGAAATCATGAACGACGACGGCACCATGTCGCGCATGCCGCAACTTAAAAAATTCGCCCTCGAACATGGCATTAAAATCTGCACCGTCGCCGACCTCGTCGCCTACCGCCTTAAACACGAAACCCTTGTGCGCCGTAGCGCCCAAACAATTCTCCCGACCCGCCACGGCGAATTCCGCATCATCTCCTATGCCAATGATGTTGATAGCTGTGAACATCTTGCCCTCGTTAAAGGGGACATTACCTGTGACCAGCCAGTACTCGTGCGGGTCCACTCCGAATGCCTGACCGGCGACATCTTCGGCAGCCAGCGCTGCGACTGTGGCAGCCAGCTTGATCTCGCCATGAAAACCATCAGCGCCAATGGCAGCGGCATTATCCTCTACCTGCGCCAGGAAGGGCGCGGCATCGGTCTCGTCAATAAACTGAAAGCCTATGCCCTCCAGGACTGTGGCAAAGACACCGTTGAAGCCAACGAAGCACTCGGCTTCAAAACCGACCTCCGCGACTACGGCATCGGAGCCCTGATCTTGAGAGACCTCGGCGCTCGCAAGATCAGGCTTCTGACCAACAACCCGAGCAAAGTAATCGGCCTGTCGGGCCATGGTCTCGAAATAGTCGAGCGGCTGCCACTGGAAACGGTCGCCACCCGCAGCAACATCCGCTATCTCCGGACCAAGCAGCAAAAGATGGGACACCTGCTGGCCTGTCTCTAGCACAAAGGACATTGTCATGGAATTACGAACCTACGGACAACACAACGAGCATCTCCCTGGTGTGATGATCGAATCCCTGCAATTTGTCGAGAAAAAGATGAACTACGACAGCCGCTACCGCAGCATCATCGCCCAACTGGACACAATGTTGGAATTGCTCCGGCAACAACCAGACTGCAAACTGACAATAGAACTGGATAACCTGTTGGACGACATGACGCACCACATCGGTTC
>JANXYR010000072.1 GCA_025355965.1 Geobacteraceae bacterium
GAACCCTGGCAACCTTACGGAGAGCAGAGTTAGGCTTCTTCGGGGTTGTCGTATAAACCCTAGTGCAAACACCACGCTTTTGCGGGCAGGACTTCAGAGCCGGGGCTGTCGATTTATCTTTTTTGCTTTCTCTACCTGACCTGATCAGCTGGTTTATTGTTGGCATAGTCGTCAAATTCTCCAGACACAAAAATATCAAAACTGCTCCGAACAGGAGCGAATCCGCAAACTAACAAAAGATAAGAATCTTTGTCAATCTTTTTTATTTGGTTGTGGTGTTTTTTTGTGAACCGCTTTGGCTCAATGGGTGCAAACTTAATACTAAATGACACTCTCTACCTTATTTCATGTAGATCATGTTCACAATGGACGCTCTGATGATTTTCGGATGGGAATGGAATAGTTAGTAGGGCCGGAATTTCACCGACATCTCCATTCAGATCAGTAGCGTTTGTTGCCCCTCTATCGTGAGGAATTGCACTTATACTCTTTTTACTAATAGCGTGTCAATAAAAAACATTGATTGTTATTTCTTTTTTCTATTTTCTTGGTTATTTCAGAAATGCCTTGCAAATATGTATATATTTATCAGGTAGATCTATCAGTTATCGTATTGCCCGTGACTTCTTTTTGTGAGTTTTTTTCCGGTAAAATAGATATCAGCATACCGCCCAGAATACATATTGCACCTACATAACCGTATACTCCTAGACGTTCATTAAGAACCAACCAGGCGTACAGCGCAGCAAAAACCGGTTCCGTACAAAAAATGAGTGCTGTATTGGTGTGACTGATATACCGCTGCATAGACGTTTGTACTAAAAAAGCAAATACGGTTGCAATAATAGAGCAAATAAGAAGCGGTATAACCAAATGCGGGTACCACACCATCACATCTTTGCCGCGCATAAGCGCGCCTGAATAACTGAGCAGAGCAACCACACCCAATTGGACCACAGTCAACCAGTAGAAATCGCTGCGGCGCACAAACTCTCCGGTACAGATCAAGTGCAACGAAACACAGACTGCACAGGTAGCAGCCAGCAAATCACCCCTATTAAGCTGCCAGGAACCGTTCCCGCATAACAATAGCAATCCTATTACTGAAAGAACAACGGCCAACTTGACACCAGCAGAAACTCGCTCCCTTAGAACAAGCGCTGCCATCAATGGCACTATCACCACGTTCAACCCGGTAAGGAAGCCGGTATTTGATGCACTGGTATAAAGGAGCGCAACAGTTTGAAAGGCATACGCCCCAAAGAGGAGGACGCCCATAATACTTCCTCTGACAACCGTCGCACCATCAATTCTTTTCCCTTTGTACAACCCAATCGGGAGTATCAGTGCAAAAGCGAGTAGAAATCGTTGTGCAAGAAAAACAAACACATCAACACTTTCAACAGCCTGCTTTACAACCGTAAATGTGACACCCCAGAAAAAAGTTGTGGTGAGAAGCAGCATAGCCGCTTTGTATCTATTCATATGAATTCAATCCAAGCAAACAATTTATGGCCTAGCCTTTTGTCACATCTTTGTACCGGCTTATATTTGGGCTGACAAGAATAAAACTCCATATTTTTAGTCGCTCCAAAATGTTTTTTATTGACAATCTAACTTGTATTTATATAAAACCACAACCTTGTAATACCATTTAATAGCCCAACGTCATCAAAAAGGAGAAGTCCACATGAAGATTTTTCGTTTTCTATCTGTTGCTGCCCTGCTGGTAGCATCGCTGTCCGCAACGGCCATGGCTGCCCCAAAGAGTATCAAGGTAGCAACTGACGCTACGTGGCCTCCAATGGAGATGGTCGATGCAAACAAAAATATCGTTGGATATGATATCGACTTTCTTAATGCTGTGGCCAAAGAAGCCGGTGTTGCCGTCGAATTCAAGAACACCGCTTGGGATGGTATTTTTGCCGGACTTGACTCAGGCCAGTACGATGCCATTATCTCTTCAGTTACCATCACTGACGAGCGCAAAGCTAAATACGATTTCACTGATGCCTATACAAGCATCGGCCAGATTCTGGTTGTGCCCAAAACCGATAAAACATCCAAAACAATAGCAGACCTGAAGGGCAAGAAGGTCGGCTCACAGATCGGTACCACCGGCGCAATGGAAGTAAAGAAAGTTGTCGGCGTAGAATCAAAAACCTATGACGAAATCGGGCTGGCTTTCGAAGACATGGCTGCCGGACGTATCTCTGGTGTTGTCTGTGATGAACCTGTTGCCGCCCACTTTGCCCTGCAGAAAAAAGAGTACAAAGAGAAATTCAAGATTGTTGGCAAGACCTTCACTAAAGAGGGTTACGGCATTGTTGTGAAGAAGGGCAACAAAGAGCTGGTTGACCTCCTCAACAAAGGCATCAAGTCTGTTAAAACCAAGAAACTTGACACAAAAATCCACACCAAGTGGGTGAAGTAAATAAAGGAAGCTGAGTGGTGGGACAGAGCAAATCTCTCCAACCACTCAGCCCTGCCCTTTATGCTCGATAACCAACCAATACATACGCCGATTGACGTCGGTGACGGAGCTGCGATCCCGCACAAAAGTGACGTAGGGCTTTTTACAGCTTGGCGTATCGCTTTTTTTGGTTCGATAGTTCTCTGTTTATTTCTGGCTTTTGGCCGTCCGGACCAGTACATGGCAATCTTCATGTTCGTCCCGGATGGCATCCTGATCACCTTTAAAGTTACAGTTGGCGCAATACTCCTGGCGATAGTATTCGGTTTAATTGCTGGACTGGGCAGAATATCAAGCAACCGCTTTATCAATGGAACAGCATCTTTATATGTCGAGGTAATTCGCGGCATCCCGCTACTTGTTCAGCTTTTCTATATCTACTATGCACTAGGTCGTTTCGTAAAAATCCCCGACATTTTAAGTGCCATCATTGCCATGGCATTCTGCTACGGCGCCTACATGGCCGAAATCTTCCGGGCCGGTATCCAGTCTATTCCTAAAGGGCAGATGGAGGCAGCGTTGTCTCTGGGCATGTCCCGCAGTCAGGCCATGCGCCAGGTTATTCTGCCCCAGGCCTTTAAGGTCGTGCTGCCGCCAATAGGCAATGAATTCATTGCCCTCCTGAAGGATTCATCGCTTGTTTCGATCCTCGCAGTGGCCGATCTTCTGCGACGTGGCCGTGAGTACGCGTCGGAGTCCTTCAATTATTTTGAGACCTATACCGTTATCGCCCTGATCTACCTGATCATGACGCTCTTTTTTTCCAAGCTTATCAGTATCATGGAGGAACGACTCAATGACGGTCGCTAGTCGTCCCATGATAGAAGTCAGTGGGGTGTCCAAGTTCTTTGGCTCTTTCCAGGCATTAAACGATATATCCTTTAATGTCAGTGACGGTGAGAAGGTAGTTATCATTGGCCCCAGCGGCTCCGGCAAAAGCACTATCCTGCGTTCCATCAACTGCCTGGAAACCATCAACAGTGGCCGAATATGCGTCGGCGGGATGGATGTCAGCAATCCTAAAACCGATATCTGCAAGGTACGCGAAGAAGTTGGTATGGTTTTTCAGTCATTCAACCTCTTCCCACACAAGACTGTGCTTGAGAACCTGACTCTTGCCCAGACTGTAGTCCGCAAGCGCAACAAAAATGATGCTGAAGATATCGCCATGGAGCTGCTACGCAAGGTAAATATTGCGGAGAAAGCATCCGCCTACCCTGCCAAACTCTCTGGAGGGCAGCAGCAGCGCGTTGCCATCGCCCGCTCACTGGCGATGAATCCGAAGGCAATCCTGTTTGACGAGCCGACCTCGGCTCTTGACCCGGAGATGATTGGCGAAGTTCTTGATGTCATGAAAACCTTGGCACAAGAAGGGATGACAATGGTTGTAGTCACCCACGAGATGGGCTTTGCCCGCGAGGTATCTGACCGGGTTATCTTCATGGATCATGGCAGGATTGTTGAGGAAGGAACACCGGAACACTTTTTTACCGCCCCGACACACGAACGGGCCAAACTGTTTTTAAGTCAGATTCTTTAACTCCGGCAATTGCAGGAGTAATTTCCAAGCAGGACACCACACAACAGGAGGTAACACATGAAAAGCAGTAACGTATTAGCGGCGCTTGTAACGTTGGGCCTCGCAACAGCGGTAGCAACCCCGGCAATGGCGCTGGAAAATCAGTTTAGCGGTGCTTTTACTTCGTTTTATGATCTATCGAATTACACTGCGTCCGGAGCCCTCGCAAAAGATGCTCCTACACAGAACTACTTCGTACAGCGCGTACGTCTCGGTTACACTGCCAAAGCAAGTGAAGATGTCAAACTGGTAACCAAATTTGAACTTGATTACAACTGGTACGGCAACAGCTCCTACAGCGTTGCGCGTGGCGGTGGTGGAGCACTCGGTGCTGACAGCGTCAACATTGAAACCAAGAACCTCTATCTTGACCTGAACCTACCTATGAAGGTAAACGCAAAGATCGGTATGCAGGGCTACAACGACTCCTTCAAAGGGATCATCTTTGATGCCGATATGGCTGGTATCTTGTTGACTCACGAATACGAGAAAGCCGCTGTTAGCGCTGGTTTCTTCCGCTTTGCTGACAGAACGAATAACGCAACGTGGGCTGATATCAACACCATAGGTAAATACACCCAAGACATGTTTTCCCTTGACGGTAAGTTCAGCGTTACTAAAGAAACAAAAATTGGCGCAGCGTACTACTACTTCAGCGATAACCGCAACACCCCCGTTGACACAAAAGTTCATACTCTTGGTATCAATGGTGAGACCGCTATAGGCCCACTGACCCTCACCGGTTTTGCCATAACCCAGTTTGGCGACCTGAGCAACACACAGAAAGCCAAAGGGATGGCACTCAACCTGGGAGCTAAAATGCCCGTGGGTCCGGGGACCGCACGCGCCGAGTTCCTCTATGCTTCCGGCGGAAAAGACGGGAAGTCTCTTTACATCCCCGCATCTGATAATGGCGGCACAGAAGGCGGCGGTTTCTACGACAACGAAATGATCATACTCAGCCGCGACAAGAATGCCACCACGATCGACAACGCAATTGTTTATGATGTAAATAACCGGAACCAAGGTATCATCTTTGCTTCAGTCGGTTACGACCAGAATTTTACTCCAAAGCTGTCCGGCAGTGCTAATCTCGGCCTTGGCTTTGCCGCTAAGACAGATAAAGCTGTAACTGACAACAAGAGCGATTTCCTTGGCACTGAAATCAACTGCGAAACCAATTACAAACTCATGCCATCAGTTACTGTTGGCGCACGCGCCGGCTATATGATCCTAGGAGATTATTTCAAGAGCAATACAGGCGCACACGGTACGTTTGACAACCCATACGACATCAAGCTAATTGCTAAATTTGCTTTCTAAATAATGTGAGTCAACGGCGGGAGCCGGCACAGCCCCCCGCCGTTCATTTTATCCCGCAGCTTAACCCATTAAGGAGATTACTCATGAAAAAGAATCTGATCGCAATACTGGCTGTAGCTATCCTGTCCGCTACCTCAATGGCATTTGCAGCGGATGCACCTGCTGCCGGCAGCAAGGATGAATGTATATTGGCCTCTAAAAACTGTAAGGACCAAGTTGACAGCATTCAACAGAGAATGAAAAAAATCAATACCGAGATTAAAAAAGGCAAAAAAGTTTATTCTGCAGAAGAATTGAAGAAGCTTGAGCAGAAACTGAAAGAGGCCGATGATATTTTGAAGAGCTTGGAAAAGCCCGGTAAATAAGAATTAACCTCAATAAAGGAGACACTCATGAACTTTAAAAATAGTACCGCACTGATTCTGTCAGCTGTATTGGCCCTGTCAGTTGTCGCCGGATGCAAAAAGAAAGAAGAAGCTCCAAAGGCTGAAGCACCCAAGGCTGCTGGTGACACCATCAAAATCGGCTTCCTTGGTGCGCTGACCGGTGACGTTGCCATGTTCGGCAAACCAACTCTGGAAGGCATGAAGATGGCTGCTGAAGACCTGAATGCAGCTGGTGGAGTTCTGGGCAAAAAGATTGAAATTGTTGAAGCCGATAACCGTGGCGACAAGCAGGAAGGCGCTTCCGTTACTCAGAAACTAATCAGCCGCGACAACGTAATCGCCATCGTTGGTGACCCTACCACCGGGATTACAAAAGTTGCTGCGCCGATCGCCCAAAAAGCTGGTGTTCTGCTGATCTCTGCAGGGGCTACCGGCCCAGGCGTTGTTGAAAACGGCGACTTCATCTTCCGCAACACGCTGCTCGATAGCGTTGCTATCCCGGCCTGTATCGATTACTTCGCCAATGAACTCAAATACAAAAAAGTTGCCATCATCACCTCTGATAACAACGATTACAGCGTTGGCTTCTCCCAGACCTTCCGCGATGCTGCCAAGGGCAAAGGGATTGAAATTGTAGCTGACGAAAAAGTTAAAGACGGCGACAAAGATTTCAGCGGCCAGGTGACCAACATTAAAGCCAAGAAGCCGGACGTCATCTTCTTCTCCGGTTACTACACCGAAGGCGCCCTGATCATGAAGGAAGCGCGTAAACAGGGCGTCAAAGCCAACATGTTCGGCGGCGACGGACTTTTCTCTCCTGAATTCATAAAACTGGGTGGCACAGCGGCAGAAGGTTCCATGTCGGCTCTCGGCTTCGCTCCTGAGCAGGCATCTCCTGAAACTGCAAAATTCATCGAAGCATTCAAGAAAAAGTTCAATGGTGCACTACCCGGACTCTTTGACGCACAGGGTTATGACGGCGTCATGATGATCGCTGATGCCATCAAACGCGCTAACAGCACTGACCCTAAGGTTTTCAAAACAGCCATGGCTTCAACAAAGAATTTCCTGGGCGTTTCCGGCACAATCACGATCCGTGCTAACCGCGAGCCGATCAAAACCCCACTCTGTCTGTTGGCAGTCAAGGACGGCAAGTTCGTTCTTAAAGCCAAAGTACCGGTAAAAATGGACTAATCCATTCTCCTGTATGCCGTACACCAAATGCGGCGTCGGTTTCCTCCGGCGCCGCATTTGGTTTAAAAACGAGAGTTATCAATGAGTAATGACAGATCGCACGGCACATTGTTGATACTGCTAGCTGCGATCCTTTGGGGGACTACCGGTACTTCGCAAGCTTTAGCTCCTACAGGTTCTCACCCGCTGACCATCGGCGCACTGCGTCTGGCCGTTGGTGGTGGGGCCTTGCTGCTGTTTGCCCTGCTGCGTGGCCAAATATCCCGAAACAGCTTTCGTCAACCGTTATTTTTGCTACTGGCGGCGATTCTGGTCGCTGCGTATCAGATCTTGTTTTTCAAGGCAGTTTCTATAACCGGTGTTGCTGTTGGCACCATGGTGGCGATCGGCAGTGGTCCTCTTTTTGCCGGACTATTTGCTTTTCTGATACATAAAGAACGCCCCAAACGTCAATGGCTGATAGCTACGATTTTGGCCGTTACCGGGTTGCTGGTTCTTTTTATACCAGCACTTGGCAGTGTATCACAGGTGAGGCCGACGGGTGTACTTATGGCCCTGGCAGTCGGTGCTTTATATGCGGGGTATACACTCGCCATCAAGCGTCTTCTTCCCGGAAACTCACCAGATGCTGTCATTGCTCTCGTATTCACACTTGGAGGGTTACTGCTTACACCGTTTCTGTTCAGCTCCAATCTTCGCTGGGTGGTTGAACCAGGTGGTTTGCTTGTTGTACTGCATCTCGGACTGGTAACTACCGCTCTGGCATACGTTTTGTTCGTCCGGGCCCTGCGCACTGTTCCTGCTGTTCACGCCGTCACCTTGTCACTGGCAGAACCGCTTACAGCTGCTACTCTTGGAATTATTGTCCTCAAAGAGCGGATGACAATCACTGCGACGACCGGCATAGTATTGGTATTAGTAGGATTGGTAGTTCTAGCGTATGATTCACCACAGAAGCGGTAGAAATTAATAGTTCAGTAACATCTTCAACGAGGAGTTCGCATGTTTTTCCAGCAACTTATTAACGGCATCGCCCTGGGAAGCACCTATGCCTTGATTGCACTGGGTTATACCATGGTCTACGGTATCATTACCCTGATCAACTTTGCCCACGGTGAAATCTATATGGTTGGTGCGTTTGTCGGCTTATTCGCCACAGCCATTCTGAAGGTGAATTTTCTGGTTGCCATGCTGATTGCCATGTTGGTCTGCGTACTGCTTGGTGTTCTGGTTGAGCGTATTGCCTATCGCCCTCTTCGAAAATCTTCGCGATTATCAGCTCTTATCTCAGCTATCGGCGTCTCGATCTTTCTTTCGACCCTTGCTCAGATGCTATTTGGGGCCAATGCAAAGGGATATCCGGAAGGGGTTTTTCCTGTCAAACAGATCACTATTGGCTCTGCGGAGATTTCCACTCTTCAACTTTTGATTATTGCTATATCCGCTATCCTGATGATTGCCCTTGAGTTCATTGTTCACAAAACCAAGATCGGCAAGGCCATGCGCGCGACCTCGGAGGATTACAATACTGCAGCCCTGATGGGTATCAACGTCAATATGGTAATCTCCTTCACATTCGCGCTCGGCTCGGCATTGGCCGCTGCTGGCGGCGTTCTGGTAGGCCTGCTCTTTAATGCGGTCTCCTTTAACATGGGGTTGATGGCCGGACTAAAGGCATTTGCAGCCGCTGTGCTTGGTGGGATCGGCTCAATACCTGGTGCCATGCTGGGCGGCTTGCTGTTGGGCGTTACCGAAGTTGCTGGAGTTGCGATCGGCTTTTCATCCTATCGGGATGCAATTGCATTTGCAATTCTGGTACTGGTTCTGCTAGTAAAGCCGACCGGTCTGCTGGGACGCAAAATACAGAAAAAAGTGTAAACATCGGATTTGGAGTCATTATATGGGTGATTTTTTACAACAAATAGTTGGGTACATAAACCCTTACTACCTGCAGATTCTTGTCAATATCGGAATCGGTATTATTCTGGCACTCGGCCTGAATGTTATTACCGGCCTGACCGGACAGCTATCCTTGGGACACGCCGCCTTTATGAGTATCGGTGCCTTTACCAGTGCCCTGCTCACTATTAAACTCGGCATGCCATTCGGTATCAACCTGATTCTTACCGGCTTTATTACCGCAGCCGTTGCAGCCCTGATCGGGCTGCCTATCCTGCGCCTAACAGGGGATTATCTGGCAATCTGCACGCTTGGATTTGCCGAAATCGTCAAGGTTGTTTTCTTGAATCTCGACATTACCAACAGGGCACTTGGACTTACCGTACCGGCCGCGGCCACTTCCATTCCGATGCCGATAGTCGTCTGGGGAGTCGTACTGTTGACCATCATCTGCGTCACTTTTATTCACAACTCCCGCTTCGGCAGGGCGCTTATGGCTGTCAGGGGTGACGAGATTGCAGCTGAGGCGATGGGCATCAACGTAACACTCTACAAGGTCCAGTCCTTCGCCCTCGGAGCCTTTATTGCAGGAGTCGGTGGCGGTCTCTACGCTCACTTCATGGGCTATATTAATCCATCTGATTTCGGTTTTCTTAAATCGGTGGATATTCTCAGCATGGTCGTGCTGGGTGGACTCGGCAGTATCACCGGCAGCGTTATTGGCGCAACAATACTATCAGCCGCTCCGGAATTTTTACGCTTCATGGCATCCTACCGCATGCTGGTCTACGGTGGTTTGCTGGTCTGCATGATGATCTTCCGTCCCAATGGCCTGATGGGCAATGTAAGCTTCACCGGTCTGGTACTTCGCGCTTTGGGACGTAAGCCGCACCTGAAAAAAATCATGGAACAAAAAATATCTGAAACATCGAGATCCGGCAATGGCGATACTTGAACTAAATAATGTAACCATCCGCTTTGGCGGCCTCGTGGCTGTCAACGACGTTAACCTGAAGGTAGAAGAAGGGACCATCCAGGCTCTGATCGGCCCGAACGGCGCCGGCAAGAGTACGCTCTTCAACCTGATAACCGGCATCTACACCCCTACCAGCGGCTCAATATCTTTCAAAGGGAACTCCGTCAGCGGAACGCCTACCTTCAAGATTGCAGCCGCAGGTATCGGACGTACTTTCCAAAACATTCGTCTATTCACCGACCTTACCGTGCTGGATAACATCCTGATCGGCGCTCACAGTCGAGGAAAATGGAACCTGGCCGGTGCCCTGATGAAATTCACCCCCTGGGTACGCAAAGAAGAGGGTGAACTACTGGATCTGGCGAGAGATTGCCTGCAGATGGTTGACCTTTCCTATCGCGCCTTTGAACTGGCCGGAAACCTTCCCTATGGTGAACAGCGCCGGCTCGAAATAGCACGGGCACTGGCTCTCAAGCCGGATCTGCTGCTGCTTGACGAACCGGCAGCCGGGATGAACCCTCAGGAAAAAGCCGAGCTGATGACGATGGTTCAGCGCATCCGCGCAACCGGAATCACCGTTTTTCTGGTCGAGCATGACATGAAGTTCGTCATGGGGATTTCGGATCGGATTGCCGTGCTTGATTACGGCGAGAAGATCGCTGAAGGACTGCCGGAAGAGATCAGACAAAACCCCAAAGTTATCGAAGCATATCTCGGAAAGGGGGCTGGCGATGCTCACGCTTGATCAACTCTACGTCAATTATGGTGCCATCAAGGCGCTAAAAAGCATTTCCTGCCACGTTGAAGAGGGCGAAATAGTGGCTCTGATCGGTGCCAACGGAGCCGGTAAAACCACCATCCTTAATGCCATTTCCGGCATCGTCCCAACTATTTCCGGAACGGTAACATTTCTGGGTGAGACAATCACCTCTATCCAGCCGCATGAGATCGTTAAACGCGGGATTTCACAAGTCCCAGAGGGGCGGCGTGTTTTTGCCAATATGTCAGTCCTCGAGAATCTTGAGATGGGCGCCTACATTCGTAACGACAAGGACGCTATATTTGAGGACATCGAGAAAGTATTTGCCCGTTTTCCACGTCTGTTAGAGAGGAAAAAACAGCTGGCTAAAACCCTCTCCGGCGGGGAGCAGCAAATGCTTGCCATGGGGCGGGCCCTCATGTCCCGTCCCAAGCTGCTGCTACTTGATGAACCATCCATGGGACTGGCACCGATGCTGGTAGCGCAGATTTTTGCCATCATCCAGGAGATCAACGCCAGTGGCACTACTATTATGCTGGTCGAGCAGAACGCCAACATGGCACTTTCTATTGCCAATCGTGCTTATGTGCTCGAAACAGGCGAAGTCGTACTGCAGGGACCGGCAGACGAACTGGCCGCCAACCCGGATGTCCGTAAAGCGTATCTTGGGGAATAAAAGGATCTGCCTTGGTGAGCAATAAACCGATCGTAAACCCCTACCTGGCGGTGCTGGTAGGGGTTTTTGCCGTCTCCTTCTCCGCCCTTTTTGTCAGGCTGGCAACCGCACCTGCCCTGATAATAGCCACCTATCGCCTGCTGTTCACTTTCCTGTTCCTGGCCCCTTACGCTCTCATCCGCCATAGAAATAATCTTGTGGCAATATCATGGCAACAACGCGGATTGGCTACGGCCAGCGGTCTCTGTTTGGCTCTGCACCTCGTTACCTGGTTCATCTCGCTCCGCTTTACCAGCGTTGCCAGCTCGGTGGTTCTGGTAACTACGCAGCCGGTTTTCGTCGTCATAGGCTCATGGATCTTTTTTAGGGAGCGGGTAAGCAGACTGGCCATGCTGGGAGGTGCGTTGGCGCTTTTTGGCAGCTTTATTATCGGTGCAGCCGATTTCCAGATCGGTAGGGAAGCCTTCTTTGGCGACTTGCTGGCCCTGGCGGCGGCAGTTTTTGTCTCCGGTTATCTCCTGATTGGCCGACGTATGCGCGGAAATATATCGCTACCGGTATACACCTTCTACACTTATGGGAGCAGTGCAGTGGCCCTGATCATCGCAAGCGTTGCTACCAATACTCCCTTTGCTCCCTACCCTGCACGCGACTGGATTCTTTTTCTGGCACTCGCAATTGTCTGCACCGTCATCGGCCACACCGTCTTCAACTGGGTGCTCCGCTATGTCCAGGCCTCCGTTGTGTCAGTCAGTGTCTTAGGGGAGCCGTTAGGGGCCATTCTGTGGGCTTCAGTCTTTTTACGTGAATATCCGACGCTGCGCCAGACGGTCGGCGCCTGTTTCATCTTTGGCGGTCTGTTTATCTTTACACGATTTTCAGCGCGGCAAGCGAAAAGTGTTGTTTCTGCAGATTCCAGCCTAAAGGGGAGTTAAGCGTGCCGGAAAAAGCTGTCCATAAACAGGAAGCAGCGGCAGGTCTTGGATATGGCATTATGGCGTATCTGATCTGGGGATTTTTTCCGGTCTACTTTAAAGCGCTGGCAACGGTGCCACCTTTACAGGTTGTTTGCCACCGGATCGTCTGGTCGGTACTGTTTCTCTGGATAATCATCGGCTGGCGCGGCAAATGGCGGGATCTTCTGGATGCATTCCGTAACAATAAGGTTTTGGCACTTCTAACTTTCTCAGCTCTGCTGATTGCCACAAACTGGCTGGTTTTTATTATCGCCGTTGGGCATGCCCAGGTCATCCAGTCCAGTCTCGGCTACTTCATGACCCCGTTTATCAGCGTACTTCTTGGGGTAATTTTTCTTCAAGAGCACCTGCGTCGTCTGCAGATGATCAGCCTGCTGCTGGCGGCGACCGGCGTCCTGCTACTGACAATTCAATACGGCCAGGTTCCGTGGGCGGCAATCATGCTGGCGCTTACCTTCGGCTCGTATGGTCTGATACGCAAGGTAGTGGCGGTTGATTCGTTGACCGGCCTGACTGTCGAGACTCTGCTGCTCGGTCCGGTGGCACTCGGCTATCTTCTCTTTGTTTCTTGGCAGGGAAGCAGCGCTTTTCCGGCTCAGGGAGCGCAGACCTCTACTTTACTGGCCCTATCCGGCGTTGCGACCGCTGTACCGCTGCTGCTCTTTGCCTCCGCCGCCCGGCGCCTGCGCCTTGCCACAATCGGTTTTCTGCAGTACATCACCCCTACTCTTCATTTCCTACTGGCTGTTCTGCTCTACAAGGAACCGTTTACCCGCGCTCATCTGGCCAGCTTCCTGTTTATCTGGAGCGGGCTCTGCTGTTATTCATTTGATGCTTATCGTGGGGTTATTGCGGCTCGACAGAAGTAAATCTGATGGGTTAAATTCACCAATAATACGCCTGCCAACCTACTGCCGACAACACCCTAGCTTTTTACTAGACGCGCCTATCAAAAATACTAGACATGACTAGTGAATTGTAATACGATCTACACATGACAACTTCATACGAACGACCATTTGTGGCGCAGCTGGAAAAACGTTTTTCAGGTGACAATCCACTTATCCAGGTGCTTGTCGGCCCCCGTCAGGTTGGTAAAACGACAGGTGTGCGTCAACTCCTTGCCCGCTATCCCGGCAACAATCATTATGCCAATGCCGATGACCTACTGGTTACAGACCGTACCTGGCTTTTAGAGCAATGGCAAAAGGCGCTGTTACTAGGTGACAGTACGTTATTGATCATTGATGAAGTTCAAAAAGTCCCAAATTGGTCGGAAACCCTAAAATCATTGTGGGACAGTAATCCACGTAAACTCCGTGTCGTTATGCTTGGTTCAAGCTCACTGCAAATACAAACCGGCCTCACAGAAAGCCTTGCAGGACGTTTTGAACTGACAAGAATTTATCACTGGACATATACGGAGCTTAAAAACGCCTTTGGGTATGATCTTGAACGTTTTCTTTTATATGGTGGATATCCAGGATCGGTTTCATATGAAGATGACTATGATCGTTGGTATGCCTATCTGAAAGACTCGATTGTTGAATCGGTCATTGGCAAGGATATCCTCCTTAATCGTACTGTTGGCAACCCTGCCCTGTTCCGACAAGCTTTTGAAATCCTGTGCCGGTATCCGGCACAGGAAATAAGCTACACCAAGCTTTTGGGACAGTTACAGGACAAGGGAAATACGGATCTCATCAAGTACTACATAGAACTGTATGCCGGAGCATTCCTGATTCATCCATTGGAAAAGTTTTCAGCAAAGGGATGGCTGACACGCTCATCCAGCCCAAAAATCCTCATTTCTTGTCCAGCTCTCTACACGATGACTGAAGGACCGCGAGTGCTTGAAGATCCTGACAAACGTGGGAGAGTATTTGAGCTGGCTGTTGGAGCGCAAATGCTTCAACAACCGGGAGAATTGTTCTACTGGCGGGAGAAAAACGCTGAAGTGGATTTTGTGTACCGTTATCAGGGAAGGATCTATGCTATAGAAGTAAAATCCGGCAGGAGAAAATCAGCAAAGGGTCTTGAATCTTTTACAAAACTGTTTCCTGACGCAATTCCAATAATCCTTACGCCTGACAATTTTCCGCTTTTTTCGGAGGATCCCAAGAAGTTCCTTGCTACTCTCTGAGTAGTTACCCAGCCACTTTTTGCTCCATATAGCTATTAAATCGCCTGACGTGCGATTGGGCCACAGCTCTGGCATCTTCACTATTTCGCAATATTACTGCCGCCACAATATTACAAAGATCTGTATAGTTTTCCTGTAGCAAAGTCTGGTTGACCGGCAGATATTTGACATAGTAGGTGTGGATATTGGCGTATAAACTCTGCAGAACGGTCTGAAACAAGAGATTGCCACTCATACGGGCCAGAGCGAGATGCAGTTGCTCATCGGTACGGATAAAAGCATCCCACCCCGAGCGCCCCT
The DNA here is from genome assembly GCA_025355965.1 of Geobacteraceae bacterium. Lineage (GTDB taxonomy): Bacteria > Desulfobacterota > Desulfuromonadia > Geobacterales > Pseudopelobacteraceae > JACRCG01. The sequence goes on from JANXYR010000072.1 coordinate 14,687, forward strand.
GACTGAGATAACCTTCCGCCTCGACAAGAAGAGCCTTTAACAACGCCACATCATCCGCGCCGACACGCTCTGCCGCAAGAGCCGCCACGCCCCCCTCCATCTCTTCACGGAATTCGGCCAGATCTTTCAGTGACACCGCACAATTCCGTATCAGCAGCCCCAAATTATCACTTAGATTATCACTGTTGATCTCGCGTACCATAGAACCACCACTAACTCCGGTCCGGATCTCGATCAGTCCCTTCTGTTCCAGGACACGCAACGCTTCACGCAGCGTACCACGACTGATACCGAACTGTTCTTTCAGCTCACGCTCAGCTGGGAGCAGGCAACCAGCCTTGAGCGTTCCGGCCATAATGGATTCCTGTATCTGCTCCACAACGTCCTGATAAGCTTTGCTCTGTTTTACCTGTTTGAACATGTTCAACCCCTTTTTTTAAATGGTTACACCATTGTACCACCACATTTCCCAACAAACAAGATTTTGCAGGATTTACTTGACATGTGAAACAGATTTTGAGTTAATGGTTTAACCATTCGCAAATATACTCATCTGTATGAACATATATCCGAGAGGAGCTATCATGGAACCGGCACTCAACACAAAGATCATCAATCGTGGCAGGGAGTTTTTCGCCTCCATTTCCGGCGAGAAACCATCCCTTTTCAACAAAGGTGCCTGGATGGGCAAGGTCATGGACTGGAGCATGCAGAACGAGCAGTTCAAGATCCAGATGTTCCGCTTTGTGGATGCCTTCCCGTCTCTGACAACCGGCAAGCTTCTGACTGACCATATCCGTGAGTATTTCGGCGAAGAAAAGGATATGCCGCCCGTACTCCAGACCGGGGCAAAAATGGCCGGCATGCTTGGTTCTCTGGGTGGCGCGGTACTGAACAAGGTTATCTCCGCCAACATCCAGGAAATGGCCCGCCAGTTTATCGTCGGTGAAAACACCAAAGAAGCTGTCAAAAACATTGAACGGCTGCGTAAAGATGGATTTGCCGCTGTTGTTGATGTACTTGGCGAAGCTACCCTGACGGAGCAGGAAGCTGAAGAGTATGTTGCCACCTATTTGGAGGTTTTGGAGAGCCTGAAAAAAGAACAGCAGGGTTGGAAAGGTCTGCCGGGAAAAGGCGGCGATGAAGAATTGGACTGGGGGCACGCACCAAAGGTTAACATCGCCGTTAAACCAACGGCGCTGTTTACTTTGGCTAACCCGCAAGATTTTGAAGGTTCTGTACAGGCCATGCTGAAACAGTTGCGGCGCATTGCAGAACGGGTGGTTGATCTGGGCGGTTTTCTCTGCATCGATATGGAATCATACCGGCACAAAGGTATAATTATCGAGCTGTACAAGCGCCTTAAACTTGAATACCCGGATTACCAGCATATCGGCATCGTACTGCAAGCCTACCTGAAGGATAATGACCAGGATGTTGCAGATCTGCTGACTTGGGCGAAACTGCATAATACGCAGATTTCGATCCGCCTGGTCAAGGGCGCTTACTGGGACTACGAGACAGTGAAAGCCAAACAGAATGGCTGGGCTATCCCGGTTTGGACGATCAAGGCCGAAAGTGATGCCGCTTTCGAGCGCCAGGCACGCATGATTCTGGAAAAACAGCATATCTGTCACTTCGCCTGCGCATCACACAACATCCGTACTATTTCTGCCGTGCTGGAGACCGCAGCAGAGCTGAATGTTCCTGAATCACGCTACGAATTCCAGGTACTGTACGGCATGGCTGAACCGGTCCGCAAAGGCATTCTGAAAGTGGTCGGACGTATCCGTCTTTACGCTCCCTATGGCAACATGGTGCCGGGCATGGGCTATCTGGTACGGCGCCTGCTGGAAAACACCGCCAACGAATCGTTCCTGCGCCAGAGTTTTGCCGAGGACGCCCAGATCGAGCGCCTGCTAGAAGATCCTGCGGTCACTGCAGTTCGCGAACGTACGGCACGGTCAAATAAACCACGCAAGGTTGTAACCGGTCCCGGTGGTCTGTCAAGATTTGCCAATGAAGCGATGGTTGACTTCACCAGGGCTGACCATCGAGCCGCCTTCCCGCAGGCCATTATCAAGGTCCGGGCAATGTCAGGCAGAAACTACCCGCTCTACATTAACGGCAAGGAAATTGTCACACAAGAACTGTACGACACGGTTAACCCGAACAAGCCGTCAGAACTGCTGGGCAGGATTTCACAAGCAGGGATTGCAGATGTTGCCACGGCGGTCACAGCCGCCAAAGAGGCTTTCCCCGCTTGGCGCGACACGTCACCACGTGACCGGGCAGAGAATTTGTTAAAAGGAGCCGAAGTCGCCCGTAAGCGGCTATTTGAACTATCTGCCTGGCAGGTGTTGGAAATTGGCAAGCAGTGGGATCAAGCCTATGCCGATGTAACAGAGGCGATTGATTTCCTGGAATTTTATGCCCGTGAAATGATCCGTTACGGAGAACCCCAGCGAGTAGGTAACGCGCCGGGCGAAATCAACCATTATTTTTATGAGCCAAAGGGGATTGCAGCAATTATTTCCCCCTGGAATTTCCCGCTGGCCATCAGTCTGGGGATGGCCGCAGCAGCAATCGTAACCGGCAATACGGTGGTTTTCAAGCCATCCAACATAACCGGCATTATCGGCTGGAATATTGTGGAGATTTTCCGGGAGGCCGGTCTGCCGGCTGGTGTTTTCAACTATATTCCGGGCAAAGGGTCCGTCATCGGCGACTACATGGTTGATCATCCCGACATTTCACTGATCGCCTTCACCGGCTCGGTTGAGACCGGTCTGCGCATTATCGACCGGGCCGCAAAGGTTCATCCCGGCCAGGCAAACGTCAAGAAGATCATTTCCGAGATGGGGGGCAAAAATGCCATCATCATTGACGACGATGCCGATCTGGATGAAGCGGTACCGCATGTACTCTACTCGGCTTTCGCCTTCCAGGGACAAAAGTGCTCGGCCTGTTCACGAGTGATCGTATTAGATGCAGTCTACGACAAGTTTGTCGAGCGTCTTGTCAATGCGGCTAAGGTTTATCAGGTCGGCCCATCCGAAGAACCGAAATACAGTATGGGTGCTGTATCCGATGCTTTTGCCCGGAAAAACATTCTGGATTATATTGAAATCGGCAAAAATGAAGGCAAGATTCTGTACTCCAGTCCGGTACCGACTGGCGAGGGCTATTGGGTTCCACTGACGATAATAGGCGGCATAACCCCACAGCATCGCATCGCCCAGGAAGAAATTTTTGGGCCGGTGCTTGCCGTCATGAGAGCCAAGGATTTTGATCAGGCGATCGAGTGGGCCAATTCGACCCAGTTTGCCCTGACCGGCGGCATCTTCAGCCGCAGCCCGGAACACCTCAACCAGGCACGCCGCGAATTCCGAGTCGGCAACCTCTACATTAACCGCAACAACACCGGCGCACTGGTAGATCGCCAGCCATTCGGCGGTTCACGTATGTCCGGCGTCGGCACCAAGGCCGGTGGCCCGGATTATCTGCTGCATTTCATGGATCCGCGGGTGGTTACAGAGAATACGATGCGGCGCGGATTTGCACCGATTGAAGAGGATGATGACTGGGTGGAATAACGGCAGGAAGAATGGATTGTCATGGACGGGGCGGCCTAAAACCGACCCGTTTTTTTTAATACCATTAATGAATAGTTTAAAAATCCAGCGGACTTTTCGCTTCTTTAGTGGTTCTCACCGGAACACAATGGGTATAGATCATGGTCGTTTTCAGGCTGGAATGCCCAAGCAGCGTCTGAATGGTGCGAATATCGTAATTGGCTTGCAAAAGGTGAGTAGCGAAAGAGTGACGGAAGGTGTGAGCGGTGACCTTCTTGGGGATTTTCGCCTTGCGGACAGCATGATAAAGTGCACCCTGCAATTGGGATTCATGTAGGTGGTAACGACGTTTTTGGCCGGTTTCCTCCACAACGGTCAATGACTGCTGCGGAAACACCCACTGGTACATAAACTCTTTCGGCGCCTTCGGGTATTTTTTCTCTATCTCGCCATCCAGAAACACCCCGTCATGCCCGTCAATAAGATCCTGTTCATGCAGTCTTGCCACTTTTTCTATCTGACCTCTCAATTCCTGGGTTACAGCTTCCCGGTCTGCTATTTGGTGCGTCGTACTGTTTGGCTCATCGGCACTCTTTGCCGGTTGCCTCTCCAGGCTCTGCATCTCAAAATACAGTGAAATTGCATGGGCAGCCTGCTGGCACTGCGCTGGTGTCTGATTCTTGTTCCGCAGTTTTTCCAGAAACTGCTTTACCTTCTCCGGCTTATCGTCTGTGTCCAGATATTTGGCGGAGAAATCATAAAAATACCGCAGCCATTTTTTGTAATGCTCCACATGGGCTGGAGGTATCTCGCGGCGTTCAAGAATAACGACATAATTATTCATAACGGAATATGGAACAGGAATCATCTGTGTCAACTCCCTTCATAACAAGATGGTCAGCAGCCTAATTACCCAATGCATCCATAACGCGTAAATATAACGACGTCAATAGAGTAAAACTAATAAATCAGTTTCTAATTTTCTGCAACCATGCTACATGAATTGCCATAAATACGCCGACATGCCGGAGTTTTAATGAAAACACGGGTGATTTTAAAGCCAGGACAAAAAGGGACAAAGAGATTGGTGCAGCAATACGGCGATGCCCTGCTCTGTGTCCGTTATCGCTATGACGCAAAAACTCACAAGCAGTATAAAACCGTTGAGATAATAATCAGCGAAACTGAATGGACACCACCGCCAGCCAGATACCCAGACGGCACACTTGTTCACCTCAAAATCGGCATAAATGAAACCACCTTACAAAATCAGGCAAGAGCCGTCGGTGGGCGATGGGATAAACAGCGACAGGTTTGGCTTGTACCATATGGATGCATTGCCGGTACGAAGCTGGAAAAGTTTATAGCAGTAGAAACCTCTCAGGACACTAAGAAAGATGATAGTTTATAGATATATAAACTTGTTGATTGGCAAAAAACACAGAAGTTTATAGCAGTATAAACTTTTCGGGCTTATAGATATAGAAACTTGTTTATACATCTATAAGCTTGCTTATACAGATATAAACCTGGATCTAACCGGTGATTCACGAGTTATACGACTAAAATAAACCCATAAAATCTGAGTGCTCCTTCTAGGACACTATTACCCAAGAGGAAGTAACGTGAGTGATACTCTGAAGTTTATCGTCTACCTGTTTCTGGCCACCGGAATCATATTTGGAAGCTACCGTCTTTACACCTGATACCAGCTTACACATGACGAAATGTACATGATGAACTTGTGAGCTTGTGCAGTGAGGACACTAACTCGGAAAGAAAGTACCTAAAATCCAGCAAACACAAAACACGATCATAACCAAAGGATAATAAACATGAAAAAAGACTTCAAAAGTGAATCCACTATTTCTATTATTGTTGCTACTATTCTGATTGCTATTGCCAGCATCTTTTGGGCGTTTGAACATAAGGTAACCTTTCTTGTTTTAACACTGATGGGGGTTATTGCACTTATCACCGCCATATATTTTCACTATGCCAAACCGGCTCCACCTACACCGAGAATAGATGAGGCGCCTGACCCGTTTGGGCGCGGACAAGGCGAGTAAGACGAGGTATAACCACGGCCTCGGACCTGCCCGAGAAACAAAGTCGGCAGGTCAAGGCCGGACCACGTTGAACAAATCAAATAATAAACAATGACGAGGACAACATGTCAAATCCAAAGAGAAATTCAAATCTCGAAAGTTGGATGGGGATAGCAATTGTCTTTTTATTTGGTGTCGTTTTCATAACAAGGAGTGGCGGATACAGCCTGAAACAGAGGGCGTATATTAATTTTATTGACTCTCCATATAAAGAGATCGTTGGGACACTGGCAATAGTATTCAGCATATGCTGGGCAATTTACACCATTAGGAACACTAAATAAGTTCTTTCCGGGGAATAAAACTGGTGGAGCAGTTAGGAAGAGTGGAAAAAGACGATTAAATCAGAAAGAGAAGCACTGATAATTCCAAACAGTCAAATAATCACAAACCAATTTCGCTATGCGAACCGAGACGAACCAAGTCGAGATGCTCGTCATCCGGTTTTCGGTAAATCAAGATCAAATCAGGCTTGATATGGCAATCTCTGTGATCAGCCCAATCACCTGAAAGCGGATGGTCGAAGTTACGTCGTGGCAATATTTCGTCGGCGGCAAGCAGACGCACAACATCCATCAGAGCGGCATCAACTGTTTTTCCATGCCGTCCAGATTTTTCCCGTTTGTAGTCGCGCTTGAAGCGACCGACATATCTAATCTCCCGCATTTAGCATCTCAAGGAGGTTATCTGCGGAGCCAACGGCAACAAGCTCACCACGTCGCGCGGCCTTCATCGCCTCGATAGTTTCTTCATTTGGGACAAGCGGCGCAAACGGTAGCTGTTTTTCTTTTGCAATGCGCATCATCAGCATGCGGAAAGCATCAGAGGCGGTAAGACCGATAGAAGCGAGTACTGCCTCGGCCTCAATTTTAATATTTCCGTCAATCCTTGCACGGACAACAGAGTTGTGAGTTGCTAACATAATTATTTCTCCTTTGAGCTACATTGTAGCCCAAAGACATTATTGGGACAAGAATATTTCCAGTACGAAAGCAAAAGAGACGAATGTCCAACAATCGGCGGCACTCAGTCGGCGCGGATAAGGCCCCGCGCCGCTGGTGCGCCTCATAGCCGTTGGCAAGGAAACGAATTATGAATTTGCCGAGTGATAAATTTACATGGAAATCAAAATGGAAATTATGCAGGTCGGCATTAATCGCGACTTTGCTCACATCTTTGGCTTTTACCATTCCTCTGTCATTGCTGCGTTCTTACAACAGCCAAGGCTTTATATATGTTGCCAAAGGTGGTGCAAAAGGAACATTCACGGCAACAGGGAGTGGTGCATTAATAGAGATATACGGACTTTTTGCCGTGTTTACCTTCATGTGGTTGACCGCAGTTTATTACTTGTTCCAATGCGGCAAAAAGATATGGAAAGGCGAATACGACTCAGCATTTCCATTTCGTATTGGAGATCAAAAGATCACCGTGAGCTACAAAAATACAAAATTAGGGATAGTGGACTCACTGTCTTTACAATTTCAAGATGGCCAACAAGTTACCTTCTATTGTTCAACTGAACGAGTTGCATCGAGTCTCCTTAACGACTTTCATGTTGGGGAAAATGCATCATTGGTCATCAAGAGTGAAGATGGGAGAGACTGCGAGCTGATTGCTAATAAATCGTATGCTCACGGGATGATAAAAGGGTAGGCTGCCAACAAGACAGTTGGACACCGCCCGCCTTGAAAAGACTGGGCTGGCGGGTCAACTGCCGAGCCGTTGTACGACACAATCGGAGAGAAAAATTGAACTGGAAATGCCCAGCGTGTGGAAGTGAAGAAAACACGGACAATGAATTGCGTTGTGTGTGCGGTCATGAGGTCAAAGAAAATATTAAGTACGCTATTCCAGAAAACACCGATAGTGCGCAACTTGGCACCAGCAAGCCACCCTCACAATGTCCAGAATGCGGAAGACATGAGTTTGCGGAACTGAAGCCAGAAAAAAGTGAAGTGGTATTTTGGATGTTCATTTTCACCTTCATCCTGGATCTTTTTTCACCTGGAGGAAGGCGGCTTCAGTCAGTAGAGGCATACAACAAAGGACGACCTGGGTGGATATGCAATCATTGCGGATGGGAAACAAGAATAAAACCAAAGTAGCTTAAAGCAGAAGAACCGAAATAGCTGATAAAAGCAAAAAAGACGAATTTAAAAAACCAAGAAAAAGCTGCTGCACCTCTTAAACACCGGCTTGCGGGGACATTTGTCGGAATGAGGCGCCACCACCGGAATTTGAAAAAACAGAAACGTCTGAAAGTGTCTGAGGCGTAAAACCGGAGAATATGCCGCCGGAGGAACGTGGCGGGATGAGCGTCCAACAATCGGCGGCACTCAGTCGGCGCGGATTAAACCCCGCGCCGCTGGTGCGCCTCATAACCGTTGGACAGGAACTATGGACGAGAATAGAAACAGAAAACCAGAGAAAGCTTATGCTGCGGCGGGAATATTATTTTTTGTCGTTGGAATCATAATGATATTTCAAGGTTATGATGCTTATCAATCTGGCGCAATAATCCCTGCAACCGGGAAGCATGGTCCGATGACAGGAACAGAGTATATGATCGGAGGAGGAATGTTTTCCATTTTTGGCTTGGGCTTCCTGTTGAACGAGTTACTTAAAGGAAAGCGAAAGTAACCAAGGATAACCGGTTGATTAAAACGCCAGTCAAAAAAGAGAAACTAATGGGCGGTTTCTGCGTGAAGCTTGAGTCCCAAAGCTGAAACAATTTTAAGAATTGTATCAAAACCTGGAACTCTCTCGCCTGAAAGCGCCTTGTAGAGGCTTTCACGAGAAAGACCAGCGTCACGAGCCACCTGAGACATCCCCTTGGCACGCGCGATGTCACCAAGCGCCTTGGCAATAAAAGCGGCATCGCCATTGGCCTCTTCAAGGGAAGCTTCAAGATAGGCCGCCATTTCTTCCGGAGTGCGGAGGTGCTCGGCAACATCATAGCGACTGGTAGCTGTTCTGGACATTTCTAACTCCTATAAGTTCTGTGCGAGGCGAATTGCAGCCTTAATATCCCGAGGCTGGCTGCTCTTGTCGCCGCCAGCCAGCAGGATGATCAACTCGCTACCGCGTTGGACGAAGTAAACACGATAGCCGGGACCGTAGTTGACTCGCATTTCCGAAACACCTTCACCAATAGGCTTGACGTCACCTGCGTTTCCCGAGGCAAGACGCTCAATCCTGACAAGGACACGAGCCTTGGCTTGGATATCACGTAGGTTGTCGAGCCAGTTGGCAAAATGTTCGGTTTTGCGGATTTCAATCATAAACAAACTGTATCCTGGTGGCTACATTATGTCAAATAGAAAGTCGAGAAGGACACAGCCCAACCATCGGCAAGACCCGCCGAAGGCGGGTCAGCCTCAGCCCCGTTGGTCCTGCAATAGGCGTGATAGATAATTAACTCAAGCGGAGACGTTTATTCTAATGACTTACCCGTTACGATATTGCTTTCAACTTATTATTATACTTATCCATCTCTTTTGCTTGGTAGCAAGCCAGCCTATTTTTGCAGCAACTCCTTACAAACAGGAGTTAGTATCTGTTTATCATAACCAGATAACTAATAATAAATATGAGTTTTTTGCCGATAATAATCTCCCTGTTCCAGTTTTTGTCCAGTTAAACTTTGATACCCTACAAAATTTTAAAGCAGACAAGCATCTGCCTGTTGAAATTGTACTGCCAGCGAAGACCAAACGGTTCGAATTGGTAAAATTAACAGCGGGCAACGGTAAAAAAAGTAAGTTCACGAGTAGTTATAATTATTCTTTTGGAGATCCAATCAATACAAAGCCTGATGCCGGCCACCTCTACCTGTTCCCATTTGAACATGGAAGCAAGTTCAAGGTTGGTCAAGGTTTCAATGGTAGAACCACACATTCTGGCCGGAGTCAGTATGCCATTGATTTTACCATGCCAGAAGGGACCCCCGTTTGCGCTGCACGAGACGGTATTGTTGCAGAAATAAAGCAGGATTCCGCCTTGAACGGTGAGAAACCTGAATATAACAATTATCTACTTATCTACCACAGCGATGGGACCATCGGCGACTATAGTCATCTAAAACAGAGCGGTGTTAAGGTTCGTGTTGGCGATTATGTAAAAGCTGGAGATCTGCTCGCTTTATCTGGCAATACAGGCTTTTCCAGTGGGCCTCACCTTCATTTTGATGTAAGTGTCCCTCTAAAGAATGGGACCAGACAAACCATTCCCATCCAATTTCTTAATCATGACCATTTTCCAACAGTTCCTGTTGAAGGCTTGTACTACTATGCTTCTCATTACAACAAGGATAAGTTTAAAATTTCATTTGGACGGACTTTGCGTAATGAAGACTACCGGTTATGGTTAGTAAATGTCACGCCATTTTCAGACAAGGCAGAAATGCGCATTGAACCTATTGATGATACTAAAGTTGTTTTTATAAGAAATTATTCGACCAATGCCATGGATGCTGAAGTAAGGTTTGATCTTAACAATATGTCGTCAAGCAATGGAAACCTTATCAAAATAAGAGTGCAGGCTCAATCGGAACATTTTGTGACCTTGCTGAATCCAAATGAAGTTACGAAACAGGCTAATTTCAAGTCATCATTTACTTACACTTACAAACATTAGCCCGTGCTTGCTCATAAAATATTTAATAAAAGTCAACCCTTCGAACCTCAGAACAACCCATAGGTGTCAGATCTACACATCTGTCAATGTCGGGATAACATACTGATAAGACAAAGGTCCCAACCAGCCGGTTGCACGCCGCCCCGCCCGGAAAACCGACCGGGCGAAGCGGGTGAACCGGGCAACTCGTTAGGCGACAAATTCCAAGAATAATAAACAGAGGCTGAAAATGGCATTAGCGTTTCCTGCATATCATACAGAACGAATTTCAGCAGGTGTTGAAACATCTGATGCACGTAATGCGATCAAAGAATCCATTATTGCCCTGTCTTGGACGTTAGAAGAGGAAAGGGAAGATGGTTTTGTCGTTCTGACAGACATGAATTTTAAATCGTTTGGTGAAAGAGTCTCTATTGATCTCTTGCCGGACAACACAATTCAGATTTTGAGCAAGTGCGTGCTTAAAACACAGTGCGTTGACTGGGGAAAGAACAAAGGAAATATCACAAAATTCATTACTGCATATAGACATAAGGCACGTTTAACCATGTCAGTGGAGCTGTGAACGTACCCCGCTCACTGCCCGCACCGTAGGCAATAAAATGAAAATGATACTCTCATTATTAGCTGGAATTGTAGCGGCCGTTGCAATTTTTCGCCTTCCTCGAAACGAAGCCGCTGAAAAGAAAAAGAAAATTGAAGAAGCTTTTGAAGACCGACCGCAGCAATCGCCTACAGACTTCTATGCGGCCTATTTCAAGGCTGCTGGAGTACCCGAAGAGGTCGTTTTGGGTGTAAGGAAAGTTCTGGAAGAGCAATTGGATGCAAATCTTTCCCGCATGGTAGATTCAGATGATTTTTCTAAAAATCTCAGTTTCTTCTGGGACTTCGACTCGATGGCTGACGTTGAGGTTGTCTGTGCTTTGGAACAAGAATTCAAAATAAATATTACGGACGAAGAGGCGGGAAATTCTCAGACTGTCAGGGAAATTGTTGAGTTGGTGTGGAGAAAGATTAAAGAGAATGCCTAACCAGACAGAAGCAGCGGCCAAAAACCGCCGCTGTTCTGCCGAGCCGTTGGCTTGAAAATTAGAAGTCAAATATTTCTTGCACTATTCTCTAGAAGGCCGTAAATTATGCGCATATAAAATGCGTATAAGGAGTGCATTATGCAGCTTAATTTTTTCAACCCAAACGCACAAAAAAAACCAACTAATTTGAGTATTAACAGTGACCTTCTCCAGCAAGCCAAAGAACATCATGTTAATTTGTCACAGACTTTAGAGCTGCGCCTCACGGAGATATTACGGGACCAGAAACGGCGAGAATGGCAAGTGGAAAATCAAGAGGCTATTGAAGAATATAATAGACGCATTGAAGCTCATGGAGTTTTCAGTGATGGTTTGAGGCAATTCTGATGGCCCAGTTCGATGTGTATGCAAACCCAAATCCTGCAACAAAACGAACCATTCCCTTTTTGTTAGACATACAGACAGACCTCTTGAACAACTTGACAACACGTGTAGTTATTCCTCTCTATACAGTCTCTGCCATGGGCAAAGCCGCCAAACATCTGAACATCCCCTTTTCCGTAAAACGGATCACTGTCATAATGTCAACAGCTGAGTTGGCCGGAGTTGCGGTAAATAGCCTTGGGAATAAAGTATGCTCCCTCAAGGAACATCGTAACGAAATCATAGCTGCCATTGATTTCCTCGTCACCGGCTTTTGATACGCCCGCCAACTATCGGCACGACCGGGCCGAAATGACCGCCCGATAGGCCTCGACCCCGCTACGTTGATGAGTGAGGAACGAAGTGGCGGAGGAAACAATCTCTAAATAATAGCCGGAAGTGTGTAACTTTAGAATCACAATGAGATCAAAAACGGAGACATCGTATTGTCTTGTTTCTGCAGATTTTTATTACCTGCCGTTACAACCGTCCTGTCAAACGGACGTTGAGAAAAACCGACAGCAGCACGATTGACATACCGACAGCCTGCATCGCGGCGATATGTTCTTTCAGTATTACGGTAATAAAGACCAGGGAGAGAATCGGTACGAGCAGTGCGCAGTTGGATGAGCGACCGGTCGGAATCATTCGCAACGCCCTGTTCCAGAGAATGAAGGCCACCGCCGTGGGGAATATTCCCAGATAGGCGACCAGCAACATATCAGTACCGGAAATTGACCACTGAAAGGGATATATCGGCAGCAGGCAGAGCAGGAACAGTAGACCGAACAGGTTTAGCAGAAACATACCGGGTGTAACGCTGAAGCTGACATGTTTAATAAGTACGCAGAACAGGGCAAAACTGAAGGCGGTACCAAGTGCCACCGCAACCCCTATTGAAAGCTGCAGGTCACCTACCCCCCCTCCGGCTGAAACCAGCACAAATACCCCGGCGAATCCCAGAGCTACGCAGCAGAGCGCCCACCAGCCGGTTTTTTCACGAAAAAACAGCCACGACAGCAGTAGCATCATCAGCGGGTAGGTATAGTGCAGGATCACCGCCTGGCTTGCCGGAATATATTCGTATGTTTTCAAACAGAGAAGCTGTTGGACACCAAGCCCGACAGTCCCTGCTACAGGGAAGAAAAGAGGACGCTGACGAAATTCAGTAACAATCGCACCGACACGCCGTTCACGAATCAACATACAAAATAGTGCCAAGGTTGCCCAGATAGCGATCCAGACTACAACCGAAAAGCTGCTCATGCGGGTTACCGCCATCTTGAAGCCGGTGCCAAGCGTGGCAAACATGGCTACCGCCAGCAGGGCAAAGAGCGTACCTTTAAATGTTTCAGTCATGCGGTCCTTTTCACTAGCATGCAGCAAGTCTGATAGCAGGCTTCTGCAGGGCATTGTAGCCTGAAAGCGGTTGTCCGAGAGTACATTCAGCAGCTTGCAGAGCTTCTGCCACCGCAAATTGTCCGGCGGCGAGCTCGAAGCTATTACCTGCAGAGAGCAGATAATCCCGACCATCGCCACATGTCAGCCAGATGGTGCCGCTTGTGCAGCGCAGAATAGCACCATACTTCTTGCCATCCAACCGTATAAGTTCCCCCTGTGCAAGACAACATTCCATGATCAATTCCTCTCTTGTTCGTGATGTTGATACCCTACACCGCTCACAAGCAAAAAAACAGATACAAAAAAACAGTTTTGTAACCATAACAGTTCTATGATATACAAACTGTACCCATCATAAAGAGTTATAACTGTACCTGCCGGCGCCTGGCAAACGGGAGTATGTTATGAAAATGGATACCGAAGCGAAATACAGTACAGGCGGTTCACTGCTATACGAACAGGTAGCCGGAGAGATCGCCGGACTGATCGAGCAGGGGACCTTTCGAGCTGGTGACCGGCTCCCTTCTATCCGGAAGCTCAGTAGTCAGTTTGACGTCAGCATTAACACCGTCATGCAGGCTTATGCGCTAATGGAAGACAATCGTCTGATCCAGGCCCGCCCCCAATCCGGCTATTATGTCCGGAGCAGGGTTCCGGAAATACGGGAACCCGATCTGCAGTCGCGCTCATTCATCGCTCCGACGACGGTAACGATCAGTGACCTGTGTACACAGGTCATGCGCAACATGATGAACCGTGACCTTCTGCCACTCGGAAGCGCCATACCGAGCGCCCAGAATCTACCAATCGACAAATTGAACAGGATTATGGCCAGCGAACTGAGGCGATGCGGCGAACAGAGTGTGTTGTATCAGATGCCGCCTGGATATGAACGTTTGCGGGTCCAAATCGCCCGCCGCGCTCTCGTAGCGGGAATCAGCAGCGGACCGGATGATATTCTGGTGACATCAGGATGTGTAGAAGCCGTGTTACTGGCGTTGCGTGCCACCTGCCGCCCCGGCGACACGATTGCGGTCGAGTCCCCCTTTTACTTCAATTTCATGCAGATGATCGCCGAACTAGGTCTGAAAGCTCTGGAAATTCCTTCCACCCCCAGAGATGGCATCAGTATCGAAGCGCTCCGTTATGCCATTGAGCAGGGGAAGATCAGCGCCTGTCTGGTAATTACCAATTTCAGCAACCCACTCGGAAGTCTGATGCCGGACGAGCGCAAGCGGGAACTGGTAGAACTGCTAGCCCGTCATGAAATCCCGCTTATTGAGGATGATATATACGGTGACTTAACCTTCGGCAACGAGCGTCCCACAGCGGCCAAATCATTTGATCGTTCCGATCTTGTGATCTACTGTTCATCATTTTCAAAAACCATTGCTCCCGGTTATCGTGTTGGGTGGGCTATCGCCGGTCGTTTTCAGGCTGAGATGGAGCGGATCAAGATGATTATGAATGTCGCTCCGGCTTCACCGCCACAAATTGCTCTGGCCGAATTTCTGGCTACCGGCGGCTACGACCATCACCTGAGAAGCATTCGCAGGGCCCACGCCCGGAATATTTCCCAGATGGCTGAAGCCGTAGCCCGTTACTTTCCTGCAGGTACACGCATGACGCACCCGGACGGCGGTTTTATTCTCTGGGTAGAGATGCTGGAGGGCACCAACGCCATTACGCTGTATCACCGGGCGCTTGAAAAAGGGATAAGCATAGTGCCGGGGCCGCTCTTCTCGCTCTCCAACAAGTACGGTCATCATATCCGCCTGTCTGCGGCACAATGGGACGAAAAGATTGAACAGGGAATCAAAACATTGGGGATGTTGGCCCATAAGTTACTGCCGGGGTAACATTCTTCCGGAGACAAGGTAATATGAACGATAGAGTACGTTTGAGAGAAAAAGGCGTCGTGAAGGAGGGCTTGGCTGCCGCCTGGCCAATCTGCCTCGGCTTTGTTCCAATCGCCCTTTCACTCGGGGTACTGGCTCAAAAGGCAGGGCTGGTTCCATGGCAGATGGCGGCCATGTCGCTGCTGGTCTTTGCAGGTGGCTCCCAATTCATCGCCGTGGCGATGCTGGCTGCGGACGCTTCAATGATGGCTATCATTTCTACTACCTTCATGGTCAACCTGCGCCACCTGCTGATGAGTTCGGCCATGGCAGTCCATTTCCCCGGCGTCTCCCGCCGCTTCCTGACCCTCTTCGCCTACGGCCTTACCGACGAAAGTTTTGCCCTCAACATGACCCGTTTCAATCAGGGAGGATGGAGCCGATTCAGCGCCCTCACGGTCAACCATGCCACCAACGCCACTTGGGTCATCGGCACCGTGCTGGGAGTCTACCTGGGACAACTGGTTCCGCCCGGCGCCGCCGGAGTTGACTTTGCCCTGACCGGCATGTTCATCTGCCTGCTGGTGTTCCAGCTACGCGGCCCGATCTTCACGATCACCGCCCTCATAGCGGCGGCCTGCTCCATCGTCGCCTATATGTGGCTGCCGGGCAATTCCTACGTAATCGTGGCATCCTGTCTTGCAGCCACTGTCGGACTCATCCTGAAACGCACCTTACTGAAACGGAGGATGGGGGCATGAGCAGCCGCGACTTTTTGTTTTTGATGATTGCCATGGGGGCGGTGACCTACCTGCCCCGCATGATTCCACTTGTCATGCTTTCCCGCCGCGCCCTGCCACCCTGGTTTGCCGAATGGCTGGAACTGATCCCGGTCGCTATCCTGAGCGCGCTCATTGCGCCGACGCTCTTCGCACACTCGGCTCCGAGAGTCTTCACTCTTTGCAAAATGGAGCTGCTGGCGGCGCTCCCTGCCCTGCTCTGCGCCGTAAAAACCCGTTCCCTTGCCGGGACAGTAGTTGTAGGTATGTTATGCTATTGGGGACTTGGGCTGTTGATGTAAAATATGGCCATTAAACTCAGATAAATTCCGCATCCTTCTCGCTCGTAATATAATCAGGTGGTAATTCACATGCTGCAGGAATCTGGAATGGGACCGGGTAACGGATTCCAGCCTTATGAGTTGCAGCCAGTCCCTCTGCTGTGCGCTCCAGCCACTCGAACGGAATTCCGACTATCAATTCATGATCCTGAGCCATGGCAAAGCGGCGATCACCCATGCAGGGAATTTCAACCACCGGGGCTCCGGTCAACATGACCTGGGCAACAGCTCGTGAACAGACCCCCGCATCTCCTGATGTTTTCATTACGAACTCACCCCCCTGATGATAAAGGAAAGCTTGCGTAAAACGCATCGCTTGGGCGGAGTTGACATAGATCACTACAAGATCCGGAGTCATCCCCTCAAAAGAACGCGCCAGCGGATAAGTTAATACCCCCGCAACATTAGGCTCGACTCGCGGCATCATCTGTTGCATGGCAGCTGCTGCTTGCTGTGTTTTCTGGTACACTCCCGTATTGACCGTACCATCCATCACTCGCTGAGGAGGAAGTATCAGACCGGTGCAGGCTGCGCCGAGTGCACAGTGGCTGGTTTCGGCATCTGCCCAGGTTGACCAGGAGTACATTCGGCTGTAGGCAATTTGCTGGCAAATAGCCAGCCGTTTGCCACGAACCTTTATTTTCAGCCCTTCAATCTGCGCAACATTGCGGATCAGATTAACACCAACAGGCTGTGTGGCCGGGTTGACCGTTTCCTTTACTGCCGCCCAAAAATGTTCCATACAGTTCTCCTTTTTGTCTTAAGAATCTGGCTATATGCTACGGAACCTTCGTGGTAATTTCAAACTCAGGCGGATCCATGATCACCTTTTTCACAGCGCAGAGCTCGGCTGTCTTGACGATGGCGTTCCGATACTTTTCGGGAAAACCGGTAGGCAGATATATCTCGATAGATACCTTGGCGAGTTTATTTTTCCCGTCCTCGGTAGTAGTAAACTCCATTCGCTGAGTGAGTTCCAAACCTTCCGTTGCAATCTGACGCTGTTGGCAAAAGCTGAGGACATAAATCCCGGCGCAGGTCCCTAGAGATGCAAGGAAGTAGTCGTAAGGGCTCGGCGCAGAACCCTCCCCTCCTCCGGCTACCGGCTGGTCCGTGGGAATAATCCGATTGTTTATCTCTGCATTGACCTTTGCCCCTCCGGGAAAAGTGATTTTCATCTCCATGGATACCCTCCGACATTAATTATTATGAAAACGACATAGAGCGCAACGTATACGCAAAATAACATTCAAAATCATGCATGTCTATATCTGTATTATTCAAACTCCCTGGGTTGAGTGTAACTTTTTATTGAATTCAATATGAATATCTTGACCTGCATCAAAGCTCACACATTCATACTATGGGATAATCTCTCTCACCAAACATAGGTAATAATTCAGTGAAGGAATCTAATTATGTTTCGCATTACCTGTAAAAACTTCCATCTCACTCTTATCATAATCCTTCTGCTCCCCATGCCCACACTTGCCATGCCAGCCATTAACTGTCACTGTTTCACCGCCCGTTCCTATGACCCCACCAGCCCATCAGCAGCAGACCCATATTTCCTGGCGACAACGCAAAACACCTTCTTTGCTCTCGTGTTTAATACCGACAAAAAAACCATCGTTATTAAAAAACAGCAGGGAACCTCTTCTGACGATCTTTGGATTGCATACTGGGTCGCCTCTAAATCGGGGACGTCGCCGGAGACTCTGCTCCGAGCCAAGCTGGAAAACGAGGCATGGAAAGATGTTCTTACAACACAGCAACTCGCCACGAAAGCTTTAGGCTCTCGATTTTCCAGTGCTCTGAATGCAAAGTCGTCACCGGCCCATTTGGCTGAAACAGTGGTTGACGACTTTTTAGTCAGCCACCAATTACTGGGTGATGTGGAGTTGGCTGCAATGAGGCAACTGGGGGCCTCCAGCCAGGAATTGATTATTGCCACCGTTATTGCCAACAAGACGAAACAACCCGCTAGGCAAATCTATCTTGAGGTAAAAAACAGTGCAAAGACATGGGGTTCTCTTATGAAATGGGCGAACATAGATACGAAGAATATGCAGCGGGAGATTTCCAGTTTACTGAAAAAACAACCAACATAACTTTGACCAAGGCTGGTGTAAATGTGCCGATTAAGATTGACCTTGAATTGCCCAAGGACTTGAACAACCGTTGCGCTAAGAAGATGAGGTTCAAGCCGCAGCAGGAATTAAAGGATCCATTCTAACCACATTTCACGTAATGAAACAAACGGGGTGACTGCTTAATGCGGTCACCCCAATTTCTTTAATGCCGTATCATTACAAACTGTCGGCACGTATCAGGTTGCAGTTGATACGATAGACAGGTGAAACCTTTCAGAATATCTGTAGCGACCTTCAAGCTTTCTTCCAATTTTAATCAATTCGCCTGCTTCATCATGCCACCACTCATGGGAGTCACTGGTGTTCCGCTATTACTCCAAAAACTGCTATGGCTGGTCATATTGCGAAACATCCCCGAGTAGTTGGTGAATCCTCCACTTATCGGCATAACCCCAAGTTGAGTCTGCATCTGACTCATCATGCTGGTCATGAAAGCGCTGCTTACAGTCTGACCATTCATAACATTAGCAGCAATTGCCGACATGTTGCTGTTGATCGTCCCCATCATGCTACGGTAGCGGTTCTGATTTACAGTACTACCGCTCATGACCAATGCTGCCTGTCCGGCCATCAGTCCGGCCATCTGCTGGGCAGTGGTGTGCATGGTCTGAAACTGGGTCATGTTTGTTCCTGATTGGGAACCGGCTACATAGTCAGCCATCATATCAATGCCAGACGAAAGACCCATTTGATTGCGAAGCTGAGTCATGGCATCCGTCAAGGTCATACCTGTATTGGCGGCCATTTTTTCCCTGATTAGGGTTGACATGGGGCTTATAAAATTGCTGCTGACCGTGCCGGACATAGCTGTTGCGGGCATACTGAGAACGTAGCTGTTGGCAACGGTCACGTTGGGATTATCCTTATCAATCGTTACCCCTTTGATTGCCATCGCAACAATCGGATACTTACCGACATCGGCAAGATCGATAACCAGTGAATAGCCCCCGTTTGCGTCAGTTGTAGTTGATGGTTCACCTACGTCTAACTGGTAATTACTATTCTTGTCGAGGAAGATTGTTGCGCCGACAAGATACCCGTCGGCAACTTTTCCTGAAACGACAGTTGAAGCTGCCGGAGTGCTACTGCCACCACCACACCCCGCGATAAGCCCAACTGTAAGGACCGCTGTAATTGTAATAATAAGTTTTTTCATGCTTGTTCTCCTTTTGATTCTAGGGGTTAGAAATCGTAAAATACTGATAATCCGCTACCATAATCTGGGCTATTTGTGGTGATTCCCTTCGCTACGTATCCTTCCATACCGGTGTGTTTCGTTGCTTGATATTTCAGCTTCAGCCTAACTTCTAGCAGGCTACTTGCCCCATCCGCTGGTGAAGTTGTGCCCTTGATGAGCAGTATCGGGCGGAAGCTTTCCGTAACCTGATATCCAACACCTGCGTCGTAAACCATATAATTTTTGAGGGAAAGTTGCGCACTCTTTCCCTGCACAGTATACCCAATTTCGACGAATGGGTTAAAATCACCAAACCACTTTGATATCTCTACAGCCAACCCTTCATCAAACTCACCGGTTCCAAGCGACCTGCTCTTATCGGCAGTTGGAAATTTGACGAATGCCGTAGGACGAATTTGCGGTATTGAGTCTTTTTCGGGAAGCAGGACATAAACGACTTTGAGAATTATGTCCCCAAGACCGCTCTCTGACTGATTAGTGCTGGCTGAAGAGGAGGACATGCCACTGCCGGAACCGGACATACCACCCATTCCAACTGCAGGCAACATCGTCGTTTTACTACCCTGCATCCCCCCACGGGCGATACTTGATACCACATTACTGTTACTCTGGTAGACGAAGGGAATTTCAAGCGAAAGCCCGAGGCGATCGGTTGGGCTGACCATAACGGTTAAAGGAGCATAAATTGACTCTGTGTGTGTGTTAGTGCCATATTTTCCAGAGCTGAACTCAAAACCCTGGCCAACGGAATATGTATATTCCTCCGCTTGCACATCGTAAGGCACCACAAGTGCTGTAGCCAAGCCCAATACGCAACCTAAAATTATCTGAATAGTATTTTTCACGTTCACGTCCCCTCTGTCCTCCAATACCGTTATCGTACTTCAGCGCCGCATCATGCCACCACCACTCCGCATCATGCTGCCACCCTGGTTTCTCATGCCTCCAACAGGACTATCCATTCGCATGCTACCAGTGTTTCTTAAAGACCAAGCCGCTTCGCCTTTATCGTTCCGCAAATCCACTTGTGCACCTGTTGTATTGTTCACAAGCTTCTGTGCCAAAACATACGACTTTCCATCTTGACCCTGAGCTTTTGACCCCTTGACTGAAAGATTGTCATTCGCGCTAATGGCAATGCCTTTCTTTTCCCAGTACGATCCCGGACCTAAACAGATGTTAAGCGATTCGTTACCACTCTTAATCTCTATGATTATGTTTTCCTTCTCACCGAGATGTGGAAGTGAAACGACCCGTCCGGACAATGTGGTAACGGTGTTGATGTCATAGCCAGTGGTAAAATCCAGGCCGCTTTTACCCTTGCCGTCGCCGCCAAAGAAACCGGCAAACGCTGTATCGAACATTAAACAGTTCAGGAAAATAATTCTTATACATATTAAAGAAAAACGGCCCGGCGTCATGTCAAGCAACTCCTTCGTTCATTAATTGGCTGCAGGCTTATGCAACGGGGTTCCTGGCGTCATCTGCGGTTTAGTCATCCCAGTGGCTGACATCGTGGTGGTCATGGCACCGCTACCATTCATTGGAACAGCAGAATTCATGGTATGGGTACCGGTTGTCATCTTGGAACCACTGTTCATAGCGGTTGTAGACATAGTTGAGGACATTGCCGGACCACCTCTCGAACTGCCCCCCATGGCAAATGCTTGTGTGGCGAGAGCCAGTGCTGCAATAACTGCTACGGTAGTGAATTTATTCATTTGTTAATACCTCCTTGGGTTGATTGTTTCTATAAGGAGATACTCCATGTATCGTGCCAAAAAAACATTTCAAACGTAACATGATGATATTACATGCTTTGTATCTTGATGTTTCCATAGATGACTAAATATTTGGTGCAAAAAATTGCACGTGATGAGAAGGACATTGCACCTCACTCTTTTTCATCAAGGAGATTGTGCTCTTTTAATTTGTACTGTAGCGCCCGGCGCGACAAGCCAAGTTCTCCAGCTGCCAGCCGCCGGTTTCCCCTGTGTCTGCCAAGAGCCTTGATAATAATTTCCCGTTCTACGGATTTCAGTGCATCTCTGCTGTCTTGGATTACCGGTTCAGACTTGCGTAGCACGATTTCTGGCAGATTGTCGCAACGAATGGTCCCATGGGCCAGAATCACCGCTCGCTCAATAACATTCTGCATTTCGCGGACGTTGCCGGGCCATGTATAATGTTCCATCGCAGTCAAAGCCGTTTTTTCAAATCCCTGAAGCTTTTTACCTGTCTGCAAGCTGAAACGGCTGAGAAAATAACCCGCCAATAAAGGAATGGCATCGACCCGATCCTTGAGTGGCGGAAGTTTTATCGGAAAGACATTAAGTCGATAATAGAGATCCTCTCGAAACCTGCGCTGAACGACTTCATCCTGGAGATTTCTGTTTGTTGCGGCAATAACTCGAACATCGGCTCTGATCTCTTTACTGCCGCCCACTCGTTCAAATACACGTTCCTGTAAGACCCGCAGTAATTTTGCTTGCAAAGTCAGAGGCATTTCGCCGATTTCATCCAAGAAAATGGTTCCCCCTTTTGCAAGCTCAAATTTTCCCAAGCGTGCCTGGATCGCCCCGGTGAACGCACCTTTTTCATGACCGAACAGCTCACTTTCCAGGAGATTCTCAGGTATGGCGGCACAATTTATCGGGATAAAACCTGCCTTCCCTCTAGGGCTGAGCAAGTGAATAGTTCTGGCAATTAGTTCCTTGCCGGTACCGCTCTCACCTGAAAGCAACACATTAGCCGTTGTCTTGGCAACTTCAAGAATCAATGTCTTCACGACCTGCATGGCTTGGCCGGCGAAAATCAGCTCTTCAGGAGGCAGTCCTGACGATTCAGCCTCTTTCATGGAACGCACTGTTCTCGCAAGCTGCTGATGGTCTATTACCCGGCTGACCACAGCAAGCAGCTCTTCCGGCCCTGAAAGTGGTTTGGTAAGAAAATCAACAGCTCCATCCTTCATCGCAGAAACCGCTTCGTCAACAGTACCAAAAGCGGTAAGAAAAACAAATGGCGCGGCACCAGGGTCCTGTCTGGTTTCCCGAAAGAGGTCAAGTCCACTCTTGCCGGGCATTTTCAGATCCGTGATTACCAGATCATAACTTTCCTTAGCAAGCATTTGCTTGCCTTCGCTACCATTACAGGCGACCCGGACCTCGTATTCCTCGTCTTCCAGGATTACTTGAACAAAACTTCTAAACGTCTCATCATCTTCAACCAGTAAAATGCGTCCCTTCATGGTCAACTCCCGCTTGTGATCGGAATGGTGATGGTAACAGATGTTCCTTCACCCATTACGCTTTGAACACGGATTTCTCCATCATGCTCTTCAACAATTTTCCTGCATAGAGCCAGCCCCAAACCGGTCCCCCTGGCCTTGGTGGTAAAAAATGGCTCGAATATTCTGGACATGGTTTCTTCGCTGATTCCACTTCCGGTATCTTTCACCTTGATCATGGCATTCTTACCGTCACGGTCTGCCGTTATCAGAACGGCTCCACCTTCAGTCATCGCCTGGATAGCATTCTTAACCACATTAAGCAGGACTTGAGTAAACCTGTCCCGGTTGCCATAAAATTGTACGTCTTCCAGACATTCAGTGATAATTTCGACCTTACGTTGTTCGGCCTCCGGTCGGAGCAGTGCTGTGACATGTAAAACGACATCTGCCAGATGTAACGTAGCCATCGATTCACGATCATTTTTGGCATAGGAGAGAAGTTCATTGACGAGCGTTTCCAACCGAAGCGTCTCCGATACAATACGCTGTGCAAAGTCACCGTTACGTTCGTCCTGCGGTTTCTTTTCGATTATCTGAGCGAATCCTTTGATGCCGGCCAAAGGATTTCTGATTTCATGGGCAAGCATGGCGCCCATTTCACCGAGGTGCGCCAGACTTTCCCATCGCGCCATTTCCAATTGATGTTGTTCTTCTCGCCGGATAAAACGATAAAGAACAAATGCTAAAACCCAAGCTGCAGCAAGAAGACCAATGAGAACCATCATAGTAAACCGTGCCCGACGGACAACAGTATCGGCCCGATAGGTATGGAGCGTCAGTCGGAGAGCAAGTGTCTCCTTAGGAAGGTAGAATGGCGCATTGAGCTCAAAGGCACTCTCGCCGGTGCGCAGGGTTATTCGTGCATCAGATGTTGCCCCGCTCAAGAGTGCTGGTGATGGCACGGCATCTTGAACAGGTGTATTTATCAGATCAGGATTTGTATGGAAACGGTACAGACCTTTCTGATCTACAAGTGCGAAGAACGCGATGTCATGTGACCGGAATGTTTCGAGATTCTTCAGGGATGGATCATGGAGCGCAATGTTTTCAATGGCGGAAGTTAAGGACAAAGCGAGACCGCGCAGGTTTTCCTCGGCAACCGGACGGGCGCTTTGGTAATTGCTTACGGTAAACCAGATAAGGGCGGTTGATAAAAACACACCGCTAAGTAGTACTACTGCTCTCATCAGTATTATCGTTAAAGAGCTGCCAGGACACGTTCCATTCGAGCCTGCACCAGACCGGCTTCAGCCTCGACCTTCTGTTCAACCTCTCCGAACGGTGCATCAAGTTGTTTGCCGAATGCATGTGATGTTGTAACATTCATACCAATTACCCCTCTTCTTTGTCGGTTTGGTGGATATGGCAAAGGCGGGCCATTCAGCCCGCCCCGGTAAGGTTACAGCTATAACAAGTCGGTCATTTACCCGGTTTTGAAAGCGACCGTATGGTTTCATTGGCCTCTTTCAGCTTCTGGTTGAGGATCTTGAGTTCTTCCAAGTGTTCAGGTTTTGCTCCATTTGCCTTGATCGCCAATTTAATTTTTTTGACTCGCTGTTGAATGCTATCTACCTGAATGGTACACTCTTTTAGCAGCATATCACATTCCCTGGCACAATCTGCACCCTTTTGGTTCTGTATGGCCCCAGTTTCTTGACTCGCCGGTTTCGCATCTTTTTTATGTTCAGCTAATGCAGGCATTACGTTGAACAACCCAGCTGCTACCATCAACACCAATACTCTTTTCATAATACACCTCTCATTCTGAATTCGGGGAGTAGCCTCTCCGTTTGATTCATCATAGTACCAAATAACCTGTAGATGTCAAAAAACCAGCTAATGCTTCATTCCCGAATAGTGAAGCCGACCTTTTTTCAGATCACGTTTCTTCATCAAGACAAATATCACCGGCGTCATGATCAACACATGTACCGCCGACGAAATCATGCCACCGATCATCGGCGCGGCGATCGGTTTCATCACATCGGCACCGGTGCCGGTTGACCACATAATAGGAATCAGGCCAAGCAGGGCTACCGCCACGGTCATCAGCTTGGGCCGCAAGCGAAGTACCGCCCCCTCGAAGGTCGCATCATAAATATCCTGTTCTGTACAGGGACCGTTGATCAGCTTTTTGTCAAGAGCTTCATGAAGGTAGATAACCATGACCACCCCGGTTTCCACAGCTATACCGTACAGAGCGATAAAACCGACCCAGACGGCCACAGAGAGGTTGTAGCCAAGCGCGTACACCAGATAGACTCCCCCAACCAGTGCAAAAGGGACCGAGAGCATAACCATGCTCGCCTCCAGAGCCGAATGAAAGGTAAAGTAGAGCAGGATGAAGATGATCACGATCCCAAGCGGTATCAGCAGTTGCAAACGTGCTTTTGCACGAATCTGGTTCTCCCATTGTCCGGACCAGGCGACGTAATAGCCAGGGGGGAGCTTGAGATTTTTCTCCAGCACCTGCTTGGCTTCAGTCACAAAACCACCCATGTCGCGACCACGCACGTTCAGAAAGACGAGCGAGCGGAGCAGACCACCTTCGCTGTTGATCTCTGGCGCGCCGGTAGAGATCTTCAGTTTGGTTACCAACGAGAGGGGCACCTGAGCACCATCCATGCTCCCTACCAGAATACGGCGTATGGCAGGGATATTATCGCGATAGTCGCGCATGTAGCGCAGACGGATCGGGAAGCGGTTTCGCCCTTCAACGGTGGTTGAGAGCATCTCGCCACCCAGAGCGGTTTCAATAATTGACTGAATATCCCCCACGCTGACACCATAACGAGCGGCCGCTTCGCGGTCAATATCGATGTCGATATAACTGCCTCCGGTTACCCGCTCGGCAACCACATCAGCCGCGCCGTTTATCGGCTTCAGGATTGTCTCGGCCTGCAGTGCCAGATCTTTCAGCACGTTCAGGTCGTTGCCGAATATTTTAACCCCCAGATCGGTACGTACGCCGGTTGAGAGCATGTTGATACGGTTAATAATCGGCTGGGTCCAGCCGTTACGCACGCCGATCTGCTGAAGTTTTGAGTCCAATTCGGCCACGATATCAGCCTTCTTGATTCCCGGTCGCCATTGTTCTTTGGGCTTGAGGATAATAATACTCTCGAACATCGAGACCGGTGCAGGATCGGTGGATGTTTCAGCGCGGCCAACCTTGCCGAGAACATGCTCAACTTCGGGCACACTCTTGATAATTGTGTCCTGCACCTGAATGATCCGCTTGGCTTCGGTGATCGAAACATTGGGGAGCGTAACCGGCATGTAGAGCAGCGACCCCTCATCCAGAGGGGGCATGAACTCGGAACCAAGCCCCATGAACATCGGCACGGCAACGAGCAGGGCCAGAAGGTTAAGAACGATGGTGGTCTTTTTCCAAACAAGCACCCAGCGTATAACCGGCGAATAGAGCTTGATGAAGAAGGTCGAGACCGGATTGGAACTTTCAGGCGGCATCTTGCCCCGCATGAAATAGTACATCAGCACCGGCACCAAAGTGATGGCGATCAAGGCCGACCCCATCATCGAGAAGGTCTTGGTGAAGGCGAGCGGGTGAAACAGCTTCCCCTCCTGCCCTTCCAGCATAAAGACCGGCACAAATGAGAGAACGATGATCGCAAGGGAGAAGAAGATCGCCCGACCGACCTGTTTGGCAGAGGCAATGACGGTCTCCAGCCGCCGCGCAGCCCGTTCCTCAGGTGGCATCTCGGAGAGGTGGCGGTAGCAGTTTTCAACCATGATAACACCGGCATCCACCAGTACACCGATAGCAATGGCGATCCCCCCCAAAGACATGATGTTGGAGGTGACCCCCATCAGCTTCATGGTAATAAAGGCGATCAGCACAGATATCGGCAGTGTCAACACGATCACTAGGGCGCTCTGAAAGTGGAGCAGGAAAATCAGGATCACAAGCGAGACAACGACCGATTCCTCAAACAGGTTGTGTTTCAAGGTGTCGATGGCGCGTTCAATCAGGTCAGAGCGATCATAGGAAACCTTTATTTTCACACCGGGTGGCAAGCCTTTCTCCAGATCTTTTATCTTGTCCTTAACCCGGTCAATGACATCCTTGGCGTTCTCGCCGTAGCGCATGACGACGATGCCGCCCACCGCCTCACCCTCACCATTTATCTCCAGCAGACCGCGCCGGATGGCGCCGCCTGTCTGCACGATGCCCAGGTTCTTGACGTAGATCGGAGTGCCGCGCATATCTGCACCGACGACAATATTTTCAAGGTCTTCCTTCGACTTGACGTACCCCTGCCCACGAATCAGGTACTCGGCATCGGCCTGTTCGATCAGTCTGCCCCCCACATCCTTATTGGAGGCCTTGACTGCGTCCATCACCTTGGCAACCTTGATGTTGTAGGCAAAGAGCTTATTAGGATCAAGATCAATCTGATATTCCCGTACCAGTCCACCGATGGAGGCAACCTCGGCAACGCCCTGAACAGTATTGAGCTGGTAGCGTACGAACCAATCCTGCAGAGTGCGGAGCTGTTCCAGATCATACCCCTTGCCCTCGATGGTATACCAGAATACATGGCCAACACCGGTGCCGTCAGGCCCCAGAGTCGGAGTCACCCCTGGGGGGAGAAGTGAGGCTGCGTAATTCAGGCGTTCCAGCACACGGGTCCTTGCCCAGTAGATATCGGCTTTGTCTTCAAAAATGACATAGATCATTGAAAAACCAAAGGCGGAGGAGGCCCGCACAGCACGGACCTGCGGCAACCCCTGCAGGTTGACCGCCAGCGGGTAGGTCACCTGGTCCTCCACCACCTGAGGTGAACGACCGGGATAGTCCGTGAAGACAATCACCTGGTTATCGGAAAGGTCAGGAATGGCATCAACCGGAGTCTTGTAGACTGACCATGTGCCCCAGGCAATGACCAGTCCGAACATCATAAGGACGATGACCCTGTTGCGAGCGGAGTATTCTATAATTTTCTCAATCATGAGTAGGTCCTAGTCGGGTTTGAAGTCCCTCTTTCAAGTGGGGCATACCTACATCTTCATATCATCCATCTTCAAGGTTTTCTTTGTTGCCGGCGGAGGCTGTACCGGTGGAGCTCCCGGCACAACTGTTTTATTGTCATCCATCTTCATTCCTGGCATATTCTCGTGCCCACCGCCACCTTTCAACTGTGATTCGGAGTCAATCAGGTAACCACCGGATACAGCAACTTTGTCTCCAGACTTTAGCCCGGATAAAATCTGTATCTTATCATCCGTTCGCTGTCCGACCTGGACATCACGAGGTTCAAACATCCCCGGCGTACTCTCAACCCAAACTACCTGGCGTTTGCCTGTATCCATGACGGCGGTAACCGGCACAACTATTGCCAGACCAAGCGGCACCTTGATAATGGCGTTGACAAACATATCGGGCTTCAGCTTCATGCCGGGGTTAGGCATCTCAACCCGGGCCTTGACGGTCCTGGTCTTGGGGTCAAGAAATGGATAAATATAGGAAATGTTGCCGGTGAAGGGTCTGCCGGGGAACGATTGAGAGCGGATTTCCACCTTCTGGCCGAGATGGATATTGGGAAATTCATTTTCGTATACCTCCACCTCCACCCATACACTGGAAAGATCAGCTACGTTGAACAGTACATCACCAACATTTACATACTGCCCCTGTTGCACCATCTTCTCTATAACAACACCGGAGATGGGTGTGTATATAGGGAGACGGATATTTGGTTTGCCCGTCTTCTCCAGATCTGCTATCTGGCTTTCCTTAACCCCGAAAAGCATCAGTCTCTGCTTGGCCGAAGCCACCAGACCATCACCATTTTGAGATATTGACGGGATCGAGGAATTTTTAAACTGTTCACGGCTCTTGACCGCCAGCAGATATTCCTGTTGCGTTGCTACCAGATCAGGCGAGTAAACTTCTGCCACCGGTCTGTCTTTGGAGACAATGCCACCCACTGTATTTACATTGAGGCGATCGATACGTCCTGCAATCCAGGCGGTAGCCTTTGCCTGGCGCGACTGGTCGTATTGCACGATGCCAACGGCGTTAATCTCTTTATTGAGAACTGATTTCTTCGCCTCTGTCGTGGCGACGTTGGCCATGATCCGCTGCGTCGCAGACATGGAAACGTGGCCGAGCATTTCGGACTGTTGCTTCTGCTCCGGGGTCATGGCAACACCATCGACAGGTGCATTGTCAATCTTTTTGATCAGTTCCATGCCGCAGATCGGGCAGGTGCCCGGTTTGTCCTTAATGATGAAGGGGTGCATGGAGCAGGTCCATAGCTGAATCTTATGTTCAATCTTTGAATGACCACCTCCATCGTCCTTGAACCAACCTTTGAAGTAGAGCACGCCGGCAGCAACGGCAATAACTGCGATCAGAGCTATCAGGGAAATTGTTATTTTCTTATTCAGTGCCATGGTCGGACCTCTGTGTAATTGATTTCAATGATGTTGTCTGTGCTCTGGTTCAGATGCCGCAGTGGCTGATGGTTGCACATTTCCCGGCAGGACATCAGTAGTCGCTTTCGACTGTACCGTAGGAACTGATACGAGATCGGCTCCGATTGCCGCTTCAAGCTGCGCCAGCCTCATCATGTATTCAGCCTGCGACTCGTACAACTCACGTTCATAATTAAACAGAGTTACCCTGCCGTCCAGGAGCGTCAGAAAATCCACCTTGTTCACCCGGTAACTGATAACTGCCGACTCCAGTGATTGCTCCGCCTGGGGGATAATACCCCCCTTGTAGAGTTCAACCAGTTTTCTACGGCGGTCCATCCGGGCAAGAATGTCGTTGATGGTAAAGGAGATTGAATTTTTTAGCCCGTTCAACTCTTCAGCGGCCATACTCGTCTCGGAGGTTGATTCGGCCAGCATTGCACGGCGGCGATCCTGCTGGAACGGCAGGTTGAAAGTAACACCGACAGTGAACATATTGTAGCCTGGATCACCCATTGCAGCTTCACGGAACATGTACTCGAAGGAGAGGTTAAAATCGGGATAGAACTCCTTCTGCGCCAGTCGGTGCGCCGCTTGCCCCTTATTAGCCAGACTGGCCAGACTTTTTATCTGCGGACGTTTTTCAATTGCGGTCTCGTTCAGCTGTTCGCTTGACAGTGACACGTGCGGAAGAGTGAAGTCGGCTATGGTGCCGACCGGGCTGTTACCAGGGCGGTAGAGAAGATAATTGAGATTTGCTTCCAGACTCTTACGCTGTTGCATGAGGGAAATCTGCATGTCAAGCATCTTGGACTTTTCCAGGCCGGCCTTGTAGATATCCTGCTGTACTCCCTGGCCGACGGAATACTTCGACTCCGCAATAGTTACAAAGTCGGCAAGTATTTTTATGTTCTTGCCAATCACTTCTAATGACTTGTCAACCGCCCATAGCTGATAGTAGGTTTCCTTGACCATTCTGGCCAGTTCCAGCTTCCGCTCTTCAATGGCCCACTGATAGGACTCGGCTTCATACTGGGCAACTTCCTGCTTTATGGCCCGTTTGCCCCAGAAAGGGAGCTGTTGGGAGATGCCGATCACCTTTGCCGTTGTCGGATCCTTACCACCTAAAGAGAGCGGTTGACGTGCTAAAAAGTTCTGTAGCTTGAACATGAACATTGGGTCTTCCAGGGCGGAGGCCTGCTCAGCCTTACTGGCAAACATTCTCCAGCGGGACTGTGAAGATTTTAGTTCAGGATTATTGGCAAGGGCAGTGGATATAAGGTTAGAGAGATCTTCAGTCTGTCTGATTTCATCAGCTTGGCCGCTGTTGGCGGATAAGATGAATGTGGCAAGTATGACAAGTAACTTTTTCATAACAGCCTCTGGTAGAAATTGTTTGTATAGGAAGCCATACCGCTTCGCATTGGTCACTATCAGACCGAAGTCTAGCATAGCAATAAGGATAAGCAATCATTTAAATTACTGTTGAATCACAATGCCGTCCTTAAGGTTGATGGTCCGGTCTGAATATTTCCCATTATCAGGATTATGAGTCACCATGACCACGGTCTGGCCGGCGTCGTTCAGCTCACGGAACAGCGCCATGACCTCCTCGCTGGTCGTTGAATCAAGATTTCCGGTCGGCTCATCCGCCAGCAGTATATGCGGATTGTTGACGATGGCCCGCGCAATGGCGACACGTTCCTGTTCACCCCCCGAAAGCTGATTGGGGAGTCGATCGAGCTTATTCCCCAGGCCGACCCGTTCGAGAGCTTGACAAGCTGAAGCTGTTTTTGACTTCGTGCTCATTTTTACAATAGCCAACGGCAGCATGACGTTCTCTATAGCGGTCAGGTACTGGATCAGATGGAATGACTGGAATACGAATCCCAGGTTCTGGGCGCGAAAATCTGCCAACTTCTCACCAGGGAGCTGATATATATTCACACCGGCCATATCAACCTCTCCCGATGTGGGATGGTTCATTCCACCAAGCACCGACAGGAGCGTACTTTTCCCCGAACCTGACTGTCCCATGATGGTGATGAACTCTCCTGCCTCTATGCTGATATCAACTCCGCGCAACGCTTCGACAACATCGTCGCCGCTTGAGTACTGTTTCTTTACGTTTTTAATTTCGATGAGCGCCATTGTATCCTCTTTTATAATGCCCGCAGGGCTTCTGTAGGGTCCATCTTGCTGGCATGTAGCGCCGGATAGATGCTTGCCAAAATACCAAGCGTTAAAGCCAGCCCGATTGAACCAAAAGCAACGGTTGTGTCCCAGATCAGGTGGACGTTTTTGCCCTCCGCCATAAACGGTAGTGCCAGTTTGGCCCCCCCCATCCCAACTGCATAGCCGAGCAGTCCGGCCAACAGGCTGACCAGGGCGGCTTCCAGCAGGATGATCCGCATGATGTGACTTTTACGGAAGCCGATGGCGCGGAAAACGCCGATTTCTACCGTACGTTCATTGACGCTCCCCATCATCGTAACAAAGACAATCAGGGAACCAATAAAGACCACAACCCCGGCCATCGCATAGGAGAAACGTTTGAATTGGTCCAGAGCCTTGAGACGTCCTTCAACAACCTGTTGAATGGCTGACACTTTGGCGTCAGGCAGCTTTTCGGCAATCTGGGTGACCATATCTCCGATAGGGCAACCGGAGCAAAGAGCCGCCACTTCGGCCAGCGTTATTACGCCCTCCTTGTTCAGCACCTTTTGGGCTTTTCTCAGCGAGGCAAACACGAGCGAATCATCCTGCGAACCGGTCTGATCCAATACTCCCGCAACCTTGAAGGATTCACCTTTGATCTGGACAGTGTCGCCGGTGCTGACATTGAGAACTTTGGATGTATCACTGCCGATCAACAGCTCATTGTCAGTCTTTGGGGCTTCACCGAAGATCTTCCACCACTGTTTCATCTTCAGCTCGCTGTCAAAGTTCACCCCGACCAGCAATACATCGTGGGCTCCTATCTTGATGCCACCCAGTACTTTTGGCGCGATTGCCGAGATATTCTTATGGTTGGTAATGGTCTTGATCTTCGCCAGATCCTCTTCACGAATCTCGCGTTGATCGAAGGTCACACCACCCAGACTGATACCACCGTAATTCATGGACAGGCCGTTGCTCTGCGGGGTGACAAGGATATTTGCGCCAAACTCATCCATCTTGCGCTCGATGTCGTTGGACATCGAACGAGTGAGGGTCACCAATGTGACGATAGTGGCAATTCCAACGGTCAGTCCTACCGTCAGAAAGGCCATCTTCGCTTTACGGCGCTTCAAGTTATTGATGGAGATGGTGTGAAGTTTCATCAGAAATATCTCGCGCCGTCTTTCAGGTCACTGGCCTTTATGGAAATAGTAGCGCCATTCAGCTGGTTCGGCAGATAGCCCGGATTACAGCCGCCGGAAGCATTGGGACCGAGGCGGTTAATGGCAAACTTCTGGTTGCAGTTATTGCAGTTCATTTTGTCACCCTGCTGTTCGTACCCTTTTTTGGAACGGTAGCAGGAATCGCAAGCATCAAATGCAGTTTTTATGCTGCCATCCGGGGCTTTGACCGCAAAGAAGTTAATCTCCTTGCCACCATCCTCGAATTTATAGAAACGAGCCTTGCCGTCGGCCAATTTTGCAACATGCAGTGTGACCATCCCGTTATCTGCCTTAACCTTCTCATACTTGCCGAAAGAAAAGGCAAATACACTGACCGCTCCAACCAACATCGCCATCGTAAGGATTCCAGCCAATACAACTTGTTTTGTGTGCTTCGTTACCATTTCCTTCTCCTTGTATTTACATCTGTTTAGATACACAGCCACTACTTTTTACGCTGGGACACCCTGAACCGGATATTTTATCAAATCTGACCCTTAAAGCCAGAAGCCATAAAAGTGCGACAGCAACAATCACCAGAGCTATGTTGATAAACCTGTCATTCATCGTTACTTTACCTGATACCAGAATTTGGCCTGACGGGTCTTGCCGCCTTTAAGTTGAAACTTGCACATGACACCATATTTGCCGTTTTTGGAAAGTTCAAAATCAGCGCCAAAATGTCCCTGCATACCCATCAACTCTTTGACCTGTGTGCTTTTATCCGGATTCTGTACTTTAATTGTCACAGTCCCATCAGTCAGCGCCTTGCCACTTTTGGCATCTTTGAATGATACTGAAATGTGATGGGTCTCCTTCACCCCCTTGGGCATTTCCATCCCCATATCCTTCATGGCATCTGCCATAGTCTGAACGTTGAAGGTTGCCTTGACACCCTCAACAACCTCTTCGTGGGCAACATTGGTCTTATGCTCCATAGCGTGTCCGCCATGCTCCATGGCAGAAGCAAAAAGTGGATACGAAAGAGCAAAAATGGCTGCTGTCACTGCAATTAGTTTTTTCATTGGTAAATATCTCCTTTAATGGTGAAATAATTTCTAGTCAATTAAAAGCACATGTCATGCCAATTCATAACTTATTGATATTACAAGAGTATTTAATTACAGGAGGGGGTTATTGTAGATTATTCTGCAAATATGGAAGGATATTCTACATAGTTTAGGCGGAGTGTGGTCAATTTTAGTCTCCCGGAGCTTCCGGATGAAATACTATTTTTCCGGAGGCAAAATCTCATATTTCTCCATCCGGTAGATAAGGGTATGCCGTGGAATACGTAAAAATTTCGCAGCTGCTGTCTGATTCCAGAGGTTGCGTTCAAGAGCTTCAACCACCACCTCCCGCTCCAGTTGTTCCAGCGAATAACCTTCCTCCGGCAGGTTTATCACGCCATATTTGGATGAAGAGACGACATTGACGGTATCACCGACACATACCTTCTCCGGCAGATCATCAATGGTTATCGTATTGCCACTACGCATTATTAGAAGACGTTCCACGAGATTTTCAAGCTCACGAACGTTCCCTGGCCACCGGTAGGAACTTAGGGCAGCAATAGCGCCACTATCAAAATCCACCATGCCGGCCCCACGCTTTCCACAAAAATAGTGGAGCAGCAGCGCGATGTCATCTTTCCGCTCACGTAAAGGTGGTAGATGGATTGGAATAACCGCCAGACGATAATAGAGATCTTCGCGGAACGCGGCATCAGCAAGCGCTTTCTCAATATCGAGATTGGTAGCAGCCACCACCCGCACATCCAGCCTGAGAGGCTTTGCACCGCCAACCGGCTCAACCACCTTCTCCTGCAATGCACGCAATAGTTTAGGCTGTAGCTCCAGCGGCAGTTCACCCACTTCATCGAGAAAAAGAGTACCGCCATCAGCTAATTGAAACTTGCCTGTCTTATCCTTGATAGCCCCTGTAAATGCCCCGCGGACATGTCCAAAAAGTTCACTCTCCAACAGGTCACGGGGAATTGCTGCACAATTGATGGCTACAAAAGGTGCGGCGCGGCGATTACTATGTTGATGAATCGAGCGGGCCACTAATTCCTTGCCGGTTCCTGACTCACCGGTAATCAGCACTGAAGCGTCCGTATCCGCCACTTTGTGGACGATCTCGAACACCCGCTCCATAGCCTTTGATGAACCGACAATGGTACGATAATCGGCCCTATCCGACACTTCGTCCTTTAAACGTCTGTTTTCGGCGGTCAACCCTGCAAACTGGAGCGCCTTGGCAACCGTAAGCCGTAGTTCGTCCCGATTGAATGGCTTGGTGATGTAGTCGTAAGCCCCCGCCTTCATGGCATCTACAGCAACATCTACCGCACCGAAGGCGGTAACCATGATAACCAGCGTCTCGGGAGATCGTTCCTTGACGGCCTTCAGCACCTGCATGCCGTCCATGCCGGGCATCTTCATGTCGGTAATCACCAAGGAGGGAGACTCTTCGGAGAACAGACGTAACCCTTCTACACCTCCAGATGCTGACAACACCTGATACCCTGCTTCCTGAAGATTGTATTCCACAACGCGCCGCAGCGAGGCGTCATCGTCTATAACCAATATTTTAGGTTTCATAAATCGCCCCCAGCCTGCAGCAGCGGCAGCCTTACCAAAACTGTTGTCCCCCGGCCAACTACACTTTCGACCTGCAACATACCACCATGACCTTCGACAATTTTTTTGGTGATGGCAAGCCCTAAACCGGTCCCATCAGGCTTGGTAGTATAGAAAGGCTCGAAAATTTTGGTCAGAGATTCAGTATCAATTCCTTCTCCGCTGTCACAAAATCTGATCTCGCACATATCGGCAGCCTCTTCCGCCCGACAAACAGTGGTCGATATGGCCAAGCTCCCGCCACCTGACATAGCCTGCAGAGAATTGATGACAATATTAAGGAAGGCTTGACGCAGCTTCTCACCGTTACCCCTCACAACCACATCAACTGCAGGGGGTTCCAAAATGAGAGAGACATTCCGCTCCCTGGCATCGTTGCCTACCAGCAGGGCAACCGTTTCCAGTTCTGCCTGAACTCGGCAGCGCACCATATCAGTCGGTAGTGGGCGGGCCATACGCAAAAAATCCTCCACAACACGATTAAGGCGTTCAGTCTCCTTTATCTGTATATCAATGAATTCATATTTGGGATCACCCGGCCTGTAGTCGTCCCTGAGGATTTCAGCCGTGCCACGGATCGAGCCGAGTGGATTGCGGATCTCATGAGCCAGCACGGCGGCCATTTCACCCAAAGTGGATAGTTTTTCTGCACTGCGCAAATTTTTCTCTATGGCAATAAGCTGTTCAGACTGTTCCTGCAACTTTTTGTAGGATTGCTCAAGCCCTTCAGCGGTCTTCTGCAACTCAGCGCTACGCTCCCGCTCCCGTTGTGACAAAAGTCCGGTCACGCCACCGACAATATTGTAAAGTACTATCTCAAGATATTTCTCAAGCTCCAGCGTCATATCCCCACCCCATTGGAACAGGATATGAGGGGCATACACAATGCTGACTACCAGGGAGCAGAGAAGTCCGCCGCGCAGACCGAACCAGATGGCAGCCAAAATAATCGGCAAGTAGTAGAGTCGCTGAAAAATATCATGCAGGTAGTGTAAGTGTAGTGGAGTCAGGTAATGGAGAAGGCTGATGGTAATAATGGAAATGGCAAGCAAGGGAGTCCGTATGGGCATATATGTTTTCATTAGCTCAGGTTACAGCGCTCTACGCCAAGAATACAAGAAAAAATGATTGTGCCCGGCGAGGAAGCACGACTTCAGAACAAAAATTATTTAAAC
>JANXYR010000078.1 GCA_025355965.1 Geobacteraceae bacterium
TGCGACCCTTGCCTTTGCCCACGGTTTCGCCATCCACTATAATCAAGTTGTGCCGCGCGCCGACCTCGACATCATCATGATCGCTCCCAAGGCACCCGGTCACACGGTTCGCTCCGAGTTTGTCAGAGGTGGCGGTATTCCTGACCTGATTGCTGTCTACCAGAATGCGTCCGGCAAAGCCCGTGAAGTGGCTCTCTCCTACGCCAGCGCAATCGGTGGCGGTCGCACCGGCATCATCGAAACCACCTTCAAGGACGAGACCGAGACCGATCTGTTCGGCGAACAGGCTGTGCTATGCGGCGGTGCGGTGGAGTTGGTAAAAGCGGGTTTTGAAACTCTGGTAGAAGGCGGCTATGCCCCTGAAATGGCCTACTTCGAGTGTCTGCATGAGCTCAAGCTTATTGTAGACCTGATGTATGAGGGTGGCATCGCCAATATGAACTACTCCATCTCCAACAACGCTGAATATGGCGAATATGTCACCGGTCCGCGCGTGATCAATGACCAGAGCCGTGCAGCCATGAAGGAGTGTCTGGACAATATCCAGAATGGCAATTATGCCAAGCGGTTCATTCTAGAAGGGGCTTCGAACTACCCAGAAATGACAGCACGTCGTCGCCTCAATGCCGCCCACCCGATCGAGGTGGTCGGTGAGCAACTCCGGAGTATGATGCCCTGGATCAAGAAAATTGTCGACAAGACCAAAAACTAATTCCACTACGCGAATTCAGACACCCCTCT
This sequence comes from Geobacteraceae bacterium, assembly GCA_025355965.1. Classification (GTDB taxonomy): domain Bacteria; phylum Desulfobacterota; class Desulfuromonadia; order Geobacterales; family Pseudopelobacteraceae; genus JACRCG01. The sequence continues at coordinate 742 of JANXYR010000078.1, forward strand.
TCCGCCAGGAGAGGGGTGTCTTCGCATTTAGTGCGTTAGAAGTTTTTTCTGCGCTTCGTACTTTGTTAACGCACTTATCCTATTTTCAGGTCTAGGCAGGTACATGAATAATTCATCCCCGTTTGCTCGTGAAGGTTACCCATTCATTGCTTATGCAGTCGGATTAACTGCGTTGTTTGCCGTTGCAGCAGTGCGTATTTCAACAGTCCTGTATATTCCGACCGCAATCAGTCTGTTACTAACGCTTTTCGTGCTCTATTTTTTCCGCAATCCTGAAAGAATAACTCCATCTGACGCTACAGCAGTCGTTGCTCCTGCTGATGGTGTTGTTATTGTCGCCGAACGGGTACCTGAAACACCGCTTGGCGTAGAGGCGTTGAAAATCAGTATTTTTATGTCCGTATTTAGTGTTCATGTAAACCGCGTCCCTTTTGACGGAAAGGTTATTGACACGTTTCACCATCAGGGGAAGTTTTTTGATGCCAGAGATGGACGCGCTTCCTGTGAGAACGAACGTAATGGTATCGTATTGGAAATAGCCGGTGGTGCTCGGATCGCTTTTGTTCAGATTGCCGGCCTGATAGCTCGTCGGATCATCAGCTATCCATTGATCGGTCATCTGCTGGTGCGTGGTGAACGATATGGTTTAATTCGTTTTGGATCGAGGGTTGATGTTTATCTGCCACCCGAAATCGAACCTCTGGTGAAGCTTGGTGACAAAACTGTGGCGGGCGAAACCGTGTTGGCCAGAATCAGCGGCTGAACGAGGAAATATAATGACTGACGAAAACGTAGCAGTTGCAGATAATAAAATAGAAAATATGAAGCGGGGCATCTACATTCTGCCAAATCTGGTGACTGCCGCAAGTCTGTTTGCCGGTTTTTACAGCATTGTTTCAAGTTTGAACGGCAACTACAGTACGGCAGCGATCTGGATTTTTATCTCTGCTGTTTGTGACGGTCTTGATGGAAAGGTCGCCCGCATGACCGGAACTACAAGCAAGTTCGGTGTCGAGTTTGACTCCCTTGCTGACCTGGTCGCTTTTGGTGTTACACCGGCTCTGTTAATGTACGCTTGGGCACTGCGACCGTTTGGCCGGCTTGGCTGGGTTGCTGCATTTCTTTTTCTTGTTTGTGGCGCACTACGGCTTGCCCGTTTTAACGTGCAGGTTGATACAGTTGAAAGCAAACGTTTTGTAGGTCTTCCAATCCCTGCGGCAGCTAGCATGGTTGCTTCAACGGTGCTTCTGTTTTATCATTTTGGCTGGCCAAGTTCATTTAAAAAACTTGCGATACTCGGACTTATCTACCTTCTGGCGTTCCTGATGGTGTCAAACTTTAGATACTACTCGTTCAAAGACCCCGCATTTATAAAACGGCAGCCATTTGGTTTTTTACTGTTGGCTGTGGTGCTGTTGATAGTAATAGCTGCTGAACCGGTAGTCATGACATTTGCAGTACTGCTTCTGTATGTATTTTCCGGACCGGTTGACTTTGTTGTTACCTGGCCGAGACGGCGCAGATTGGAGAAGGCTGTACACAAAGGGCGGGAGGTTTTCAACAGGGAAGGTGACGCTTCTTAGCCCTGACAAACAGGATAAGTGCGTTAACGAAATATTCTCTGCAAAAAAAAACAGAGAATAATTTCTAACTTACTAATCGATGTCATAATGCCTTGAGGTTATGCCATCAGGCGTAATGTTCAGTACGGCATAACTGCGGTGATGAGTGCCATTTGAAAGTGCTCCAGGGTTTAACATCAGAAGACTTGCATGATTTTCAAGCATACCTTGATGAGTGTGGCCGAATAAAACTGCGTCAGCCGCAATTTCCTCCGCTCTTTGTCGTAACCTTGCCAGTCCTGACTTGACATGATATGCATCCCCGTGGGTCAACAAAATCCGTTTTCCTTCACACTCCCACATAAGTTCGCGCGGTGAAATTGAACCAGAGTCACAATTTCCGGCTACGTTAATAACTGGGATATCGAGTGATTCACGCAGCAAAATCGCATCGGCGCATCCATCTCCCAAATGAATGACTATATCAACCGGTTCAGAAAGGGTATGAGCTTTAAAGGCGCCGTTAGTATTTCCGTGGGTGTCTGATATAACTAGAACTTTCATTGGTGGAATGTAGCAGATGTATTCCTATCTCAAAAGATAAAATATTCATAAGGTGCATGTATATGTCAAAAAAAATTGCCATAATAACCGCCACTGTACTGCTTTTTGTTGTAATCCTGTTTGCGCTTTCCATGAAGATTGCCGGAACTATTTTCGGCAACGGAGATACCCACCTCTTAAAGAGCAAGACTGGGGTCGGTCTGGTTGAGGTAAAAGGAATGATTCTCGACTCCAAAGAAACTATCAGGCAGTTGAGATATTTCCTTAAGCAGGACGCCGTCAAGGCCGTTGTGCTTCGTGTTGACTCTCCTGGTGGAATTGTTGCACCGTCACAGGAAATATACGCCGAAGTTAAAAAGTTCGCTGCAAAGAAGAAGATAATCGTATCAATGGGTAGCATTGCCGCATCCGGCGGATATTACATCTCTGCACCGTCAACCATGATCTATGCGAACCCCGGCACCATTACAGCAAGCATCGGGGTCATTCTCAAGCTATCAAACATCGAATCGTTGATTGATAAAATTGGAATTAAATCTCATACACTTAAAACCGGTAAATACAAGGATTCGGGATCGCCGCTGCGTCAGTTCTCCGCTGAAGATCGTGCGATGCTGCAGTCGGTAATTGATAATACCCACCAGCAGTTCGTCAGAGCTGTTGCGGAAGGGCGTAAGCTGCCGATTGAAGATGTGCGTAAAATTGCGGACGGTCGGATACTATCCGGCGAGCAGGCCAAGGAATATAAACTGGTGGATCGTTTGGGGACTCTTCAGGATGCGATTGAGGAGGCTGGGAGACTGGCCGGTATTTCAGGTGAACCTGAACTGCTGCTACCACCTAAGAAGAAGGTAGATTACATGGATCTTCTGATCGAAGGGGCTGAGGGAACTTTTAACGGGCCACTTGGCAGGGCGACAGGCGGAATGAAAATGTTGTACGAGTAGGGGCGCACGGCAGTGCGCCCCTACATGATTATTTCCTGTTTTTCAACCTGTCGTGGGCGCTGATCAGGATTTTTTCAGTAGTTGCCCAGTCAATACAGGCATCGGTAATTGAAACTCCATATTTCAGCTGGCTGATATCAGCCGGGATTTTCTGATTGCCGGCTTCGAGGTTGCTTTCAATCATAACCCCGGAAATAGAGCTGTTACCGGCCAGCATTTGATCAACAACATTTTCCAGAACGTCAGGCTGTTTCTGGTAATCCTTGTTTGAGTTGCCATGGCTGCAGTCAACCATTATGGTAGGAAGCAAGCCGCTTTTGCCTAGCTGTTCCTCAGTATGGGCAATATCTTCGGGGTAATAGTTGACTTTTTTCGACCCGCCCCGCAGAACGATATGCACATCCGGGTTGCCGCTGGTCTGAATGATGGACGTACGTCCCTCACGGTTGATTCCGAGGAAACTATGCGGATGCTGAGCGGCCTTCATGGCATCAATGGCAATCTGCAGGTTGCCGTCTGTGCCATTTTTAAAACCGATCGGAAAGGAAAGGCCACTGGCCAGTTCCCGGTGGGTCTGGGATTCGGTCGTACGAGCGCCGATTGCCCCCCAGCTGATAAGATCGGCCACATATTCCGGAGTGATCGGATCAAGCATTTCGTTGGCGACCGGAACCTCAAGCGCTGTCATGCGGCTGAGCAAACCGCGGGCGATGCCGAGCCCCTTGGAAATAAGATGGGTGCCATCCATGTCCGGATCGTTGATCAGCCCTTTCCAGCCGACAGTCGTGCGTGGTTTTTCAAAGTAAACCCGCATAACAAGCAAGAGCTGATCATCAACTTTACGGGAAAGTTCTGCCAATCTTCCGGCATATTCGAGGGCCGCTTCAGTGTCGTGAATCGAACAGGGGCCGACTACAACTATCAGACGCTTGTCCCGACGCTGAATGATCTCTTTTATCTGCTCCCTGCTTTTACTGATAAATGCACGGTTCTTTTCAGACAAGGGAAAAACCTGGCGCAGATCTGCAGGTGCTATGATTGGGGTAATGCCGGTAATTTTTAGATTATTTGTCTTGATCACTTAACAGCTCTCCCTTTATGTTAGTTTCAGGTGTTATAGTGGTTTCTATATCAGGTTGTCAATGCTTCTCTGTATGAATTACTCACTAAATCAGCAGGTTAAATATTACGAAACAATTGTTACGGAGGAATTGATGCGACGTGCAGTATTTCTGGACCGGGATGGCACCATCAATATTGAAAAAGAATATCTTTATCAGGCCAAAGATTTTGAGTTTATTCCGGGAGCCCCTGAAGCGATTCAACTACTCAACCGGGCAGGAATTATGGTTGTAGTTGTAACAAATCAGTCCGGCGTCGCACGGGGCTATTACACAGAAGATGATGTCTTAAACCTGCATCGTCATATTTCCTGTGAACTGGAAAGCTACGGCGCTCATGTGGATGCCTGGCTGTACTGTCCGCACCACCCTTCGGGTCGCGGCAGCTATGCGCTACCATGCAATTGTCGGAAACCATTGCCAGGAATGCTGCAAGAGGCCGCTGTGAGATACGACATCAATCTGGAAGACTCAACTATTATTGGTGACAAGCTTGCCGATATTGAAGCAGGAAAGGCCGCAAGGTGCCATACTATTTTGGTTCGTACAGGATACGGAACAGAGGATGAACAGAGCGTTGGTCCACAAACTGTTGTCTGTGATGATATTCTCTCTGCTGTAAAATACCTGCTGTAATTCATCGATCAGATTTGACACCGCTCCAGGTAACATGCTACCTAGACTGTCACAAAATAAATGTGAGGTGTTTATTATGTCCAATGGCATAAAAAAAGGAATAATTCTGGCTGGTGGGGCCGGTAGTCGTCTTTTTCCTCTGACACTGGTTGCCAGTAAACAGCTGCAACCGGTGTATGACAAGCCGATGATCTATTATCCTCTCGCAACTCTTATGACTGCCGGAATAAAGGACATACTTCTGATTTCAACGCCGCACGATACTCCCCGTTTCAAGGAGCTTCTCGGAGATGGCTCGCGCTGGGGAGTAACAATTTCATATAAGGTACAACCGGAGCCGAAGGGAATTGCCCAGGCGTTTCTGGTTGGTGAAGAGTTTATTGGCAACCGACCGGTCTGCCTGATTCTGGGTGATAATATATTCTATGGCAAAATGAATCTGGATAAAATTGTGTCTGAATTTACGACGGGAGCACGAGTTTTTGGCTATCAGGTCAACGACCCTGAACGCTATGGAGTTGTTGCCTTTGATGCAAACGGCACAGTTCTAAGTATCGAGGAAAAACCGCAGCACCCCAAGTCGCACTTTGCAGTACCCGGTCTGTATTTGTACGATGAAAATATCGTAGCGGTGGCTAAATCAATAAAACCATCGCTACGTGGTGAACTGGAGATAACTGATATAAACCTTGAATATCTACGGCGCGGAGAATTGATGGTCGAGCGCCTTGGACGTGGAATCGCCTGGCTTGACACCGGTACACATAAGAGTTTGCTGGAGGCCAGTAATTTCATCGAAACAATCGAATCAAGACAAGGGCTGAAGATTGCCTGTCTTGAAGAAATAGCTCTTCGCCGTGGGTTTATTAATTGTCAACAGATGAAAGAGGTTATTGAAGCTACGCCTAACTCTTCATATAAAGAATATCTCCAACGTGTTTACAACGAAGCCGAATTGTGCGGGATTCAATAGGACGAGATTGATTCAATGGATTTTTTTAAAAAACATATGTATCCGCTCTTGACAGGAATCGGAATTTTGGTTGCTCTACTGTTTTTTTCGCTGAATATCCCGCACAATCGTGAGGCAAATATAATAGAGCGCTCGGTACTAAGCGCTTTGTCACCACTCCTTCAGCCGGTCTCCAGGGTGAGCGGTTTTATTAAAGACGTGTGGGACGATTATATTCGACTGGTTGATACCAATCGCGAAAACAGGCAGTTACGAGAAGACGTACGTAGTCTGAATTTGCGCGTGTTGGAAGGGAATGAAGCAGTTCTGGCAAACCAGAGACTTGAGCGATTGCTTGAGATGAAAAACAACGTCAAAGCACCAACCATAGCTGCAACAGTTATTGGCGAGGACGTCACTTCATGGTTCAGGACACTGATAATAAATCGTGGCAGTTCAAGCGGCATTCGTGAAGGAATGGCAGTGGTTTCCTCCGATGGCGTTGTTGGTCAGACAGTCAAGGTTTCCTCCTCAACCGCACGCGTGCTTTTACTTACGGATCACGCCAGCGGCATCGCTGCGACAATTCAGCGTTCACGCGCCAGAGGAGTCGTTAAGGGCAAAGGAGAAATGCTCTGTGCACTTGAATTTACGACCCGCGAAGAAGATGTCAAAGTCGGCGATACGGTAATATCATCCGGGATCGGCGGGGTCTTTCTAAAAGGGTTGCCGATCGGCGAAGTTACCATGGTTAAACGCGGCGAATACGGCATCTTCCAGACCGTATCTATTCGCCCTGCCGTCAACCTCCCTCATCTCGAAGAGGTTCTGGTCGTGCAGCGGGGTGGCTATGAATAGACGTGCTACGCTGCTGTTTTCCTGTCTTGTCCTCACATCAATTATTATTCAGGTGTCACTGCTCCCTGTTTTTGTACGACCACCATTCAAGCCCGACCTGTTGCTAGTTAGTATGGTCTTTCTCGCACTGCACGGACCATTTAAAATGGGGGCACCTCTGGCCTGGCTACTTGGTATGTTTAATGATGTCTACAGTGGCTTATACCTTGGCCTTAATGCCGCCACCTTTCTGATTTCTTTTCTGGTTATCAAGAGTGTGTCAGAGCGTTTGTATGCCGACAGTGCTATCCTGTTCGTCCTAACTGTTGCGGGTGTCACACTTGCCGGATTTACTCTGAATTTGCTTCTGACAACTATGTTTACCGCTTCACCGGGAATTGCCTATTCCATGTTTTCGGACATATTTCCGCGACTACTGGTTAATTCTTTTATTGCATCAATAGTCTCTTTACTCCCCGGATTTGACAGTCAAGTTGCTTCGTCATGAAAGAGCGTCGCTTTGTTCGGGAACTGCTTGAGTCAAAACAGCGAATTTTAGTACTTTCGTTTGTTGTCGGAATCATATTCCTTTTCCTGATTATACGATTATGGCACTTACAAATACTAAACGCTGATGATTATCATGCCATGTCGGAGAGTAACCGTCTCCGTTTTGTGCCGGTTGCAGCCTCACGCGGCGCCATAATGGACCGTACTGGCACTGTACTGGTTAGCAACCGCCCTTCGTTCAGCCTTGCAGTAATTCCACAGGAGGTTAAGGATAAAGAAGCACTTCTTACATTACTATCCGATCTGCTAGGGCTTGATAGAGTAGAGATGGCAGATCGATGGGGTAAAAATATGGGACGTGCCAAATACTATCCGATTGTTCTGGCTTCAAATATCACCAGAGACCAAGTAGAAATAGTTGAAGAAAACCGTTTGCGCTTGCCTGGCATTGAAATTGAAATGAAACCGGTGCGTGAATACACCAGCAACCAGCTTGCTGCTCATCTGCTCGGTTATATCGGAGAAGTCTCCGAGAAAGAGCTGAATTTAAAAGGTTTTGAGGAATATAACCCCGGCGATTACATTGGTAAAAACGGAATTGAACGCGCCCTGGAAAATGAGCTGCACGGTAGTGACGGCGGACGACAGCTTGAAGTTGATGCCAGAGGCAGGGTATTGCGGACGGTCTCCGAGAGCTATCCCACAGTCGGCAACAGCGTTGTGCTAACAATTGATGCTACTATTCAAAAGCAGGCTGAGCGTGCCTTTGGTGATCAAGCAGGTGCAGCGGTTGCCATGGATGTCACCAACGGTGAAATACTGGCATTTGTCAGCAACCCCGGCTTTGATCCTTCACTTTTCAGCGGTAAATTACCGACAGAAGTCTGGCAAGGATATCTTGATGACAAGCGCCATCCGCTCGAAAACAAGGCCCTCAGCGGCCAGTATCCCCCAGGCTCAACCTTCAAAATGATTACCGCTTTGGCAGGCTTGCAAAATAACATAGTCAATGAGTCTACATCTGTAAATTGCAGCGGTAGTTACGATTTGGGGACCTCAACTTTTAAATGCTGGAACAAAAAAGGGCACGGGGCCACTAATCTGCGCAAATCCATACGTGAATCATGTGATGTATTTTATTACCAGATGGGTGAAAAGTTGGGAGTAGATAAAATTGCCGCCGCCGCTCAAGCCTTCAAGCTGGGGGCTCCACTCGGAGTTGAGCTGCAAAATGAAAAGAGCGGCCTCATCCCGACTTCGGAATGGAAGCTGAAGCGCTTCGGCAAACGGTGGTTTCATGGCGAAACTCTTCCGGTTTCAATCGGACAGGGGGCAGTGCTTTTGACCCCGATTCAATTGGCATCGATGATTGCAACTATTGCTAATGAAGGCACCATATATCGCCCACATCTTGTAAAACGTATTGTTGACGCTGATGGAAAAATGCTCAAGGAAACCAAAACCGAAGTTATTGGAACAGCTTTTTTTTCCAAAGAGTCATTCCGGCTTGTCAAACAGGGGCTGCTGGACGTAGTCAATGCGCCTGGCGGTACCGGTGCAATGGCTAGATTGTATGATGTTAAAGTGGCCGGAAAAACAGGCACATCACAGGTTGTCAAGTTGAGCGACAGTAAAAAGAGCACCACTTATCAATACCGTGATCATGCCCTGTTCGTGGCGTTTGCACCTTTTGATAAACCTGAAATAGCAGTTGCTGTAGTGGTTGAACATGGCGAACATGGGGGATCAGCTGCAGCTCCTATCGCAGGCAGGATACTGAGGGCGTATTTCGATAGTAAGAAACCGATTCACAATGAAACCGTCGGAGTGCAACAAGAAGATGATAACGATGAAGATACTGATGAACAAGATAAAAAAAAGGGGCCAAACATCGTGAAAGAACCTCGCATCAATGTGGACGCCGCACATGATTGATCGCCGTCTTCTAATCAACATTGACTGGGTTCTGGCCGGACTGGTTGTGACTGTCTGCCTGCTCGGGATTTTGAATATCTACAGCGCAACAACACCATACAAGATTATCGGCACCGCCTACTATATCAAACAATTTTACTGGATGATCGTAGGAATGATCATTTCGCTTGCTATATGCAGTCTTGATTATCACATTTTTGAAGACCTATCATACTGGTTTTACGGGTTAATTACACTTCTCCTAATTGCTGTTCTTGTGGTAGGCCGACGCTCCATGGGTGCTACCCGCTGGTTGAACCTCGGATTATTCAATATCCAACCTTCCGAACTCATGAAGCTCGTTATAATTCTTACATTTGCCCGCTTCTATAATAATTTTCAATCTACAGGCGGTCTTACAGTCAAAGAAGTACTCATTCCTTTAGGCCTTTTGGCTCTTCCGGCTGCATTGATTATGAAGCAGCCGGATTTAGGGACGGCAACATTGGTCATCCTGATTGCTTTATCCATGGTCATGTATGTCGGCCTCCGTTGGTCGACTATAGTGACATTTGTCTGCGTTACAATCCCAATGACATGGATCGGCTGGGCGTTTTTGTTGCGACCATACCAAAAAAACCGTGTACTTGATTTTTTGAATCCTGAACGATCACGACTAGGTAGTGGTTATCACATCATTCAGAGTAAAATAGCGGTCGGTTCAGGCGGCATTGCCGGCAAGGGCTACATAAAAGGGACTCAGTCGCAACTCCGCTTTCTCCCCGAACAGCATACCGATTTCGCTTTTTCAGTCTTTGCAGAGGAATGGGGCTTCATCGGCTGTCTGATGCTGATAATCATCTATCTTTCTCTGGTGTTATGGGGGCTCAACATCGCCAGGCGCTGCAACGACCGTTTTGGCGGCCTACTTGCGGTAGGTGTCACCGCTATGCTCTTCTGGCACATCGTGATCAACATGGGGATGGTAATAGGTCTGTTCCCGGTTGTCGGTGTCCCACTGCCGTTCTTTTCGTACGGCGGCACATCCATGATCACCTCCATGGTAGGAATCGGCATACTACAGAATATCAGTATTCGTCGTTTCATGTTCTAACAGTGATAAACTGAAGCATTTTAGTAAAATCTAATATTATCGCACATAATTCTTATGCTAGAGATTTCTTGACCTTAGAGAGTCCTTACGCTAAAGATATTAAGTAACTGAAAATTTAGCCTCTTACGTAACATATCAACGTAGCAGCATTTGGAGCTGTGCCGTTAAATGGTTTTAAAGCACAACCGGGGTTGATTATACATCGCCGAATTTAGTGCGGCATGAAATGGCAAAAAGAATAGAAAGGCGAGATCTATTCAATAACAATAATCGTGAAGTTTTCTTTAATGACTACAACTAAATACTAAGGAATTTCGCATGAGCACACTTCTGAGACTAATACTGGCATTTATGCTGGTTGTTTTTTTCTGTCCAGCTTCATCCAATGCCGAAACTGACGAAGTAACAATGATGGAGCAGGCTAAACATCACCTTAGTGCCGGCAAATTATATTTTGCGACCAGCTGGCTAGAGAAAATTCTAAAATATCATCCAAAGTCTCTTAAACGCGAGGAGGTCTTGTTACTCTTGGCAAAGACATATGCCGCATCGGAGCGCTACGATAGAGCAGCAACGACTCTACGTACTCTGCTGAAAGAATATCCGAAAGCAGCCGCCTCACTTGATTCCAAGCTTCTTAAACTTGCAGAATCACATCCTCAGCCGGAACCAGCTTCCAATATTATGGCCATTCCATCAGCACAAGCAAAACCAGCTGAAAGAAAGTCACTATCATCCCCCGCAGCCGAACCAGTAAAGATACCCTCAACAGCAACCACAACCCTTAAAAATATTCCGAAGTCGGTTGTAGCACCACTTATCCAATCTAAACCAACAGTTATTAAACCGGCAGCAGCACTACTGCCGACAACAGCTGAATCAACTGCAAAAATGATTACCATTCCTCAGGCTGCCGTACCTGCACCGCCGAATGTTGAAAATGCACTGTCAGTCGGAAAGCCTAATAAAACCACCGAAATAGTGACATATACTTTGGACATAGGAGCGTATGCAGATAAGTCGGGGATGATAGATACCATGAGCAAAATCAACAAGGCCGGACTTTCAACATTTCTTGAACAGGGACTAAAGAAGGATCAGCCGATAATACGGCTATATATCGGTGAATTTTCAGATCAAGAATCGGCCAGAAAGGAACAAGAAAAGCTACGCACCACTAATGTCGAAAGTTATATTCTCATGAACGGAAGCAATAAGTTGCAAGTTTTCGTCGGAGCTTACTTAGACCAAAATCTTGCTTCAAAGGAACAGCATAGACTTTCCAATCTGGGTATAAATTTGAGCCTGAAAAAAGTAGTTGTCTCTGTACCAACGTTTTTGCTGTCAGCTGGTACTTTTAAGACTAGGGAGACAGCCTTGGAGATGGCAGTGGAGTTGGAGAAACAAGGAGTAAAGTCGTCAGTTGTCATTCAGAGGCCTCCGTCTCTCTAATTCCATTAACGTTGATTCAATCGAATAATAAAATGCGAAAACCCCCTGGTTTCCCGGGGGGTTTTCCTGTTAATGGCAGTAAACAGTGCCGAAAGGCTATTTCATGTACTACTAGGTGCAACAGGGTAATACTTGATTACAAAGTTTGGCGTGGTAAACGAACCTGTGCCTGTTCAAAACCGGCAAATACCTTTGCGCCAAGCATAAACTCCGACCAGAATTCTTTCCACTGGGAAGGCTCTGTTTCACTGTCAGAAGCAGTTTTTAGCTCCGCCAGGAAGATAGTCATCGCTGCACCGGCTGCGCAAAGCGTACCGGCCAGAAAAAACGACTTGCTGAGACCGCCTGGTTGTGCATTAAGCATCTCGGATACCTTGCCCATTACAAATCCGCCAACGCCCCAGGCAGTAAAGAGCGCACCATAGTTCAGGCCGTAATTTTTTGTCCCCCAGTAGTCCTTTGCAAAGGAGGGGAAAAGACAGAGGTTTGATCCATAGTTGAAACCAATGAAGGAAGCCAGAAGAACCAGCAGCACAGCGCTGCCTGAGTTGACGACCGCCATGGCGATAAACATCATCACGGCCTGCATCGTCAACATGATAAAAAGTGTGGCGCGACGACCGATCTTGTCGGAAAGCACACCGGCCACAACACGGCCACCGGCATTGCCGATCGCCATAATTGCCACAGCCACAAAAGCCATCGGCCCCATGCTCTTCTTGGCTAATCCGGCCACGCTGCCAATAACCATCAGTCCGGCTCCCGAACCGATGAAAAAGGCAACCCACAGGACGTAGAATTTGTAGTTGCGCAGGATTTCACTGACGGTCGCATTTACTACCGGCTTGGCAGCATTAAGCTTGGCCAGGGGGCCGGGATCAGCTGGTTCAGCCGGTACAAAACCCTTCGGCGGATTGACAAGCAGAAAGGAAAGACCGCAGACAACTATTGTGAAGCCGATTCCGAGGAACAGCATAGCTTTCGGGATACCGAAAGCGCCAATCAGGTACGACGCAAGCGGCGCAATATAGACAGGAGCGATTCCGAAACCGGCTACAACTATACCTGCAATAAGACCGGTCTTGGATGGGGAAAACCATTTCAGCGCTGGAGGGGTGGCAGCCGAGTAGCCGAAACCGAAACCGGAGCCAGCCAGGACACCAAAGCCAAGAACCCAGGATATGTAGCTGTTTGAAAAGCCCATCATTGTAAAGCCTGCTCCAACCAAAACGCCACCGATCAAGGCCGTACGGGCCGGACCGATCTTGTCTTGGCACTTACCGGCCACGATCATGGAAAAAGCAAAGGCCAGACAGCAGACCGCATAGGGATCGTTGATTGAAGCGATGTCCCACGTGAACGCCCCTTCGCCCCCCTTTTCGATGGAGGCCTTGATGGCCCCCTTGAAGATGCTCCAGGCATACAGCACCCCGAGAGCCAGATTTATGGCCAAACCGGCCGAGACTACGTTCCAGCCCTTGTTCTTGATATCAGACATTAAATTATCCCCCCGCCTATATTTTCTGAGCCACGGCTTTTTTATCCGGGCCGTTCATACGGATGGCGGTCGCAAACTCCATCCAAAAGACAAGGTAAATCGAGACCATCAGCGAAAGGCCGATATTCTGGTTTTCAGCACCCAGAGCCTTGGCCAGAATCGGTGAGGCAAAACCGGCCCCCAAAGTTCCGGTCACTCGCTCAAGCAGATAAAACACCGGCAGGGTCAACAGGGTGCCGACCACCATGATGGCAAGCCCGGTAGGACGCTTAATCCAGTACTTGGGAGAGAATCCATACATCCGCATAAAAATCACCACCCAGATGATCCAAACCGAGTAGTCAACAGCGGCATCAGGCAGGGCCAGCTTGTTCTTGACCAGAATGACTTCGAGCACCGTCACGATACCCAGTAGAGTGAACATCCAGTTGAATTTCTCGTTAGCCTGGGTTTGCCAGTTGCGGCTGTCGGGAGCTTTAACCTCGTCGAAGGAGTGACTGTGAGTACCAAGCGCCGAAAAGAGAATAGCAAACCAGATACCTCCATTATGGAACAGGAGCGAGGCATGGTTGCCTGCTACGTTGGCGATGCGGGACATCGGGTCGCGAGCAAAGTCACCGGCAATGCGCATAAGAAAAAGGTTGGTGATCACAGAACAAGAGATTATGACCGCAATGGTAAAAATTTTGCGCGGCAGCAGATAGGGATCAACCCGATCAGGGAAACCGATGATGAAAGCAAACCAGATCAGGTACATGATAAGCGGAATACCGAAGCAGATGCCGTAGACCGACTTGCCGGCAAAGTCACCATTTTGCGCGTAGATGATGTATTTTTCTTTGGCAAGCGGGTCGGTATTGACAGCTTTGACCACATCCTTAGGCACCTTGTTGAGATGTGGCAAAAGTCCCATGGCATACCAGCCGTGGTCACCCTGAGTCTGATCGATGACCCAGTACTGATCTCCCATCATCTCGTCAAGTCCACAAAAGAGCTGCATACTGAAGCCGGCACAGAGAACACAGACCACCAGAAGCATAATTGCATGAGTAATTTTCATCGGCATGAGCGTATTCCCCCTATTCCTTGTGTGTGGTCCAAAACATTGACACCGCATTGGCGGCAAAAAGGCCGTACAGCCACATTGTGTTCCAAGCCGGGCCGGACCAGTGGCTGCCGTGGCCGCCGCCAACTACACCGGAAGCGATTATAAATCCAATTATGCTGGTAAAGGCCACCATGGCAACCGAACGCAGAATGGCACTGTTACGCCAGGTATGGCGCTCCAGCTCTTCTATTCTATTCAGTAGTTCAAGCTCTCTTTCGCTCATCTCTCTTCTCCTTTGTTAACGTGATTACAAGAAATAACATAGAAACTGTCAAAGCCAAGACCAGATGAAAACCATTGTGACTCAACGTAAGATTGTACAGCATTGCTTTCTCCTTCCATCTGGCCGGCTATATTCATTTTCAGTATTTAACTATTTGAGGCAACTCGCCGTGAAAACGATCCACCAGCTCCATATATTTGGTACACTGGGCATGCCGACCGTTGCAGTATCTGATAATCATGTTCACATCATGTGGAGATATATACTCGCACCCGACATCACAGTAATCATCGTTTTTGCCATAAAACGGACAAATATCTTCGCTTCCCATTGATGTCCTTTCGTAACGTGTTCAAACCGTATACAGCATTACCCGTGCCAAATCGGTATTAACTAAAAAAACCCCTTTATTACCAGCTATTGCACTGCTATAACTCTATCTGATCGATGAAAGTCAGGTTTATATATTTGCATAAATGCAAGTATATCTGCAGCTTTCTTAATAGCATCTGGCTTATACCAATATAACAACTACAGCATTATTAGCGCTATGTAGTTGATAACTTTATCTTTTTAAGATAGTATTGAAGAGAATGAAATGGTTTTGCACAATTGCAAATACAGTTAGTGGCCATTATTGCAATTGTGCAAATAGAGAATGCTTCGGCATCAAGAATTAAACAGAATGTACATAGAATCTGAAAGTATGGAGCTATTTTCAAGTGGTGTGACTATCAATCACCACATTTATTTACTTGCAAAACCTGCACAACATGCTGTATTTTAATTAAAAGAGGAGGTGTCAAATGGATACTAGCTCGATTTCTGGTTCTTCGTTGCTGATGAGGTCTGGACAGACCCAGCAGGCTCTTTCGACAACCATGATGAAACAGGCGGCAGACCAGCAGAACAAGATGGCCAACGTTCTTGCTCAGAATGTTCAGCAAGCACCGCAACCTGCAGCAAAGAGCGGGAGCAGTTTTAATTTTTCTACCTACGCTTAATAATTGTGACAATTAAATGTTGACGACCTGTGTTATAGACAAGCAGGTCGTTTCTTATTTATGCATTGACAATCACAAGTCCCGCGGATATAAATTTTGCTTACATATTCCTCGTTAGATTGAGGCGTTTGCACAAACAGATGCTACTACCCAGAAACGTCGAAAGACGCCAATGTGGTTACCAGGTTTTGCCGGATTAAGGCTTAACCCAATGTAGCTGGAAACTTTCCTACGTTGTGCACTGCCGAAAGTCAACCAGGGGGGAAGTGGTTTGGTCGCATTTTTGTAGAGGCCCTTTCTTCCCGAAAGGGCCTCTTTTAGTTTTACAAAGGCTTGATTTATGATGATTGAAATAAACGAAATCTATCTAAGTTCGGTCATCGGTCGCTCGGTGATCAACAGTAACGGTGATCAAATCGGAATTTTGCGCGACCTGATCATGGTTCCGGGTGAAGTGTTCCCGGAGGTTTCCCACATTGTAATCAAATCACGTAAGGGGATAAAAACACTGCCATGGAGTGAGGTTTCGCTCTTTACTCACGTGGTGATTTCAATAGGAAGCGTCAAACCACAACGCCTGGACATGTATCTGCCAGAAGAAGGGGATATCCTCGTCAAGCGCGACCTGCTTGACAAGCAGATTGTTGATGTAGACGGAGCCAAAGTTGTTCGGGTTAATGACATAAAACTAGGAAAGTTGAATCATAAGCTTTGTATTTTCTCAGTTGATATAGGATTTCGCGGGCTGCTCAGACGCCTAGGTTATGAACGCTTTGGAGAGAGTTTTGCCAAGGCGATCAAGCGCGACATACCACATAGTGAGATCAGCTGGGAATATGTCCAACCGCTTGAAGCCAACTCCTCGAAACTGGCGCTTAAAATTGCCCGAGACCAGATGAACGAGATGCATCCTGCCGATCTGGCCGACATCATAGAAAACATCCCCATCCAGAACATCCGTACAGTGCTTGACTCGATTGACGCTGAAACAACCGGTGAGACACTCTACGAGCTCGAATCAGACATGCGTAACCTTGTCATCAGCCAACTGGACAATGAACAGATGAGCGACATTCTGGAGGAGATGGAACCGGACGAAGCCGCTGACGTACTAAGTGATCTGCCGGAACAGAAAGCGCAAGAGCTACTGGACATGATGGATCAGGAAAATGCCGAGGACATCCAGGAACTGCTGGAACACGAGGAGGATTCGGCTGGTGGCTTGATGAACCCGGACTACCTGAGACTAACATCGGACATCACGGTCGGACGGGCTTTAGAAATACTAAAGGAATGTGCCAATGAAGTCGAAACGATCTTCTACGGGTATGTCGTCACAGCAGATGATCAACTCGAAGGAGTTGTCTCCCTTAAAGGGTTAATCATGAACCCACCGGAAACGCTTATTACCGATATCATGGAAGAAAACATAAAATCCGTGCGTATTGATGCGGAACCGGAAAATATGCTGGAAACACTTGCCAAGTACGACCTTATTGCCATCCCGGTACTTGATTCCGAAGAAAAAATGGCCGGTATTGTCACAGTTGACGATGTGCTCGCTCATTACCTGCCACAGATTATTAAAATCAAGCGGCGCTAGAAACCGGTTACTATGTTCAATTATATTTCACAATTCAGATTTTTGAAGCCACTCAAGAGCTTCAGCCCCCGGAATGTTATGATCTTCCTGGCCATTCTCGGGCCGGGAATCATCACTGCCAATGTCGATAACGACGCTGGCGGCATCACTACATATTCTCTCGCTGCGGCCAACTACGGCTATTCCATACTATGGATGATGATACCGACCACGATCGCACTGGTTGTGGTCCAGGAGATGTGCGCCAGAATGGGGGCCGTCACCGGCAAAGGCTTGTCGGACCTGATCCGTGAATCTTTCGGTGTTAAAGTCACCTTCTACGTAATGATCGCACTGCTGCTGACCAACATGGGCAACTCCATCTCCGAATTTGCCGGTATAGCGGCCAGTCTTGAGATTTTCGGCATAAGCAAATATATTTCTGTTCCGATCTGCGCAATCCTGGTCTGGCTCCTGATTGTCAAGGGATCTTACAAGGTCGTGGAAAAAGTATTTCTGGTAGCGTGCCTGGTTTATATCGCCTATCCGATCGCCGCTTTTATGGCCGGTCCGAACTGGACAGTCGTCATGAAAGCGACCGTTACCCCTACATTCAAGACTGACAGCGCCTATCTGATGACGTTGATAGGTATCGTCGGCACGACCATTGCCCCCTGGATGCAGTTCTATCAACAGGCGGCGGTAGTTGAAAAAGGAATCACTGCCGATCAATACAACTTTTCCCGTGTGGACGTTATATTCGGCTGCATCATGGCAATAGTGGTGGCATTCTTCATGATGGTTGCCTGCGCCTCAACCATTCACCTGCACGGACTGAAGATAGAGACTGCCGCCGATGCGGCTTTGGCACTGAAGCCATTGGTCGGCCAATATGCCTCGACGCTGTTCGCGTTCGGTCTGTTCAACGCTTCGCTGTTTGGTGCCTGTATTCTGCCGCTTTCGACGGCCTATTACATTTGTGAAGGGATGGGGTGGGAATCAGGCGTAAACAAGGACTTTGATCAGGCTCCGCAGTTTTTCTGGCTGTTCACAATCATTATCATAATAAGTGCCGGACTAATCCTCATTCCTAATGCCCCGTTAATGACAATCATGTTTATCTCACAGGTTGTTAACGGTGCAGTTCTGCCGTTTGTTCTTATTTTCATGATCAAACTGATCAATGATAAAAACCTGATGGGAACCTATGTCAACGGCCCGGTATTCAACTTTATAGCCAGGCTTACAGTCGTGATTATGATCGTACTGACCGTTGTTATGACAGTCGACATAGCATTTCCGGGACTGATCAAACAGCTGATGGCATTTTAATATTACCCTGGAGGCCAGGTAAATCCTCGCCCGGCCAGCAGATGAAAGTGAATATGAAAGACCGACTGACCAGCCCCAGCTCCGTTATTCTGCACGATCCGGAAACCTGATTCGGTATACCCCTTCTCGCGAGCAATTTCGCCCCCTTTCCGACAGGCATAACCAACCAGCGCATCTTCCTCAGTGGTCATATCAAGGCAGTTAATGAAATGTTTTTTCGGCAGCAACAGCAGGTGCAACGGCGCCTGTGGAGTAATATCCTCGATAACAAGAAGCTGTTCGTCCTCATACACCTTCTTTGAAGGTATTTCGCCATTAATGATTTTGCAGAAAATACAGTTTTCCAAGTTATCCCTCCTTATGGCTTTTGTATAAGTATCAGAAATTCACGATTACCATCAGCTCCGGTGATTGGTGATTCACACCGTCCCAAGACCGTTAAGCCAAGATCAAGTACGGCCTGACTGACATCTTCTATAACTTTTTCATGGGCTGATGGGTCGCGTACAACCCCCCCCTTCCCTACTTCACCTTTACCGACTTCAAATTGCGGCTTGATCAAGGCGATTATTCTCCCACCAGGTTTCAACAGACCAACCGTAGCGGGAAGAACCTTGGACAGCGCAATGAACGAGGCGTCAATTACCGCCAGATCGGATAACTCATCAAGCTGATCAGGCGTAACTGTGCGAATATTGGTTCTCTCCATGCTGACGACGCGTGGGTCCTGTTGCAGCTTCCAAGCCAGCTGGCCATAGCCGACATCAATGGCAAAGACCTTGACCACACCCGCCTGCAGCAGGCAATCGGTAAAACCACCCGTGGAGGAACCGACGTCAACAGCGACCAAACCCGCAACATCAACACTAAAAGCATCCAGTGCCTTGCGAAGTTTGAGACCACCCCGACTGACATAGGGAAGGTTCTCCCCTCTGAGACGAATGTCCGCATCAACCGCTACCTGCTGGCCGGCCTTGTCAACAGTGTGATCACCAACCACCACCTGACCGGCCATAATCAGTGCGCGCGCCTTCTCGATCGAGAGGGCCAGACCGAGTTCTAAAATCAGTTTATCGAGGCGCTGTTTGGCCATTGTGGACTATATCCAATTTAAAAAAAGTCCCGCTGCACCGAGCGGGACTTTTCAAGATTTCTTACTCACCAACCAACTGACTCTTTGTAAAGAGCGATCTCAGCCAGTACCCTTCGGCTTCAATATTCTCACGCCCACCCTCTTCGCGATCAACCAGAGTCACGATGCCGAGTACAACCAACCCCTCTTCCTCGGCACGGCGAACCGCCTTCATGGACGATCCGCCGGTGGTGACGACATCTTCCACGATAACAACCCTGGTTCCGGCAGGGAGGTTTTTGCGCCCTTCCAGCCACTGGCCGGTGCCGTGCCCTTTCGGCTCTTTGCGGATAATGAACGCATGCATGCTTTTGCCATCCAGATGAGCGGCAATCGATGTTGCTGTGGCGATCGGATCAGCCCCAAGGGTAATACCGCCAACAGCCTGGACCCCTTCTACATCCTTGATGGTTTCATAAAACAGCTTGCCGACCAGAAAGCCGCCTTCCGCGTGCAGCGTAGTCTGCTTGCCATCGAAATAAAAGTCACTCTGACGACCGGAAGCCAGTGTTACCAGGCGTTTTTCATAAGACAATTCCAGTATGATTTTCTTCAGTTGTTCACGATCACTCATGTCCATTCATCTCCTCTTCGAATAGTCCCTTCTGCAAAGTATCTGCAGGCTTGGGGAATGCAACCGGATAAGTCCCGGCAAAACAGGCTTTGCAATAATGGGTGTTGCCATGTCCGATTGAGGAAATCAACCCCTCTTCGGACAGATATCCCAGAGTATCGGCAGTAACATAGCGACATATTTCATCAATTGTATGTGATGATGAAATCAGTTCCTTGCGATTCGGCGTATCGATGCCGTAATAGCAGGGATAGCTGGTAGGAGGAGATGAAATGCGCAGATGTACTTCCTTGGCACCGGCATTGCGCACCATCTTGACAATTTTACGCGAGGTGGTGCCACGCACGATCGAATCATCGATTACGACAACCCGTTTGCCTTTAAGCAGCTCACGCACCGGATTGAGTTTAATCTTGACCCCAAAATGGCGAATTGATTGAGCTGGCTCGATGAATGTCCGCCCGACATAGTGGTTACGGATCAACCCCAGCTCGAACGGAATACCAGACTCCTCGGCATACCCCATGGCGGCGGGCACTCCGGAGTCCGGCACGGCAATCACGACGTCGGCATCCACCGGGTACTCGCGTGCCAACTGACGCCCAAGTTCTTTGCGAGCCAGATATACATTCCTGCCAAATATAGTTGAGTCGGGACGGGCAAAATAGACAAATTCAAAAATGCAAGGGGTTGGATCAATTTTTTTAAACGGGAACAGCGACTTGATACCACCGTCTTTGGTGCAGACAATCATTTCACCCGGTTCAATTTCGCGAATGAAGTCGGCTTCTATTAGATCCAGTGCACAGCTTTCCGAGGCGACGACCCAAGCATCACCCAACTTGCCGAGGCATAACGGACGAAAACCGTTCGGATCTCGCACCGCAATCATGCGGGTCTCTGTCAGAAAGAGCAGACAATAGGCACCTTGGACACGTTTCAATGCTTCCACAATCCGATCAACGAGCGAGTTGGTCTTGTACGTGGCAATCAGATGGATGATAATTTCCGTATCCATCGTCGTCTGGAATATTGAACCGTAAGCCTCCAGCTCAGCCTTCAGCAGTTGCGCATTGACCAAGTTGCCGTTGTGAGCGACCGCAATCGAACCACGCGAATAATCAACCATGATCGGCTGGACATTTTTCTCTACCGAAGCTCCGGCGGTCGAATAACGAACATGCCCGATGGCAGATTTACCAGGCAGTTTTTTGAAGACGTCCGGATTGCTGAATACATCCGCTACAAGCCCCATCCGCTTGTGAGCGTGCAGGGAATTACCATCTGAGGAGACAATACCGCAGCTTTCCTGACCGCGATGCTGCAGGGCGTAGAGACCGAGATAGGTCAGATTTGATGCTTCAGAGTGATTGTAGATACCGAAAACGCCGCATTCTTCTTGGGGACGGGATAGCTTCATAGATAAAGGCTCCACTATATTTTGACTCAGACCAGATTATTTCTAACATATTCGGCGGCATTTTTATACAGGATCAATCCGTCACCCTCTTCCGGCAACTCTTCTCTCGTCCAGCGTGGGTGCTGGGTGTAATGAACAAACGCCTCAGGATGCGGCATAAGACCCATCAGGCGACCGGTCGGGTCACACAGCGCTGCAATGGCGTTAGTTGAGCCGTTAGGATTGGCTGGAAACTCCATCGTTGCTTCGGCATAATCTGCGCCGCTGTAACGTAACACAGCCAAATGCCCATCTTCAATCCGCGCCAGTGTAGCATCTGAATCGCAAAGAAACTTTCCTTCACCATGACGCACCGGGAGATAAATCCCTTTGTCAATTCCACGGGTAAAAACACTCGGCGAGGATGAGTCAACCTGCAGATATGTCCATCGGTCCTGAAAACGGCCACAGTCATTATGAGTCAACGTGACGGTCTGGTTCAGATAATTGCCATCCCATCCCGGCAGCATCCCCATTTTTACCATCAACTGGAAACCGTTACATACCCCGAGGATCAACTTGCCATCGGCGATAAAACGGGTAAATTGCTCTACAAGCTTTTCATCACAACCGACTACTGCGGCGTTTTTCAGGCGATTGGCTTGAGCCTTGGCGCTTCCCAGATCGTCCCCGTCGAGAAACCCACCAGTCAGATTTAGAAAATGAAAGTCGTCCAAGCGGATCTCACCGGAGAGAATCTCGGCAATATGGGCAATAACGGCTTCATCAAAGCCCCCCAGACGGCAGGCATGGGCAGCCTCCATCTCACAATTGGTACCGTTGCCGGTTATGACGATTGCGCGTGTCTGTTTCATTGAGTCCTGTTCTCCTTAACGTTTGTACTGCTTAAGTTCCTCATCTATCTAATTCTAGTCAAAATCAGCATTCTGACCGTTTATGGCGGACAGAAATGCGTATCCGTACTTGCGCAGTTTGTGTTCACCAACCCCGGTAACTGCCAGCAGCTCACGCTCATCGCGAGGCCGGCTCGATGCCATTTCCAGCAGGGTTGCGTCGGAAAACACCACAAAAGGTGGCACATTCGAGGTATCTGCAATCTGTTTGCGCAGCGCACGCAACCTGTCAAACAGCTCCTGATGAAGCGGGTCAACCGCTCCACGCCGCCGTTTTGCCTTCTCTTCAGCTTTTATGGCAACGCGTGGAAGCCCGAGTATAACCTGCGTCTCCCCCTTAAGCACCGGACGCGACGCCGGTGACAACCCCAGTACACCGTAGCGGGTGAAATCCTGCACAATATAGCCAAGATGGATCAACTGGCGGAAGATATTTTCCCACTCAACAGCCGACTGGTCAGCACCGATGCCGTAGGTAGACAGCTCATGGTGTCGCAGTTCGGTAACGCGCTGGCTCTTTGCCCCGCGCAACACCTCAATGACATGCCGGACTCCAAAACGTTCGCCGACCCGGTACACACAGGAGAGCGCTTTTTTTGCCTGTTCTGACGCGTCGAAACGCTGCGGTGGGTCGGTGCAGATATCGCAGTTGCCGCAGTCATGCTCGCGCTGGTCGCCAAAATAGGAAAGAAGCGCACGGCGACGGCAGGTCAGCGCCTCACCATATGATACCATCGCGTTCAATTTTTGGATCTCGATCCGCACCCGCTCGGCATTGTCGCTATTCTCGATCAGCGACCTGGCGGTCATCACGTCACCCATCCCGAACAGCATCAGCGCCTCGGACGGCAAGCCGTCACGCCCTGCCCTGCCGGTTTCCTGATAATAACTCTCGACACTTTTGGGCATGTCGTAATGGACAACAAAGCGGACGTTCGGTTTATCTATCCCCATGCCGAACGCGACCGTGGCCACAACGATCCGCAGATCGTCACGGCGAAAGGCATTCTGCACCCGACTCCGCTCTTTTTCCGACAGTCCGGCATGATAGGCAGCCGCCGAGAATCCTGCCTGAATAAGCTGTTCTGCAATCTGTTCAACACGCTTCCTGCTCAGCGCATAGATAATACCGGCCTCATCACTGCGACCTTTCAGGAATCCGGACAGTTGCACAAATGGCTTATGCTTCGGGATAACCGTATAGGTTATGTTCGGCCGGTCAAAACCGGCGACAAAAACTTTGGCACGACCGATCCCCAGCTGATTAACGATATCCTTGCGTGTTTCCGGATCAGCGGTTGCGGTCATCGCCACAATCGGCACATCCGGGAACGTACTGCGCAACTGACCGAGCTTTACATAGTCGGGACGGAAATCATGCCCCCACTGGGAAATGCAGTGTGCCTCATCAATGGCAAACAACGCCAGCTTCAGAGTGGACAAGGTATCCAGAAAATCGGGGAGCAGCAAACGTTCCGGCGCTACGTAGAGCAGATCCAACTCATTACTATGCAACTGGCACAACACCTGACTAGCTTCAACAGACGTCAATGACGAGTTAAGGCAAGCCGCCCGCACTCCATTATCCTGCAGCGCATCGACCTGATCCTTCATCAGCGCGATCAGCGGCGAAACGACAATCGCCACCCCATTACGGTGCAGCGCCGGTATCTGGTAGCAGAGCGATTTGCCCCCGCCGGTCGGCATAACCAGAAAAACATCTTCACCAGCCACCACCCGTTCGATGACATCCTGCTGTGGTTCCCGAAACTGGTTAAAACCGAAGACGGTTTTCAGTGTATGGTGGATGGTTTCTGGCACAGGGTACGACTACAGTTCCCGTAACGTTTTCTGCCAGGCTTCTTTCAGCTCGACCAGATCAGCTTTTACAACTGTGCCACCATTCAGGCCTGTGATCGAAAGTTCCTGACCTTCTGTTACGACACCGATCGACGCAAAACAGTTCCCGCTCATGATCGCCTCAAATTGGTCACGCTTTTCCGGATGAACGGTCACAAGGTGGCGTGATGCTGATTCGGAGAAGAGAAGCGTACAATCGTTCTTGCCAGCCGCATCACCTTTCCAGAGCAGACGGGACAGGTCTATAGCAACGCCAAACCCGCCGGCAAAAGCTGATTCAGCTGCCGCTACCGCCAACCCGCCATCGGATAGATCATGACAGGAAGCAACTGTCCCCTGATTGACCGCATCATGATAGGCTTTGTAGCGCTGATAGGCTTTCACGGTGTCAACCTTCGGAATTTTGTTCCCGATCACTCCGGAGAGCGCCAGGTATTCGGAACCACCCAGTTCGTCTGCTGTTTTGCCAAGAAGATAGACGATATCACCCGGTCGTTTGGCATCCATCGTGACCGCTTTTCTGGTATCGTCAATCTTGCCGATGACCGAGAAAAGAAGAGTCGGAGGGATTGAAATCTTGGTCGTGCCGTCGTAAAAGTCGTTCTTCATGGAGTCCTTGCCGGAGATAAGCGGCAGGTTGTAATCCATGCAGACGTCGTACAGCGCCTGATTGGAGCGGACCAGCTGCGCCATTTTATAAGCACCGTCCGGCGTTTTATCCGATTGGACCGGATCGCACCAACAGAAGTTGTCCAGACCGGCAACAAGATCCAGTGAACCGCCAACTGCAACATAGTTGCGCAGCGCTTCATCAACGGCGTTGGCGGTCATATGATAGGTGTCGATGTCCGAGAAACGGGGGCAGATGCCGTGGGCCGTCACAACCCCTTCGAATGAATCAAGCAACGGCCTGACAACAGCCGCATCGGAGGGGCCATCATTGGCTACACCGGTAAAAGGCTTGACGACTGAGCCTCCCTGCACTTCATGGTCATAGCGCCGAACTACCGACTCCTTTGAACAGATATTAAGCGCCGACAACAGTTGTTTCAGGTCATCGGTGTACTCTACCTTTTCTTCAAGGACCGGTTCCTCATGCTGCGGTGGAATCCACTTTGCCGGCAGCTGCATCGGCGGCAGCCCTTCATGCATGAAATCCATCGGCAACCAGGCCACCGTCTGCTCGCCATAGAGCATGTGGAATACGCCGTTATCGGTAAACTCGCCAAGAACGGTTGCCTCCACACCAAAGCGCACGGCCATGGCCAGGAATTCGTCGATCTGCTCAGGTGGAACGGCAAGCGACATCCGCTCCTGAGCTTCAGAGATCAGTATTTCCCATGGGTTTAGGCCGGGATATTTCAGTGGCGCTTTGGCAAGATCCATCCGGCAACCGCCGCACTCACCGGCCATTTCACCGATAGAGGATGACAGACCACCGGCGCCGTTATCGGTAATGAAGCGGTACAGTCCCTTATCACGAGCCCGGATCAAAAAATCGAACATCCGCTTCTGGGTAATCGGATCGCCGATCTGCACCGCCGTTACCGGCGAATTTTCGTTCAGTTCCTCTGAAGAGAAAGTAGCACCGTGAATGCCATCCTTGCCGATCCGTCCGCCGGTCATGACAATCAGATCACCCGGCTTTATAGACTTTTCGTACCCCGGCAGTCCGTTGACAACGGCCGGCATAAATCCGGCTGTGCCGCAAAATACCAGTGGCTTACCGGCAAAACGGTCATCAAAAACCAGCGAACCGTTGACAGTTGGGATGCCGCTCTTGTTGCCGCCATGTTCGACCCCTTCGACAACACCTTCGTAGATCCGGCGCGGATGCAAAAGGCGTGATGGCAACGGTTTGGCGTAGAACGGGTCGGCAAAACAGAATACATCGGTGTTGAATATCAGTTTTGATCCGATACCGGTGCCGAACGGGTCGCGGTTAACGCCGACAATGCCGGTCAACGCACCGCCGTATGGATCCAGTGCCGATGGGGAATTATGGGTTTCAACCTTGAAAACGAGGGAGTGTTTGTCGTTGAATTTAATGACGCCGGCGTTGTCCTTGAATACGGATAAGCAGAAATCCTTCTCTCCCATCCGTTCGCGAACATCTTTTGTCGTGCGCTGGATGAACGACTTGAACAGGGATTTGATCTCCTGTTTATTACCCTGTTCATCCTCATATTGCACTGTTCCGGCAAATATTTTATGTTTGCAATGCTCCGACCAGGTCTGAGCAAGGCACTCCAGTTCCACATCAGTCGGTTTCGCGCCCAGGCCGAACTCCTTACGCCCTGCCAGAACCTTCGGATCACGGTACTGCGACTGAATGATCTTCATCTCATCAAGGGTTAGGGCCAGCACGCCATCCTTGCTAATCCGCATCAGTTCGTCATCTGAAACTTCCAGATCGATCTCGCGTACCTCGACCTTGGTTTCACCACTGACTTTTGGCACTGCGACCGGGAAGCCGCCTTTTCCCGCGAAGTCAGGGGCTGAAAGAATAGTATAGCGCTGAATGAGGGTATTACAGAGTAATCCGGTAGCAATTTTCTCAACGTCGGCCACGGAGAGGCGCCCTTTAAGAAGATACTGCACGGAGTAATACACCCCGGCGCCGCTCGCGCATGGGCGACCGGTCAGGTAGGCAACCGCCTCTCTGGCAGTACGGCCGACATTGTCAGTAACCCCTGGGCGGAAACCGACTTCCACGGCAAAATCAAAACCGGTGGCAAGCGGTCGGTCGATGGCCCACACCTGAATAACCGGATCACTGAAAGGACCGGCAGCAGCCTGTTCCAACTCATCTTTGGTGAGGTCTGTATCCAGCGTATATACGTCAAGCGTACACACCTCTTCAACATCAAGATGGAGGAAGTGCTCAATCTCTCGCTTGATCCTCTCGCCTCTGGCATCGCGGCTTCCCGGCTTTAGTGCTACTTCGATTCTATTAGCCATGTCAGTCTGTTCCTTTTTGCATTTTCACCGTCCGCGTCGGGAACGGTATTTCAATAGAGTTGTCACCAAACCGCTTGAGAATCAGTGAATTAATTTTATCAGTAACGGCAAATAACGTACTGTATTCTTCGACCCAGAAAAAAAGCGCCATATTGAGAGCAGAATCTCCGAAGCTGGCAAAATAGGCTTCGGGAGGAGGGTCTGTCAAAACATCGTCAACTTCAGCGGCTGTTGCAACCAGCAACTGTTTTACCAGGTCAACATCACTGCCGTAAGCCACGCCGATATTGATGCGTCCTTTAGCCCGGCTATTGGGAAACGCCTGGTTTGTCAGCATGGTATTGCACAGGTCTGAATTGGGAATAATCAGCAACTGGTTATCCAACGTCTTAATCTTGGTGCTACGGAGACCGATATCCGACACGTCTCCGATCTGGCCGCCAACCAGCTGGATTCGGTCTCCGATGCGAAACGGTCGATCAAGCATGATTGTAAAGCCGGAAATCATATGAGCCTGCGTATCTTTTGCCGCCATACCAATAGCCAGAGACCCGATACCCAGAGCGGTAACTAGCGAAAAAATATCATAGTTGAAATGTTTGAGTACTACGATCAGTGCCGCGCCCATAAGAAACAGTGACACTATCTTTTCGGCTACCGGCATCATCTGACGCGACATGACCGCCCCGGCGCTATCTTGTTGACCGGCAACATACCATCTCAACAGTTCGCCAAGGACATGGTAGATCAGGTTACAGACGATCACCACCAAGATGATGTAAATCAAGCCCGAGACTATCATCAGCAGCTTCTCGTTCAGCGGCAGCGAACGGATAGCCATATAGAATCCCATGACAACAAACAGCCGTGACACGTACGGAATCACCCGTTGCAGGACGCGATCATCCAGATCAGTTGCCGTGAAGGACGTTAAACGCCCCCCCCACTTGTTCAGAACCATAATAACCAGATGCGACATCACCCAGAACAGGGCTAGAATCAGCAGTGCCCCCAGGATCTCTTTGGCCCAGAACAGCAGGGAACTGTCACCCTCCTGAGACTGGATGAGTCCCAGTATGAAATCAAAAAATCTATTCACCGAACACACGCTTGAAAATCGTATTCACATGTTTCAGATGGTAGCTAAGGTCGAAGGATTCACGAATTTTTGCTTCGCCGAGCGCTCCGACAACATCCTGATCAGCCAGCAGTTCGGTCTGGAAATCGGCACCCTTTTCCCATACCTTCATGGCATTGCGCTGCACCATACTATATGAATCTTCGCGCGATACACCGGCCTGAGTCAGATCAAGCAGGATTTTCTGAGAGAAAACTAGACCTTTCATCTGGTTCAGGTTTCTCAGCATATTTTCGGGGTAAACAACAAGATTTTTTATCAGGCCGTTGAGACGCCGCAGGGAAAAGTCCAGTGCCACGGTTGCATCCGGTGCAATGTAGCGTTCAACAGATGAGTGGGAAATATCCCGTTCATGCCACAATGCAACATTTTCAAGTGCAGGGATGCAGAGAGAACGAATGTAGCGGGCCTGCCCGGTCAGGTTTTCGGACAGGATCGGATTGCGTTTGTGCGGCATGGCCGATGACCCTTTCTGCCCCTTGCTGAAAAATTCTTCCGCCTCCAGAACCTCGGTCCGTTGCAAATGCCGGATCTCTACGGCAATACGCTCGATGGAGGATGCTATAATGGCCATCGTGCAGAAGAGTTCGGCATGGCGGTCACGCGGAATGACCTGGGTCGAGACCGGCTCCGGCTTGAGCCCCATTTTTGAGCAGACGTACTCCTCAACAAATGGGTCGATGTTGGCAAAAGTACCGACTGCCCCGGAAATAGCGCCTGTGGCGATATTTTCGCGTGCCGCCAACAGGCGGACACGGTTGCGCCCCATCTCGGCATAAAAAGAGGCCATCTTGAGTCCAAAGGTCACCGGCTCGGCATGAATTCCATGTGAGCGGCCAATGCAGACCGTATCCTTATGCTCCAAAGCACGGAGTTTAAGCGATTCCAAAAGCATATCCAGATCGGCCAGGAGTTCATCGGTTGCCTGCACAAGCTGCACTGACAGGCAGGTATCAAGGACATCAGATGAGGTCATTCCCTGATGGATGAATCGGGCTTCAGGACCGACATATTCGGCGACTGACGTCAGAAATGCGATCACATCATGCTTTACTTCAAGCTCAATCGCATCGATCCGGGCGATATCAAAATTTCCCTTGGCACGAATAATCGGCACAACCTCCTTGGGGATGACCCCCAGTTCAGCCTGAGCTTCACAAGCCAGCGTTTCGATTTCAAGCCAGATGCGAAAACGGTTTGAAGCGGTCCAGATATGGGTCATTTCGGGGCGGGAATAGCGTTCAATCATGTAAGAACTCCTCGTTTTATTTGTACGTGATGCTATATTTCCATAACTGCGCTGGCACGGTACTGATCACCGATGACAATGCGCGGCGCACAGATATTCTGGTCATTCAAAAAAGCACGGGTCGTGCGCACAACATGCTCGGGATGGTTGTTCACCTCAGACAGATGCGCCATTACCAGGGCCTCCAGCCCTTCGTGGGCAAGTTCATGAAGAAGATCAAGCGACTCCTCGTTGGAGATATGGCCGTGACGGGATTTGATGCGCTGCTTCAACTCCCACGGATAGGGGCCGTTCATCAGCATATCGACATCGTGATTAGACTCCAGATTGAGAAAGCGGCAGCCGCGCAGCTTTTCTGTAATCAGACGCGTGACGATACCGAAATCAGTAACGGAAGCAGCTCGCCCTTCGCGGGATTCAATAACAAAACCGACCGGGTCGCAGCTATCGTGAGTGATCGGAACCGGGTCGATCTTAATATCCCTATAGGTGAGGGCCAAACCGGATTCGAACTCGCAGACCTGTGTATTCTTGAAATATTTATCGGCTTTGGCGTGAACCATATGGCTGGTAAAAACCGGCACATTGAATTTGCGCGCAAAAGAGCCCGCGCTCCGGATATGATCAATATGTTCATGGGTCACCAGCACCGCGTGAACACCTGAAGCATCGATACCAACCTCATCCATGCGCAGCAATGTTTCACGCAACGACAGGCCGACATCTATCAGGACACGGGTATCCCCGCTCTCCAGATAGAGACAATTGCCCTTACTGCCGCTCGCCAGCGAACAGATTTTCACTAAGACTCCAGGAATTTCAAGTTAATGGTGCAGGCAGAGAATGCCGACTAAAAGCAGAGGAACTTCAACAGGTTATATTCAAGCACCGAATGATGCGGACGAAACTCAAACAATCAGTATTTATACACCGAAGCAGGCATCAGTTTCAAGGTTTATCGTCAAAAACCGGGAGCCGCTATTCATATTTCAGCGATATCCACTCCTGTTATTTCAACATCAGGCCATCCCTCGTAGATCCACTCCTCCACCCGCTCCAACACCTGCCGGGGGATCTGTTTGTCCGGGCTGACGGTAACAAAAGCAAGCACCGCCACAGCAGCATTATCCTGTCGGTCAACCTCCGCGCACGCTACGTTGAAACGGTTTCTGGCCCGTCCGAGAATGCTCTTGACAATGCCCCGTTTTTCTTTAAGCGAATGCGCCGGCAGCGAGAGATGAATTTCAAGACAAAAAATAAACATGGGCATATCCCTGATTTCTTATTTTCTCTGTTATACAGCCCATGGAAGCAACCTCAATAAAATACAGACAAGCGATCTTAAGCATCTTACCCGTCTTACGCCAGTCCTGCGGCAAGCTCCCGCCAGTGCACTATATCCAGACGCTTGCAGGCACGGGTAACGCAGACATAGAGCAGATTCCGATCAAGGGCAGAGTTCCTGAAATCCTTCGCATTCGGGTCGTACAGGATCACATTGGCAAATTCCACCCCCTTGACCTGATGGGCGATCGTGACCAGGGCACCGGGCTCGAAAGTCAGCTCACCCTGTTGATGCAGCCCGTTTATACCGGTTAACACACTGTGGAGCATTTTTTCGTCCGATTTTTTCTTGCAGATGACTGCCGTCAGGCTGTCCGGATCTTCAGCCACCAGCTTTTCGACAAGCCGGCGCAACAGCTCCAGTGCGTTCTCCTCATCCACTCCCCTGTGGTACTCAAGAACACCGGAATGCCTGCCGACCTGCTCGTTCTCTCTGGCGCTGATCCGTGAAGCCAGCGCCATGATCTCTTTGGGGCAGCGATAGGAAACGGACAGGGTCTCGTTGCTCACCCCGACCTCTTTCAGGTTTTTATGAAAGATATCGAAGTCGGCCGCATCGACCCATGACAGTATCTTCTGCTTACTGTCAGCGCTGAGTGTAATGCTGTTCCGTTTGTCCGTTGCCGCGAGAATCGCTTCAAGTTCCAGAAGTGAAAGATCCTGCCCTTCATCGACAATGATATGGGCGTACCAGCCGAGGGCCTCGCGTATCGGACCGTCCTTCTCGCGCAATTGGCAGAGCCGCAGCAGCACGCTCAAGTCGGCAAATGATATAACCTGGCTTCTGGCCGAGTAACGTCGGCGCAGATCTGCAAGTAACGTTTCTTTCCCCTTTCCATCAGCACACAGGGCGTCAAGCACATACGGCTGGCCGTAAAACCGCCACAGATCCTGAAGCGGCTCTGACTCCTGCACTTCAGCAACGTAGCGGACCAGCAGGTCGGACAGCTGCGACGACTTCTTCTGTGCCGTCAGGAGATCGCCCACAACCGGTTTGATGACCTTGCCGGTCAGGGCGGTGATGGCGCTCAACGCCCAGGCGCTGAAGGTATCCACCCGTGTGCTGCCGAGAAGGTCGGAAGAGGTCTGCCTGACGTAGTTGCGAAGAACTTTGTTAAACATGAGGACCAGGCAGCGGTCAGGAGCGAATCTGTCCGGGTCGTTGAACTGCAGACAGGAGAGCCGGTGAAGACTCACCACCGTCTTGCCGCTACCGGCGCCGCCGGTGATCAGGGTACAACCATCGGTCGCTTCCGAGGTAATCATATGGAACTGATCAGGAGAGATCAAAGAGACGATATCAACCATGCGATGGTCCTGGTTCGCCGCCTTGGTGTCACTGGTCGTGTGAAACTGCTTTGCGTTTTTCACCCATCTGTCGTCAGCCAATTCATACAAATCTTCGCCGCATTCCATGCGCCGGAGAGCATGTTTCGTTATCTCCACCGTGTCACGCCGGGTAATCACCCCTTCCCGTTCTTTACCCTGAATAGTTTCGAAGTATTCCTCTCCAGGGTCGAAGTCATAGAAGAAACGGGAAATCGGGGCTTTTCTCCAGTCCACAACCAATGCCCGGTTATCATGGGATACGAACCCCTGCTTCCCGATAAGATATTCTTTTGCGCCGATTCTCCTATCGCGGTCGTTGATCCCGACAATCCCGAAGTAGGGGCTGTCCGTCATCTGGAATGAGGTGAGATATCTGGCAGGATCAAACGTGTCGTTCTCTATAAGCTTCTCAGTTAAAGAGTTCTTTTCACGCCAGCTTACCGACTCAAGGCGTTCCTTCTCCAGTTCGGCGGTGTAGGCGTTGTGACGAGAGATCTTCGCCCTGTTCTGACGGGCCGTCTCCTCGATTGAGGAGAGAACGTCAGACAAGCGCTGCTGTTCCTGTTGAACTATGTCAAATTGGTGTTGTTCACTCATATGCAGTTGAGGTTGATCCTGTTATTTATCCCATCAATCCGAGTTCCGGATATTTTTAAGGTTTATGTAAATTTGTACAAAGCGAAAGGCCCTGGATTTATCGGGGGTTACCCCTTTTACCAGAGCCTCATAATGGAAATACTATGCTTATCCCAAGTCTTTCTATACGCTCTATCCGGCTATGCTGTCAATGCATCACCATCCGAAATACCCGGAATTTGCAAGACAGAAGTTGTGTTCGTCTTCGCTGATCGCCTGCCTTCAGACGGCAACAGGTCAGCAGATTTGAATCACCATAATTATCCTCGTTTCTCATGGGCTTTTTTCCCGTGTACCCGTTCATAAGCTTTGCAGAAAGGACATATGTTCTGCTCAACATTTTTCACAAAGTCAAAGACCACACCCCTCTGGTGATGGCGGGCGTGGAGACAGACCGGGCAGAGTTCACATATCTTTGCCAGGGATCTGTCCAAAGCTGAAGTTTCCGTGCGGTTCATACGTTCACCCTCTCCTCACTGACTGCATCGAGATGAAGCCAAGACAACTATCAGGTTGCCGTGACCGATGAACAGAATCGGCATTCGTTGTCCCGTAATCATGATTGATTCACCTCTGTCGATTATTGTATCAGCGTTACAGAGCCGTTTCCAGGGCCCGGGCAAGCTGATCCGGGCATGACGTATCCCCCTGACAGGCAATCCCCTTCAAGCGCCGCACCGCTTCTTCAACCTGCATCCCCTTGACCAGTGCAGACACCGCCTGGGTATTGCCTGAGCAGCCATTGATGAAATCTGCACTGACAATAAAACCTGCTTTAATCTCAATATCGATCCGTGTGGCGCATGAACCGGCTGTTTCATACCTTAATTGCATTACTGGCATTACAGATATCCCCCTTTTTATTACTAATCTGTGTGAAGTTGAGATACTAGCCATACTACCGGGGCGAACCGCGCCCGCCCAGTTGCCAGCGCATTGCCGGGCAGACGTTGTAGCGGTTCCGGTGTTCGAAACAGAAGGCCAGATCGTTGAAACGCCCGGGATTCGCAAGGCAAAAGTCGTGTTCCTCCGCGCTGATAGCTTGCCCGCAGAGAGCACATATCGGCTGTTTCTGGTCAGTCATGGCGGTTCTTTTACTTGCCCCCATTCAACGCATTAAGCCGCTCTTGAGCCAACTTGGCGTGTGGCGAACCCGCATATTTTGAGACGACCTCTTCGTACAGTTTTATAGCATGCTCTTTGTTGTTCTGTTTCTCTTCGAACTGCGCTGTTTCAAGCTGTTGTTTCCCCTGGTTGCTGGAACAGGCGATCAAGGCGGTGCAACAGACAGCCAACAGAATCAAGACGTATTTTTTCATAGCGCTCTCTTTTCAAGTATTAATTAGTATGGAATTGAGCCCCCCTTTGTGCCACCCAATGCTCAAGAGGTTCCGATGATCAAACTGGCCGAACGGAAGTTTCGCAATAAGAGCTCAAAGACAGAGACTTCTGACAGTTTTCATTCAGCACCCCCGGAGGCGTTCTCAGCCAGCAGTGCCACCATCTCATCATGGATCAGGCCGTTGCTGGCGACGATCCGGTTATTGAAAATGTCGGGATATTGAAGGGGATATTGAAGGGACGTTGCTGCTTTATTGCTTTAACACACTCAACCACCATTCCTTGCACTCTTCTCGCGACGCAAACAGCTCCTCGCCGCGCCGTGTCGCACGGCTTACCGATGAACTTCCCATGCCAAGCATGGTCCCAACTTTTGCGCCGGAATAACCCAGCTCCCTGACAGCCAGATAACAGAATAACTCACGTATTTCCGAGTTTTGATTACGACGTCCGCGTTGAGACATCGCCTCTACCGGTACGGAACAATAGTGGCTTAGCATTGCCTGCAAAGTGGCGAGGTCGATAGTACTGGCCAGCTTGCCACTCAGCCTCGGTTCCTCCCGTAAAGACGCCACAAATTCGCCACCCCCCAAAATACGTTCGTCATAATCCCCTATGACGGTTGCTGTACCTTCCTGCAGTTGGCTGCGCCGTAAACCGCCGCCTGTCAATTCGGGTCGTTTCCCCATGGAAGCACCATCCGCCACAAACTGCAGGTAAGCTCGTCTGGCACCCTTGACTCTTTTGCCAAACAGCGCCAACACTTCATCGGTCGCTTGACCGACCAGTACCTTGCTCCCCAGCAGTACCCTATGGCCACTCCACGGATAAACGGCCAGTTCGTCAAGGTTCTTCACCAGACCGGCCCGCAATGGGTTCAAATGGATATAGCGGATTAATTCGAGCAAATATGGTTCTTCTTCACAGACAATGGACTTGTAGCGA
The DNA here is from genome assembly GCA_025355965.1 of Geobacteraceae bacterium. Taxonomy (GTDB): domain Bacteria; phylum Desulfobacterota; class Desulfuromonadia; order Geobacterales; family Pseudopelobacteraceae; genus JACRCG01. The sequence continues at coordinate 35,920 of JANXYR010000078.1, forward strand.
TTCTGAAAGAGATGCCCGCTGCGGAAGTGACGCCGGTTGAATGTTACGGCATAACCAGTCAGCAGGCTCCGCATAAAACGTGAAAGATCGGCGTGATTGCAGCAAAGCAACAAATGGAAATGATTGGGGATAAGCGCCCAGGCAAAGCAGTCGGTACCGGTTTTCACCAACAGGGAGCTCAGGCGCTCGACAAAGCAACTTCGATCATCATCGTCCAGAAAAATATCGGAACGCTCAATCCCCCTGACGATGACGTGTTGCAAAAGGCCGGGTATGTCGATTCGGGCTTGTCTTGGCATTTTGGCAAACTAACAGAAAAAGCCTCATAAAGCAATAAAGCAGCTACGTCCCCTTAGCTCACTCAGGGCGAGGCGGTGTGCAACCGGCTGGTTGGGACTTCTCTGTGTCAAGAGTTGAGATCTCATATATTTTTTTATTTTAGTTGTAACGTTATTGGTTGACGTTCAGTTATTTTGTAGCTACAAATATAATTATGAAGATTGAATTCGATCAGATCAAATCAGACAAGAACTTAGCCGAGCGTGGCTTGCCGTTTGATCGAGCCTCTGATTTCGGATGGAGCTCTGCTGAAATCACTGTCGATATTCGAAATGATTATCCTGAAATCAGGTATATTGCTGTTGGATATCTTGATCGCCGTCTTCATATTCTTTGTTTTACCCCTGTTGCTGATGCTGTCCGAGTAATCAGCTTTCGCAAAGCAAACAGAAGGGAAGGTGATAAATATGGCAAACCGCTTACCATTGACTAATAAAGATGGAGAAGTCCGGGAGCTGACTCAAGAAGATTTCAAACATTTTCGACCAGCTTCCGAGGTTCTTCCACAATTGTTCAGCAAAGAAGTAGCCGACGAGATGCTCGCCAAAAAGCCAGGCCGTAAGCTAGGTAGTGGTGTTAAGGATTCACAAACCATGCGCTTTGACCGTGACGTTCTCGCCGCTTTCAAGGCTACCGGAAAGGGTTGGCAGACCCGTATGAATGAAGCATTACGTACATATCTAAAAGAGCATCCAATGACGCACGCTTGATTCATTCCTTTTGCTTTTTTCGCCGTTTCGATTTTTCTTCATGTTATTTTGGCAAAAAAGCCTGCAACATGTGATGTCTCCTGGCTTAGCTGGTTTTGCTGTTTTCTCCGCTCTTCCATTTTACTTCTCCGCCGACAAACACCTCGCAACCACGTTTCTGCTACTCCGGGCGACTTCGCCAATAACACCGCCATACTCCTCGGTTTTTCATGTATTTTAGTCGGCCAACGGTCTCGGCGCTGTGCGGCTTGACCGCACCAGTGGCCTGGTTGGGCATTTTAGGTCTCTATTCTAAAGGTCAGGCCAAGTGTTTCGTACTACTTGGATGGCTTCCTCAATGTAAATCAGGGCCATGCTTTTCGCGCTCTGTAAACTCGCGGTCTTCACCGAAGAAATACTTCTCTTCCGTTTCTCAAGGTAACTCAAATGTGCACGAGCACTTTCAGGCAGATCGAGAGGCGTCGACTTGCAGCATGACTCAAATTCAATTTTGTTGATGACACCATCTCTATAGAAGGATAGCAAGAGGGAGGGAGACTTGTTGATAGAAACACCCAAAGCTACTAATGAATCTTCCAAGTCCCCACCGTCTAACTTGCCAAGATTAGAAGCAATGATTAAAGCAGCCCACTTGTTGGCACTGGAAACCTTCTCAAGTACTTTTTCCAATACTTCTTTTGACACATACTTGCGCCCGCTTTTAGTCCATGTCTGTTCATGATTAATTTCTTTCCAGCATTCTTCATGTATTACACGGGTTGCCGGATTGACGAGAACCACGTAGTTCAACTCGTTTGGCCTTGCTGCAAAATGCTGCACTTGGCGACTGCAGTCAGCATGCGCGTCAAGAAGCAACAATGAATTCACAACCGTGAGAATCATTAGTACGGAACATGACAAGTTCAAAATTCTATGTTTAACTTCATCTGTCACCATTCTCATGACGTTATCCTTTGCCCAATCGGGTAGGAGGCGGGGTCTCCCCCGCCGTCCTCCCACACCACCGTACGAACGGTTCCGTATACGGCGGTTCATGATACGCGCTGAAGACGGTTGTAGTGGGTCTGAAGCGATATCAGGCCAAGGTTCTCGAAGTAG
>JANXYR010000054.1 GCA_025355965.1 Geobacteraceae bacterium
GGAAAAATCGTCATTGATTATCAGCCGGATCAGCTTTGTGTCGAGAGCAAGAGTCTGAAGCTTTATCTCGGTTCGTTCAGAATGCATGGCGAGTTCCACGAAGCCGGCGTCAACCGCATCTGCAACGATCTGGTGAAGTTACTAAGCCCGGCCTGGCTCACGGTTCGTGGTGAGTTCACGCCGCGCGGCGGCATACCATTCTGGCCGACGGCGGAATATCGGAAGAAATAGCCACCGGCTATTAATATACAAATTACCAAGGAGAATCTGATTTTATGTTTTCAACGTCCGATTTTAAAAAAGGGCTTGTCATCCAACTGGATGGCGCCCCGTGTCTTATCACCGATATCAACGTCAGCTCGCCCACCGCGCGAGGCGCCAACACAATGGTAAAGACCAAATACCGCAACCTGATTACCGGCCAGGTATTAGAGAAAACCTTCCGTTCAGGCGACAAGGTGGATGAGGCTGATTTCGAACGCCATAAAGGGCAGTTTCTTTATGCTGACAGCGGCAACGGGGTCTTTATGGATCTTGAAAACTATGAACAGTTTGAAATGCCGGCCGATGAGTTTGAGCCGCTCTCGCTCTATCTGCTTGATGGTACAGAAGTTGTGCTTGGATTGTTTGAAGGGCGCATGGTTAACGTTGATTTGCCGATGACGGTTGAATTGACGGTGACTGAAACGCCGCCGGTCATGAAGAATGCAACTGCCACAGCCGAAACAAAGGAAGCTATTCTCGAAACCGGACTGAAAATAAGGGTTCCTCCTTATCTCGAATCGGGCGAAAAGGTGAAGGTTGACACTCGGGATGGCCGCTTTCTGTCGCGTGCATAACTGCTGAAAACTGTTATAAACTGCTTGACATGGATGTCTGCATCCCCTATTATGAAAAACCCTACGGGCCTATAGCTCAGTTGGCTAGAGCCACCGGCTCATAACCGGTTGGTCCCAGGTTCGAGTCCTGGTGGGCCCACCATTTCACACAATCGAGGGAAAACGCCGGATGCCGGCCAGATATTTGGGAACGCCCCGTTATCATACCTCACCACGAGAGTGCACACCGCAAGGTTGCACTCTTTTTGATTTGTGCCTATGAAAATTCCTAAAACAGCGGACATACTTGGAATCATTAATAAAATTGCTCCTATATCGCTAGCGGAAGCGTGGGACAATCCAGGACTTCAGATAGGGGACCCATCTGCTGAAGTAACCCAAGTTATGGTTGCCCTTGATCCATCCCCTGACGTAATCGATTCTGCCCTCAAAGCTTCCTGCCAACTGCTTGTTACTCACCACCCTCTTATATTTAAACCACTCAAGTCAATTTCAACGACAACACCGCTCGGTTCTTCAATCCAAAAGGCAATTAAAGGTGGACTATCGATAGTTTCACTGCATACCAACTATGATATTGCCAGTGGCGGATTAAATGATTTGCTGGCGAGTAAGCTCGGGCTTTCTAGCGTTGTCCCTCTGAAAGTTACAACCAATTGTGAGTTGTTTAAACTGGTTGTCTTTGTCCCTGTTGACCACGTTGATAAGGTTCGCTCTGCACTGTTTGACTTTGCCGAAACGCAGGGTAATTACCGTGACTGTTCCTTTGCCGCAGACGGAGTAGGGACATTCACTCCGCTTGAAGGTGCGGAGCCATTTGTCGGAACGGTAGGGAAATTGGCTACGGTAAATGAAGGACGGCTTGAACTCCTGATAGGGCGCGGACAGTTGCCGCGAGCTGTGAAGGCGTTGCTGGCAGCGCATCCCTACGAGGAACCGGCCTTTGATATTTACCCGCTTCTGAACGAAGGGGAAAAACTTGGTCTTGGGCGGATTGGACGTTTGCCGGACTCTACGACGCTTGGTGAGTATGTCGGTCAACTTAAAAAAGTTCTGTCAGCACCAGTGCTTCGCTATGTTGGTGATCCAATGGCCAGAATCTCAAAGGTGGCGCTGTGCAGCGGCAGTGGTGCCTCTTTGCTGCGCGATGCAGTCCGCGCTGGCGCTGATCTGCTGGTGACAGGTGACGTAAAATATCACGAGGCACGTGAGGCCGAAGATCTTGGTTTGGCCCTGATTGATGCCGGTCATTTCCCCACGGAAATAATTATGGTGGATGATATCACGGAACGACTTGCCAGGGCGCTTGTTATGGCTGGATATACGAGTTGCAATGTTGAAGGATGCCGAACGGAAATGGATCCGTTTCGAATATAGCCAGAAAAAAATAAAAACCAATTTGTGGCAAAGGGGAATCAATTGAAAAAGAAACTGGATATGCTTGAAGAGTTGCAGGAGGTCGATCAACAGATCGACACTCTAAAGGCCGCTCAGAACGGCTTGCAGGCTGAGCTGAGTGGGATTAATCAGGGTGTGGATGCCGCACGGGAAGAGCTTGTTCTCCTCGAAGCTAACTTGGCCAAGCTTGAAACTGAAAAAGATGAATTTGAGGCGACACATGCCGCGGAGCTGGAAAATATTGTTAGATCCGAAACAAACATGAAGGAAATCAAGACAAATAAAGAGTTTCAGGCTGTTGGTCGCGAAATTACAGCTGCCAGGAAACAGGTTGCTGATCTTGAGGAACAGCTGCTGCAGAAGATCAGCCAGATCGAAGAGCTTACCGGTGAGATTGAAGCAAAAAAGAGTGTTTGTGATGAGCTGGCAAAGAACTCGGCCCAGCGCGTAGTTGCAAAGCAGGCTGAAATTGATAAAATCCAGTCCGGTATAGACGCAGATATTGATCGCAGGGAGAGTGTGACCAAGGGGTTACCCGCCAGCCTGGTTAAGAAGTTTACAATTCTTCGCGAACAGCGCCGTGGGCAGGCCATTGCCATTGCCCGTGATGGCTATTGCATGGGGTGCAATATGCACTTGCCACCGCAGTTATATAATAATCTTTATAAGTATGAGGAGCTGCTTGCATGTCCTCATTGTCAAAGGATATTGATTCTCAAGTTACAGCAGTAGTAGCGACAACAGTTGCTCCTGCACAAGTTTGGTTGAAGTAGTCCAGATGGTCGCTGCCGGTTTATCCGGTGGAGGAAAGTCCGGGCTCCATAGGGCGTGACGCTGGATAACGTCCAGCGGGGGTGACCCCAGGGAAAAGTGCCACAGAGAGAAGTCCGCCTGCCTTGGCAGGTAAGGGTGAAAGGGTGAGGTAAGAGCTCACCGGGTCTGACGGTGACGCCAGATGCCAGGTAAACCCCGTCAGGAGCAAGACCAAATAGGGGGGCGTTAAGGGTGGCCCGCCCGTGCCTCCGGGTTGGTTGCTTGAGGTTGCCGGTAACGGTATACCCAGATGAATGACCATCGCCCGAGAAGGGGTAAC
>JANXYR010000063.1 GCA_025355965.1 Geobacteraceae bacterium
GGCTACCGTCCACAATTCTACTTCCGTACCACAGACGTAACCGGTGTTGCTGAACTTCCAGCCGGTATTGAAATGGTTATGCCGGGCGACAACGTCGCTATGACCATCAAACTGATCACTCCGATCGCAATGGATGATGGCTTGCGCTTTGCTATCCGTGAAGGCGGTCGTACTGTCGGCGCAGGCGTTGTTGCTTCAATTATTGAATAAATAAGAAACGTTGTGAGGTTATCAATGCAGAGCCAGAAGATAAGAATCCGCCTTAAAGCATATGATCATAAGCTCCTTGATGTTTCGGTAGGAGAAATAGTTGATACAGCAAAAAGAACTGGTGCACGTGTTGCTGGACCAATTCCGTTGCCGACTGTGATAAATAAATACTGTGTTCTTCGCGGACCTCATGTTGATAAGAAGTCTCGTGATCAGTTTGAAATAAGAACTCATAAGCGTCTAATTGATATACTTGACCCTACACAGCAGACTGTTGATGCCCTCATGAAGCTGGATTTATCTGCCGGCGTCGATGTTGAAATTAAACTGTAACTGCTACTACGACTGAATAGGACTGAATATGATGAAAGGTATCATCGGAAAAAAACTGGGTATGACCCAGATATTTCTTGAAGACGGAACAAGAGTCCCGGTAACAGTAATCCAGGCGGGTCCTTGTTATGTCGTTCAGAAAAAAACTGCAGACGTTGATGGATATTCCGCAGTACAGGTCGGATTTGAATCGGTGGCTGCTGCTAATGTTAACAAACCGTACCTCGGACATTGTACTAAATCCGGTCATGGAGTATTCAGGCATCTGCGTGAATTCAAAAATGAGCAGACTGAGACAATGAATGTTGGTGATGAAATCACAGTTGGTGAATTCTCAGTTGATGATGTGATTGATGTGACTGGGACCAGCATCGGTAAAGGTTTTCAAGGTGTTATAAAGCGCTATAATTTTAAGGGCGGTCGTGCTTCTCATGGATCGCGCTTTCATAGAGCTCCTGGCTCCATTGGTGCATCTGCAACTCCTTCACATGTATTCAAAAACAAAAAGATGCCTGGTCAGATGGGCAATGCTAAAGTCACAGTACAGCGGCTTAAAATTGTGCGTGTTGATGCAGCAGATAACCTTCTCTTGATTAAGGGCGCTGTACCTGGACACAAGAATTCAATTGTTATGATCAAAAAGAGTGTTAAAGCTTAGTATTTCGGGAGTTTGTGTATGCCTTCAATAGCAGTTTATAATATGAACAAACAACAGGTCGGTGAAGTTCAATTATCCGATGATGTGTTTGATGTTGAAGTAAGAGAGAGTCTTATACACCAGGCACTTCGGATTCAGCTTGCTAATCGGAGAGCCGGAACTGTTGCAGTTAAGAATCGTTCTGCCGTTCGTGGCGGCGGCAAAAAGCCATTCAAGCAGAAGGGTACTGGTAATGCACGACAGGGTTGTAGTCGTGCCCCACAATATCCAGGCGGTGGTGTAGCTTTTGGTCCACAACCAAAAATCTATAACCTTAGTATGAATAAGAAAGCCAGGTGTGCCGCACTCTGTTCAGTTCTCACATATAAACTGCAGACAAATAACATTACCGTGTTGGATAAAATTGAATTTGACAAGGTATCAACTAAGGATTTTGTTAGTTTTCTAAGTACATTTGATCTCAGTAAATCATTGATTGTAACTGATGATTTTAATAACAATCTATTTTTATCAGCTCGGAATGTGCCGCATATAAAAATGTTGAAGCATGATGGTCTTAATATTCATGACATGCTTAAATACAAGCACATAATATTCACTCAGGGCTCTGTAATATCAACCGAAGGAGTATTGCAAAAATGAATATTTACTCCGTAATTAAAAAGCCGCACGTGACTGAAAAAACGTCCTTAGGCTCAGATTCAAACAATACTGTTGCTATTATTGTTGATAGAGATGCAAACAAGATCGAGATTAAACAGGCTGTAGAGAATCTGTTCAAAGTCAAAGTCGCTGATGTTCGCACTGTAACCGTGGCTGGCAAGGTTAAACGTTCTGGCAAAACTCTTGGCAAACGTTCCAACTGGAAAAAAGCATATGTTAAGCTCCAGGAAGGGCAATCAATAGATTTCTTTGAAGTCTAACTAATACGTTTGGGGTTCACAATGGCAATCAAAAGCTATAATCCAACTTCAGCTGGACGCAGACATCAAACATGTTCTACGTTCGATGAAATAACTAAAACTACTCCCGAAAAATCCTTGCTTGTCTCGCTTAAAAAAAGTGGTGGCAGGAATTCTAATGGCCGTATTACTTCACGTCACCAGGGTGGCGGTCACAAACAGAAATATCGTATTATCGATTTCCGTCGTGATAAACGTAGCATTCCAGCTACAGTTGCTAGTATCGAATATGATCCGAATCGTAGTGCGCGTATAGCACTTCTGAATTATGCGGATGGGGAAAAACGCTATATTCTTGCTCCACTAGATTTAAAGGTTGGCGATGTTATTATTAGTGGTCCAGAAGCAGATATTAAGCCTGGTAATTCGTTGCCGTTGCGCTCGATTCCACTTGGTACTGTTATTCATAATATTGAGCTAAAGATTGGTAAAGGGGCTCAGTTGGCCAGAAGTGCTGGTACTTTTGCTCAATTGATGTCTAAAGAAGGCAAGTACTCCCAAGTTAAACTACCTTCTGGTGAGGTACGTTTGGTGCTTCAGGATTGTTACGCTACTATTGGACAAGTCGGAAATACCGATCATGAAAATGTAAATATCGGTAAAGCTGGCCGTTCACGCTGGCTTGGTAGACGTCCTAAAGTCCGTGGTGTTGCTATGAACCCTGTTGATCATCCTCATGGTGGTGGCGAGGGCCGTACTTCAGGTGGTCGTCATCCTGTTACACCATGGGGTATTCCAACCAAGGGTTACAAAACGCGTACTAACAAGACTTCTGATCGCTTCATAGTTAAGAAGCGTAGTAAATAATTCGTTGAGAGGCTGAGATATTATGGCACGTTCGATAAAAAAAGGTCCATTTATTGATGACCACCTGAACAAAAAAGTTCTTGCAGAAGGTCCTAATTCTAAGAAAATAATTAAGACTTGGTCACGCCGTTCAACAATCAGCCCTGATTTTATTGGGTGTAGTTTTGCGGTTCATAACGGTAAAAAATTCATCCCTGTTTTTGTTACTGAAAACATGGTTGGCCATAAAATGGGTGAATTCGCTCCAACTAGAACATTTCACGGTCATGCCGCTGATAAAAAGAGCAAAGTCAAGAAGTAGTAAGGGAGCTTATAATGGAATCCAACGCTAAACTCTCATCTGTACGCCTGTCACCACGCAAAACTCGTCTTGTAGTCGATCTTGTGCGTGGAAAGGGTATTCAAGATGCACTTAATATTCTGCAGTTTATGCCGCAACCTTCTGCCAAGCTTGTATCAAAGCTGCTTAAGTCAGCAGTAGCAAATGCAGAACAAAAAGGCGTATCTGATGTAGACCGCCTGATTGTAAAAACAATTTATGTTGATGGTGGTGCTGCACTTAAACGTTTTGTTCCTCGTGCAATGGGGCGTGCCAGCAAAATTCGTAAGCCTACTAGTCATATTGCTGTAACCCTTTCAGACTCGAAATAGTTTTATTACGTGGAGGTGTAGGTTGGGACAAAAAATTAATCCGATTGGTTTCAGGCTCGGTGTAACAAAAACATGGGATTCAAAATGGTACGCTGAAGCTGATTATGCAAAGCTACTTCATGAAGATCTTGCTATTCGTAAATTTCTTAAAAAGCGCTTGTATAGCTCAGGTGTTTCTAAGATTGAGATAGAGCGCGCAGCCAATAAGTGTAAAATAAATATTTTTACCGCAAGACCTGGTCTTATAATTGGCAAAAAGGGTTCTGAAGTTGAAACTATCAAAAAAGAACTTGCTCTTATTTCAGCTAAAGAAATCTTTATAACTATAAATGAAGTTCGTAAACCTGAGTTAGATGCTCAGTTAGTTGCTGAAAATGTTGCTTTACAATTGGAACGCCGTATTGCCTTTAGGAGAGCTATGAAGAAGAGTGTAACTTCTACGCTTAAATTTGGTGCAAAGGGAATTCGTATCACCTGCTCTGGCCGTTTAGGTGGCGCTGAAATGTCACGTACTGAGTGGTATCGTGAAGGCAGAGTTCCTCTCCATACGTTGCGTGCTGATATTGATTATGGCTTTGCTGAAGCCAAGACTACATACGGTTTAATTGGTATCAAGGTGTTGATTTTCAAGGGCGAAATTCTGCCTGGTAAGTAATTCTTTATATTGCACAAATAGGAGCACGTATCGATGTTAATGCCGAAACGGGTAAAACATAGAAAACAGATGAAGGGCCGTATGTCCGGTAAGCCCTGCAGAGGCATAGAACTTTCTTTTGGCGAATATGGTTTGCAGGCAACTGAATGCGGGTGGCTTGATTCTCGTCAAATTGAAGCAGCCCGTATTGCTATGACTCGCTACATTAAGAGGGGTGGTAAAATATGGATTCGTATTTTCCCGGATAAGCCACTTACAGCTAAGCCAGCTGAGACCAGGATGGGTAAAGGAAAAGGTTCTCCGGATTCTTGGGTTTGTGTTATAAAGCCTGGTGTTGTGTTGTATGAGATGGAAGGCGTAACTGAAGAGATCGCTCGTGAAGCTCTTAGGTTGGCTGCCCACAAACTGCCCCTTTCTACCAAGTTTATTTCCAGGGGGGATGTCCATGAAGCCTAATGACCTTAGAAAAATATCAGCTGAAGAGCTGTCAAAAAAACAGTCTGAATTTACTCAGGAACTTTTTAACCTTAAGTTTCAGCTTCATACCGGCAGACTTGAAAACACCTCCAAGCTGAAGAGCCTTCGTAAGAATATTGCAAGAATTAATACCATTCTCACCGAAAGTAAGGCAGGGGGAGTACCTAAATGAGTGAACGCGGTCATAGAAAAACACAAGTAGGTGTTGTTGTGAGCGATAAGATGGAAAAGACTGTTGTTGTTAAAGTCGACCGTCTTGTTAAGCACAGTGTCTACAGCAAGTATATTAAGCGTAGTGTAAAATATAAGGTTCACGATGAACTTAACAGTTCTAAAGTAGGTGATCGTGTACAGATTATTGAATTCCGCCCTTTGAGTAAGGATAAACGCTGGAGTCTTAAACAGATAATTGAAAGCATCTCTTAGTATAGGGAGTAACATCTAATGATTCAAATGCAGACAGTACTTGATGTAGCTGACAACTCTGGTGCAAAAAAACTATTTTGCATTAAAGTACTTGGCGGCTCTAAAAGAAAATATGCAAGTGTCGGTGATATCATAGTTGCATCTGTTCGTGAAGCTATGCCGAATTCAAAGGTTAAAAAGGGTGATGTAGTCAAAGCTGTTGTGGTAAGGACTGCAAAAGCTTTGGGTCGCCCTGACGGGTCTTATATCCGTTTTGATGACAATTCAGGTGTTGTCATTAACAATGCTAAGGAACCGGTTGGTACTCGTATCTTCGGTCCGGTCGCCAGAGAATTACGTGCTAAAAAGTTTATGAAAATTATTTCTCTTGCACCGGAAGTACTATAAAAATATCGGAGAATGATGATGCAAGTCACTAAACCTCATGTTAACAAAGGCGATACCGTAATGGTAATTGCTGGTAAGGAAAAAAGCAAAACTGGCAAGATTCTACAGTTGCTACCTAAGAAAAACGGTGTAATTGTGGAAGGTCTTAATTTAGTTAAGCGCCATGTGAAAGCTAAAGGCAATGAAGCTGGTGAAATTAAGGAGAAGGAAGCACGGATTCATATCTCCAATGTTATGCCATATTGTTCAAAGTGTTCCAAAGCCGTAAGGACTAGCAAAAAGATTTTGGAAAATGGCGAAAAACAACGTGTTTGTGTAAAGTGTGGCACATCGCTTTAGAATTACTTTGGAGGAATTTATCTAATGTCTCGTTTAAAAGATATATATTCATCAGAAATCGTTCCCAAACTTCGTAATGACTTCAGTTATAAGTCTTGTATGCAGGTACCGCAGATCAAGAAAATTGTTGTCAATATGGGTTTAGGTGAAGCAATCCAGAATGTAAAAATACTTGATTCTGCAACCACCGAACTTGGTTTGATCACTGGTCAAAAATCGGTGATTACCAAAGCTAAGAAGTCTATAGCAACTTTTAAACTTCGTGAAGGTATGCCGATTGGTTGTATGGTTACTCTTCGCCGTGACCGTATGTATGAATTTCTTGATCGTTTGATCAATGTTTCGCTTGCCAGAGTACGTGATTTTAAAGGCATATCTGGAAAAGCTTTTGATGGCAAGGGAAATTATACACTCGGTATCAAGGACCAACTTATTTTCCCGGAAATCAATTATGATAACGTTGATAAAATTAAGGGAATGAATATTACGATTGTAACAAGTGCTAAGACAGACGAAGAAGGTAAAGCACTTCTCAAGTACCTGGGCATGCCGTTCAGGAACTAAGATATCTGGAGGATTCTGTGGCAAAAGTATCAATGATTATTAAGTCTCAACGTACACCAAAGTTCAAGGTTCGGCAGCACAATCGTTGTCCGGTCTGCGGTCGTCCTAAAGCGTTTTATCGTAAGTTCGAGATGTGCAGAATTTGTCTGCGTAAGTATGCCTCGTCTGGCCAGATTCCTGGTGTGATAAAATCGAGTTGGTAACAAAAAGACACATATAGATAAAGAGACAGGAGCACATTCACCATGTCCATGACAGACCCAATTGCTGACATGCTTACCAGAATTAGAAATGCAAACATGGTAAAGCACCAGAAAGTTGACATTCCATCATCCAATATGAAAGTTAGTATTGCTAATGTATTAAAGCAAGAAGGCTTTATTAAAAATTATAAGGTTATTTCTGATAATCTTCAGGGTGTTTTGCGTGTTTATCTAAAGTATATTGATGAAAAAGATTGCGTAATTAATGAGATTAAACGTATCAGTAAACCGGGTGGTAGAGTTTATGTCAAGTCTGAAGATATTCCTTTAGTGAAGAGCGGACTTGGAATTGCAATTATTTCCACATCAAAGGGTATCATTACGGATAATGTTGCTCGTAAGTCCGGTGTTGGCGGCGAATTAATCTGCACTGTCTGGTAATAATAGCGACAAGGAGTGCTTTTAGATGTCTAGAATAGGTAAATTGCCAATTGAAATACCAAAGGGTGTAAAAATTTCCCTTATTGATTCAGTGCTGTCGGTAGCAGGCCCTAAAGGGGCTTTAACACGTCAGATTATGTCTGTAGTTTCACTCAATATATCTGATACTGCTATTGAAGTAATGCGTGGTGATGATTCAACTGCAGCGCGTGCTGCTCATGGCCTTACCCGCACTTTGATCAATAATATGGTTGTAGGCGTAACTAATGGTTTCCAGAGAGATCTTGAGATCAATGGGGTCGGTTACCGTGCAGAAGTTAAGGGTAATGACCTTGTATTAGCGCTTGGTTATTCTCACCCAGTAAACTTTCAAATTCCTGGTGGAATATCAATTGATGTTGAAAAGATGACTAAGTTATCTGTTAAAGGGTTTGATAAAGAGTTGGTTGGACAAACCGCTGCAAAGATCAGATCATTCCGTAGTCCAGAGCCTTACAAGGGTAAAGGGATTAAATATGCTGACGAGACTATCCTAAGAAAAGCTGGCAAAACCGGCAAGAAATAGTCTTTATAAGGAGATTTTGTGGCTAAAACAGCTATTAAGACAATTACTCGACTTAAACGTCAAGTTCGAGTTAGAAAAAAAGTACGTGGTACAACTGCACGTCCACGTTTGAATGTATTTAAGAGTGCGCGTCATATTTATGCGCAGATAATTGATGACACAAATGGTACGACTATTGTCGCTGCCTCAACGTTGTCTGTTGCCGCACAGGATCTTTCTAATACGGGCAATGTTAATGCGGCATCACTTGTAGGCAAGGAAGTTGCTAAGCTTGCTCTTGCTAAAGGTGTTTCGTCTGTAGTTTTTGACCGCAATGGTTTTCTCTATCACGGCAGGATCAAAGCGCTTGCTGATTCAGCCCGCGAATCCGGGTTGGACTTTTAAGCGTACGGGAGGTTTTCTTTGAGTAGGATTAATCCAGCAGAATTAAATTTAAATGACAGAGTTGTTCATATCAGTCGTGTTGCCAAAGTTGTTAAAGGTGGACGTCGATTCAGTTTTTCCGCATTAATAGTTGTTGGCGACGGCAATGGTTATGTGGGATACGGTCTTGGTAAAGCAAATGAGGTTCCTGAAGCTATCAGGAAGGGTGTGGAACAGGCAAAAAAGAATCTTATTAAAGTTCCAGTGAATGCAAACCAAACCATACCTTTTGAAATTGAGGGTAAATTTGGAGCTGGGCGCCTTCTTATGAAGCCTGCTTCCCCAGGTACCGGAGTTATTGCTGGCGGCGCAGCACGCGCAATTTTTGAAGCGGCCGGCATTAATAATATTCTTTCGAAATGTTTAGGTTCTAATAATCCACACAACGTTATAAAAGCAGCTTTTCAAGGACTTCAACGTCTTAAAACTCCGGAAGAGATTGCAGCTCGTCGTGGTATTACTGAATAACTTTTATTATGCGGGGAAACAATTATGAGCAGTCTAATTAAGATCACACTCACAAAAAGTACTATATGTACTCCTAAAAAACATCGTGCTGTAGTTGCTGGCCTTGGTCTGTCTAAACTTAATCAGACGGTTCAGCGCCAAGACAGTCCGCAAATCAGGGGCATGATAAATAAAGTCGGTCATTTGCTGACCGTTGAATAGATAAAGGGGTTGACTTTCATGGAACTTAATAATCTAAGACCTTCAATTGGGTCGACAAAAAACAGAAAACGTATCGGACGCGGTACCGGTTCCGGACACGGAAAAACTGCGACAAAAGGTCATAAAGGTCAAAAAGCTCGTTCAGGTGGAAGTATTAAGGCTGGATTCGAGGGTGGACAGATGCCTTTACAGCGTCGTTTGCCTAAGCGTGGCTTCACTCCGCTTGACCGTGTTGTTTTTTCTCTCGTGAATATAAGCCAGTTAGACATATATGAATCTGGTTCAGTAGTTGACATTTTGTCGCTTGTTTCTAAAGGACTTATTAAATCTGATCGTTTCGCTGTTAAAATCCTTGGAAATGGAGATATTTCCAAATCATTGAAAATATCAGCAAATAAATTTAGCCAGTCTGCAAAAGACAAAATTGTTGCTGCTGGTGGTAGTTTTGAGGAGATTGCATAGATGTTTGAAGCTCTCCAGAATATATTTAAGATTCCCGAGTTAAAAAAACGTGTTTTATTTTCTCTGGGAATGCTTGCGGTATATCGTGTTGGTTGCCACATACCAACTCCTGGAATTGATAGAATTGCATTATCCCACTTTTTTAAACAGTCTCAAGGAACTCTTTTGGGCCTTTTTGATATGTTTTCTGGTGGTGCATTGGAGCGGTTGACAGTTTTTGCTCTCGGTATTATGCCGTATATATCCTCTTCAATAATTTTTCAGCTTCTCACGGTAGTTGTTCCTGCTATTGAGAAATTGTCTAAAGAGGGTGAGGCTGGTCGCAAAAAAATTATTCAATATACACGTTATGGTACTGTTGTATTGAGTATTGTTCAGGGTATGGGTGTTGCCGTTGGTCTTGAGAGCATGCGTGGACCTGCTGGCGAGTTGGTTGTGCCAAGCCCGGGATGGGGTTTTAGGGTTTTAACGGTTATTACATTAACTGCTGGTACTGCTTTTGTTATGTGGCTTGGAGAACAAATGTCTGAAAAAGGCATTGGTAATGGTATCTCTTTGATAATCTTTGCCGGGATTGTCGTTAATATTCCTAAAGCTCTTTATAACACTGCTAAGCTTGTAAATGCTGGACAGCTTTCCCTTTTTGTTCTTATTTTTGTTCTTGCGATAATGTTTGCTGTAATCGCCGTAATAGTTTTTGTGGAACGTGGTCAGAGGCGTTTATCTATTCATTATGCTAAGCGTGTAGTTGGGCTTAAAACATTTAATGCACAAACGTCTCACTTGCCTTTGAAAATCAATATGGCCGGCGTAATCCCACCAATATTTGCTTCCTCGATAATTATGTTTCCAGCTACAATAGCAAACTTTATAAATATCCCTTGGGTTCAAAATGCTGCTAAGAGTTTGTCACCAGGACATTTGGTTTATAACATCTTTTTCGTTGCATTTATTGTGTTCTTCTGTTACTTCTATACGGCTGTAACTTTTAACCCGATTGACGTTGCAGAGAATATTAAAAAGCAAGGCGGCTATATTCCTGGAATTCGTCCTGGCAAAGAGACATCTGATTTTATTGATACAGTACTTACTCGGCTTACATTTGCTGGTGCTATTTATATTTCAATAGTATGTGTATTGCCATCTATATTGATTGGTAAGTTTAATCTTCCGTTCTATTTTGGTGGCACAGCACTTCTGATTGCTGTTGGTGTAGGCATGGACACGGTTTCTCAGATTGAGTCACACCTTATTACCCGAAATTATGAGGGTTTTCTTAAAGGTGTGCGTATCAAAGGGAGACACTAGTTGTGAATGTTGTTCTCTTTGGGCCTCCTGGATCTGGAAAAGGGACTCAGGCCCAGTTCATTGTCGAACGTTTTTGTATACCGCAGATATCAACTGGAGATATGTTGAGATCTGCGGTTAAGGCGAAAACGCCTCTGGGTATTATGGCTAAATCCATAATGGATACTGGTGGTCTTGTTTCTGATGACATTGTTCTTGGTTTGGTTAAGGAGCGTATATCGTTTGGAGACTGTGCATTAGGATTTATTTTAGATGGTTTTCCTAGAACTATTCCTCAGGCAGATGCCCTTATCTCTTTGTTAAACGAAAGTGGTAAGAAGATTGATTTTGTTATTTCTTTAGACGTTGATAGCCAAGAACTAATTAATAGATTGTCAGGTAGAAGATCGTGTCCAGATTGCGGCAAAGGTTTTCATGTATTGTATAATAAGCCTGAACAGGAAGGCGTTTGTGATTCCTGCGGTTCTTTTCTTGTTCAGCGTGATGATGATTCAGGGATAACTGTAATTAACAGACTCAAGGTGTATGAACAACAAACATCAGCACTTAAATCTTATTTTAAAGATCTAGGTATCTTTTACAGTGTATCAGGTAGTGGATCTATTAGTGATATACAATCGCAGATCTGCTCTATTTTAGATGCAGGTGGTATTGGTGATCGTTCTTAAATCTCGACGTGAGATCGATAAAATGAGAGCGGCGTCTAGGATTGTAGCTGAAGTTCTTGAAGGTGTACGTCATTTAGTTTGTCCAGGTGTTTCGACATTTGATCTTGAAAAGTTTGCTTCTGCTGAAACGCTTAAGCATGGTGCTAGATGTGCTTTTCTTGGTTATCACGAGTATCCAAGTTCTTTATGTTGTTCGCCTAATAATCAGGTTGTACATGGGATACCAAATAAAGATTTTCTGAAATCTGGTGATATACTTAGCCTGGATTTTGGGGTTATTTATGATGATTTTTATGGTGATGCCGCTATAACTGTTCCTGTTGGTGACGTGTCTGAAGCTGCTAAGAATCTGATTTCCGTTACAGAGAATTCTTTGTATTCTGCAATTGAAATGGCAGTGCCAGGTAACAGGTTGGGTGATATATCTTCTGCTATTCAGATTTATGTTGAAAGTAGAGGATATTCTGTAGTTAGGGATTTTGTTGGTCATGGAATTGGTAGAAGTCTTCATGAAGATCCACAGATTCCGAATTATGGATTCCCGGGTAAGGGTGTTATGCTTAAACCTGGAATGGTATTTGCCATCGAACCAATGATTAATGAAAAAGCTCATGATGTAAAAGTCTTAAGTGATAATTGGACTGTTGTTACTTGTGATGGTGGTTTGTCCGCTCATTTCGAACATACAGTTGCTATCACTGAGAATGGACCTGAGATACTAACGCGGATATGTTAAAATAGTTCGCGCAAGGGGAGTATTATGAAAGTACGTGCATCTGTGAAAAAGATATGTGTCAAGTGTAAGATAGTTAAACGCAAGGGTGTTGTTCGTGTTATATGCGACATCCCTAAGCATTCTCAACGTCAGGGATGAGTTATTAAAGGGGGTATTTCCATTGGCACGTATTTCAGGTATTGATTTACCAAAAAACAAGCGAATTGTTATCGCGTTAACGTACATCTACGGTATAGGTAATTCTTCTGCAGAGAGTATTCTTGCTGCTAGTCAGATTAATCCAGATACGCGCACTGATAAACTCACTGAGGCTGAGGTTGCTCGGCTTCGTGATGAGATTGACCGTAATTGCAAGGTTGAAGGTGACTTGCGTCGCGAAATTTCAATGAATATCAAGCGTCTCATGGATCTTGGATGTTATAGAGGTTTGCGTCATCGAAAAGGTCTTCCATGTAATGGTCAGCGTACAAAAACGAATGCACGAACAAGAAAAGGTCCTGCACGTACTGTCGCTGGGAAGAAGAAATAATTTAACTAGCTCTGGAGAATACGAATGGCAAGCCCATCAAAAAAGGTAGTTCGTAAGAAAAAGGAACGTAAAAATATTTCAAATGGTGTCGCACACATACAGGCGACTTTCAATAACACTATAATTACTATTACTGATCCAGTTGGTAATGTAGTTGCGTGGTCGACTGCTGGAGCCAAGGGTTTTAAAGGTTCGCGAAAAAGCACTCCATTTGCAGCCCAGATTGCTGCTGAGGATTGTGCAAAAAAGGCGCAGGAACATGGAATGCGTACTGTTGAAGTTTATGTAAAAGGCCCTGGGTCTGGGCGTGAATCTGCTCTTCGTGCTCTTCAGGCTGCTGGTTTTAGTATCAGTTTTATTAAGGACGTTACTCCAATTCCTCATAACGGATGCCGTCCACCAAAAAGAAGAAGAGTCTAATATTAATTGTAACAACTTTTAAGGGGGTTTTCATTGGCTCGATATACAGGACCTTCATGCCGTTTGTGCAGAAGAGAAAACACAGAACTATTTTTAAAAGGCGATCGTTGCTATACTGATAAGTGTGCAATAAAGCGTCGTAATTACCCTCCTGGTCAGCATGGCCAAGGTCGTTCAAAAGTCTCAGCATACGGTACCCAGCTTCGTGAAAAACAAAAGGTACGTCGTATTTATTGTATTCTTGAAAAGCAGTTTCGGAGTTACTTCAAGATGGCTGATCGGATGAAGGGTGTTACTGGAGAGAATCTACTTTCCTTGCTTGAAAGACGTTTTGACAATGTAGCATACCGTCTAGGGTTTGCAACTTCTCGTTCAGAGTCACGTCAACTTGTTCGTCATGGCCATTTTAACATTAACGGTCGAAAAGCCGATATTCCTTCTATTCAACTTAAAGCTGGGGATGTTGTTGAGTTGCGTGAAAAAAGTCGTAAAATAGTTGCTATTAATGATGCTCTGGAAGCAGTCGTACGTCGTGGAATTCCGCAGTGGTTAGAGCTAGAACGTGATTCCTTCAAAGGCACACTTAAAGGTGTTCCGACCCGTGAAGATATCACAACTCCTATCCAGGAACAGCTCATTGTTGAGCTCTATTCAAAGTAATTTCTGGAAGCAGCTGATTCTAGTTTCAAACGATGACCGGGTTTCTATTTCCGGAGGAGGTAGCAATGTATAAAAACTGGCGGGACCTTATTAAGCCGAAGCAACTTCAGGTTGAAAAGGACACTCTGACAGCTACTTACGGTAAGTTTTACGCTGAGCCATTTGAACGCGGTTTTGGGACTACTTTGGGTAATTCGCTCAGACGTGTTTTGCTTTCTTCACTCCAGGGCGCTGCGATTACGTCTCTGAGAATTAAGGGTGTATTACATGAATTCTCTGCGATTCAGGGTGTTACTGAGGATGTAACAGATATTATTCTTAATCTGAAGGGTGTCCGGTTAAAATTACATTCTTCTGATCAGGCTATAGTTCATTTTAAGCATAAAGGTATTGGAATTATTACTGCCGGTGATATCATCTTTGGTCACAATGTTGAAGTAATGAATCCTGATCACTATATTGCGACATGTGGCAAAGACGCTAATCTAGAAGTTGAAATGACTGTAAAAATGGGCAAAGGATATGTGTCCGCTGATCGTAATCGTGACGATAAGTCTCCAGTTGGTACTATTCCAATAGATTCGATTTACACACCCATAAAAAAAGTTAATTTCTCGGTTACAAATGCACGTGTTGGTCAGATGACAGATTATGATAAACTCAATCTTGAAGTTTGGACCGATGGAAGTGTTAATCCTGAAGATGCAGTAGCCTATTCTGCAAAAATTCTGAAGGAACAACTTTCAATATTTATTAATTTCGATGAGGAATTTGAACCTCAGATTGATGAAGAATCTCAAGAAGATAAAGATAAAGTTAATGAAAATCTTTACCGTACAGTTGATGAATTAGAACTGTCAGTGAGATCTGCAAATTGTCTTAAAAATGCTGGAATCAAGCTTATTGGTGAGCTAGTTACAAAATCTGAGTCAGAAATGTTGAAAACTCAGAACTTTGGCCGTAAATCACTAAATGAAATTAAAGATATTCTTTCAGATATGGGTTTGACTTTTGGAATGAAAATTGATAGTTTTCCAGATCCAGAATTAATGATCAGGTTACGTGGCGAGCAAAAAGAAGAAGAATAATCTTAATATTGGGTCTAGTTTAGAAAGGAATTATATATATGCGACATGGTAAAGCGGGTAGAAGACTTGGTAGAAAGACTAGCCATCGAGTGGCGATGTTTAGAAATATGGTAACATCCCTTTTAGATCACGGTAAAATTACAACTACCGATGCTAAAGCGAAAGAAATCCGTGTTGTTGCTGAACGGATGATTACGCTTGGTAAGCGTGGTGATCTTCATTCAATGCGTTTAGCTGCCTCTGTTATTCGTGAAAAATCTGTTGTTTCTAAACTATTTTCTACTATTGCCCCTTGTTACAAAGAGCGACTTGGTGGTTATACCAGGATTATTAAACTTGGTATTCGCCAAGGTGACGCTGCACCACTCTCCTTAATAGAGCTTGTTGAAAGCGAAATTAAGCCGAGTAAATCTTCGCTTACTCCAGCGAAATCTAAACAGGTAACATCAGTTACCACTGCTGAAGCTGTGGTTGCGGATGTTTAGATATTAGTAGGTTTAATAATTCAAACAGAAACGGCGTGGAGCTTTCCGCGCCGTTTCTGTTTGAATTGCTTTAGAGGTGCTGATAAATGATGTCCAGTTTACAATGTTTGTGTGTCAGTGCGTATGTTTTGACTGCAATGGATTATTGACACTCTTTTTTATACACTAAAGACTGAGTAGTACTGAATGGCCTACTCATAGTAGATTAGCAGATACATATTTAAAACTTGCCAGGAGATGCATGCCATGACTAACAAAAACATTCGTCTAACCCAGACTGTCAAAGGAGCCGGTTGCGCTGCCAAGCTTGCTCCTGGTGACCTGGCTCGTGCCCTGTGTGGACTCGACCTGCCAGTAGACCAGAATCTTCTTGTCGGTCTTGATCAGGCAGACGACGCAGGAGTTTATAGAGTATCGGATGATGTTGCCCTGGTTCAGACAATAGATTTTTTCCCACCGATGGTTGATGATCCATACAGTTTTGGTCAAATCGCTGCAGCCAACGCTCTGAGCGATGTTTATGCCATGGGAGGTACTCCTAAAACTGCTATGAATATAGTCGCATTTCCCTCAAAAACAATGGATATCTCGGTCCTGCGAACTATTATTGATGGCGGGTTGAGTAAGATGCGAGAAGCCGGCGTAGTTCTTGTCGGTGGACATACTGTGGAGGACAGCGAGCTAAAGTATGGGCTTTCAGTGACCGGCTATATCCATCCCAATCGCATTCTGACCAAAAAAAACCTGCAAACTGGCGATTATTTGATTCTCACTAAGCCACTGGGTACCGGTATTGTATCAACGGCGATTAAAGCCGGGATGGCCGACCAATCATTGATTGACAGGGTTACGTTGGCAATGGCGACATTGAACCGTGAAGCTGCCTTAGTCATGGAGACGTTTTCAGTTCACGCATGTACGGACATCACTGGTTTTGGCTTTTTGGGCCATCTTGCTGAAATGGTTGTGGATTCGGGACACGGCGTGCGTATCAGATCAGCACTTGTTCCGATGTACTCCGAAGCGTTGGAGTGGGCAGACATGGGTTTGATTCCGGCAGGTACCTATAACAACAGAAGCTTCAGGGGTGCTTTTGTTGATTTTGACACCAATGTACCACAGAGAGTTCAGGACTTGCTCTTTGACCCACAGACATCCGGTGGGCTTCTGATTGCAGTTGCTGCCAATGAAGCAGTTAAACTTGTTGATGCCCTGAAAGCGAAAGGGATTGATGCCGCTGCGATTGTTGGTGAAGTTGTTGCTGAACCGGTCGAAAGGATTGTCGTAGAATAAACAATACTTGGAGGTTTGCATGATTAACGATCTGGATTGTCGTGGCATGAACTGCCCTGAGCCGGTGTTGCACGTCAGGAATATTATTATAAAGGAATCTCCGGCTTCTTTGTCTGTTCTTGTTGATAATGAGGCCGCATGCCAAAACGTGTGTCGTTTCTTTGAACACCAGAACTTTCAGGTTATTACTGAAAAACTTGGCACTGAATTTCGGATTGTTGGCACAAGGGTTGATGTGGCAAAAGTTCCTGAAATCCCATTCCCGGCAGTTGCAGTGAAAGAATTACGCGTCGGAGTGAAAAAGATTATGGTCTTGGTCACTAGCGATTATATGGGGCACGGTGATGATGGGCTGGGGGATATGCTCATGTTTAATTTTTTGAAAACTCTAAAAGAGATGGGGCCAGATCTTTGGCGTCTTGTTTTTGTCAACAGAGGCGTAAGCTTTACAGCTGAAGGCTCAGAAGCGGTGCCTATTTTACAAGAACTTGCCGGGGAAGGGGTCCAGATATTTGCGTGTGGCGCCTGCTTGGCTTATTTCCATATTTTGGATAAAATACAGGTTGGTGAGATAACTAATATGTTAGATATTATCACCGGAATGAAGCTTGCCGACAGTGTGATTACAATCTGAAATGTTTACCATCAATCCTTTAAGTTACATATAATCCGTGGGACTACATAACGCCGATGCCTGAGAAGATAAAGTTTACAGCCCAACTGATTGATACTCATTGCCTTATAGACGTGAGGACTCCACTGGAGTTCGAGGAAGATCACATCCCAGGAGCACACAATGTCCCTCTACTGTATAACGAAGAGCGGGCAGAAGTGGGGACAATCCACAAACAGCTCGGGCCGGTTGAAGCTAGGAGGAAGGGGCTAGAGTTATCTTGCTCTCGCTTTTACGGCATGGTTGACCAAATTAGTTCCTTGTCTTCCGGTCGGCCAATTGCCGTATATTGCTGGCGAGGAGGCCTCCGTAGCCTTTCGGTGGCGACTCTGATTGAAATGTGTGGAACACCGGCCAGTCAGCTTACAGGTGGTTATAAAGCCTTTCGTAACCATGTGATCGAATATTTCGGAAAATGCGACTTCCCTTCTCCTCTCATGGTCATGCACGGGATGACCGGCACCGGCAAGACGGAGTTCATTAACGGACTGAGTCGTTTGAAATGGGCAACCATTGACCTTGAAGGTGTTGCATGCCATAGGGGCTCTGCCTTTGGTGCCCTTGGTCTGGAACAAAAATTCACACAGAAACATTTTGAATCAACACTTTGGAATGACTTTAGGCAGCTGCCGGTAGACAGACCCATCGTGTTAGAGGGTGAAAGTCAACGTATTGGGAAATACTCTCTGCCGGGGCAACTTTACCAAAAAATGGCTGAGAGCTGCAAGGTATGGTGCCATGCATCTATCGAAACCCGTATAAAAAGGCTTGCTGCTGAGTATGCTCGCCCAGAATACCGGGAAGAGATGTTGGAAGCTCTTGAGCGGATCAGGAAAAAACTGGGTGGTACCCGTTATGCCGAGCTGAAATGCATGCTTGAAGGGTGGGACGTAGAGGGCATAGCCCAGGGCCTTATAGAAGGGTACTACGACAAGATGTACTATAAAAACCGCCCATGGACACCGGATCTGGAACTAGATCTGGAAAACTTCAGTCTGGCTGAAGCTGAGCTTGATATCTTCTTGCGCACAATAAACCAAACTACCTCTTTCTAAGGAGGTGAGGCTGTTGTGTGTGAACGTTATATTTCATCTGTGATAATAGATTCCTTGCATATTAAATCTTTTTCGTCCAGCACAGGCTCATTCTGAAGACGCTTATAGTGGTAATTCTGCCCATGAAGTACAACAATAGGGTTGTGGCCCGTAACCCGGTCCTTTACTACAAGTGTGGTGACCGGTGCTTTGGAATGCATAGAGAAAAGCATGTCGTGACCAACGCACAAGCCTAATATAATGTTCATATCTGTTTTCTGCTTGTTAAAGATTTTGGCCTGAGCAATGGGATTACATATTGGCTCATGAGTTCCTGGGTTGATCTTGCAGTTCTCGCCAAAACCCATTTTTGACTTGTCAATACTCCCAGCCTTGCAGGTAACGATACTAAGCTCAAAACCTTGTTTCTCAAAGATCAAAGCGAGTTGCTTTGTTTCCATGAGAAGAGAGATACAAGAGGCGATCCCAATTTTTTTATATCCCATGATTTTGGCAAAGGCAACAGTACTTTCTACCCTGGTCCAGCGTGGTGCTTTTGCCTTGCCGTTCTCATCCCGGTAATAGCATAACCCTTCAGTCTTCGTGGCTGCCTTGGCAATTTGTGCAACTTGCGAATCACCGGAATACTCAGCAAAAGCTTTATCAATTATTTCGCTGTAGACTTTTGCGGGGCAGTCAGGAGGTTGTGGCGCTTGTTTACCAGTAAGACTCCAGCAGTTAGTGGCATCATTCACCTTCCACATGCTGCTACAATTGTCACAATTAATGGCAACTTTCTCACTCGGCATTTGTCGGCCTCCTTCATCTGTCTTGAAAAATTACCATACATCAGGCACTAATATTTTGTTGCCTGGCAGACTTGTAATGCTGAAAACTTAAATTCGCCCGACAAAATTAGCGTAAATCATTGATTAACCCGCAAACTACTCGTATTAGCGAGTATTGTCAATTAGGTATTCTTCAATACTCATTGGGACACATTGCAGAAGCTTTGAGTGGAAGCTTGACGCGCAAGTTTTCAATCTGTTACAAAGAACGATCTTATTTCAGTGCATTCATTAAGTAAAAGGATGAACGACGATGCCGCATATCATAATTGATGAGACGCGCTGCAAGGGGTGCGGACTCTGCACCATCGCCTGCCCGAAGAAACTGGTCAGGATGAGTGATAGACCCAATGGTCTTGGCTATACCGTGGCAGTATTTTCTGGACCTGAACAATGCACCGGCTGCTCTTTGTGCGCGGAGATGTGTCCTGATGTCGCCATCACGGTTTTTAAGGAGTGACGGTTATGCAATATACTTCAGTCGAAAAAATATTTGTCAAAGGGAACGAAGCGGTAGCGATGGCGGCTATTGAGGTAGGTTGCCGCTGCTATTTTGGCTATCCGATTACTCCACAGAGCGATATTCCGGAATATCTTTCACGCGAACTGCCCGGCCTGGGGGGGGAATTCATTCAGGCCGAGAGCGAGATCGGCGCCATAAACATGCTTCTGGGGGCCTCTGCCACCGGAGTCCGTGCCATGACTTCATCATCCGGCCCCGGCATCTCCCTCAAACAGGAGGGTATTTCGTATATGGCCGGTTCGGAACTACCAGGCGTAATCGTTGACATCATGCGCGCTGGCCCCGGTTTGGGTGGTATCGATGCCTCTCAGGCCGATTATTGGCAGGCGACTAAAGGCGGCGGACATGGCGGCTACCGGATTATAGTGCTGGCTCCGGCTTCGGTTCAGGAGATGTACGACCTGACAATGCTGGCCTTTGACCTGTCCGACATCTATCGTATGCCGGCAATGGTGCTGGCTGATTCCGTTGTCGGCCAGATGAAGGAGTCGGTGACCCCAAACCTCCGTCCGCAGACCGTACTTCCCAAGAAGGAGTGGGTTGTACGCGGCCGGGCTGAAGGCACTCCTCAAAACGTGGTCAAATCCCTTTACCTGGGTGATGGCGAGATGGAGGCCTTCCACTGGAAGATGCAGGCTCGTTACAAAGAACTGGCTGATAATGAGTGTCGCTGGGAAGAGGTTCAGACGTCCGATGCCGAACTGATCGTGACCGCCTTCGGTTCCACTTCCAGGATCGCCAAGACCGCAGTTGCCATGGCCCGTGAAGCCGGTATGAAGGTCGGGCTGATGCGACCGATTACACTGTTTCCATTTCCCAAAAAAACGTATGCCGCATTATCCGAACGGTGCAAGCTCTTTCTGGATATCGAACTCTCCACCGGGCAGATGATTGATGACGTGCGCCTTTCCGTGGCACGCGATGTCGACGTCGCTTTCTATGGCCGTCCCCCCGGGGCAGGGTCATTGCCGACGCCGGAAGAGCTTTTCGAACAGATCAAGAAAAATTACCGGGCCCGTGCCTGAGCAGTTGAGGATATAAACCATGAAACAGGTATTCACCAGGCCGGAAAGCCTGAAAGATGTTGCAACCCACTTCTGCCCCGGCTGCCATCACGGTTCGGTCCACCGTCTGGTCGCCGAAGCGCTGGACGAGTTCGGTATCCGGAGCCAAACGATCGGTGTTGCTTCTGTTGGTTGCTCGGTTTTCCTCTATGGATATTTCGATGTTGATGTGATCGAAGCGCCCCACGGCCGTGCACCGGCCGTTGCCACGGGTGCCAAGCGTGCCCGTCCAGACCGGGTTGTTTTTACCTATCAGGGAGATGGAGACCTGGCGGCGATCGGCATGTCCGAGATCATCCATGCTGCAAATCGCGGCGAGGATATCACAGTCATCTTTGTCAATAACACAACCTACGGCATGACCGGCGGCCAGATGGCGCCGACGACACTGCCGGGACAAAAAACATCCACCTCCCCATATGGCCGCGATGTATCGAAAGACGGTTCGCCCTTCAAGATGGCGGAGTTGCTTTCCAATCTGGATGGGGTGGCTTTTTCGGCACGGGTGGCGCTAAACAGCCCCAAGAATGTTCTAAATGCCAAGAAGATGATCAAAACCGCTTTCCGTTACCAGGTTGAGAAAAAGGGGTTTTCCTTTATTGAGGCTCTGGCATCCTGTCCGACCAACTGGGGTATGAATCCCCTTGACGCCAACCAGCGGGTAACGGATGAAATGATCCCTTATTTCCCGCTGGGTGTGTACAAGAATACTGCTAATCTGTAGTCTGGAGATAATCATGCGCTACGATGTTTTTTTTGCCGGTTACGGCGGGCAGGGTGTGCTACTAGCTGGCAATCTACTTTCATATGCTGCAATTCACGAAGGGAAAAACGTATCGTTTTTTCCGGCCTACGGTGTCGAAAAGCGGGGTGGTGCGGCCATGTGCACGGTCGTCTTTGCTGACGGTGATACCGGATCTCCGGTGGTTGGAAATCCCTCAGTTTCGGTTCTGCTCAATCAACTCTCCTTTGACAAATATGCCGCTAAAGTCAAACAGGGGGGCGTCTGTATCGTTAACTCCAGTCTGGTGGAAACTAATGGAGTCGAGTTGCCGGGGATTGAGGTGGTCCTGGTTCCGATGAACCAGATTGCTCTCGATATGGGTGATGTGCGGATGGTCAATATGGTGGCTTGCGGGGCATATATGGAAAAATCCGGGTCATTGAAGAGCGCGTCGCTGGAAGCGGCGCTTAAAAAAGCGCTTCCGGAGCGCAACCACAAACTGATTTCGGCCAATGTAAAGGCGATGGAAGCGGGCGCTCTGGCAGCTAGAGGCTAAAAACTCTTGACGTCTTAAGGCTGATTTGCTACAAGAGGAACTCTTCAAGTTTAGGGGTATAGCCAAACGGTAAGGCAACGGCCTCTGACGCCGTCATCTCTTGGTTCGAATCCAGGTACCCCTGCCAAAATTTTTGACGGGTTAGCTCATCATTGGGCTAACCCGTTTTTATTGTATTTTCTTTGTTAAACATGCGACATAACGGAATAACAACCCTAATCCCTTTAGTCGTCGTGCCGATCTTTTTTATGCTTCTTATGCTTTTTTTGCCCTTTGTGCTTCCCGTTATCTTTTCTCCCTTCATGCTGGTCCTCTTTCACAATAACCCTCTCCCGCTCTATGACAGTGACATGCGGTGCTGGTGGAGGTGTGCCGACACGCACGCTGGCATTTGGTGTGTTGACTTCAACATTTACGGACGCGGCAGAAAAACTGGCTGCTGCAAGAACAAGAACTAAACTTCCGGTCACTCTTTTCATGGTTTCTCTCCTATTCGTATGTTACTCTGGCTACTGACGTCAGATGGGAAAATGTTCTCAAACTACAGAATCAGCTCCTGCCTGAATTTCTTCCCGGACAGTCATCAGAAGTTCGGCGCAGATCACAACCAGTTCCTGTCTCAGACCCTCAGCCTCAGATGAAAGCTCAATATTCACCGACTCGGCAAAATATTTGAACTTGGCTACAACGTCTTCAAACTGTTCGATACTGCAATTCATGATATTGTTCTCTCCTCTCAAATTAAACTAAATCCAGCCTGTTTAGTGAAAGCTGAGTTATAATACTTTGGTAATCTTTCCAACCGTGTATCTAAATACCATTTCAGTCCCACGTATGCAACTATACTTAAAACTTTGAGGTTGATATCATTGTCTGGTATTTATCAGGGGTAGGCGGTTGGGGGTAGGGTAGGGTAGGGTAGGGCGTATGCCATTGTCGCATATCTTGGGCAAGAGTTCTCTCAAGTCTGATCATATTCAGCCCAATGCTGCCGCCTACCGAATGCTTGCAGAAGCTGTGGCCAAGCTGTTGAAAAAGAGTGGGGCACTGCCCCAATAACATCAAAGGAGCTACCTGATGAAGATACTTGCCATAATTGCCAGTCCTCGCGGGATGCAGGGTAACACCGGTCGTCTGCTGGAAGAAGTGCTGCGTGGTGTAACTGAAGCTGGAGCAGAAACGGAAATCATCTCTCTAAAAACCTTGAATGTCCAGCCCTGCGTCGCCTGCGACGTCTGCCACAAAACCGGCGTCTGCAACATCAAGGATGATTACGAAAGCATCAAGGAAAAAATGCTTGTCTGCGACGGCTTCATACTGGCCAGTCCAAACTACATTTTTAGTGTTACGGCCCAAATGAAAGCGCTGTTCGACCGATGCAATGGATTGATTCACTGCATGGCCCTCGAGGGTAAGTATGCTGCTTTGGTGGAAACATCCGGCGGCGGTGGTGACGATGAAGTCCTTACCTACATGAGGCGATTTGTGAACACCCTTGGTGCGAATGCTGTGGGTGGAGTTGGCTCTCCAATGGCGGGGATCAGAACTTTCCCCGATGAAGTTACCCTGTATGATAATTCTCGTAAACTTGGTGGCGAGTTGTGTTGCTGCATCGCGGAGAAGAGACGATTTCCGGAGCAAGAGGCATTCATCAGTGACTTTAAGGCCCGAATGTCTGGTCTCGTGGACTTTATGAAGGATTTCTGGCCGTTTGAACGGGACTATTGGGAGAAAAACCGGACGAGGTAGATTGTATGTTTGAAGTTCAGTATAACGAAGAAATGGAAGCTGAAATCAGACGCTTTGAAGCACAGAACCGGGCCACGGCAGCAGGGCATCCCGAATGGTTTAACGCCTGTGCGGTCTGCGGCTGTGAGTTGAAGTCAGATTTTGCCAAGAGATGCGATAAATGTGGTTGAAAACCTATGATGCTTTGACCCATATGATGCCACTGCAAATTGGCGGGGGGCAGTTGTACAACAGTCACATTAAACGATCACCAGTTATTAGTTTTTATATTGAATCTTAACCTTCACACCATCTGCCCAGTCATTATGTCCTCCCTCAATCTCATGGAAAATAGCTGAAGGTTTGCTGGTTGCCAGAACCTTAGCATGTCGCATCGGGATGATGGTGTCTGCTCGTGCTCCAATTATTTCCAGCGGACCATTGTAACCTCTCAGTGATGCAATATTGTCCCAGTTGTCTCGCAGCAGCAGCTTTACTGGCAAAAATGGGAAGTGAGCTGTTGCAACGTTGGAAAGTTTATCAAAGGGGGGTATCAGAACAATCTTGTCCGGTGGATGCGGATTCATAGCCAAAGATGACGCTGGGCCACTTCCTATAGACTCTCCGGCGACACAAACGGGTAATTGGGGGAACTTCGACCTGAGTACCTCATAGGCGTGTGTTGCGGTCTGATTGATAGAGTCCAATGACGGAAAACCTGGCCGTGATCCGTATCCAGGGTATTCAAGAATAAACACTGAATCATGAATGGAGAATGACGGGAGGGCATAGACCCGGTCGCTTGCCTGCCCCCCATTTCCGTGAAGAAGTAGCCAGACGGCTCTGGGGGCGGTTACTTCACGAACATAGCCAATCAGATTCCCATCAAGCTCCCATGGGGATAGGCCATTATTGTTGCTGTGGTGGGAAGGATAGTAAAGTAACTTGCGTTGAAACAAGGCAATGGCTGTGAGTAATACAAGATAACCTGCTGCAGATAATATCAGAATGCGTATCAAGGCCGTCACTCTGATGCCAGACCGAAAAGTTTCACATATCCTCCTGATGCCGAAGGTCGGTGGGCAGTTCTGATTATCTTGATCGACTACCTTGCCGGAGTGGTTCAAACAGGTATTCAAGGCTGTTGACTTTAATATCATAAACCGTCTGCAACATTTCACCGAGTTTTCCCGCCGGGAAGCCTTCACCCGCCATCCAGACGACATAGTGTTCCGGCAGATCGATTAGTAGCTTACCTTTATGAGCTCCGTATGGCATACGCATCTGGGCCAGTTCAAAAAGGGCCTCTGGATTGGCATCAGATTCAGTGCAGGGGCGCAAGGTGTCTTCAATCATGTTGTCACGACTCCCTTATTGAAAATCAGGCGTAAGTGCCTATTCGGTTGATAACAGCTGCTTGGTATTGCCGCAGGGATAAATCTCTTTTAAATAAGTATTTATGGAACATAGCTCTTCATGAATTACTCAAAACATACTACATCTTGAAACCATTATTATCCAGCACTGGAGTCAAACACAAGCACAACATAAATTGTCGCGTACTATGCCATAATAAGCTCAACACTTGAATGCAGATCGATTCCAGAGTACAGTTTCATGCGGCATCTCCTGAACTATAATAATTGGCCTTTTTAATAGCATATCTGGAAGTTTTTCTCCTCGCAACTTTTGGAGGTGCTGTTTATATGAATATCAGGTTTGACTCTTTGCCATTTGTGTACTCAGGTTATTTTTTTAGTTTAAACCGGGTACTACTTTGATTAATCAGATTAACAGTGAGGTTGCCGCTTGAAAATATGGATTGATGCCGATGCCTGCCCGCGAGTGATCAAAGAGATCATTTTTCGCGCCTCCGAAAGACTCAGCCTGCCCGTCCTGCTAGTTGCAAACAAGAGTCTGAGCAAACACAACTCCGAACTGATTGAGTCCATTGTTGTCGCTGACGGTTTTGATGTTGCCGATGACTATATCGCCGAACATGCCGCGCCGGAAGACATGGTGATCACCGCCGATATTCCCCTGGCAGCCAGAGTTGTTTCCAATGGTGGCGTTGCCTTGGACCCTCGCGGTGAACTTTATACCGAGGAGAATGTTGGAGAGCGGCTTTCCATGCGCGACCTGATGATGGAACTTCGTTCAGAAGGATTTGCCCAGGGTGGCCCAGGTCAGTTCAGCCTCACCGACCGGCAACGCTTTGCGTCATCTCTAGACAGCATGCTTACGCAGATGCTGCGTGGAAAGAGGCCGGTCTAACAATGGCATCATCTAAACAGATGAAAACATCAAAAGCAAGAAACTACCGTGATGAACCTTTGAACGTATTGGGTGGATCAACTGTTTCATTGCTTGTGAACTGGCCGATAACGAAAATTACAGTTTATCTGTTTAGAGGAGTTTACAATGACACCCATAGTTGATTTGCGTAGCGATACCGTAACGCAACCCACTGTTGACATGCGTAATGCTATGACGGCTGCACCACTGGGTGACGACGTGTTTGGTGATGATCCGAGCGTTAACACCTTGCAGGAGAAAATATTCTCACTGCTTGGGTTTGAAGCTGCGTTGTTTGTGCCCACAGGCACGCAGGGTAACCTGTGCGCAATACTGAGCCACTGCCAACGGGGTGACGAATACATAGTGGGGCAGTTTGCCCACTGTTACCGCTGGGAAGGGGGAGGGGCGGCGGTGTTTGGCAGTGTGCAGCCACAACCGCTACAGCACCAAGCGGACGGGACCCTGAGTCTGGAAGATATTGAAGCGGCCATTAAACCGGATGATGCCCACTTTGCCCGTACCAGACTGCTGGCGCTGGAAAACACGCTGGGAGGGAAACTACTGCCTTTTGAATACTTGCAGAAGGCGACGCAATTGGCTAAGAGCAAAGGATTGGCAACGCATCTTGATGGTGCCCGACTGTTCAATGCCGCAACGGCGCAGGCCTCTGTAACTGGTGCAGATGTCCGTAAAGAAGCACGGCGTATTGCCAGCTGTTTTGACAGTATTTCAGTTTGCCTGAGTAAAGGGCTTGGTGCTCCTGTGGGATCAGTGTTGTGTGGTAGTCGCGAGTTTATTGCTTCTGCACATCGCATTCGGAAAATGGCAGGCGGTGGTATGCGTCAGGCCGGTGTATTGGCAGCTGCAGGGACCTACGCACTGGATTATCATGTGGACCGACTGTCTCAGGATCACGCTTTGGCACTGCGTTTGTCAGAGGGTTTGGCATGGCTGCCCGGTCTGGAGGTGGAAACGCCGCATACCAATATCCTGTTTGTTGATCTGGTGGGATCAGCCAAAGCGCGCTCGGCAGAGTTGTTACATTACCTGAAGACGAATGGCATTTTGGCCACTGGCTTGTATCGCCTGCGTTTTGTGACTCATCTGGATGTGGATGCAGCGGGGATTGATCGTGCCATAGCGGCCATTAAAGTGTTTTTTGAGGCGTGAAGGATTTGATTTACATAAAACCATCACAGCATCCAACTTAGCAAAACAGCAATCACACCTTACCTAACTTTATTTCAAGTCTTTCGATTACCTCGGCAACTGTGCCTTCCATATCATCTCCGCGAACGGTAAAATACAGATACTGTCCAGTATGGTGTGACCAGTAAATATCTTCGACTGGAAGTGGCTCCAGTAGGGAATCGATCTTCTCATAGGAGATGAACGGGTCCCCGTCTGGCCATTTTCTGTCAAGCTTGGCCTGTTGAGCATCGGTCAAAGGTATCCGGTATGTTATCGAATAGACATCGGCCTTCATTACCAGCCACCTTCAAGGTGCTGAATCAGGTCAAATCGCTCTATCAGATTTCCAATAGTCTGCTCCATAATACTATTTCCCGATCAATTCCGGTTCAGCCATCAACAGCCTGTTTTTAGGCGTAATATCCTTAGGGATCAATTGGGTAAACACTCTGTACTCCTGAGAGCGCAACCGTGATACCCTGGCGGCATCCATTGCCAGTGGACCGTCCATCCAACCATCAAGGCCGCCGAGGTCGGCATCCTTGATATTATGACAACAGGGCAATACAACAACAATAGCCCCGCTCTCAACCGCCTTGCCTAAAATCAAATCAGTGAGTCCACCGCAGGCATGAGCAGAGACGACCAGATCATTATGATGCAACACCACGTCATTAATATCAGTCTCCATAAAATGGATACGGTTCCTCAAGCGTGGCCAAACGGCATTTAATGATTCTGTAAGTGTTGTAGCACTCTTGGGAATATGCCGATCTACAGCAATAGCCACGGGGGAACTGTCATCCAGTAGCAGCAGAATCTGAGCCAGCAGCCCATGTCCACATGCCAGATCGACTATTCGTCCCCCTCTGAAGCGGCGGCGCACCCGGCGGGCAACCTCCCACGCTTCATACAACTCTTTGCGTGGCAGGCAGCCGGCATGGCAGACCGCACGGGCAATGGCGTCAAACAGGGTGTCTCCGCAAAATTTGTGGAGGTCTTTTTCGGTAAGTCGGTTACGTGACGAGCGGTCCATGGGTCAACTGATCCTTTCTGAAATTATCACTCATCACACCATGGTTGAATTATCAAATCACTATTATCCAGATTCAACGCAATCAGGTTGCCGAAGTGAGGTTGTTGAT
This sequence comes from Geobacteraceae bacterium, assembly GCA_025355965.1. GTDB lineage: Bacteria > Desulfobacterota > Desulfuromonadia > Geobacterales > Pseudopelobacteraceae > JACRCG01. Next base: position 28,204 of record JANXYR010000063.1, read on the forward strand.
TGGTAAATGCGCCATTATCAAGCAAAATATGGTTTTGTGTTATGGATTCTTTAATCAGCGGAAGAGCGGTGATCGTGTGACCAGTGACAAGTTTTCTGCCGCCTAGCCTGGTGATGTCAGCTGTGCCCATTCTCTCCCAAAGCATTGTCTCAATGCTGCTATTGGTTAACGGATCAGATGTCTTAAAATCTAGTCCTGCATGTACAAAAACGAACTGATTGTCGTATCGTATATATGGCATGGATTCGATGAGAGTTATATAGCGGAAAGGCACGTCTGCTGGAAGTGATACCCCAAAACTTTTCAGTGCATATTCACCCCAGCCTTCCATCCAGTATTGTGAATATTCGTTGTCTCTTCCGATAGCACTGTGCAGCAGCATTTCATCATGGTTACCACGAATTGGTAGTACATCGTGACCTGATTCCAGCAGTTGCAGAATGATGTCCAGCACGCCTTTGCTGTTCGGACCACGGTCGACATAGTCGCCTAAAAGATAAAGCCGATCTTCGAGTCTCAGGTTTATTTTATCAAGCAGTGCCCGGAAGGTCTTTGCTCCACCATGTATGTCTCCGATTACGTAGCGGGTCATGGCATGCTCCCTATAACATTAACAGTGCGTCTGGTTTTAAGCCTTCAATAATCTATAATGCCAAGTGAACTATAGACCGGCAACTAAAAATCAAGAAAAATATTCTAAAAACTGATCTTGGCGTTTTTATGCTGTTTCTGACGGGATTTTTAAAAAAGATGCTATTATAACAAGTGATCACCGGATTATGTTTAATAAGGAGAGTTCGTAGTGGAAAATTGCATGACTGAAAGAGGTACAGGAACGGCAGCTACAAAGAGTGTAAGAATTGGAGAGGAAGAGTTCCGTAAACTTTCTTTTGGCGACAAACGCATCTATCTTGATGGGGTGCTCCCCAAGGAGAAGCTTGCCCTGATTCTTGGAGACCCGGACGGTAAAAAACTGGCTCGGGCCATGCAACCTCATGAGTTATATTGGCTATTTAAAGAAATCGGCGCTCCTGACTCCATGGAATTGCTGGGGTTGGCAAGTCCGGAACAGTGCGTTTTTATCCTGGATATGGAACTCTGGAGAGGCTGGTCGTTTTTTGAAGATAAGGCGGTAGAATATCTGGGGTATATTCTGAAAGGGAGTGAGGAACATTTCCTGGAATTACTCCCGCACCTGGATTTCAATCTTCTCTCCCTTTTTCTGGGGAGGGAGCTTGCTGTCGCTGGGGGCATTGGCGATATCAACACCGATGAAGAACGTCAGACCGATTGGGACCATACCTTTGACGATGTCTTCCTGATAAAATTCAAGAATCCCAAACATGCTGAGACAATCGGTCTCTTCCTGGAACTGGTCTGCCGCCTGGATAATCCGCTGTACGCGGCGCTCATGGAAAGTGTCAGCGGCGAAATTGACATTGAATCAGAGGAGGAATGCTATCACTTGAAATCGGGACGCCTTGCCGATCTGGGTTTTCCTCCTCATGACGAGGCGCTTGAGATCTATTCCCGCATCAACCCGGCAACGTTTATACCTGGTCGTAATAAAGAGCTCTTGCAAGCGGTTGAACCAACCACTCTCCCCGAGACGTTTTTGACCGGGAAGACGTTTCTGGAGAGGATTATTCTTCGGGCGGACTCGGAACTGTTTCGCATGGAGCTGAATTATCTGATTAATACCGCACTGGTGGCCGATGAAGCTCATCTTGCTGACATGGAGCAGATGAGGTCGGTAGTGGAGAGGGTTTATGGATATCTGAACATTGCCCTGGAGTATCTGAGCGAAGGGGATGAAACAAAAGGAGTAGAAATCATTACCGGCGAATATCTGAAAAGATTGTTCCAGCTGGGGTTCAGTTTGGTACTTGACCTGAAGTACAGGGCAGATAAATTTAGTGAGCCGGATTATGCCACCGGGAAAGCCCTGGCAGGATTGAAAACTGACAGGCCCCGCTACTATCGTGGGCTTGACCCCGACGGTATTGATGGCTACAGGGAATTTCTGGAGATACAGGATGTGAAGAACATGTCTGATCTTCTCGGAGAACTGAACGTAGGAATAAGATAAAAATTTATAGTGATGGGCCTAACGTTGCCAATCTTGTTAGATCAAGTGGCCTGAAAGCCCAGTTCCGACTGAGGCGGAACAATTTACTTTCTGTATAACGCCAAACTGGCGTCATTACATGCTTCAGCCACCACTGAAGCATCCAGCTGTCGATGATGGACTCCCTGGCGATGAAAACTTTGAAAATTCTTTATTTACTTCTGTTGAGCCACATGTTGGGCACTCCAACGCACTGGCCACGCAGGATTTTTGAAGTTTTTCAAAGTGGCTACCACAGTTAGTGCATAAGTACTCGTAAATAGGCATTTATTTCTTCCCCAGGTAGACTATATTCAATTGCTTGAATATAGTAACCATTCTCCTTGATACTGTCAATGTGTTGGTCGTATAACCAGACTCTAAAAGCAATGAGTCCTTATATTCACAGGGTTTCCATAAATGGCCTAATTACGTACCCAATATAGCCATGAACCTGGGGTAATCTTTCTGCAAGCTTTTGATTAACGTTGCAATCAGATCCGAGAGTAGTTCAGTACTGAAGTTATTCTTGATTGGCAATGATATGTGGAGTGTTACGAAATCATCTTTTTCAACAAATTTACAAAATGTATATTCGACGTTAAGAGTATTGATCAGCTCCATGACCTGTTGCTTTTTTTCAGGTTTATTGATTTTCAGAAACTGATACGCCACGATATTGACCAATTCGTCGTGACTGTTAAACAAAACTCCGATAGTTGTATTCCCAACATTTTCAATGTTTTCCCTGATAAGGAAAGTCGTCAGATCTTCATTGACAATTTTTTCAAGTACCATGTTATTTGCTTTAAGGAATTCTTCGAATTTGAGTGCATTCTGCGACATAATGTTCCCCTCCAAAATTATTATTTCTTTTCTACAACTAGTTGATTCATTTTTTATTGAGAGTATTGAAATTAGTTTTTTGTAGCCGGAGGGTATCATGCAAGGTTGATTTCATCAATAGAAACAGCAAATATTCTCGAGATTGCACCTTTTATTAGGTACTGTAGCACTTTGCAAGCACGATCGTACTTGAAGTTAAACTAAAGGGGTCATTAATCTAATGACCCCTCTTTGATAATGAAGCTATATATCTGACAAATGTATTCTATGCTTTGCCTTTATATGTCTCACCAGTTTTTTCAGCAGAACCTTCCTGAGCTTCTAATGCTGATGTGACCAATCTGTAAATTAATTTGGTTTGTGTAAAGCTCAAATTGTTTTCAAGTGATTGAAAAAATATATAAATGCTGTAGAGTGCTCACATTCACTTCGCAGTACAAATAATTATATGAAAACATTTTATAGTTTTGAGGAAACTCAATGAACTACACACTCAAAGACCTTCTGGATGTTTCCAAATTTCAGGAACTGTTGGATTCCCTGGACGACGTCCGTCGTATGCCAACTGGTATTATAGACATTGAAGGTAATATACTTACCAAAACTGCATGGCAGGACATCTGCACAAAATTCCACCGTGTGAATCCCGATACTGAAAAGAAGTGTATTGAAAGTAATCTGCAAATTGAATCCGACCTGGCTAAAAATATGTCACATATCATCTACCGCTGCCCGATGGGGCTTGTAGATACCGCAACTCCAATTGTGATTGAAGGAAAACACCTCGGCAATGTATTCACCGGCCAGCTTTTTACAGAGCCACCTGACGAGTCATACTTCAAAGAACAGGCCCGCCAGTACGGATTTGATGAAGACGAGTATCTGGAGGCGATGCGTAAAGTACTGATTTTCTCTGAGGAACAGCTACATAAGAATCTGGCATTTATTGCCAAAATCGCCCAGATGCTGGCAGAGCAGGGGTTACAGGCTAAAAGGCAGCGAGAGGCTTTGCAGACACTGCAAAAGAGTGAAGAGTTCATTCGAAGTATAATAGCGAGCAGTAACGACTGCATCAAGGTTCTCGATATTGAAGGTCATCTGTTGTCACTAAGTGAAGGTGGCCAAAAATTACTTGAAATAGAGGACTTAAAACCTTATCTGGGCCTGTCATGGGCTGATTTCTGGAAAGAGGATAAAGAGGGTGCACAGCAGGCTGTTACAACAGCCGCAAGCGGAGAAGTTGCTGTCTTTCATGGCTATTGTCCAACGGTAAAGGGTACACCCAAATGGTGGGAAGTTGTCGTTAGCCCTATGATGGGTGCTGACAATACAATTGAAAACTTACTTGCTGTCTCACGGGACATCACCGAGCGGAAACTGTCTGGAGAGGCCCTTAAACGGAGCGAATACTTCTTCAAAGAGTCACAGCGTTCAGCATCCATAGGCTCTTATCATGCTGATTTCATTGCTGACAGGTGGGAAACATCCGAAGTACTTGATGCTATCTTCGGTATTGATGATGATTATGTCCGTAACATAGAAGGGTGGCTGGATATTGTGCATCCAGATGACAGAAACTTGATGGATAGATACCTGAGAGAAGAGGTCATATCCAATCAAAAACCTTTTTCAATGGAATACCGGATAATTCGTAGAAATGATGGTGTAATAAGATGGGTAAACGGGCGGGGTACAGCCGAGTTTGACAGTAACGGCAACATACTGTCGTTAATGGGAACCATACAGGACATAACTGACCGAAAGCGGCACGAGACGGAACTTCTCCTCAGAGAACAAGCATTGGAGAATAGTGAACGGTTTTTGAAAACAATCATCGACTCGGAACCGGAGTGCATCAAAATGCTTGATATCGACGGTAATTTGCTAATGATGAACCGGGCAGGACTGGAGATGATAGATGCCGACTCCTTTGAACAAGTAAAGGGACAATGTGTCTGCCCATTGATCACTGAGCCGTACAGGAATGCCTTTATGGCTCTTACAAAACAGGTCTTTCAGGGAATCCATGGAACACTTGAGTTTGAAACAATCGGCCTAAAAGGCCGACATGTCTGGCTGGAAACCAACGCAGTCCCATTTCGCAATGAACATGGAGAGATCACAGCCCTTCTCGGTATAACTCGTGATATCACAGAGAAAAAACAAACGAATACCCTACTTAACGCCCGCATACGCTTAAATAAAGTCGCTGTCCAAACAGGCCTTGACGGATTGCTTCAGGCGGCACTTGATGAAGCAGAAGCACTGACAGGTAGTTGTATAAGTTTTTTCCACTTCATGGATTACGACCAAAAAACGCTCTCATTACAAGCATGGTCATCCAACACTCTGAAAAACATGTGTACTGCCGAGGGGAAAGGGCAACACTACTCGCTTGATATTGCGGGAGTCTGGGTTGACTGTGTGCGGGAACGCAAGCCGATCATTCATAACGACTACGAAGCACTTTCCCACAAAAAAGGTCTTCCAGAAGGGCACTCACCGGTTATCCGGGAACTTGTAATCCCGATCATCCGGGAAGGGCAGATTGATGCCATTATAGGCGTCGGTAACAAAGCGGAAGATTATACCGAGCAAGATGTACACCTGTTGTCGGAGTACGCCTCTGCCGTATGTGATATAGCCATGAGAAAAAAAGGAGAACTGGCACTTGACGAAAGTGAAGACTTACTTGCACAAATTATCGATCTAAGTCCTATTTCAATGGCCATAGTCAGTATGGACGGTACCATTGAACGTATTAACCGCCGAGCTATTGAAACATTCGGATATTTTCTGGATGACATTCCGAATATGGAGCGATGGTGGGTACAAGCCTACCCTGATGAAAAATACCGCGCAGAAGTCATTACCCAATACATGGGCCTTGTCGAAAAAGCAATTGTTGAAAAGAGCGAAATCGAACGCCGGGAGTATTTGGTCACCTGTAAAGATGGCACGGTCAAAACGACACTCATTTTTGGCATACCGGTGGCAGACAAGGTCTTCGTCATGTTTGACGATCTCACCGAACGCATACAGTCTGAAGAAGACCGGCTAGCTCTTGAGCGCCAACTGCTTCAGGCCCAGAAAATGGAAAGTCTCGGCGTATTGGCCGGAGGCATCGCCCATGATTTCAATAACCTGCTTGCGATTATTATTGGTCGCTGCTCTCTGGCAAAACTTAGACCGATAACAGCCATGGATAACATTCCGCAGATAGAAACTGCCGCTGAACGTGCCGCCGCACTCTGCCAACAGATGTTGGCATATGCCGGGAAAGCCAATATCACAAAATCCCAGATACACCTTGAAGGTCTGGTGGATGAAATGGTCAACATGACTAAATCCACCATTGGCAAGAATGTGAAGATCACCTGTGATCTCGCATCCGATATTGCGCCCATCATAGCCGATGCCAGCCAGATACGGCAGGTCACGATGAACCTCATCATCAACGCAGCGGAAGCCATCGGTGAGTCTCAGGGTGAAGTCAGAGTTTCTCTTGCCAAAAGGACTGTCAGGGTCGATCAGTCGGAAAAAGGCCATCTTGGCACCATCATCCCCCCAGGTACTTATGCCTGTCTGGAAGTCACAGACAACGGTTGCGGCATGGATGTCGAAACCCAACAGCGCATCTTTGAACCGTTCTATACGACCAAGTTCACGGGACGAGGCTTGGGGATGTCAGCCGTACTTGGCATCATCAAATCTCATAACGGAGCGTTACAACTCTTCAGCCAACCAGCCAAAGGGACGACATTCAAAGTCTACCTGCCAATTCAGATGACCAAGTCAGCAGAGGGACAACCGCAACAACCCGCAAGCCCACTAGCTCCTTGGAGGGGAAACGGCACTATTTTACTGGTAGAGGACGAGGAACAGGTCATATGTATTGCTGAAGTAATGCTTAAGGAACTGGGTTTCACGGTAATCAAGGCATACAACGGCAAAGAAGGCTTGGAACTTTATCAGCAGAATGCAACAGGCATCACTCTGGTTGTAACGGACTTAGGCATGCCGATTATGGATGGTTATGCACTGATCAGCGAGTTGAAGAAGCTCAAACCTGAACTGCCGATCATTATCTCCAGTGGTTTTGGCGAAGTTTATGTTACTTCACGAATCCCCGATGGCAAGATAGCTGGCTTAATCAACAAGCCGTATAACTTTAATCAGTTGCGGGATCTGATGAAAATTGTTGTAGAAGGTACCTCGGCGGCTCAAACATAATGATAAATATTCAACACTTTACAAGATAAAAGCAACTTTTTAGAATACAATCGTAACAAGCCTCATTCCTTTTCTCGGAATGGGGTTTGTCAAAATAGTAACCGCGCAGAAACAATCCGG